>NC_015574.1:0-600000 GCF_000214725.1 Methanobacterium paludis | reverse complement strand
TATATCAAGATAAACTGTTTTTCCAAGACACATACTTGTTACAAAATCTTTAGCTTCCTGGTATCCGGATTGACCTACCTCAGGCGTGTTAACTCCCACTAACCTTATTCTGCCCACGCTCTCAACATCGATTGTGTCCCCATCAACAACGTGAGGGCAGTATCCACTTGCCTCATAATGTCCTGGTTTTAAAGAACTATTTGAAGATCCAGTGCTATCGGACTGATTTTCATAGGTTTGATTTATTCGGGACCCGGAGCTGTTATCTGATGAATTTAAATCATTTATACAACCTGCAACAGAAACTACGCCAATGCATACCAGAATTAATAGAATTTTGAATTTCATTTAATTCATTCCTAATCTTAATGATTTAGTATGATCTTAATGATTTAGTATGGTAAATTCAAAAATAAATATTATTTGTATTTACATGTCTTTATAATGGATTTTTATTCAACTATTTCCAAAATCTTCATGTAGAAGATCATCTAAAAATCCAACATTTCATGAGAACACTTTACTTTCATTTCCAAGCTTATGGATTAATTTCCCCAATAAAGAATTTTGGAGAAACATCTTAGAATTACCAACTATAATCAGTTTCATTCTGGCTCTATATAGTTAAAGAGTTAATTTATTAAACTTGTTAAACTAATAATTTCAATTAACATATTCTTTAGTCGGATTAACTTGCTTCAGGTTTATTCAAAGAGATAGTGTAAAACTTTTTGGGTACTTAACTATAATTACATTTACACTTCACAAGGGGCATAATCGACCAATTATTTGATAAAATTAAATTTATTTAATTTATATTTTTGTATTTATTTAATGCTCCCGTTTCTACTGCTTTTTTGATACAATAATGTATGAGATAAATATCTGAAACTATCCATGCAAAATATTGTTTAATTTCTTCATGTTCTTGAAGAGTTTCAGAAAGTATCTTACTATAAATATGCATATCTGGTAGTTCTTCAGGTATCTCATCTTTCTCAATTGCAATTACTAATATGTCAAGAATTTTAGAACTTAAATCTGTAAGAGGAGAGAAATCCAGTTTAGAAATCTCATGTTCATAACCTACAATTGCTGAAATATCCTCAGTAAGATTGTAACATGCACTAGATATTTCTTCATAAATTTTAAGATCCTTGGAAACATCTTTAAATGAATCTTGAATCTTTTTTAATGATGATTCAAGGTTATTGTATTCTAATAATGTTGTTTCAAGCTTTGAAGTTGCGGCTTTAACATCATAATTTCCAGATAATACAAGCACGGAATAATCTTGATTTACTTTTAAAACATTAGAAACCTGATTAGGTAAGTTTATCCTCAATCTCTTTGGCATTACACCATAAACAAGCATAATAGATACAATTGCACCAATACAAATATCTATTATCCTAGCAGTAGCATTATTAATCACTTCACCTGTCGGCCAAACAAAAACTGTAAAAACACTTACTGCCATGATCGAAAGGCCAATATATGTGGGTAAAAATGCTCTGAAGAAAAAAAGTGCTACTAATGCAAATATCAAGAGCATATAATGTGGAAAAATGAATGCTAAAATTATGGCTAATATGACTGCGAAGAGATTGAAAGAAACCCTAGTAATCATATTATTCCACGTGCTTGTAACATCAGGTTTGAGCACTATTAGGACACCCATAGCAATCCAAGCGGGATCTCTTGAATGGTCAATAAACACAAAACTGAGTGTTATTACCATTGCAATTGTAAATCTTAATGCATGACGTATGTATAATGAATCCAGATTAAATCTAGATTTTATCACCTGTTTAAATGACATCTTATTTAGAAGGGTGATTTTTATAGTTTCCTCTTCATTTTGAGTTATAGGTCCTGAAAGTATCCGATTTGAATCTTCAAAAAGCTTTATAAAAGTATCTGTTAAAAATTTAACAGATTCAACACCTTTTTCATCCATATATAAATTTAAATCTTTTAAATTTGATTTAATATTTTTAAGACTAACTTCTCCTTTTTTATTTGCTATATGATCTGCAATAGTGAAACTTACAGAATTCGATTCATTAATAAAATTCTCAAATAAAACCGCTACTTTACCTGTAAGTCTTGACTGAACTGTTCTCCCATAATTTCGAAGCCCTGTCAAATATAATCCATAATCGAACAAGTCATGATATGATTTCTTAATAAGAACTCCAGCCAGATTCCGTCTTGCTGAACTCATTTTGTTTATTGAAGTATTGGGATTAAACCCTGATGCAACCATTTTCCTTTTATAAGTATCTCTCTGAGTAAATTTCCATACAAGAAGTATTGAAGCTACAAGATAAGCAAATAAACAATAAAGAATCAAATCAAAAACATTTGTACTAGTTCTTATAAGGACTGTTGCTGTATAATACGAAACAAAAAGCAGATAACCAAATATTCCCTCGGCTTTTCCAAATATGTATAGTGAAAATGGGAAAAAAGACCATATTATAGTCAGAAATATGAAAAATGGTAATCCATATGTATGTGCTACCGAAGCACTAATAAATGCTAGTGACATTAAAAGAAACCCAATAACTGAAAAAGTCACGGCCTTTCGGAATGGAATTGATTGATCCATTATAACAGATGCAAATAACACTACCATAAAAATAATTTCTATGCCCTGCCTTAAACCAATAAAATAAGCTATAATAACGCTTAAAATTGCTAAACCTACCGCTCTAAAAGCATGACTCCACAAAGGTTTTCCTGTAGGTTTCGAAAGCCTTTTAAATCTGCTAATGACTCCTTTCCTTTCCAAACCATCACATCCTTTCCAATTTTCTTTAGATTATAATCATTCTTATCCTTGAATCGGTGCAAAACTTTGGCCATCTATCTAATTGAGATTTGAATTGATTTAACACACAAACATATTTGAACATTAAGATAATCTACAGGGATCTATGAATATTATGGCGTCATCAAATAATATAATTATTTATTATCAAATTAATATGTGGGGCAATTATAGTTTAATACGTATTAAAATTAGTAAGAAAATAAGTTAGTTATTTAAATATCACAAAACCAAATTCAGTATCTGTTTTTAACATCTCATTAACAAAAAAGGATTTTTTTTAATGAAAAAATGAGATTGTAATGTAAAGTTGTCAAAATAGAATTTTCATGGTTTAATCCGGACTTTAATATTGGATTAAAATTATAAAACAATTAAATTCAAACTACAATTATTAGGAGTGATAAAGACATGATTCTTATAGTAGGCGGTGCAGGTTACATAGGCTCGCACATCAATAAAGAACTCAACAAAAGAGGATATGAAACTGTTGTTTTTGATAATTTAAGTTACGGACATGAAGATTTCGTGAAATGGGGAAACTTTGAACAGGGAGACCTTGGAAACATAGATGACCTATGGCAGGTATTCAGAAAATACCCTATAGATGCTGTTATGCACTTTGCAGCCTTCACCTACGTGGGAGAATCTGTTGAAAACCCGCAGAAATACTACCTGAACAACGTCAGAAACACATTGAATCTGCTTCAGGTGATGTTGGAGTTTGATGTGAAAAAATTTGTGTTCTCATCAACCTGTGCAACCTATGGAAATCCTGTAGAAATCCCAATAACTGAAAATCATCCGCAAAATCCAATAAATCCCTATGGAAAGGGGAAATTAATGGTTGAAACCGTTTTAGATGATTACAGTAGAGCATACGGATTCAAATATGCTGCACTTCGATATTTCAACGCTGCAGGGGCCGATCCTGAAGGTGAAATTGGGGAAATGCACGAGCCTGAGACCCATTTAATACCGTTGATACTGGATGCTGCATCTGGCAAAAGGGAAGATATAAAAATATTTGGAACAGATTACGACACTCCTGATGGCACATGCATCCGTGATTACATCCACGTCACAGACCTGGCAGATGCCCATATAAAAGCCCTTGAATACCTTAAAAATGGTGGAAAGAGTGACTTTTTCAACCTTGGAAATGGTAACGGATTTTCTGTAAAAGAGGTTATAGAAACTGCCCATGAAATCACAGGTAAAAATATAAAAGCAGTTGAAGATGATAGAAGGCCTGGAGATCCTCCTGTTCTTGTGGGAAGCTCAGATAAAGCCCGTAAAATATTAAAATGGGAACCAAAATATGCTGATCTGTCCAAGATCATAGAAACTGCCTGGAACTGGCATAAAAAGTTGTAAGAGTTTTGTTTATTAAATTTTAGTAGGTTAAATTCTACTTATTCTTTTTATTTTAAATTAATTCTATTCAATTTATCATCTCAAATTATCTTTATCAATTTATCCATTGAATCAATTTACCAATCTCAAAAAACTTTATTTAGTCAATTTTGGTTATTTTCATGTTATCCTAATTTATTTCATAATTTCATGAAAAAGATAGTATCATAAAAATCTCTATTTCATGAAAAATGACCTTATTAATCTTTAAAAATAGATTTAAAATGAATAAAATTAATCCTAAAAGAAATTTGGATAACAGGTTCAACCCTGTAAATAATAGGTTCAACTTGTAGAATAGGCTCAACCTGTAAAACATACTCAACTTAATATAAAAAAAAGATTTAAGGTTTTTTAAGGATTTCTGCGAGATATTTCCTTAAATCATCCTTTACATCATCGTGTTTAAGTGCCATCTCAATGGAACTTTTAAGCCATTCCACTGTGTTTCCTATGTCATAGATCGTCCCGTCAAATACATGGCCGTAAACCTCATCAAGGGACCTCATGGCGTCTGTAAGTTGAATTTCGCCCCCAACTCCAGGAGTAAGGTTTTCAATGTGGTCGAATATCTCAGGAACCAGTATGTAACGACCGGTAATTCCCAGATTTGAAGGTGCCTCATGTAGTTTTGGTTTTTCAACAAGGTCTTCTATCCTGTAAAGAGAATCCTCTACTTCATTTCCTTTTATTATTCCATATCTTTCAACTTTCTCATCAGGAAGCCTTTCTATGGCTATTGTGGATGAGTTATATTTATCAAAGATGTTCATGAGCTGCTTTGTACAGGGAACATTTGACTGAGTTATGGTATCTCCAAGGAGAACTGCAAATGGATCACCGTCTATGTGTTTTTTGGCACATAAAATAGCATCTCCAAGTCCTTTCTGTTTTTTCTGGCGTACATAATAGATGTCTGCCATTTCAGATATTGCCTCTATTTCCTCGAGGTTATCAATTTTCCCGCAGTTTTTGAGGAAGTATTCCAGTTCAAATGACCTGTCAAAGTGGTCTTCTATTGATCTTTTTCCCTTACCTGTTATTATGAGGATATCATCAATTCCAGAGGCAACTGCCTCCTCAACAACGTATTGTATGGTTGGCTTGTTAAAAACTGGAAGCATTTCTTTTGGTTGTGCTTTTGTAGCTGGTAAAAATCTTGTTCCAAGTCCTGCAGCTGGTATTATGGCTTTCATGTATTCACCTACGTAAATCCATTCTTTATAATTTATCAATTAGTTTGATTGCTTATTTTTTTCTCTCTTTATTCAAGTTAGAGTTTTGCTTGTATAAGTTAATTTAAGTTATATTAATAGCTGAGCATTAATTATTATTAGATTATTTTAATATTAAATTATTTAATTGTTATCTATTCTCAACTCTTAAATCCTGTTTTTAATTTATCTGTTATCCAGTTTATTTTTATCAGAGGTTCACCAAGGAATTTTCCCCAATAACGAACCTACGGCCCTTAGGTAAACGGTCGTTTGATGAAACGATTCTGGAATGGTTTCCAATCAGGCTTTCAACTATCCGTTCATCACATGCAATGATAGAATCTCCAACTATTATTGAAGCCTCTATCTCACCGCCTGTTATCTTTGTGTTGTCACCCACTGCAGTGTACGGTCCAACGTAAGCATCAATTTCACAGTTTTCCCCAATAATCACAGGACCTCTTATAACACTTCCTTTACGTATAACAGTTCCCTTTCCAATTGAAACTCTTCCACGTACCTTTGCACCCTTCTCAATCTCACCATTATTACATGTTTTTAGGGCATCTAAAATAAGGTTGTTTGCTTCTAAAACATCCTCAGGTTTACCTGTATCCTTCCACCATCCCTCAACTATGTGGGAGTCCACTTTACTCTCAGAATCCAGGAGTTTCTGGATTGCATCTGTGATTTCAAGTTCACCCCTCCATGAGGGTTTTATACTTCTTATGGAGTCAAATATGGATTTTTTGAAGAGGTAAATACCCACGAGTGCAAGGTCGCTTTTAGGTTCCTCAGGTTTTTCAACAAGGTGTGTAACTTCACCGTTTCCGTTGAGCTCAGCTACTCCGAACTGCCTTGGATTTTCCACTTTCTGTAAAAGTATCCTTGCTTCGTAGTTGGACTCTTCAAAGCCCTCAACAAATTCAGTTATACCGGATTTGAGTATGTTGTCTCCAAGGTACATGATAAAGGAGTCTTCACCTATAAAATCTTCTGCAACTGCAACTGCATGTGCAAGTCCCCTGGGCTCTCCCTGCATGATGTAGGTTATGTTAACACCAAATTTTGAGCCGTCTCCTACAGCATCCTTCAACTTTTCAGGCATATTGGTTCCTAAAATAAGTCCTATATCTGTTACACCTGCATCTCTTAGATCTTCTATGGCATAAAATAAAACAGGCTTGTTTGCTATTGGTATAAGCTGTTTAGGGCCTGTGTGTGTGAGTGGCCTTAACCTGGTTCCATGGCCACCTGATAAAATTAATCCTTTCATTGCATCACCTTCTTCATATAGTTCAATCCTTCAGTTGTGTTCAACATTTTTATTCCCAGATCTCTCTGGACTTTTTCAACATTTAATGATGAATCTTTAGGCCTTTTAGCCTTTTGAACGAAATTTGTACTTTTTGTTGGATTTATAAGGCTGGAATCAAGGTCAAACACCTCTGCAATGTTTCGTGCAAAATCGAACCTGTTGATCCTTTCATCTCCAACCGTATGGTATATTCCAGTTTTATCCTTCTCAAATATCTTAATCATTGCTTCTGCAGCGTTATCTGCAAGTGTTGGAGAGTTGTACTGGTCTGTTACGATGTTTATCTCATTCCCATTTTTAAGCTCATCTATAACCCACGTTACAAAGTTCATACGAGTATGCCAGCCGTATAAAACACTCACACGAGCAATTGCATAATTTAAATCATCATACTGTCTGATAAATTCCTCACCTTCAAGCTTTGTTGATGCGTAGTAGCCAAGAGGATTTGTTTTATCTTCCTCGCTGTACATTCCTCTTTCACCATCAAAAACAAAGTCCGTGGAAACATATGTGAGTTTGCTGCCTGTTTTTTCACATGCCTTTGCTATGTTATCAGTTCCCTTTGCATTTACATTCCATGCTTCTTTAGGGTGGTCTTCACAGTAGTCAACGTTGGTGAGTGCTGCAGCATGTATCACCGCATCTGGATTTAGGGAAGTTATTTTATTCATAACATCATTTTCATCGGTTATATCAAACAAAACAGAGTTTTCACCGGGATTTTTATGGTGAGTTGTTACTATTTCGTATTTACTTCCTGCAATGTACTTGAATTTGGATCCTAAAAGTCCACTTCCACCTGTTATAAAAAGACGTTTCATGGTAATGGTTAATAAGAATAGAATATATAAAAGTTTTGAGAGTATAAAAAAGGTTTTTTTGAATATAAAAAGGTGTTTTTATGATAGAAGGCGTTAAAATAAAAAATTTGAAAGTTGTTCCCGATGAGAGGGGATGGCTTATGGAAATATTAAGATCTGATGATGACATATTCGAAAAATTCGGCCAGGTTTACATGACCACAGCTTATCCTGGAGTTGTTAAAGGATGGCATCTTCATAAAAAGCAGACTGACAATTTCACATGCGTACACGGCATGATGAAGGTTGCACTTTATGATTCAAGGAAAGATTCATCTACATACGGTGAAATAAACGAATTTTTTGTTGGAGATAAAAATCCAATGCTCATAAGTGTCCCAACATACGTATACCATGGATTTAAAGCTGTTGGAACAGAAACAGCTTACTTCGTGAGTGTTCCAACCCATAGTTACAACTACAATGAACCCGACGAATACAGGTTACCTCCAGACACGGACGAAATTCCATACGACTGGATACTTGAAGGTAAAAAACACGGATAAAATCTGAATTTTTTTACATTATTATACTTACCACTGGCAAATAACCAACTTAAAAATTGCAAATAACCCAATTAAAGATTTTTATTAAACCAATTAAAACATATCAAATTAAACGGTGTGATTTAGATGAAAATGCTCATAACAGGAGGGGCTGGCTTTATAGGATGCAACTTCGTCCACCACATGATCGAAAAATATGACCATGAACTCGTTGTCCTGGACAAGCTCACCTACGCCGCCAATCTCGATTATCTCAAGGATATCAAATATAAAATCGAATTTGTTAAAGGAGATATAAAAGACCCTGAAGCTGTTAAAACCGCAATGAAAGACTGCGATATGGTTGTGAACTTCGCAGCAGAGACCCATGTCGACAGATCCATAGAGGATCCAGGGGTGTTCGTTAAAACAGATGTTTTAGGAACTTACAATCTTCTTGAACATGTTAGAAAGTACGATGTGGAAAGGTACCTTCAAATATCAACAGATGAAGTGTACGGAAGCATAGATAACGGTTCTTTCACCGAAAAAAGCAACATAGACCCATCAAGCCCGTACTCTGCAAGTAAAGCCGGGGCTGATGTGCTTGTAAGTGCATATTACAAAACATACAGCACCCCTACTCTTATAACAAGGAGCAGTAACAACTTCGGACCGTACCAATATCCTGAAAAGCTTATACCTCTATTTATAATGAATGCCATGGAGAATAAACCTCTTCCGGTCTATGGTGACGGGCAGAACGTCCGGGACTGGATATATGCCCCTGACAACTGTCGGGGAATATACACCGCATTGACGAAGGGAAAATTAGGGGAAGTCTACAACATAGGCGGTGGAAACGAGAAAACCAACCTCGAAATAACCCATATGATACTTGACATTCTCGGAAAGCCTGAAAGTTTAATAAAATTTGTTGACGACCGTCTGGGACACGACAGAAGGTACTCTCTAGATTCAACCAAACTAAATGGGCTTGGATGGAAACCTGAATGGGAATTTAAAGACGCATTACGCGAAACCATCAACTGGTACAAGGCAAACCCTTCCATGTTTTTAAAGTTTTTAAAAGGATAGATAAAATAGAAATTAAAAACATTTCTTCCATCTTTTTTTTAACGAATAAAAATAATGGTATTTCCCTTTAAAGGATAAAAAAAGAATATTATCTGTGAAGAGGGGACTTTCTTCTCTTTTTTACCTTCTTATTTTCGAATATTTTAGAGTTTTTTCCATTTAAAATATTTAGAATTTTTCTATTTAAGATGTAATAACTCATTGTGTTTTAATTAGCTTTTTAAGGTTCCTAATTCAAGTTATGCTGAAAATTTGGGCCATTTACAATTAGCTATGGAAAAAAATTTAGGCCAGAAAGTTAAAAATAATACCTATGATAATCCAAGACGATGGAGGCAAAATTGGCAACGAAATTATAGTAGCTGTAGTTGCAGGAGCATTCGTATTTGCTGTGCTTGCCTATGTTATTGTAGGTATGATAGCAGGCAACACCTATGGGTTTATTAGCGCGGTCGTGGTATTCTTATTGATATTCATATTTGTGGCAACAAAAATTGGTAAATATGAATAATTTAGTCTAATTAACGAGATATCAATCAATAGGATAAGTTAAATTTAAAAATTGGTAAGTCCGGTGTTAAAAAAAGAGTATGAGTCTAAATAATACACTCGTAGCAGCTTTTATGGTCGGAGCGTTCATATTTTCTGTGATTATCTTTTTAATAGTGATTTTAATAACCGGTAAAACTGGGGTTATCAAAGCTGTAGTAATTTTTTTAACTTTACTTGTGGCAAGTGAAGTTATATCTCTGGCGATAATAGTTAAAATGGCACGATCTAAAAAATTAATTTTATAATCCTCGGTATTGTTTGTAGTTTACATCTAATTTTGAAAATAATATCTAAAAAAATTGGGTTAATAAGGGGTTATAAATTAAGTAGTTTTACTTAATTTTAGAAATAAGAATCTAAAATTTTTAAAAACTCAGTTTTAGCCATATTATAAATTTTTATGGTTTTACGGTGGCTTTTATGTCCAGATATAATTTCAACGGGGTTTTTGGTGAGCTTGGAAAATTCTTTTATTATTTCCTTGTTTGCCTTGCCCTTCTGGGGAACAGCCTTTATTTTAACTTCAATGGCCTCTCTCCACTCATTGTAGCCTGCTATTTCAAATTTTCCAGATTTTGGAGATACCTCTATATCAACGAGTATTCCCTCTCCAGATTCTTTTACAGCTTGCATAAAATCATTCTTATATCTATTTTTCCATGAATATAGGTTTAAGTGGTTCCTATTTTGTATTCCATCTTTATTAAGTTAATATTAAACCCTAAAATCCAAGGAAAACATTTAAATACTGAGAGATAAAAATGTTGGTATGCTCACATGTAGTGAGAAACATCTGATCACGCAGGGGTGGTCGAGCGGTCAAAGGCGCTAGGTTGAGGGCCTAGTGGGGTAGTCCCTTCGCGGGTTCGATTCCCGTCCCCTGCACTTAACAGTTAACTTCTACTTTTAACATCCTCAAAATTTGGATTATTTGATGAACAGATCTTTTTTTAATGATTTTGAAACGTCAAAAATTATAGTCTTTTAGAACTTTAAATAAAAAAGATTAAAAGAGAATTAAAAATGAATTTTATCCTTTTACTCGTTTTTGAAGAGGATAAACGATTGAGAGGATAAAAAATTGAATTTTTCTGAAAGAAGATACCCACTATTTTCCATGACACTTAGAATCTCATCTTCAGGAGTGTAGTGACCAAAAAGGTTCACAAAGTTGATTTTTTTAGTTTTCTTGTAGTCTATAATAACAATTCTTCCATCAGGAGCTAAAAACTGTTTTAAATGTTTAAAGTAGTTTACAGGATCCTCAATGTGGTGGAAGACGTTCCTTAAAAAAACAAGGCTCAAACCATTTTCAAGTTCAAGACTGCCATCTTCTGCCAGAACTGTTTCTATATTTTTTATGCCCTGTTTTTGAGCTTCATCCTTCACGTAATCGAGACATTCTAGTTCCATGTCAACTGCGTACACTATTCCATTTTTTCCAACGTTCTTTGAAAACTTGAAGGTGAAATAGCCCCCACCACAGCCAATATCTGCAATCCTATCGTTTTCATGCAGTTTAAGAGATTTTAAAATTTCATCTGATTTGAATTCAGGCTTAGCTGCCTTTTTATTGAGTTTTTTAATTTTTTTTAACTTACGATTTTCAAACATTCAGACACATCTTCTTTATATTCCAATTATCACATAACACAATCAATCAAATCACAACACAATCAACCAACCTTTATCACAACTTTCAGTGATTTACCCTTGCTTAAATCATTTATTAAATCTTTTTTAAGGTCGCATGCTGCTTTATCCGCCTTTATCATCAAAGTCCTGTTGCATTTGAACTCGCTTTTCCTGCAGACCATGTCTGTGGGATGATCAAGTGTAAGTTCGGGATGCCCGTATCCTGTTATTTCATCGGCTGCATTTTCAGTTTCAAGCAAAATTTTTATAACTGTATTTTCATTTTTTATGACTTCTTTAATCTCTTCTGGAAAGTCGTCCATCTTGATTCCGGATGAAACCCCTATGATGCAGTCTGCTCTAATTCCCATATCCAGGTCCTTCGTCACCTCAAAGGTTGTTTTGTGCTTCGATGTGACGTTCGGATGCCCCTTTGCAAAAAAAGTGTATTCCAAAACATTTTCCTCCCTAAATCTTAATTTAATGTGGGTTAAGGTAATTGTATAATAGATGTGTTATTTTAAATATAAACCATTACACAAAAGGAGATTATTTTTAAATAAAAATTTAGTATTTTTAAATAGGAAACTCTAATATTTTTAAATAGAAAGCTGCAGTATAAAAAATTAAAAAATAGTAATGTACAAAAATAAAATGCTAATTGATTCTGCCTTAATTATAAAAAACAGGAGATTTCATGCCAAAAAAAGATGTTTTAAAGGGCACATACTGCCTGGTTATCCATTTAAATCAGAAATCTAGAATAAAAGTGGGAAAGCAGGGTTTTATAAATTTTAAAAAGGGATACTACGTTTACGTGGGTTCTGCACTCAACTCCCTTGAAAGCCGCATCAAAAGGCATCTCAGCAATGATAAAAAACTGCACTGGCACGTTGACTACCTCCTAAAAAATGAAAATGCAGAGGTTGTTGACGTTGTTTTTGCAGTTAGTGACGATAGATGGGAGTGCAGCATAGCATCGGAAATCTCAAAAAATGGGGAAGGTGTCCCAAAGTTCGGATGTTCCGACTGTAAGTGTCAATCACATCTTTTTTACTTTAATGACCTCAAACCAGATGAAATCTGCTCCAATTCATTTAAAAAACTGAAACTCAAGCCTGAAAATTTAGAAACCTTAAAAATTTAACAATATCATGGGTAGATATGTACCCATTGGATCATTATGATCCATTACGAAGAGTACCATCATTTAATTGAAAGAAAAAATCATTAAACCATGAGAAAAGTTTGGATCTTCTTTTATATTTAAGCTTAAATCAAGCATATGGCAGATCTTTTAATCTAATATTCTAGAAATTTTTTAATCTAACACTTCCGATTTCAGTTGAAAAATAAAATTTTAAAGAAATAAAAAATTAAAGTTAAAAGTTAATTAATCAAATCCATTGAGTTTGGAAAAACTCGAGTATTGGAAAAACTCCTCAACTTAGAATTTTATCAAACTTTCTAAACTATTGGTTATCAACTCTTAAAATTGCCTGAAAAACTCTTCAAATTCATCTATACCCATAGGTTCAGGAACTACAAAATCTTCATTTAGATATATGGCTTTTGCAAGTTTTCTGTAGAGTTCAGTTTGCTTAGAATCAGGAAATTTTTCAACAACAGTTTTGGCCTCATACTCACTCTTCTGGACCAGCTCGCTTTTTGGTATGACTCCAATGATCTTGCTTCCAACCCGCTCAGCAAATTCCCCTACTATTTTTACTTCATCTTTGAGTCCTCTGCGATTGCATATGACACCACCAAAACGACTTTTAAGCTTTTTTATACCTTTACAGATGTTGTTAGCCGCGTATAATGCCATGTACTCCCCAGATGTTACAATGTAAACTTCATCTGCAAATTCTTCCCTTAGAGGAACTGCAAATCCTCCACAGACCACATCACCTAGTACATCATAGATGATAACGTCGAGGTCTTCTGAGAATATTTCAAGCTTCTCAAGGAGGTTCATGGCCACTATAACACCACGACCTGCACATCCAACTCCAGGTTCCGGGCCCCCACTTTCCACGCATCTCACACCACCGTAGCCTTTAAAAAGGATTTCATCAGGTGATGCCCCTTTTTTACGCTTCACAATTTCAAGGATGGTTGGTATCCTGCTTCCCACCAGGGTTCTAGTGGTGTCCGCCTTGGGGTCGCAGCCTATAACCAGCACGTTGCAGTTTTCAGAGTATGCTGCTGCTATGTTGGAGACAATGGTGGATTTTCCAATTCCCCCCTTTCCATAGATAGCTATTCGTTTGGTCTTACTCATCCAAACCTCACCATAGCACCTATGATATCTCCTCTTGTAACTATGCCCACAAGTTTTTTATCTGCATCCACAACTGGAAGCCTTTTAATATCATGGGAGTCCATGAGCGCTGCACCATCGGATATTGATGCATCAGGTAAGACTGATACAACTTTTTTGGTCATTATCTCGCCTATGAGGACCTTAGCTGCTGTTTTAAGCCCTTTTGTTATCTCATCATATTCATGTTTCATGCGGAGCGGTAGCTCGATCCAGTCAAGGGGTGATGGTAATATGAGGTTCATCTGAGGAGAGTGAACTTCAATCAGCCTCATTATGTCTCCTTCGCTCACTATTCCAATAACTTTACCGTCATCATCAACTATAGGAGCTCCACTTATCTTATTATCTCTTAAACTCTGTGCAACATCGATTATCTTGTCTGTGGATTTGAATTTTATAACATTTTTTTCCATGGCATCCTGAATTTTTATCATTGGCATCAACTCCTTTAAAAGATCATGAATCCAATCAACCTATACAACTTGTTAGAATTAATTTTGTTTATTCTTCTCCTACTATTTTTGTTTTTGTGTAAATCTTCTTGCATCATGTTTTGTGTGGTCTTTTCTTTGGAGAAAGATTTAAATATAAATTAGTTAAATTATTAAATAGTTAAAAAGTTTAACTATTTTAAAGTTGAACTAAAATTCTTGAACATTATTAAAGGTGAATTTAATGAATGAAACGCAAATGGAAAAGTTGGTAGATAATCTTTTGAAGTACCTTCCACTTTTTTATCAGAAAGTAACAACACCAGAAGAAGCTACTTCTAAACAGAGATTGAATATCCACTATCAAATACTCGGAGTACTGGAACACTACGATGACCTCCCAATATCACATATTGGAAAGAAATTACACATATCCAAACCCAACATGACGGTTCAAATAGATAAACTAGCAGAAGAAGGTATGGTAAAACGTTTACCTGATAAAAAAGACCGAAGAATAATCAGAATAGAAATAACCCCCAAGGGAAAAAGTTTCATAGCAACTTCCCAAAAAGAGGTTGAAATAATAATTAAAAAGAATTTATCAGCTCTCAGCAAGGAAGAGCTTGAATCATTGTATCAAAGTACTGAAAACATCAAAAAAATACTTTTAAAAATTGAAGAGGTCTAAAATGGAATCTGAAAAATTTAACCCAAAAAATATCAAGGTACTGCTGGCAGGTCTGATGATCACCATGCTAGTAGCTGCACTGGACAACTCCATCATGAGCACAGCCATGCCAAAGGTCATAGCAAGTCTTGGAGGTATGGCTTACTACGTCTGGCCGTTCACAATCTACCTTTTAACATCAACCATTGCCATAATACTTTCAGGAAAATTATCAGATATTTACGGCCGTAAAAAGATTTTAATAATCGGACTTGTCCTTTTCATGGTAAGCTCAGTTATATGTGGATTTTCACAAAACATGCTGGAACTTATAATATTCCGGGGATTGCAAGGTATAGGGGGTGGTGTGCTTCTAACAATCCCATTTATTGTGGTAGCTGAGATATTCCCCCCAAGACAGAGGGGAAAATATATGGGAATACTCTCGTCTGTATTCGGTTTTGCAAGTGTACTGGGCCCTGTGCTCGGTGGGGTAATAACAGATTTCATGGGATGGCCATGGGTCTTCTTCATCAACATTCCAGTGGGATTAACAGCATTATACATACTCAGATCACACTTCCCACATTTGAAAGAGGTCGTAACAGAAGGAATCATAGATTACTCCGGAATAATAAGTCTTACAGCCAGTTTAAGCTCTCTTTTCCTGGCCCTCACATTTGTAGATAATGCATCAGTTTCATCAATCCTCGTTGCAGGTCTGTTTATAGTTGCAGCTGTTATGCTGGTGGCCTTCCTGTTCATTGAAAAAAGAGCCAGAGAACCGATCTTACCACTTCACCTCTTTAACAGTTCAGTGTTCAACGTTTCATCCATTGCCATGTTCCTTGCAAGTGCTGTGATGTTCTGCGGAATTCTCTACATACCTCTATTTATTCAGGGTGTGCAGGGCATGAGTGCAGCAGTTTCAGGGATGTTAGTAACACCAATGCTTGTGAGCCTGACCATTGCCTCGATTATTGTGGGACAGGTCATATCAAGGACAGGAACCTACAAAAAAATGGGAATTCTGGCATTTATGATGATTACCCTGGGTATGTGGCTCCTTTCAACCATGACCACAGGTACAGGGATTACCCAACTGCTCATCTACTCCACCATACTCGGCCTTGGATCCGGTATGATGTTCCCTGTGTTCAACGTTGCAGTTCAAAATGCAGTTGGAAAACGAGACCTTGGAACTGTTACTGCATCCATGCAATTTTTCCGTAATATCGGTGCAACAGTCGCCCTACCAGTCTTTGGAGTTATTGTGAACCTCTCTGTGAACATGGATATACAGACAGCCAAAAACGTTCCACCTGCAATCATGAGCCTGGCCATTCACAACGTGTTCCTTTCCGGGCTTGTGATAAGTGTTGCAGGACTTGTAATCTGCCTGTTCCTTAAAGAACTGTTCTTGAGTGATAATATGGATAGTGAAGTTAAAAAGAGCGATGTGACAGGAAAATAAAGTTGAGAAATTGGAAGGTTTCTCTGGAATGTTTCTCCCTTATTTTCTTTTTAAATGAAATTTATCGAATGAAATCCCATTAACCCTATACTTTTTTATTTGATGCAAAAAGACTCCAAAATAACATATTATTTCTAGTTCTGGTGATTTTTCATATTTAACTAATTTTTTATGACAAATTAAATTATTTTTCAGTTTTGGGTTTAGAAAGGCCCAGATATCTGGCAAGTACATTGATGGTTGATCCTTGTATCAATGCAGAGGTCATGGTTATGAAGAAAACTATGTTAAAGATCATATTTGCACCGTTAACTCCTGCTACTATGGGATACGTTGCAAAGATAATGGGTACCGCACCTCTAATACCCACCCATGAAATGAAAACTTTATCTTTCATTCCAACTTTGAAAGGGGAAAGGCATAGAAAGACTGCAAGGGGCCGGGCAACCAAGATCAAGAAAAATGAGATTAAAATCCCTATTCCCATTACTGGAATGATTTGAGATGGGAACACAAGAAGTCCAAGGGTCAAAAACATTATAATTTGCATTAACGTAGCCATTCCATCGTAAAACTGCATTTGAACCTTTTTATTAACAAAATGACTATTTCCAAGTATCAATGCTGCAATGTAAACACTTAAAAAGCCATTTCCTCCCACAAAGTAAGTTACAGAAAATGTCAGGAAGGATAGTGCTATGGTGAGAACTGGATAAAGCCCTTCAATATGAAGTTTAATATTATTAATGAGTTTTACCATTCCTTTTCCGAAAACGACTCCAATAACAACCCCAAGTCCAATTGATTGTACAAGTAACATGATCATGGACCAAACTGATGTTGCAGGGTTCAGGATAAGAAATATCAACGTGGTGGTCATGAAGTAGGCCATAGGGTCGTTTGTTCCGCTTTCAAGCTCGAGTGTGGGTTCAATATTATTTTTTAATCCCTGTTTTTGAGATCGGAAAATAGAAAATACTGCTGCTGCATCGGTAGAGGAAACAATTGAACCTATCAAAAAGGATTCAATAAGAGAAAATCCTGTAATCCAATTAATAAAAAGTCCCACTGCCAATGTTGTGATTAAAACACCCACAGTGGAAAGTATAACCCCTCTCCAGAGAACCGGTTTCACATCACCCCATTTGGTATCTAATCCTCCTGAAAAAAGGATAAATACAAGGGCAATGATTCCAATGAATTGTGCAATGATAGGATTGTTAAAATAAATCCCACCTATGCCCTCAGAACCTGCCAGCATTCCTATTAAAAGGAAGAAGAGTAGTGAAGGAATTCCAAGCCTGTGGGAAGTTTTGCTTATTATTATGCTGATAAAAAGCAAAAAAGAACCAATTAAAATGAATTGTTCCGAAATCATTATAAGATCATATCTCTACGCAGTATATACTTTTTAGTAAAATTAAAATTCTATTTGTTAAAAAAAACTAATTAAAAGGATTAGTTTTCATTAATTAGTGTTCTTAGTGATTTAAAAATTTATCCTCGTTAGTTTATATAGATTACTAGTTCAGATAAAAAACTGATTAAAACAGTTGATTAATTAATTATTAACATCAAACAAAACTAATTGGAAAAAATAAACAGTTAAATGAGACATGGGCATATATTGAAATGCAAAAATGGTAAGTAAAATATTATTGAGAAAAAATGATTAAAATTAAAAACTATGCTGAACACTGAGGGAACTTAACTATTTGAGGAAGCTAAGTATCTGAGGGAAGTTAAGTATCTTAATTCACGTTTTAGTTCCGTAAACGACTAATATCCATTCTATTTAACTCTTTCACTTCAACTTGAATAATTCTCAATGTACCAATCAATAAGTTCCCGGGAAATACTCATCTTGGAAGGTATATCCGGAAGTTCATTTGCATCGAACCACGCTGCATCTATTAATTCATTCCCGTCAACATTTATCTCACCGCTTTCATACTCTGCAGTAAACCCGGCCATGAGGGAATTAGGGAATGGCCATGGCTGACTTCCAAAATATTCTATATTTTTGACTTTTAAACTCACTTCTTCCATAATTTCCCTTTCTACTGCTTCTTTCAGGGTTTCTCCAGCTTCTAAAAATCCTGCAATAAGACCGTACATATTTCCAGGGGTGCGTAAGTGTTTGGCCAGGAGTATTTTGCCGTCCTTTATAATAGCAGTTATCACTGCTGGAGAAATGCGTGTAAAACTAATAAATCCACATTCTGGACAAATTTTGGCCATTTCATTTTCCATAGTTTCTGTGGGAGCACCGCATTTACCGCAAAACTGATGAGTTTTATCCCAGTTCACGATTTGAAAAGCCTTACCTGCCAGAAGAAATATATCTTCATCTAAATCATCGTACAAGGACCTTAAGTTTCTAAAAATCATTTCTTCAGGGGCATTCGTTTGCGGGGCAACTTCAGCAGAGTAACATGGATGTCCCTGTAATGTACCAAAATACTGAGTTCTAACTGGAGAAAAATTCAGGTCTTCCAAGGATATTAGATAAGGAATCTTAATCTTGTTATTTGTAGTCTTTACCAGCATTTTATCCTGATTAAAGATAAACCAGTAAGCAAAACCGTTATTTTCTTCATCAGGCGTGGCTGCGGGTATGTACCTCTTGTAGATACTTTCTCTAAACATGAACAATGATAGTTTAAACTTTAGATAAATAATTATCCATGAGGTACTTGAACGAATATGGTTTTTATATAAAAAAAATCAAAAACTCATTTAAAGGTGAATAAATGAGTATATATTTAACAAGCTGTTTTATGTTCGGTATACTTCTTATAAATAGCTAAACGTCTTACAATCATGGTTCCCATTGTCATGGCCAGGAACATGGATGTTATATTGTTAATATGGGTGTTTCCACCTCCAAGTACTGATTCACTGTAGATTTTAACTACAATAAGGATAAACCATACGGAAATTGTGATTATGGAACCTTTCATCATCACCGCGCCTTCGTCTGTAACACGCATTTTAAAAAGTGTCCCCATAAAATAGCCTACAAGAGCTCCAATTAGGAATCCTCCTAAAACAAGCATAAATCCAAAAATACCTGAAAACATTGTTTGGTAAATGGTTCCAGCTGTTACCAAAAGCATGACCACAGGAACTATAATTAATTTTCGAGGTTTCACTTCCTTTTCACGTAATTGTTTTCTAGAAACGAAAAACATCACCACTGCAATTATACCAATTGTAATTAATATTGTTGAATCCAAAATTCATATCTCCTTTTTAAGTTAATATTATTCAAAAAATGAAATAATTATGCTAATTTTATTGTGGACGTTACATTATTAAATATCGGTAGATATTCGTCAAAGGAACCATTTTCCGTAATGAACTGTATCATATACACATTTTGACCTTTTTCAACCACAACACAGAGTACTTTTTGCGGCATGTCATATTGAGGGTCGTTAACTGTCATTACTATTTCATAAGCATGTAAACTGTTGATCTGTATGTTATTTTCCGAGTTTATGGTTGTGTTAATATTGTTTATACCCATTGCACTTAGATCTTTAAATTTCTGGATGTAATCAGAAGAAGAAGATGGTGAAGCTGATTTTTCAATGAACACGTTGAATCCCTGAGGTGCCGATAGTGTTCCAAGCTGTTTAAGGTTGTAGTTTGATACATTTTGAGGAAACTGGGTCTGATTTAAAGTCCAGCTTTCATGATAGTCGAAGGTTAGACCTTCCTCAGAAAAGGTTTTCGTGTTGTTTACAGTGTTTTGGGTGTGATTAGTGCATCCGCTTATGGAAACTACCAGTACGATGATTATCAGTGCAACAGCAAGATTATATCTAATTTCAACACCTTCAAGATATTTTATTAATTTTAATAGTTAAATCTGTGTTATTTGATTTATTCAAAGGATTTGGATTATATAAAGATTATATTTATTAATATTTCCAGAATTAACATAATAAAGTTTAATAATTAAATCTATTAACTTATCATATGAAGAATTAAATTAAGAGGCGATAAAATGGTTGAATCTGTTAAAAGAGAAACTCGTGCAGTAAAATATAAAACAGGAGAGCTTGATTTATTTGATGAAATAGATTTAAAAGAGATGCTTAAGGAACTGGCACCTAAACATGATCAGGAAATTGAGATTGTTATTTTGAAGAAATAGGTATCCACACCATTTCTATTATTTTATTATATTGGATTGGCCTCTTTTTTCATAAAACGTGAATAAAGGTACTATAGTATATGGATGTTGGTTAAATGGTGTACATATCAGAAAAACAAAAAAAAATAATTGAAGATTTAGAAAATGAAATGGGTAACTTAATGGATGTTTACGATTTTTTAATTAAAAAAAACGACAATGAGCCGATTATTACAGAATTATTAAAATTTTGGGATAGTACAAGCAGACCTTCAGGAAATATCCAACATCGTTCAGTCAATAATCTAAGTATTCGTCTTGCACATGAAGAGCAGTTACAAATGGATACTATAATTAAATCTTCTCCTTTGATGGATAAAGAATTGTTAAATATCAAATTAAATGAAAATGATAATATTACATTTTTATTGGGTGCAGGTGCATCTGCACCATCAAATATCCCAACAGTTAATAAATTACTTCCAGAGCTATGGAAAGGTGCTGAAAAAATTGGTCGTGACGATTTAGACAAATTAACTGATTATTGTAGAAGTTCAAAAATTAATAATATAGAAGATTTATTAACTGCAGCTTATATTTCTGAGTTTGCAACAAAAAATCATGATATTAATAATTTATTAGAATATTTTTTGTTTCCAGAAAAGAAACAGTGCTATGATACTAAAAAAGTAAACATTTCAAAAATGGATGCATCTTCTATAAGTTTTCTTCAAGACACCCTTCAAATATTATTTGGACTTTTAACAAGTACCATGATTTCTGCAAGTCCTAATGCTGCACATGAATCTATTGCAAATTTTGTTCAAAATCATGAAAACACCTCTATTATAACTACTAATTATGATGGTTGTATGGATGAGGCATTATTAAATAAAGAAATTGAGTTTGAAGGGACAAAAACCGACACTGGAAAACTTAAATTGCTTAAAATGCATGGTTCTATAAATTGGTCATACTGTGAATCTTGTCAAGAAGTTCTAGACTTTGACTTACTTGAAGTTAAAGAAATATATGATAAAGATATTATGAGTTTTCCTATAATGGGTATATGTCAAAATTGTGGTGGATTGAGACGTCCTTTATTAGTTCCTCCAATGGCGTTTAAATTTTTAAATTTTCCAAATTTGATAGATATTTGGAATTCAGCTCAACAAACAATTATGGATTCTAACTATATTATAGTGGTAGGATATTCATTTTCTGAATCAGATACATATATATCCAAAATTATAGCAAGATCCATGTCTGAAAACCCCAATCAAACATTGGTAGTTATTGATACCGATAAAAATTTAGTAAAAAAACTAAGAAAAAAATATTCTGCACGCATCAAAAGTTTTGATGATGAAAGAATTCTCCAATCATCTGATAAATGTGACATAATATTACCTAAACTGTTACAATCCATGCTTAATGGCGATCCAAAAGGGTCACTTATTGGTTAATGTAGCCAAATTTTCTTCTTTTTAATGTGAAATAAGAATATTAAGTTTTTATTTGACTTCCTTGAATAATAACTTTAAATAGGAGTTGCCATGGTTATCTTTGGAATAGTCTTAATAACAATCTTCTAACAGAATAATCGAACTAATTAAATGAATAAGAAGCAATAAAATGGTGATTTTAAAAGAGAAACTCGTGTAGTGAAATATAAAACAGGAAAGATTTGATTTACTCCTCAAAAAAAGGCAAAGGTTTGAATCCAAGCTTAAACTAATATTTTATTAATTAACTCTTCTTTTGACAAGACGAGGCGCAATAAACATAATTATAAGGATTAATAAATAGGCCACGTTACTTAAAAATGGTGTGAAAAAAGCGAATCCTATGGCGATAAGTGAGGAAACAGGAATAGATAAATTTCTGTAAGTAATTATCGTACTAATTCTAGGGGTTATATCTTTTCTGAGAAGGTATTTATGTTTTTTTAGATATGACCAGTTAAAATACAGTATAATGCCTGAAATAAGGATATCAAAGTGGAAACACAAAACTCCAACTGTAGTATCTCCGTATTCAATCCAAATTGATGTAACAAACGGTACAAGTACAATAAAAGATAAAAACACTAAATTAATCCACCAAAGTTTCTGATCAGCATGATCTGCATTTCTAAACTGTCTACTATGGTTATTTAGTAATATGCCTAAAAGGAAAAACGCCAGGAAATATCCTAGAAGTTTAGGCCATAAACCATTCAAAAAATTCAAAATAGCCACATTAGAATGTGGTAACACCGGAACTGCAAATTCCAAAACCAAAAGAGTAATTGCAATAGCAAAAACACCATCTACAAAAGTTTCCAAACGATCCTTATCCCTGATCTCAAGTTCAATACGAGTTTTAAGATTATCATCAACTTCAGACAAGTTCGGAGACATAAAAGTAATGTTATTTAGAAAATATTTATAATTTATGGATTACACCCATTTGAATTAATAATTTTATCATTAAAAACTGTATCAAAGGTTTAAACTCTCATTTATCAGTTTTTGTAAGATTTCTCTTTAAATCCACTAAAAAATTTCATAAAATCACAACTCGTTAAATTTAGAAGCTAAAATTCTTTCTTTACCTTCTTTAGCAGGTTTAAAGTCAATTTTTAATTCAAGTGCTTTATCATAACTTTTTAAGGCTTTTTCTGGCTTTTCAAGTTCTTCAAGTGATAAACCTTTACCATACCATGCATCAGCATTATCTGGATTTAAGTTCAAAGATTTTTCAAAACAATTTAGAGATTCTTTAAACTTTGCAAGCTGGTTAAATGCTAAACCTTTAGTAAACCATGCATCAGAATTTTTTGGGTCTAACTTTAATGCTTCTTCAAGACTCTTTAAAGCTTCTTCAGGTCTTTTTAGTCTTACAAGGCTTTTTCCTTTAGTTTTCCATGCACGTGGTTCTTTTTGGTCTAATTTTAAAGCTTTATTCAAGCATATTATGGCTTCTTCATACCTTCCCAATTGATTAAGAAGTATTCCCCGGCTAGCCCAAAGTGAAGCCTGCTGAGATTCAATTTCTAAAACTTTATCTAAATATTCCAAACTTTCTTGATGCTTATCAAGATCCATAAGAGCCATATATTTACCCATAAAAGCTCCAAAATTTTGAGGATCCACTTTCAAAGCTTTATCATAATATCCAAGTGCTTCCTCGGATTTATTTAACATCAAAGAAACCATGCCCCTAGCAGTCCATACATCTACAAAGTTAGGATCTATTTTTAAGGCTTTATCAAACGGTCCAATTGCCGCTTTATATTTACCAAGTTCTGTTAAAATTATGCCTTTCCTATAAAGAATATCAACATGAAGATTATCAAAGTTTTTTAAACCTAATTTCAAAGCTTTGTTATAATAATCAATAGCTTCTTCATATTTACCTAACTTCTGAGAAACCAAACCTTTACCATACCATGGAAGTCCTAATTCAGGATCTAGTTCTATAGCATTATCCAAACATTTAAGTCCTTCTTCAGGCTTCGCCATCCCTATAAGTGCACCACCTTTTATATGCCATGCTAGAGCGTAATTTGGATCCAGTTCCAATGCTTCATTAGCGAACTCCAACGCATTATTAAAACCGGTTAATGATTGATATTTCTCTTGAGTCATGAAATTAATAGCCTTTTTGACCAAAGATTTCTTTTTATAATCATCAAAAAGTCCCATCACAGAACATCTCGTTGAAATTTTTTCAGCTATGAATCCGCCAATTCCCGCAAATACTAAACAAATAACAAAAAACGCTAACAAAATATTCCTATTAAGAAATTCAATGTTTGTAGATGCGTAAACAAATATTGTTATTAACAAGATCATCCCAAAAATTATCCCTTCCCAAAGTCCTATTATCGCTTTATTCTCTCTTGAAAGGAATGTTGCTACGAATCCTCCAATAAACGCTGCAATTGCTAATGTTAACAATGCGGATACTAAATTAACAACATTAAAATAGGCAAAAAATGCAAATAAAATAAAATCAATGGCAAATGTTACTGCAAATCCCGTAAAAATAGCTAAAATAGGATGTAGTATTATTTTAGCTCTTCCTTTAACATAAAGAAAGATACATACCAATATATATCCAAAGAAGCTGACATCAACAATAAGTGAAGATAATTTCATTTGATCATCTCATTTTCGTTTGGATTAACATCAAATAAACCCATGTATCTCACCAATATATCCAATAAGATTTAAAAGATAAAATATTATCCATTTTTTGCATGATGAAAATACAATATCACAACTAAAATTAAAGATCCTTTGAGAACACATTAATTCTTTGAAGAACACATTTAATTTATATCAATTGGAATTCAATTAAAAACTCTCAATAATTCGCAGGTTACACATTTCAACTTATGGTGAATAAACTATGGATTTAATTACACATTTTCTGGTTCCATACATAATATTAGTCGCTGTGAAAAGTAAGAATAAACTTGCAGGAGGTTTTGGTGGAATTTCACCGGATTTTGATACCATCTTTGTGGCTTGGATTGGTATTTTAGCTCCACAGTTTTTCATTTTTTCACACAGGGGAATTACACATTCTTTTATCTTTGGTTTGGTAACATCTACCATCTTCTTGTATGTAATATCAAGAAAACAGGTGAATGGATTTATCAGCAACCTAATACGACGTGACATATCCGTAAAGTTTACAAAAACCACCATTGCAATTGCATATTTTGGTGTTCTAATCCATCTATTCCTGGATTATCTCACAACACTAGGAATTCCTCTGTTCTTTCCATTTTCAGTTACAAGATACGCAGCTGGAATCTATCAATCTTTAGATGGTTTAACCATCATAATTGCAGCCATAGTACTAATTATCTTATATTTGAAACTGGATTACAAGTATAAAAAAGCTGCTATGGCCATTTTCATGATTATCCTAATATCATTTGGAGGGATAAGGGCATGCGAGAAATTTAATGTTCTTGAAAACGAAACTCCTACATTAAATGGGAATTACAATCAAATATCTGTTTATCCTACCACTGATATGTTCGAATGGAATGTTGTGAAAATTAATGCTCAAAACAGCAGTTATATTGTATCAGAATATAATACATGGTCTGATCAGGAATCAAATGTTAGAACATTTAATACTCCTTCAATTGAAAATGGTAACTATAGTTCTGCCCAAAATGCTATAAACATTGCAAATAACCTCCCAGTGGTTAAACAGTTTAAATGGAATTCATATTACACACTTGTTGATGCAAAGTACACTGGGACCAAATGGGATATAACCTACTACGATATTCTAAAATCTTATACTGGAAATAACATAACAGTTTCAGTTCCTTAAACCAGAAAAACTAAAGAATTATAATGATATTCTGCATGTAGAAGTTCGTTTTTCAACATAATAGAACAAAACACCTTTTAATTTTGTATTCTTCGATCTACGGCTTAACTAGTTTTCTTTAATAGTAAAACAAATGTACAACAAAATTGTTAGCTCCTCTGTAAACTCATATTAAACTTTTTTTTGACTTCCTTGAATAATAACTTTAAATATGAGTTGATTATATTAATATTTGGTGTTTTATTATGGATAAAAAGAGAGCAGCCTTGGTTATCTTTGGATTAATCTTGTTAACGATACTTTTAGTGGTTAAATTTACTGCACCTATTATCACGGCATCTGCAAATTCAAATGGAACCAAAACCTTTTCAAATGGAGGAATAAGTTTTGAGTATCCTCAGGATTGGTCTGAATCTTCAGGTATTATGGATGAAATTTTAGCAGGGGATTTCATTGGTATATTGTCTGGAACTACCCTTGGATCTTTAAGCTCGTCAGATGGAAGTTACGACCTTATGGTCCAGAAGTACAGTTTATCTGATTTCGGTGCAAACTCCGCTCAGAACTTCTTAGACCGGAATAAAGAAGATTTGAAGGATTCAAATGCAACAATACTCAGTGAAAACACTACAAACATCAACGGCTTAATCGTCAACGAGATGTTAGTGAACTTCACAAACCCGGACAACACAAGCTCAGAAACATTCTTCGCAATAATTATAAAGGATCAGATGGCGTACATGCTGCAGTTCAATCCAACATCGGTAGTAGAGACAGATACAACAGCACAAAACGGTACCGATCTAACTCAAAATTCCAGTGTTTTCGAGGATTCAATTCCAACGTTCCAAAAAATAATTTCCACCATAAAAGTGGACTAAAACAACCCCATTTTTTATTTTTTTATAAAATTAGGATTTCCACTAATATTTTGACATACAAATTTTGTTTATTTTTAAATTTAAAGCTATTTTTGCTCTTAATTTTCACAGATTTTGAATTATTAGACAACCTAAAAAAATATTTTTTTAGTGGTTTTCAGTCTTTTTGATGATGAAAATTGCTAAAAATTACATTAAAAAATGTTTTTTTAACGGGATAGACCATCTGTTCTAACCGAGTCCAAATACAGAAAAGATCAAATTCATTATTGAATGATCCAAGCAGGAAATGAATAAAAAAAATTGGGTACAAATCTGGTGGGACTTGGGAAAAACTCTTTTTATATCTTATTTTAAATAAAAATTCTTGAATTTAAGTATCGATCCTATGCATGATAAAAATTGTTAAAACATGTATCATGAAAATTTGACCATTTTAATTAGAATAAACCATTTTAATTAGAATAAGGTACTATAAAACATCTAAAAAATGAATTTAAAATTCTAAAATGGAGATTTGACCCTAATGAACAGGAATCCAAAACTTAATGTAACATATCTTATAAGATTTTTTTACAAAATCATTAATTTAATATCTCCTTATCTGAGTTTTATATTTGTCATAATTTTCGTAACACCGTGGATCAATAGTAATTTTGCATTGCATAATTCTGATCAGATTTTAAGCCTTGTTGAAGTTTTTGTTTTGAGTTCAGCCACTTTATCTCTTTTAATTTTTACCTACATAATAGCAATGAGTGATTTACATGAAAAAGTAAAAACATCAATGGTAATTGCAGGTGAATCATTTCTCGTAGCCACAGTTCAGTTTATCGTTGGTTTAGGGCTTTTTTTAGTTGTGAACCTCCTTATCAATCATTTTATGGACATAGTTAATGTTAATCTAAGTTTCAGCGTGACTGGTCTGATATCCCTGCTCCTATCTGCAATCCAATTTATTGGAATTTATGAAGTTGCGTCTGCTCTATCTAAATTTTTAAAAGGAATAATTGAGGTTTATAAAACATTCAGAGTTATTAAAAGACCACAACTTTATGCTCTCTTAAAGGAGTATGATATATTACCATAAAAAAAGTTTATAAACAAATAAAACCCTTTTATTAGATATTTAAAGAAGCTTAAAGGAAATAGTTCATTAAAAGAAAATGAAATGTTTTCATGATTTTCATACAATAAAAACAAATAATAATAAAATCAGACATAAATAATCGGTATGAAGATAACATCCCTAACCATTAAAGCACCTGAAATCGAGAACTTAAAAAGTTTTATTTCAAAAAAAGGGTTAGAAAAGGCTGATCCCATCAATGAATATGAATTACTGCGTGTTAAGGACGGTACAATCAGTATTACCCTTTATAAATCTGGCAAACTGGTTCATAACGGCAGTGATGATTCTAAAATGGTAATTAACGCTATTTTGGAAAGAGAAGAAATATCCAATCACATTTAGGTTCTTCTGAAATCCACTGGTTTGTAAGAAGATACCCTCCAATTTAAATAGAAAACCCTTCTCTTAGCTTAAGGAGCATATTAAACAAGATACTGTTATAAAATGCAAGGGCAAATATACACTCCGTGATGCTATTTAAAGAAAAAAAAGCATTATAAAGAAAATAAACATTTTTTGATAGATAAAAAAAGGTAATAACAAAACCATATATAACCAATTACATGAAGGTAACATCCCTAACTCTCAATGCACATGAAATCGAGAACTTAAAAAGTTTTATTTCACAGAGAGGATTAAAAAAAGCTACTTCTACTACTGAATACGAATTACTACGTGTTAAAGACGGAAATATCAGCATAGTCCTTTATAAATCAGGTAAACTGGTTCATAACGGCAGTGAAGATTCTAAAAGGGTAACTAATGCTATTTTGGAAAGAGAAGAAGTATACGATTATATTTTAGGTTCGGATGAAACTGGCAAAGGGGAATGGTACGGCCCTCTGGTTGTGGTTGCAACAGCCCTGTCGGCAGAGGACATATTGAACTTAAGAAAGTTGGGAGTCAGGGACAGTAAAACCATTAAGAAAACGAAATTAATGGAAATTGCCGAAGAACTTAAAAAAATGAGTTTTGAACATCGCTCAATTGTATTAAGGCCCAAAAAGTACAACGATCTCTACTCCAGATTCCGGAGGGAAAATAAAAACCTTAACGATATGATGGCATGGGCTCATTCTGCTGTAATTCAAGATCTTTTAGAAAAAATCCAGTTTAAAAAAGCTAAAGTGGTCATCGACAAGTTTGATTTTGAAAAAACCCATTACAGACTTGAAAAGGTTGATAAAACCAACCTCAAAATCATTCAAAAATCAGGGGCTGAATCTGAAACTGCTGTTGCAGCAGCCAGCATTATAGCTAAATACATTTTTGAAAATGAAGTAGACAAATTAAACAGAAAATACAACATCGATCTTAGAAAATCTAAACCCGAAGATATAAAACGGGAGCTACTTCCTGAAGTAGGAAAAATTCACTTTAAAAATGTTAAAAAATGTTTAAAAGATTTGAAATGATTTCTTGTTACTTATCAACTGTTTAAACATGAAAATAATTCTCAACATCATGTACTTGATAAAAAAATTTAACTCTCAAACTGTAACTCCATAAACCTGATAAAGAATTAATTCTCAAACTGCAGCTCAATAACTATGATAGAAAATTAAATTTTCAAACTTGCAGCCATATGGCCCGGGTAAAGGAAATTAATTCTTAAAATTAGGCATTTAATAGATTAATTCTCTATCTTTAATTATTAATTCTACAAAATACAGATAAATTAAGGGTGATAATATGGAAGTTATAACATTTGTTAAGGGAAATGTTCCTTCTTCTAAATCAGACGAGTTTGAAGCAGCTTATAGATCTTTGAAACATTTGCCTGACGGTTTGATAGCCTCTTATCTATTGAATGATAGTAAAGAAACTGAGATTTATGTAATTGAATGTGTGTGGGAAAGTAAAGAAGCCCTTGAAAAGAGGAGAAGTGAAGTAGAAATTCCTGCTGCAATTGCACTCTTCCAGAAAGTAGGGTCAAAACCAACAACAACCGTATATAACATGATAGATGGCTTACCATAAACATCCTAAAGGAAAATGGCCACCTAACTCCAGATCAGGTTATTTTATAGGAATTCCGTTATCCCTAATTTTATTGGGAATTATCATTTATTTAAATCACACAACTCCACATAGAACATTAGGAGCACTTTTTTAAAGGATATTGTCTATCCCAGATGGGAGAATTTGGGAGAAATTCTGGCTAAGAGTTTCCACTGCCTGATCATGTACTGTTTATCCGGTTCAACATTCTTTTCATAAGCATTTAACAAGGCCGGCACATCAACATCCTCACTTACGTCATATGTAGATTTTATTGCTTCTGCTGCAGCATAACCACTTGCAAGTGCACTTGATATTCCTTCTCCAATAGGATTAAGAAAATTGGCGGCTTCACCTACAAATAACACCCTTCCTATTCCTAAATCAACACGGTATTCAGGTAGAACACAAGGCATTATGCCTACTTCCCCTTTAACAAATGATTTTATTTCAGCTTTGAAGTTTGAAGCAAGAAATGAGAGAAACTTCTCATGATAACCTTTTATTTTGTTGAAATCCTTGACAGCTATCCCAAAAATTAGAAAATCATCTTTTACATTGAACCATGCATCGTACTGGGATAACTGGGGTTGCATGAAGGCATGGAAAAAGTTGTAGTCCAGATCTACGGTGCCGCTGCAGAAGGTTTGATAAGTAAAAATATAACTGTCCTGTGTCTTCAAAAGGTTCTTTTTAAGGTTACTGGCTGCTCCATCACCTGCAACAACGATCTTTGCTCTTTCATGATAGATCTCGTTGCCCTGCAACGTGACCAGCACATGATCCTGCATTTCCTCACAGGAGATAACTGCAGTTGACTGTCTAAATTCAACACCAGCATTCTCTGCCCCTGAAACCAACCATTGGTCAAACAGGTTTCTCCATACGTTAAGACCTTCGCTTTCAAATTTAAAGACCCTATTTTCCTCATCATTAATGATAATTCCCTTATTTTTAGTGGGTCTGCATAAAACAGCATCAGGTATTTTTCCAAATTCACCTTCAACCATATCGATTGATTTTTTTATTAAGATGCCTGAACAGGATTTTTCCCGCGGTAACTGCATCTTTTCCACTAATAAAACTTTATAACCCGCTTCAGCCGTCATTTTTGCTGTCATACACCCTGCAGGTCCTGTACCTACCACTAATACATCGTACATTTTTAATTCACCCAATGAGTATTATTTATTTTATTTAACATGAAAACATGACCCTTTATATGTTGTGAATTTTATCTATAACTTGGGCTCCACAGCTTTGTATGCCTCACGAATAAAAATTTTCATACTCTGTAATGTTTTACAATTTAGTTTCAAAGGTTTTAAGTATAGAAACTTCAGTACATAAATAGTTCAAGTTATTAAAACTTAAATAGATTATAGATATGTGTAAATAAATGAAAACAGGTGAATAAATGAAAGTAACATTTATAAATCCACCCCAAACTAGTTCCAAGTACAAATTCATAGGAGTGGTGGCCCCGCCTCTTGGAATCGCTTATATGGCAGCTGTTCTTGAAGAAAATGGAATCAACGTGAGCATTATAGATGCTTCTGCCCTGGAAATGACCTGGGAAGATCTGGAAGCTGAACTTAAGATGGCTCCACCGGATGTTGTGGCCATCACTGCCTTAACTCCCACAATAAGTCAGGCCTTGAAAAGTGCAGATATAACAAGAAAGACCTGTCCAGATACTGTAATTGTAATGGGTGGTTACCATCCGACCTTCAACTATGAGGAAGTTTTAGAGAGTGATTCTGTCGACGTGGTGGTCAGAGGTGAGGGAGAGTACACCATGCTTGACCTTGTGAAAACCCTGGAAAATGGTGGTGATCTAGCTGAAGTTAAAGGAATAGCATTTAAAGATACGGTTACACCCGTACGTCCGCCCATAACTGACCTGGACAATTTACCATTCCCTGCAAGACACTTGCTTCCAATGGATCATTACAAACTCTTCAACATGAAAACCAACATGTCCACCATGATCACCACCCGCGGCTGTCCCATGCAATGCTCTTTTTGCGCTTCTGCTGCCCTTCACGGGCCTAAACTGCGTTTAAGATCTCCAAAAAATGTTGTGGATGAGATGGAGCACCTTGTAAAGGACCATAATGTGGGAACCATAGCCTTCATGGATGACACTTTCACACTACGCAGGAAGAGGGTGCTTGAAATATGTGAAGAGATCAAAAAAAGGGACCTTGATGTACTTTGGGGATGCACTGCCCGGGTAGATACTTTATCAGGGGATGTAATAAAGCAGATGAGGGAAGCTGGATGTATTGCCATGTTTATGGGTGTAGAATCTGCAGATCAACAGGTTCTTGATGAGGTGAATAAAAACACAAGTATTGCAAAGATTCGAAGTGCGTTCGAACTTTCCAAAAAAGAGAAAATGCGTACCATTGCTTCGGTTGTGCTGGGAATGCCCGGAGACACCAAAGAGAGTATAAAAAGGACTGTGAAATTTGTGAAAGAGTTGAACCCATCCTACGCTGTTTTCAGCCTGGCCACACCATATCCTGGAACCAGGTTTTACCAGCAGACACTGGAGAAGAACCTGATCAAGGTCAAAGATTGGTCCAAATACACACTCATTTCCCCTATTCTGGAAACCATGGAATGCTCCTTAGAAGAGCTTAAAAAGATGCAAAACACAGCTTTTCGTAAATTCTACCTCCGACCAGGTTACATCTTCCGACAGATGCAGATGGACGGCCCTATGCTTCTTAAAACCATTGCAGCTGTTATCAAGGAAATGATCTGAAAATATTCCTTAATTTATTTTTTTAGTAGAAAAACGTCATTTATCAAAAGCTATATGAAAAAACATCATTCATTAAAAGATTTGTCTTTACCGTAAAAAAAGTCATTTCATAAATTAAAAATTACGAATTAAAAATCATTTTTAAACTCATTCCCAATTATTGAATAAAAAAAGTCCTTTTAGATTATTCTTTTAGAGTATATACACTTTTTATGGTAGTTTTAGATTTTATAGGTTAGCTGATTTAGAATTTTTAGTGTAAATTCTATTTCCGTTAAATTGGAGTCTGCTAAAACTATGCATCTAAAAGTCCTTTTAACAAGTTCAACAAAAAAGATCTTCTTAAAAAAGGAATAAATTAAAAAAAAGGAATAAAAAATGGATTTATTTATTTTTTATTCAATCGTAGTTAACTGCAGCCTGTGGAGTTTCGGTTTGTGAAACTATTTCCTGATAAACACTCGGGAACAGCGCAGAATTCGTCAAAGATTGGTTAATTCCCTGTTTTTCACTCGTACTGAGTACAGTATAATCCAAACGATCGGATGTGTAAGCAGTCTGGAGTTGCTGAGCGTTTGTCAATTCATATTGTGCGAATGGGCTGTTGAGATATGGGAATATCAGTCCTTGAACCACGTAGTAGTATGCTGCAAAACGACCGTACTCCTTCCAGCATATGTAGTAGTAGAGTGGGAATCCGCAGCCGGGATTGATTATAGGACTTCCAGCTCTGGCACTTCCATGCCAAACCATTGGAATTGGTCCCACCTGACCATGTTCCTGCGCTTCTTTTGTAACTTCATTCATGGCGTCTGTGAAGTTGCTGAATTCTATACCATTTACCCTATAAGTCCATTTGTCATCTGGAACTCCAAATAAGAAGTATTGAATCGCCTGCCCCCAATCTATATCTTCTTTTGCACCGGCTGAATCTACAAATCCCATTTCAATTATGTAGACGTCACCTTGCTGGTAACTTTTGTAACTCGAGCTTCCTGCAAAGTGTACAACAAGTGCACACTGGGATCCACGATCTTCTGCATATTTAGCAAGGAGCTGGGAATGAGGATGTCCGGGATAAAAATCAGGATTCATAAATTTAACAAATGCTGCTCTTCCTAACGGTTCTACAGGACCATTTGCTGCAGCAGCATAGGAATAGCCAATAACTATTGCTAAAAACGCCGCAATAATTATCAATAATTTTGTTAACTTTGACATTATATTAATCTCCGTTTACTTTCTAAGTTAGTCTAATAAATTATTTATATCTGCTTATTAATTTCAATACGGATAGTAAATTCTTTTAAATTGTATTAAATGATTAAATAATTAGGATGTAAGTACAATTCTAACTATCATTTCTTTAATAAACTTAACCTTTTTTAGGAGATTTCATAAGTTTTCATTGAATTTAAAAAAAAAATAAAATTTTTCCCCAATGACAGGTTAGGGTAAATTTAGAGATTTAACCAAGTTTAACTTATAGATTTACTTAGAATACTAAACTAAGCACCCTGAAAGCTATACCTCCAATAATCATTGCAGAGGCAAAGTTGGCCAGTGATATGGCCCCTGTGGCTTTCCATCCAAATTCACGAGCCAGTATGGCGATTGTGGATATACATGGTATGAAAAGCAGGCTTACAAGTGCCAGTACTATTAACTGAACCGGTGTTAAAAATGCTGCGAAGTTCGTACCAACCAGAGCCACCAGCATCAGTAGTGTGAATTCCTTTCTGACAGCTCCAAATATGAGTAGTATGCCGGCAAATAGGGGGAGACCTAACCATCCAACTGTAAGTGGTGCAAGAACATTGCTTATAGGTGTAAGAACACCCCAAGCATATAAAGCCTGTATGGCTGCGCTTCCAATTATGTACAGTGGGAAAACCAGATATATCAATGACTTGGTTCTTGACCATGTTTGTTTGAACATGGCTGTTAAAGATGGAACTTTAAATGAGCTTAACTCCATTATCAGTCCTGTTGATTCTCCAGGTACAACCTTCAAAGCAATCCTGCCCAATACGAATATCACCATAAGGTCAATTACGTAAAGTGCAAGAGCCCACCATATGTTGACAAACACTGCTACAAGACCCAGTATAACGATTGTTCTGGCTGCACATGGCGTGAATGTGATGGCAAACGATGCTAATAATCTTTCACGCCGAGTCTCCAAAATCCTGGTACTGTCAATTGCAGGAACGTTACATCCGTAACCCAGGATCATGGGTATTATGGCTTTTCCATGCAGTCCTATCTTGTGCATTGCACTGTCCATCATGAATGCCACCCTTGTCAGCACTCCAGAATTTTCAACCGCACTGAGCATAAGATAAAATGGAATTACAAATGGAATTACGAGGGTAACTCCTGCTACAATACCTCCAAATGCCCCATTCCAAAGTATACTCGCCATAGAACCTGTTACTTTAGGGTCTACTGGTTGGTAGAAGCTGAAAGCATTTGAAAGTAAACCTGAGAAGAAATCTCCAACCACAAATGTCCATAAAAGCAGTCCTCCCAGCACAGCAACTGCCATCACGTAACCCCATACCCTGTGTGTGAAGAGTCTGTCCAACCTTTCAGAAAATGTAATGTTCACTTCACTTTGTATCTGGGCCTCAAATGCAATTTTATTTGCAAGTGAATACCTTTCAGAGGCTATGACTGCAAAAACAGGTTCTTGATGAATTTCTTCTATTTCCTGGGACATGTCATACACTGATCTTGAAACCTTCTTTGATCTGGATTCCACCAGTTCCTTAATCTCTGGATCGTTTTCAAGTAACTTTATAGCGACCCATCGAGGTGGATATCCTAAATCAAGGTTTTCAGATTCGATTGTTTCCCTCAATTTCTCTATTCGTTTTTCAACTTCCGCACCATACTCCATCGTTTTTATTTGAGGTTTTTTCTGGGCAAGTTCCACGGTTTTTTCCATTAGTTCATGGAGCCCTTCACCCCTCACTGCCACTGTGGATACAACAGGTACTCCTAGCATATCCTGTAGTTTTTCTGTGTCAATGACTATTCCTTTTTGTTTGGCTATGTCCACCTGATTGACACAGACAACCATTGGAACATCCATTTCCTTTAACTGTAGGGTGAAAAACAGGTTTCTCTCCAAAACAGAAGCATCAACAACGTTGATCACAACATCTGGTTTTTCAAATGCCATGTACTCCCTGGATACCATTTCTTCCATTGAAAAAGTTGAAAATGAGTAAATACCGGGCAGGTCTATCACAGTTATATCCTGACCCTCAAAGTGGAGTTTTCCCTCTGCCCTTTCAATGGTTTTTCCGGGCCAGTTTCCAATTATCTGGTTTGAACCTGTAAGTTCGTTGAACACCACACTTTTACCGACGTTTGAGTTTCCTGCAAGGGCTATGGTTAAATTTTTCTTTGATAAGTCTTCGTCTTCATTGTTATCCATTAATTAATCCCCTTAGTCTCCCCTAAAACATTCCACAAATATGTTAGAGGCTATTTCACGTCCCAGAGCCAATTTTGACCCCCTTATTGCAACTTCCACAGGTCCGTTCAGCGGTGCTAATCTCATAAGACTTATGGTGGCACCGGTGGTAATTCCCATGTCTAGAAGTCGTCTTAAAACCTTGTGGTCTCCCCTTATAAAGCATACTTTGGCTTTTTGATGTTCTTCTAGTTCAATTACCGAAATTAAATTTTCATTTCGTTTTCCAACTTCTTCTATGCTTGATCCGCTTGACCTGTATTTCATACATTCTTCGCAACTTGAAAATTTCAGATCACATGCTGGAATGAGCTCATCATCGTCGGGGCATTTATCAGGATGTTCCAAAACCTGACAGAGAGCTACTTCGGCTTCATCAGATAAGGAATGTTCCATCTCACATGCCTGATCGTGTAAGTTATTTTTTTTAAGTTTTAAAATATCATAAAGGAACCTTTCCAGTAATCTATGTTTTCTTGTGATTTTTTTGGCAATTTTAAGTCCGTTTTCTGTTAATTGAACACCTTGGTACTGGGAGTAATTTAAGTATCCTAATTTTTCCATTCTTTTAATCATTTGTGTAACACTTCCGGGGGCTATATCCAGGTTTTTTGAGATTTCAGTGGTTTTGACCTTCTCACCATTCTTCTCTATCTTGTATATGGCTTCCAGATATTCCTCGATGTTTGGGCTGATCTTTTTATCGTTAAACATTTAGGCTCACCTAACTTATTTTGAACAACTGTTTATTCACACACCATATAAAAGTTTTGGTGCACCTAAAAATTTTGTAAATAAAATTTGCATGATCATTTGACGATAAATATTTTAAAGATGAAAAGTGATGTATCATTGACTTATTCTCAGGGCGGGGTGAAAATCCCCACCGGCGGTATCCCAGGTTATACTGGGGAGCCCGCGAGCGCTCCTTCGATTGATGGAGGTCAGCAGATCTGGTGAAAAACCAGAGCCGACGGTCACAGTCCGGATTGAAGAGGATAAGGCTGCCCGAACATTTCTAAATTCGTTTAATGCGAGTTTATAATCTTTAGGCAACTCTACGTCTTTTTTGCCCTGGTTCTGGTAGGTCACTCAAAAAAGGAGGTTATATACCATGAATCAAAATCTATTATCCCAATTCGGTGAACCACTTGAAAGGGTGGAGAATGCCCTAAAATCATTGCAAAGCGGCCGTGGTGTACTGGTCACAGATGATGAACAAAGGGAAAATGAAGGGGACATAATTTTTGCCGCAGAATCCCTCACCGAATCCCAGATGGCTATGTTAATCCGGGAATGCAGTGGTATTGTCTGCCTGTGCCTGGACGATGACAAGGTGCATGAACTTGGACTACCTTTGATGGTGGAAAACAATACAAGCCAGTATAAAACTGCATTTACCATATCAATTGAAGCTGCAGAAGGTGTTACAACCGGTGTGTCAGCTGCAGATAGACTTACCACAGTTAAAACTGCTATCGAAGATAATGCTAAACCTGAAGATCTAAATCACCCAGGACACGTTTTCCCATTAAGGGCCCGTTCCGGTGGTGTTTTAGAACGTCAGGGACATACTGAATCAGCTGTTGACCTGATGAAAATGGCAGGATTGAAACCATTCGGTGTACTCTGTGAGCTTACAAATCCCGATGGTACAATGGCACGCTTACCCGAAGTAGTGGCCTTCGCCACAAAGCACAGCATGCCCGTTGTTACTGTAGAAGATTTGGTTAGTTACCGTAAATCAATGAAAACAGATGCTACATGAATTTTTTTAAATTTTTATTTTTAAATTTTAAATTTTCTAAATGACTGATTTAAATTAGTTTCAACAACAAATCGATTTTTAATAATATTTTTAAGGTCCTGCGAATATCCTAGGTCTATTTTTTTTAATCTTAAATAGTTTAACTTTAAATAAGAAATTAAGAGATTATGAAAGCATAAAAACTAAAGGTTTAACAGAAAACATTGATTTAAAAGAAGCAAGATCATTTGCAAAAGGAGTGATGGTCAATTTTTTAAATCCACAACCCTATCTCTTCTGGATAACTGTTGGTGGGTCTATAATAATTACCGCTTACAATCAAAACATTTTTAGTCCTCTCTGGTTTATCTTAGGTTTCTACGTCTGCCTTATAGGATCTAAGATTGTGATGGCAGTTGTTACTGGAAAGTCCCGCAGCTTCCTGACAGGAAAACTGTATATTAATATAATGAGGTTTATGGGTTTATTATTATTGATATTGGCATTTTATTTAACTTTAAACGGCCTTAAATTGTTAATTCCATGGAATATAATGACTTAAATCTCCAATTTGTCACCAAAAAACAAACCAATTTAAATAGTAATAACTTTAAAGTATTTTTTATATAAGTTATGATGGTTGTTCAAGTGGATTTCGATCTTGGTTTTTACCAGCTAACCTTTTATAAATCAAAATTCATAAGAGGATCTTTCTAAAAACTTGAAATTCAAGGTGTAAAAATGAGTAAAAATTTTACTGCAATCAAGTACTGTAAATGGTGTGGTGAACCCTTTGAAGTCAAATCACCAAACCAGAAGTACTGTTCACCAGATATCAAGAACTGCAGCAAGGAAGCCAAACGTGAAAGCTGGCGTAAAGCCGCACATAAATACAGGGAAAACTATAAGGACGTTTTGAAGATATCTCAGGTTTATAAGCTTGGATCTGGATTTTTAAGTAGCAATCCAAAGGAAGAATTCAATGCAGAATACAGAGCTATCCAGAAAGAAAAGAAAAGACTAAGATTAAACAGTATTGGGATTGGTTTTTGGTTCTGGGTCCAGTACAATCTGCCATTTATGAGAAACCTGTTAGAACGTGGCAACGATCCTGTAATTGAATTATATCCTGCATTAATCTTAATTGGCATTTTACTGTTGAGCACTGTTATTTTTGGAGTATACTATAAATAAACTATTTTTTGGAGATTTTAGAGTATTAGTAAACTAATTTTTGAATACTGTAAGTAATACTATTCTACTTTTTTTTATATAAAATTATGATGGTCATAATTGAGGGATAGGTTATCGCATCAATCTCTTACCTAGCTGATTGATAAGCTTCAACATGGCTTGACAAACTCAACTAGGTGGACTATAAATATTTTATATAACTTTTTAAAATCTGGTGAAATTTATGAATATGGTGATCGTGTATGTTCTTGCATTAATTGCCTCACTGTTTTTAGTAATAAAAACAGCAGACGTATTTGTAGACAATTTAGTGGAAATAGGAGAAGCTAAGGGAATATCCCAAATTATTTTAGGAGTCACTGCTTCAGCCGTTGGAACGTCTCTTCCTGAGTTTGGCTCTGCCATTATAGCTATTTTAAGTGGTACCCCTGATATTGGGGTTGGTGTGGTTATAGGATCCAACATCTGGAACATAGCGGGTATTCTAGGTATTTCTGCATTTGTGGCAGGAGTTATAGAAACAAACAAAGAGGAGCTTAGAAGGGACGGCATTATGACCCTTATAACTGCTCTTATCCTCATGTTCTTCATGATCTTTATGACTAAACTCAATGCAGCAGTCGGAATCATTATGATAGCGGCTTACTGCGTCTACCTCTGGTTTTTAATAAAAAAACAAAAAGAACACAGTCTAGAACAAAAAAATAATGCAGAAAACGCTGAGAATGAAAACCTCAAAATAGAAGATGAAGTTGAAAACAGAGATGAAAATGAGATTAAAGAGGGAATTAAAAAAGAGCACAACCTGAAAAGAAATTATATTATGGGACTTGTTGGAATTGCTGGTCTGGTGATTGGCTGCAAAATCATGGTCTGGAGTGGAGTTGGAATTGCAGAGATCATGAACATACCCCAGATGATAATCGGACTTTTTGCCCTGGCAATTGGAACCAGCGCCCCAGAACTTGTGGTAACATTAAGCTCCGCCATGAAAAGACTTCACAGTCTTTCAATGGGAACGATACTTGGAAGTAACATCTTCAACATACTCATAGGTATAGGTGTTCCATCACTCTTCATGGCAATTCCAATTGAAAGGCTTTCTGTGACCTTTGATGCGCCTGTGATGATTTTCGTAACATCCCTACTGCTTATCATGGCTTCAAGAAAGAAAAAACTAACCCGATGGGCGGGTTTGGTTCTAATGTTGGTTTATATTGCATACATAACTATAAGAATCTATATTTCGGTGTGATAAGATGTATGAAAAAGTTTTAATTGCAAGTATGGGTAAATACGTGGACGAACTTGGGGCACATACCCTGGAACTTTTCGGGGATCGGGAAATAGAAATCATTGGTGTGTATGTGGTTGAAACTTCCACACCATTTCTAACACCCACCAGAGTAAAGGAAATGATGGTCAAAGAATTGAGAACAAGGGGTAATGAAGTACTGTTTAAATTAGAGAAAAAACTTCAAAAACCTAACATAAAATTTAAGAGAGTTTTGGTAGAAGGGGATCCTGCAGATGAAATAATAAAAGTGGCAGAAAATGAAAAGGTAAATATGCTCATAATGGGTTCAGGTAAAAGCAAAATTGACAAGCATCTCCTTGGAAGCGTCACAGAAAAGGTAGTTCATTCTGCCCCCTGTACAGTGCTCCTTATAAAAACAACCCCCTAAAATCAAAGATAAATCTCTTTTTTTAAATTTTTTTTATTAATAATTCCAATTTTATCATCATGGAATAAACTATCAGCATAACTTTAATTTTAGGGACTGTGATGAAACTGCATAAAAATCTAAATTATTAATGGTAAATACTGGAAGCGAGAAATCATAAGTTTCCATCGTGTTTCATAAGATTTAAACATCTTAAAACAGAGTAAGCAGCTCTGCTAACACCCGCACTTCTCTTTTCTGTGTCAGTTCCGACACAGTACAGGTTCTTTATCGGTGTTTTAACATCCCCAAAACCTGAATTAATACTCCACGATGCCTTTTCTGGAATTAAGTCCTGATAATGTATCATATCTATGTGCCCTTCAATATCTGGTTGAATCTCAACTATGGAATTAAATGCCTTTTTTCTCATCTTTGATACATTATATTTTTCAGGTAAAATAAATGCAAAACCTACAAGTTGATTTCCTCTGGGTGCTAATGCAGGATCGTAGTTTGAGGTTGGAACAACCCATGCAAATGGATCTGAATCTATCCACATCTGTGAACCGTAATTTTTAAATATTTTTTTGGTCAGTCCCATCCATACGGTTAAAGAATTGATCTTCTCAATTGAAAGCAAATTTTCAGCATAATCTACAGGTAAATTGTCAACTAAATTGGGTAGATCTGAGGCAAATCCCGAGTAAATCACTGAATCACATTCATAAACGTTTTCTTTAGTAACTACCCTTTCAACTCTTTCATTACATTCTATATTTGTTACTTCTTCATTAACCCTGATTTCAACTTTTTTATTGGGAAACGATGCAGTAATAGAACGGATTATAGATTGAAGACCGCCTTTAGGGTATCCTTGATCTGTAGCACCCTCTGATATGAAAAGGTCGTATAATTTTCCAACGTAACCCACTGAATCTCTTTTGTTAGTTTTGTTATCTATAAATCTTGAAAGGGATGTGTTTTCTATGGAAGTACCAACTGTGAAATAACAAAGCCAATTCATAAACCTTTTGCCGGTAATTGAAATATTTGAGGGTAGAAGTTCAGATAAGGGGGTGTTGGATAGATTATTACCTGTATTTATCATGTAAAGGGTGTTGAATAATGATTTCATCAGCAACAGCCTATCAGTTTTAGGGATTAAGCCAAATTTTAGCCACGCATTAACGTTCCATGGAAATGGCTTTATTTCGCTACCTATCCTAACGTAGTACTTTCCAAATGGGACAAATTGGGGAACAACATCAAAATATTTATCCATTAATTCTTTAAAAGGCCCGTTTTCAAGTCGAGTTATGGCGTGTGGACCCGTATCCAAACGGTAGCCCTCAACTTCATAAGAATGGCAAACACCACCGATGTAATCCGATTTTTCCAAAATCAATACAGATTTACCTTCCTTTGAGAGTGCTAAAGCCGTTAATAAACCACTGATTCCAGACCCCACCACCACAACATCGTACTTCTTAATAATATCACCTATAAAATTAATAAAATTGAAATTATCCAATATACAACAGGATATCCAGATATAACCTGACGGTATAAAAGTTTTCCCCTATTTTATAAAATATATTCAGATATATTTAAGGCAGATATTCATTGGAGGTTCTTAAAAAGCCATTATTTTTTATGGAATTAAACAAAGAAATTATAAATGGTGAATTTTTATGGATGGAGATCAACTGGTAAAAAACTTGAAGATCGTAGCAATAATGGCCCTGATTATTGGAGTGCTGGGCGCTGTTCTTTATTTGGTCTATGGTTTTACCATCATCTGGCAAGCAATGGCTGCAGGGATCATCACCGGATTTTTATCTTTAATTGTAATTTTATTCATTGTTCTGTCGATTTATCTATGGATAAAAAATTTATTACTCAAAAAAGACTTAAAACATGCCAAAGTGGAATTAAACAAGTATAAAATAGAATTAAAAAAATCTAAAACAGAATTAGAGAAATCTAAAACTGAATTAGAGAAATCTAAAACTGAATTAGAGAAATCTAAAACTGAATTAGAGAAATCTAAAACTGAATTAAAGAAAAAAGTTAAATCAAATGAATATTGATGTGCTCATAAACAGAATAAATTGAAACAAGAAGAATACTGTATAAACGTATTATATAATTTTTCAGACTCATTACCTGTCAAAAGCTCAAATCTCCAAATTTAAAGAAATTTAGGAATAAATTAAAAAAAACTGGGAATAAACTAGAGAAAACGAGAATAAATCCTCATTTACCCTCAAGTCTCTTTTTAAATGTCAATGTCCTATTTACTGCTTTATGTTCATATTCCAAAACGGATTTTTTCTTGTTTTTAATGCCTACAAGTGCTATTAAAGCTATTGAAGCACTTAAAATTGCCCCAAAGATTACAACTCTGTGTATACCTGTTGTGAGCTGCTGAGCCGCACCTGCAAAGAGCTGGCTCTGCAGTAGAAGGTCTGATGGTATGGCTGAGGTGATGAGAAGGCCCGCATAACACACTGCAAAAACCATTCCCATATCTCTTACAGTGGCTATAACCCCAGAAGCAGTTCCAGCAGTTCCAGACGGGAACACAGACATCAAAATTTTGTTTACAGGTGCCTGGAACAGGGCCGTACCGATGCCAAACACTGCTAAACGCAAAAAAACATCTTCAGGTGTGGACGCAGGGGTTAACTGCGTCAATGAAAGCATTGAAATGGAACATATCACCGAACTAATGATTATGGGCGGCACTGAACCAAATCTATCTGATACTGCACCACTTACCGGTGCCATGACCATCATCATAAGAGGTGAAGCCGTTAAAACTAATCCTGTTGTGAGAGGGTCCAAGTACAAAACTTTTTGCAGGTAATAAGGCATTGCAAACAGGATACCATAAACACAAATGTAGTTGAAGTGTAAAGTGACGTTAAAAGCCGAAAATATCTTGTTTTTAAATAATCTTAGGTTAAGCAGAGGTTTATCTGCATGTAACTCAATGTAGGCAAATAATATGGCTGAGATCACTGCTAAAATTCCTGTGACAACAGCCTGACCATAGTTAGCATCACCTACAAGGCTTAATGTATAGATCGTTAAGAACAGCGCAACAAACTCCAGTAAAGTTCCAGGTATGTCCCATTTAACTTCGATTCGTTTTCCAGGCCTTAAAGTAAAGTAACATATAATAAAATCAATGATTCCTATTGGTAAATTCACCAGAAATATTGCTCTCCAACCTATCAGGCCGTCCATAATTCCACCTATTACAGGACCAAATGCAAGACCTGCTGCAATAGCTACAGAGTAAAAACCAAATGCTTTACCAAAATAACGTATTGGAAATGATCTTTCGATGATAACCATGGATACAGACAGTATCATGGCCGCTGTAACTCCCTGCAATCCTCTGAATATGATTAAAGCCATGATTGACGGAGCTAAACTGCACAGAAAAGATGAGATCACAAATCCAACCAGGCCCATAAAGAATAAACGTTCATGACCGTAGAAATCTCCGAATCGTGCAAAAAATAGCACTAATCCTAGAAAAGTAATGAAGTATACTGTTAAAACCCATTCTGCAGTACCAATGCCAATATTAAAAAAACTGGATATCGTTGGAATGGAAACATTTACAATACTGGCATTCAATGGAACCATCATTGATCCAAGTGAAACTGCCAGTAATATCCGCCATTTTTTACTGTATTCATCTTCCGTTTTATCAGGACCTATGAACTGTAAAAAGCAGACTTTAAAATTGTGTGTCCATTTTTAATTTCAATTATCTTAAAAAAGCCATCAAATTTTTTAAAACAAATGTCACTAACTCTTTTAAAACGTTTTTTCATTTTGTTTTCATTAAAAGAATTTCCATTTAATCTCATTTTGTAGTTGCACCCTCTGGAAACTATGCATAGTTTCATAATATTAATAACGAAAGCTTCATTCTCTCGATCTTAATATATAAAGTTTACCATTATTTTGAAGATCAAGATTAAAAAGTTTTGTTGTCTAGACAATTGTTGTCTAGACAACATATTTAAATAGTTGAAGGTCAATAGTACAATGGAAGCAAGTTACATTCATTAAAGTTACATTCATTATCTTTTCTGAATTTCAATTTTATTTCATAAAACAAATCTAGAATAATCCTCGATCCTAGTAATTTTGAGTTTTTTTTGACCAAAAATAAAAATAGGAGAAATAAGATGAAATTAGACATTCCCCTTGAGGGACTCTTATCAGTTATCACTCGAAACCATTTTATTTACATTAACAGAGAAACAAAAGATTTAAACCTTACAGGGGGTCAATTACCCTGTTTAATATTACTTTCACACAAACAAGGAGTTACTCAAGACTACATTGCAAGGAAATTTCACATAGACAAAGGAACCATTGCTCGCGCAGTGAAGAAACTGGAGGACAAAGGGTTTATAAGTCGTACCCTCGACCCTGAAAACCGTCGTAAATACCTCATTTTTTTAACAGAAAAAGGAGAACAAACTGTGCCCAAAATCAGAGGTATCGAAAGGAAATGGGAAAAGGTGGTATGTGAAGGACTTTCAGACAAGGAACATTCTCAGTTACTGGAATTCTTGAATGTACTTGCAAAAAATAGCATTGAAAAAATTTAAAAATCGTATTTAATGTTTAAAAATGTCAGATAATAGTAAAAAATGTCAGATAATAGTAAAAACTTTAAATTTAATAAATTAATTGTATTTATCTTTGGTGAAATATAATGCAAAAAAACGAACCATCAAAACCAAATCAAAATTCTCCGCCAGGAGATGACAAAACAGAGGGAGTCACTCTGATCACAGGAGACCCAAAAAGAGCCATAATTAAACTTTCAGGCCCGATGATCGTTTCAATGATCCTCATGACCCTTTACAACCTGGTCAATGCGATTTGGGTTGCAGGTCTTGGTGGAGATGCCCTTGCAGCAGTGGGATTTGTAACACCACTATTTATGATACTCATTGGACTCAGCAACGGTTTGGGTGCAGGTGCCGGATCTGCAATAGCACGTTACATAGGTGCAGATAACAAGACGTGTGCAAACAACGCTGCAATGCATACATTAATCATCACCGTAGCTATTTCCATTGTTCTAACTGTGTTGCTGCTCGTGTTCCTAAAACCAATACTTATGCTTCTGGGTGCAGGAAGCACCATAGACCTTGCAGTTCAGTTTGGACAGGTAACCTTCGGAGGAACCATCTTGATGCTTTTCACAGGTGCAGCTTACGGTGTGCTCCGTGCGGAGGGAGATGCTAAAAGGACCATGTATGCAATGGCAGTATCATCAGTTCTTAACATGATCCTAGATCCCATACTCATTTACTGGGCAGGTTGGGGTATTTCAGGAGCTGCATGGGGTACTGTTATATCAATGGCCTTGGTTTCTGTTGTCATACTTTACTGGTTCTTCGTGAAGAAGGATACATACGTTTCATTCTCGTTTAAGGACTTCGTACCTGATCGAAAAGTCACGAAAAACATTTTAAATGTTGGTCTGCCTGCAAGCGCCGAGTTTTTTGCAATGTCAGTAGTCGCAGGTGTTCTTAACGGTATCCTTGTCATAGTTGCAGGAACAGATGCAGTTGCAGTGTACTCTGCAGGATGGAGGGTTGTGATGATGGCCACCATGCCAATAATAGCCATTGGAACAGCTACAATCACAGTTGCAGGAGTATCATATGGATCCAGAAGATATGAAAACATTTCCATAGCACATAAATACTCGATAAAGGTTGGACTCATCATCGCAGCCATCACCAGTGTTTTAACCTTCATATTCGCACCTTACATTGCCATGATATTCGCTTACACCCCCCAAAGTGCACCACTGGCCCCCACCATTGCTGCATTCCTCCAGGTTATGTGTTTCTTCTACATCTTCATGCCACCTGGAGTGATGTCTGGTTCAGTCTTCCAGGGCGTTGGTAAAGGAATGACCTCCCTCACACTAACCTTGCTTAGGAACCTGGCTTTCATTGTTGTGTTTGCTTACATCCTAGCAATAACCTTTGGTTTAGGGCAACAGGGAGTATGGTGGGGAATCGTTGCTGGAGACATTGCAGGAAGTGCGGTTGCTTACACATGGGCACACACCTACATCAGCAGATTAAGGCGTAGTCTAGACCCTAATTAACCTTCAAATGCCATATTTCAGCATATAATTCGTATCTGCCATATCTTTTGCAATAGGTTATCTAATAAAAAGAATCAGATAATCCATTTTTTACTTTTTTAAAATAAAAATTAGATTTTTAAAATGGACATTACTGATTAACATTCTGATTAATATGGAATATTAGTAATTAAAACACAATTAGTTTATTAATTAAAATAGTTTATTAATTAAAATAACGAATCAGAAAAGTTATTTTTAGTCTAATTTTTCATTTACGTGTGAAACTGTAAATAAATAAAATATTTTTTTAAGTCCTACATTTTTAAGTTTTAAATTGAATTCCAAAATCCTACCTTTTATCTCTCTTATAAACAGAATCATTTGGTCGAACTTTATCCTTAACTAATATAGCCACATTCTGACCTTTAAACCCTTTTTGAATATTTTTACCATCGATCTGCATAGATTCAATCTTCTGGATGAGTGAACCAGTTGTTGGGCCCTGGATAATGATTTCATCCCCACATTCAAGGTCTTCCCATAATCTTATTTCTGCTGCAAAGACCTTGCTGTAATAATTAACGACAGACCCTACATCTTTCTTTATATGGGTTGACTGATTATATTCACTGGTTTCATTGGGTGTTTTGAAGTAGAAACCCGTGTCAAAACCCCTGTTGAAAACCTTTCGAAGTTCTTTAAACCATCTTTCAGTGCGCTCTCTTTTATTGAGTTCCCACAACCCTGACATGTAAGTATCGATGGCTTCTCTGTAAACCCCTGTAACAGTTGCAACGTAATCTGCAGGCCTTGCCCTTCCTTCTATTTTAAAAGCATTAATTCCTGCTTCAATCAGTTCAGGTATGTTTTCTACCATACAGATGTCTTTTGGGCTGAGTATATGGGTTTTATCCTTATTTGAATCCAAAATATTTCTTGAATCCACAATATTCCCCTCAAAAACCTCGTCAACAACGTCAAGCTTTGCTAACTCGAAATCTTCTCCATCTTCAGATACCAGTTTCCATTCTTTCCTGCAAGGTTGCAAACATTCTCCACAGTTTGCACTTTTATCGTAAAGGTATGAGCTTAAAAAACACCTTCCAGAAACAGCAACACACATTGCACCGTGCACAAACACCTCAACCTCCAGATTGGTGTTCCCAGCGATATTTTTGATCTGCGAAAGTGAAAGCTCCCTTGAAAGAACTGCACGCTTAACCCCTAACCTTTCAAGAACCTTTAAAGATTCTAAATTGGATACATTTGATTGAACACTCATATGGACATCTAAATCATTTTCTACTGCGATACTAAGGGCCCCAAGGTCAGAAGCTATTACCGCATCCACACCACAAGAATAGAAAGTGGGCATGAGATTTTTAAGGTCTTCTATCTGGCTGTCATCCATTATGGTGTTGGTACAGACGTACAGCTTGACATCACTATCATGGCAACGTTTTACAGCTTTTTTGAGATCATCAACTGCAAAATTGGCTGCATTGGCACGCATGTTGTACCCTTCAACTCCAACATAGATTGAGTCTGCTCCATTTTTAATGGCTGCGTTCAGTGCCGCCATATCCCTTGCAGGTGCGAGTAGTTCAACGATTTTTACCACCATTTTCATTTCAATTACTTATTCTATTATTATTTTTAACTGGTTTGTCCTTAGTTCTATTATAGTTAGTTTCATATACCTTTATTTTTAAAGAATAAAGATTTTTAAATTAAGATGTGTAATGGGTTCTACTTAGCCCTACACAGTTTATATAACCTTAAAAAGTGCTTAAATTAAAAAAAGTGCAGGATAAACCGGGAAAAATAAAAAAAATAAAAAAGATTTCCATGAACAATAAAATAACTCAAAAATCTAAATTAAAACTATTTAGTTATTTTAAATCATAAAACAAATCTTCAACAACGGTTAGCCTCGTATTCTTGGATATTTTTTGGAAGCGACGTTGGATATTCACCTGTGAGGCATCCCATGCAGAGTTCTTCCCTTTCAAGGCCTATACATTTTACAAGAGAAGCTTTATCAAGATAACCCAACGAATCAACACCAAGGGTTTTCCTTATCTCTTCAACTTCCTTGTCCGATGCTATAAGCTCCTTCTTGGTTGCCATGGCTATTCCATAGTAACAGGGCGAAACAATCGGTGGACATCCTACCCTAAGATGTATCTCCTTAACTCCTGTTTCTCTAAGAACATTTACAAGTGATTTTGAAGTTGTTCCCCTAACTATACTGTCATCCACAAGTACTATTCGTTTACCTTCAAGTTCAGATTTTATAGGGTTCATTTTAAGCCGGACAGATGTTTCTCTCTCTGATTGAGTTGGCATTATAAAAGTTCTGCCTATGTAACGGTTCTTTATAAGTCCTTCACCGTAAGGCAATCCTGATTCTCTTGAATAACCTATTGCAGCGGTTATTGCAGAGTCTGGAACAGGCATGACAACGTCTGCATCAACTGGAAACTCCTTTGCCAGAGCTTTTCCAATATTTAAACGCACGTTGTAAACTGATCTGCCGTCTAATATACTGTCAGGACGTGCAAAATAAACATATTCAAACATACAATGAGCACGAGGGATCTTTTCATCCCTGACCATTTTATAACTTTTTATTTCATCATTTATAAGAAGAATTTCGCCGGGTTCAATATCACGAACGTACTTTGCACCTACAACATCAAAAGCAACTGTTTCTGAGGCTACAAGCGTCATACCATCCATGTTTCCCATGGCAAGTGGTTTTATTCCTATGGGATCCCTGACAACAATAAGATCATCGTTTATAAGTATAACGAGAGAATAAGAGCCTATGAGTCTTTTTGAAACCTTTTGAATGGACTCAACAATGTCACCTGTCTTGGAGTATTCCATTGTTAAAAGATGGCAAATAACTTCTGAATCGGTTGTTGACTTAAATTTGTAGCCTAAAAGTTCCAGTTCATTTCGAAGCTCCATGGAATTTATGATATCGCCGTTATGGGCGATTGCAATTGTTCCAGATTCAAATTCACTGAAAAACGGCTGCGAATTTTCTATTTCTGATCTGCCAGTGGTTGAGTACCGTACATGGCCAATACCAACGTAACCATCGAGCCCATCCATATTTCCATTATTGAAAACATCACATACAAGCCCCATACCTCGATAGGTACTCATTTTCTCGCCATTATAAACAGATATGCCTGCAGACTCCTGTCCTCTGTGTTGTAACGCGTATAATCCGTAATATATCTGTCTTGAGGTATTATTAGATTGTTTATGAGAGTAAGCTCCTACAATGCCACATTTATCTCGCAATTCAAATTCTCCCTGATATTATCTTGATAACTCTAGTTAATATGAAAATTAGATAAAAATATTGTTTTAGGATTATTGTTTGAGTAAGTTGGGGCTGAACTTTTCATCACCAAAATCTTCTTTTAAATCGTCAATTTTAGAATCATAAAAAATTAGAACAGTCCTAATTATCTTCAACCAATTTACTGCATCTTCCTTTGAATGTGATGCAATGTAACCCTGACCTAAAATAATTTTTTCAGGTTTAAATTCATTTGATATAAAATAAATTTGTTCTTCATCAATTAATTCTTCATTAAAAGCTTCTTTCCACAGTTCTTTCAATGGAAATGCTTCAAATAACTTTTTATTCTTGAGGATATGATATTTGTTCTTCATATCTGCGTGCTTATTTTTTGCACTTTGGAACTCGTCTTCAACGATTTTAAGTTTGTTTTCGAGTTTCTCGTTTGAATCCAAGATTTCCTGATTTTGAGATAATAACTTCTGGTTTTCAACGGAGAGATCTTCGTTTTCCTGTTTAAAAGATCTTAATTTATCCTTTGATCTCCATAATTCGTCTTCAATTTCAGTGTATTTCTGTATATTTGCTATTGAAAGGAGTCCTGCCCTTACTATGGCATTTTTGATCTCTTTTCTTATAATCAAAGGGTCAATGTATTCTACATCATGACCAAATGGGAATTTCATTCGTTCAATATGTCCTACTTCCTTTTTAAGACATTTTTGAAACTTATCTGCAAGTTCTCTACCTGGTGCATCAACATCCGTTGCAATTAACAGAATATCAGCACCTCGAACTGCTTTTTTTGCTATTTCAGGATTTGTGGTCGGTATTATAGAAGAAATAGTGATGCGGTATTCCGCACCAAGGGCTATATTCTGCATTGCCCTTGATACTTTCTCCACATCAGATGCGCCTTCCACAATTATCCTAACATCTATTGGATTTCTCGCATCCATTTATTTCAACCTGTAGCCTGTAATTTTTTTATTCTGCCAGTTGTAACTTCGTATCCGTTTGGACCTTCCGAACCCACATGCTGCGCAGTATTTTTTACGTGCATGGTAAGAGTTTTTACCACAACGCCTGCATCGGATATGGGTTTTTTTATTACGCTTACCAAACGATGGTGTTCCTTTCATTTTCTATCCTCCGTAATCTTGAAATTTTTAAAGGTTCTTGAACTTTGAAGGTTATTTTATTTATTCTGGAGATATATATACTATGTTATCCCCTCTTATGAGGACAACTCCTAACCTTCTAGATGATTCTCCGCTCTCTAATTCTTCAGCGTCGTTCAATACCAAGTTCATATGCATGTCAAAACTGTTAAGAACTCCTCTAAACTCTCTTCCACCTTTGAGTTTTATGAGTACTTGGGAGTTTAATGATTTACCTAACACATCAAGTGGTCTTGATGTATTCAAATTCTTCTGTGCATTCACAATATCACCTTTCCTATAACTTCAATGTTGGTGTGATTTATATTTAAATGTACCGCTGTTAAATAATATACTATAAAATAGTTTCAATTGGAATAATATAAAAGTTTCAATTGAAGTTTACGAAAGGATAATATCCCTATAAGGTGTGTTGTAAATTGAAGATAAGGAAAAGATTTTATCTTAAAAAAAAGAAGTTAAAAGAAGTTAAAGAGAAACTCGGTGATTATTCAAAGATTATAACCCCAAAAAGCAAGGTTGAGTTGTTAGAAACAGACATGAACGACATCTTACTTGTAGATGGTAACCCTGATATAATGATGATCGATGATATGCCATTTCCAACGCTAAAAGGTGCACTTCAAACTGAAATAACATCCAAATATGTTGTTGTGGACATGGGAGCCGTTAAATTTGTTATAAAAGGTGCAAACATAATGTCCCCTGGCATAACCGAAGCAGACCCCACTATAACCGAAGGGGAGCTCGTCATAATTGTGGATGAAAACCACAGAAAACCACTTGCAACAGGTAGAAGTTTGATTTCAGGACCTGAAATGGTTGAAAACCGTGAAGGAAAAGCTGTGGAAAGCTTGCATTACATTGGTGATGACATATGGAATCTTGAAATCTGAAGTTGATTAGGTTTTTTAAATTAATCTTTTATAGATCTTAAAGCCACAATGAGTCTAAAATTAATGATTTTAAAGGTGTTTTAATGGTAAAACTTAGATACTCATCAGGAAATGTTCTCTCACCAGATGTTCACAGTGTAGGTGTGCTTGCAGTTGGATCGCACCGTGAGAACCATGGTGCTGCCCTGCCAATTGACACTGATTCAAAGGTCGCCGCATATCTTGCACTTCATGCATCATTAAAAACAGGGGCAACCTTCATTGGTATACTTTACGCTGCCACAGAATACGATTACGTGAAACATGGCGACCACATGCCTGTGGATGAACTCGTTGAAAATGAGTTAAAGCCAACATTGAGATCCGCAAAGAAATCTTTAAGTCTTGAGAAGGTGGTTCTGGTAAACGGCCACGGCGGTAACGTGCCGATCAAAGGCTATATTAAGGATCTAGAAGGGGATCTGAACCTTAAAATCATATTCAACAATAGTATCGTTGAGATAGAAGGTCCTCATGCGGGAACAGGCGAACTCTCAATGGGGGCCGTGCTAGGATTTTTAGATGAGTCCAAACTTGATGAACACTGCAACTTCCAGAAATATCCTGAAGTAGGTATGGTCGGTTTAAATGAGGCCCGTGAAGCTGAAGAAGGAATTGATAAGGGTGCCCGAGCTGTTGAAAATGAAGGAGTCTGCGTGGATCGGGAGTTAGGTAAGAAACTGCTTGATGAAGCTGTTGAGGACATTGTTGGAAATATTAAACAGCTGTTAAATTTAAAATGAACTTTTTAAAGTATTTTAAATAAATCGAGTTAATTTCTTTAAATTCCTCTTTTTTTACACTATTGTATTTTAAAGGATTTTTAGAAATTTCTGAGGTTGTTTCATAATTCAAAATCTGCAAAAAAATAAGAGTAAATAAAGTTTTAAATTCAAAAATAATGAAAATTATGGAAGTCACAAATAATTGAGACAGCCTCTTTCTATAAAAAAGGATTAAATTTCAATGGAAATCATTAAGCGATTAAATCTAATCAAAAGTAAATCATCCGCTCTCAATCGCCTTAATCAACCTTGAACATTCACCAACAACGTTAGGTTTATCGAAAGCTCCAGCAATCCTGCGCACGGCTTCAAGTGTCCTGATGATGGAATCCAACCATGAGAATATGTCTCCTGCATAGACGTGCATACCATAGTCCCTCAAGAGCTTTTTACTTATATCAACAGGGTCACGCTTCATCATACGATACTTCAAGATCTTCCTTGAAAGTTCTTCTTGAGGACAACCACAAAACGGTCTATCCTTACATCTACACGATAAAAATTCGATCTGCAGGTTTATGAGCAGATCTCTGAGGTTTGGCTCCAGTTTTGAGATCGCATCCCCAGACGAAAGGATGTCAAGGGTTGAATCTGCAAAAAGCCTTACAGACATGTTGATCTTAAGGGCTTTAGAGAGTTTCTGACCTATTCTATTGGATAAGTATGCATTTTCAAATGGATCAAGGGACACTGCAACATCAAGTGGCTGCAACTTTTTTTTGCTCCTTATTTTCTTTTTTATATAATTTGCATCATGATAATTCAAAAATGAGACTGAAACAGCCCTACCATATTTTGTAGGTAATATACTATCGTTTCTTTCGGTTACCAAACCCTGATCAAGTACTATGTTGTAAGCTTCATCAAAATTCAGAGGTATATCCTCTTTTTCATACGCATCTTTAAGACCATCAATGTTACGAACCCTTCCAGCACATATATCTGCTAAAAACTGTTCCACAACATCATCTTCTGAGTAATGCACATTTATTGATTCCACATCACTTTCCAATAGTTCCACAGCACGCATATCTTCTGCCTGGTCATCAAATGTTCTTCCAATTTCAGGTATGAGATATACTTTCCCCATATCATGATATGAAGGTCTTCCAGCCCTTCCTAACATCTGTGAAAATTCATTGGGTGTGAGCCATTTATTTCCCATGGTAAGAGTCTCAAAGATAACCTGGGATGCTGGGAAATCCACACCTGCAGCCAGTGCAGCAGTTGTAACCACAGTTGACATTTTCTGCTTTATAAAATCCTTTTCTATCCTGCTTTTTTTTAGATAAGAAAGTCCTGCGTGGTAAGCTGCTGCATTAATACCTCTTTTTGCCAGATAATCTGCAATTGAGTGAGTTTTCCTCCTTGAATTGGTGAATATGATTGTCTGGCCATGAAATCCCTTATTGGAAATATTTTTATATTCTTGGCGGGATAAACGTGCCATCATATCTTCCTTATCGTATTCAGACCTTGCAAATATCAGATGCCTTTCCAGGGGAACTGGACGTTTGTCATACTTAACAAGTTTCATTCCAAACTCCTCTGCGATCTCATCGGAGTTTTTAACTGTTGCAGATAGACCAATGATCTGCAGATCTGGAAACAAATCCTTCAACCGTTTTATAAGTCCGTTGAGCCTGGAACCCCTTTCCTCATCATCCAGCATATGCACTTCATCAACTACCACAGTGCCGAGTTCTCCGAGTTCTGCAGCCTTTCCAGATCTTAAAAGGAAGTCCAAACCTTCATAGGTTCCCACAATTATGTCGGCATCAATTACTTTATTATCCACAAGTGAAAGTTCTTCTTTTGCCTTTATTCTACTCATTCCCACACGTATTGCAACTTTAAGTCCAAGTTTTGTGTATTTTTTCTTGAAATCCCTGTACTTCTGGTTTGCAAGGGCTACAAGTGGGGTTAAGAACATGAACTTCTTTCCATTTAAAACATTGGGCAGTCCTGCAAGTTCTCCTATCAATGTTTTACCGCTGGCAGTTGCAGATACAACAAGAAGGTTTTCACCTTCAAGAAGCCCAGCATTTAAAGCAAGAACCTGTACTGGAAGTAAATGCTTTCCATGACCTTTCATTACACCTTTAAGTTTATCTGGGATTTTAAGTTCATCCATACTCACCTTTGGAATGTCAGAATCTTTCCCTGTGATTATTTTATCGTACAACGTGAGATCTGGATTTTTTACAGGGTTAAAATTCGGATTTAAGACGCTTAAAACTTTTTTAAGGTCTCCGGTCTTATCCAGCATCCTTTTGAAGTTTCGGAAGGTGCTCATATCAAAGCCCCTTGATTTTAACTCCCTCTTTATTTCTTCCTCTGCACACAACCTGCAGATATATTCTTTATGATAAAGGTATGATGAATCACGCCTTATTAGAGTTATGTAACCCTCAAATGTACAGTGTCTACACATTATGGTTCTTTTAAAGGGTATGTTTAAGGAGTTAAGCATTTCCTCTGTTTCTTCATCTTTTCCGATGAGATAAACGTTCTGTTTTCTTAAAATCTTAATGGCTTCACTTGGAGGAAATAATATCTCCTTATCAGGGTCCTTTTTCACTATAAATTTATAAGGCCGTACCTGATCTCCATCTTTTCCCAGCTTCAGGTATCCGTAGAAAAGTGGTTTTCTCCGTGTATTAACAGCACCCTTGGAACTGCCTATTGGAAATAACTCCAGAATCTTTTTATTTTTTCTTAAAATTATCATTTAGATCTAGTTTGTAATTTTTAATTGATTTTTAAACTTTATTTTGAAAATTCTTATTCATTTATTACTTCGATTTAATTCTTATTTTGAAATTCTTATCTTATTTTAAAATCCATCGAATATAACCATTAAATTAAGTTACCCATTAAATTAAGAATTTCATAGATACTTAGAATTTCATACATCTGAATTTTCATACTAATTTTTATCTATTTATTTAAATTTTAATTTAAATTATTATCTTTAATCTGTTAATACACCATAATTCAGAATTTATATTAAATCCACTTAAACACCTGTTTAAAATGAAAAAACGAGTTAAAATTAATAATTTTCCTCTTCAAAGAAAATGGTTCATAAAAAATGGTTCATAAGATGAAACCGGAAAATAAAATAAAATGATGAAATGGGCATTCCATAAAATGAAAATCCCATTATATTCTACGATCCATCCTTAAAGTTCTGGTTCTTCTTCCAGTTTTTTCTTCAAGAGTTCAACACCCTGCTCCCTCAGTTTGAACTTCTGTATCTTTCCACTTGCAGTCAATGGGAACTCATCCACAATAAAAACATGTTTAGGAACTTTGTAACGTGCTATTTTTTCAATAGCATGGTCCCTAACATCCTCTTCTTTTAGATCCACATCATCTTCAGGAATAACGAAAGCCACAACTATTTCCCCGTATTTCTCATCGGGTATTCCAACAACCTGCACGTCCCTGACCTCAGGCATGGCATGAATAAATTCTTCTATCTCTCGAGGGTAGACGTTCTCTCCTCCACGGATTATCATATCCTTTAAACGTCCCACAACTGTATAATATCCATTCTCATCCTGAGTAAGTACATCTCCACTGTGGAGCCATCCATCTTCATCTATGACTTCCGCTGTTTTTTCAGGCATTTTGTAGTATCCCTTCATTATGTTGTAACCTCGACAGCATATCTCCCCTGGTTCGCCCACTCCGACTGTTTCGCCTGTTTCAATGTCCACTATCTTAACTTCACAGTTTTCCATTTTCTTACCCACCGTACTGACTCGAATTTCAAGTGGATCGTCCACACTCGTCTGTGTGAATCCTGGAGAAGCCTCAGTAAGACCATAAACACTGGTAATACCAGTCATGTGCATGTCTTTGACCACCCTTTTCATTGTCTCTATTGGGCAGGGTGATCCTGCCATTATACCTGTCCGGAGGGATGTGAGGTCGAACATATCAAACATAGGATGGTTTAACTCTGCTATGAACATGGTTGGAACGCCGTATAAAGCTGTACACCTCTCTTTATGTACTGCTGCAAGTGCAAGGAGCGGGTCAAATATTTCAAGCATTACAAGGGTTCCTCCATGGGTAAGTAGTGCCATGACTCCAAGAACTATGCCAAAACAATGAAATAATGGCACAGGAAGGCAAAGTCTATCTTTCTCTGTGAAGTCCTGTCTATCACCTATGTAAAATCCGTTGTTGAGAATATTTCTGTGGGTGAGCATCACACCCTTTGGAAATCCTGTGGTTCCTGAAGTGTACTGCATGTTCACAACATCTCGGTTGCTGACGGTTTTTTTAACCTTAATCAGTTCTTCATCAGGTGTGTGTTTCCCAAGGAGCATGAGCTCGTTGGTGTTGTACATTCCCCTGTGTTTTTCCGGTCCAATGTAGATCACATGCTTCAGGTAAGGATATTCTTTACTTGTGATCTTGCCCCTTTCCTGGGTTCTAAGCTCAGGTACAAGTTCATGGATTGTATCAACATAATCAACATTTCTAAAACCATCTATGATTGCTAAAGCTTTCATATCAGATTGTTTGAGTATGTAATCAAGTTCATGGCTTTTGTAGGCTGTGTTAACAGTTACAAGGACTACCCCTATTTTGGCTGTTGCAAACATGAATGTCAGCCAGTCCGGTACGTTTCTGGCCCATATACCGACGTGATCTCCCTTACCCACACCTATAGAGAGTAAACCTTTTGCAAGCAGGTTAACCCTTTCATCAAACTCTTTGTAGGTGAACCTAAGATTTCTGTCAGGATAAACTATGAAATCTTTTTCAGGAGCTTTTTCAACCTGTTTTTCAAAAAATTCGCCTATTGTATCCTCTGTAAAAAGCATGTGAACCCCTTATATTGTTATTCTTTTTATTTTCTATTCTTTTTTTTAATTCTTTAAGTCTAAATTTTTTTAATTGGACTTGGACACTCTGTGAGCCATTTAACTTTGAGATGCTGCAGACCCTACTTTTTTTTCACAGATTTCGTTAACTAGATGATTACTTGTTGTTCATAGTTTCAATTTCTTCTTCAGGTAAAAGATGCTCAGCAAGTTGTGCCCTTATTGAATCCGGTATTGGTACTGATTTCTCATTTATGAAGTCAAAATGCACAACTACCGCATTTCCCTTAACTTTGAGTTTACCTTCCTGCCACGCCTCATGTCGGAGTGTAAAAGAGGTATTTCCTATTTTTGCAACGTAGGTTCTGATCTCCACATCTTCTTCATAATACATTTGGCAGAGGAAGTCAAAATCTGTCCTGACCATTATTAACTTCCAGTTTTCATAACTCAGGTCCAAGTCTGGTGTAAACATTCTAAATATGGGGTTCCTTGCCTGCTCGAACCAAACTGCAAGCACTGTGTTGTTAACATGGCGAAGTCCATCTATATCACCGAATCTTGGTGTTACTACTGTCTTAAACATTTAAATTCCTTCTTAGATTTAACAATTGTATAAATTTGAATTTTAAGTGTAATTAGGGTTTCTTATACAATAATTTTCTCAAATATTAATAATTTTTAAATAATTTTCATTTAATAAAATAACTTTAATAAAGTTGGTTAAAAGGGGTGTTACTAAAGCGCTGCGTACACCACTGCAAGGATTTTTGCATCTTTGCCTCCGTAGGCATGCAGATCATGGGGCACCACAGAGTCGTAGTAGATACTGTCTCCTTCAGAGATCAGATAACTCTCCGAACCGTATGAAATTTCTATTTCTCCATTCATAACATATATAAATTCTTCTCCTTCATGGGATAATAATTTGTAATCATCCGTCTTTGGAGGGTGCACATCAATTACAAATGGCTCCATGTGCCTGTCACCCTTTCCATATGCAAGTGAATAAAAGTCCAGGGCACTTTCTTTACTTGTATCATCCTTTCCTGAAAAATGTATGATATTTTTTGATTTACCCGCTTTAACAACAAAAGGTCCTGTTTGTGGTGCGTCGTCCATAAAAGTTCCCAGACGAACACCAAGAGCCTTTGCGATCTTTAACAATGGTGTAAGTGAAGGCACCAGTGCCCCGCTTTCAAGTCTTTCTATAAGTTCAACACTGTTCTGGCTTGCCTGTGCAAGTTGTTCGCGAGAAATATCCTGACTTTCCCTTATTTGACGAATTTTCTCTCCAATTTTGTTTTCATTTGACATTGAAAATCACCTTCACTTAAATAGAATCTACAATAAAAACCTTTGATCTCATCTAATTTTCCATTTCTGAATTCATATTTTATTGTTATTGCTGTATAGTATTTCTTTTTGTTCAAAATAGAATTATTTAGAACATTTAATTAAAATTAGAAGGTAGGTTCCTATTTATATTGCATAATTATAATTTTCTGTTATCTAATTTTATTTATATAAACTATAAACTAAATTTATGTTATCTAATTTTATTTTTTAAATTTTATGAATTATTTACCAATTATGAAATTAAAAATTTATAGATTATTAGTTCCATTGCTTTGGTTTGTTAGATTCGTAACCGTCACAGTGGTGTTATTACTCACGTTAACAACAACTCTTTTATTAACAGACACAGGATCAAATGAAGGATCTCCAATGGTTGAAATCGCCTGTTGACCACTTAAGCTCAGATTTGAAGGTATAATACCAACACCAATATTATTGTCAACATCAACAACACTTGCAAATGAACCGAACCCATATGCAATCAATGCTATCATCAAAATTATGAAAACGGCTCCAGCTTTCTTTGGATTCATTTAAACCTACCTAACTATTTATTAAAGACATATATCTTCTAAAAATGTTTTTTTACGTTTTTTTTTATATTATACGTATATATCAGATTATTCAAATCCATTTTTAAATTTTTATTGTTTTAAAATGTTTTTTTAGGATAGATGAACTATCTGAACTATCTTGTTGTGAACATATCAGATGATCCAACTATAAAAGAATTCCTAATAACCATGCCCTCAAACCACAAACAGAACAAAACTGTATTTACCGCCCAAAAAATTGGTGTAAACACAATTAAAAAGACTCACTCCAGCATAAAAAATCCAAAAAATCAAGGAACTTTGAAGTTTATCTCCAAGTTACTCCAACTATCCTCAAACCAGTTAATCATTCAACTGTAACACATTTAGCCAGGTTTTTAGGTTTATCAGGATCTATACCCCTTTCAACACTCATATAATAGGATAAAAGTTGCAGTGGAACCACATATGGTAATGGGGACCATAGATCACGGATCTCATCCTCAAATTCAATGATATCATTTGATTCAGATCTTAAAACTGCATCGTTACACGAACCCAGTGCTATTACACTAGCACCCCTTGCTTTTACCTCTTGAACATTGCCCAGTGTCCGGTCATGGCTTTCACCCGGAGGTACAACAGCAACAACAGGCACATTATCTTCTATAAGGGCTAATGGCCCATGTTTGAGTTCTCCTGCAGCGTATCCTTCTCCGTGTATGTATGTTATCTCCTTAAGTTTGAGGGCTCCTTCCATTGCAGTTGGATATGAAAAACCCCTTCCTATGAAGAAGAAATCCTTAGCATCCTTGTATTTTTTGGCTATATCCTTTATCTGGTCTTCTTTTTCAAGTGCATTTTTCATGTACTCAGGAATCTTATGAATCTCCTCTAGAAGTTTTTCATTCTGACCCATACAAATTGCAAGAAGATAAATACATGTGAGTTGGCTTACATAAGTCTTTGTTGCTGCAACCCCTATTTCAGGTCCTGCCCTTGTATACAATACATGATCTGCTTCTCGTGTAGCTGTGCTCCCAAGCACGTTTACTATTGCAAGGGTTTCAGCCTTTTCGTTAGCTGTTCTCAGGGCTTTGAGGGTGTCTGCAGTCTCACCAGACTGGCTTATGAATATCACAAGTGTCTTCTCATCAAGAGCCCCTGCCGAGAATTCAAATTCAGAGGCAAGTATAACATCTGTTGGAATACCAACAATGCCTTCAAATAAATATTTTCCAATCATCGATGCATGGTATGATGTTCCACACGCCACAAAACAGATTCTGTTGAACTTGGGGAATTTTTCAACGACTTTCTTTATATCTGAAACTTCCATAATGGTCTTTTTAACAGCATCAGGCTCTTCATGGATCTCTTTGAGCATGAAATGATCGTAACCACCCTTTTCTGCCATGTCCGGAGTCCAGTCAATCGTGTCAATCTCTTTCTCAATTACAACACCATCCATGTCCTTTACAGTTATACCGTTCCTGTTTAGGATTACCATTTCATTGTCGTTGAGATATATAACCCGGTTTGTGTGCTGGAGTATTGCAGGTGCATCTGATGCTATGAAATACTCACCATCTCCTGTACCTACAATTAGTGGGCTCTCCTTCCTAACACCAATTATTTTATCCGGTTCATCCATGGACATTACGGCTATTGCATAGGATCCTTTAATATCCTCAGTTGCAAGCCTTGTTGCTTCCTCCAAATCTGCCCCGTTATCCATGTATCTTTCAATTAGATGTGGGATAACTTCTGTATCTGTTTCTGATTTGAAATCGTGCCCTTCTTCCTGAAGTTCATCCTTTAATTCCCTGTAATTTTCTATTATACCATTGTGAACAACTGCTATCCTTTTTTTACAGTCTGTGTGAGGATGAGCGTTTTCTTTGGTTGGTAAGCCATGGGTTGCCCATCTAACATGCGCTATGCCCATTTTTCCAGGTAAATCTGTTAGATCAAGCATTTTTTGGACTTCACCTATTTTTCCCTTGTCCTTTTTAATTTTAATTTCCGATGATGAGGTTGCTATGCCAACTGAGTCATAACCTCTGTACTCTAATCTTCTAACACAACCCAAAAGTACGGGTGCTGCTTCTTTATCGTTAAGTATACATGCTACAATTCCACACATTGGTTTCACCTGTAAGGTGTTTTTTCACTGATCCAAATTCGTTAATGTCAATCAGCCAGTCAGTCAATAAATTATAACCAGAAAGTACAATATCACTAATTGTAATTTATATTGTATATAAACATTTGATAATCATATAATACTAGATAATTATTTTATAAAAATAGTCAAATTTATACAAAAATACAAAGAATGGAGTTAAAATGAACGCAAAGGTTGGAAATCTTATATATAAGGGTAAAGCAAAGGACGTATACGAAACAGACAACTCTGAAATTGTTATAGTTAAATTCAGAGACGATATAACCGCAGGAGACGGCGCCAAAAAAGAAAACCTCAATAAAAAAGGTTTTTATAATTCTATAATCTCTGCAAAGTTTTTTGAAATCCTTGAAGAAGCCGGAGTTAAAACTCAGTACATAGATCTCTTAAAACCAGGTTACATGCTATCTAAAAAGCTTAAGATGATTCCAATTGAGGTGATAACAAGGAACATCGCTGCAGGAAGTCTGCTTCGAAATTTCCCTTTTAAAGAGAAACAGGAATTTGAGCCTCCGATCATACAGATGGATTATAAAAGTGATGAATACCACGATCCCACACTCAACGATGATATCGCAGTTGCTTTAGGTCTTGTAACAATAGAAGAACTCAACACCATAAGGGAGATCACTTTAAAGATAAACACGGTTTTAAAAGATTTCCTTAAGTCAAGAGGACTTTTATTTCCGGATTTCAAGATTGAATTCGGGCATGATAACCAGGGAAACGTAGTTTTGGGTGATGAAATAAGCCCAGATTCCTGCAGATTTTGGGATATTGAAACTTGTGATAACCTTGACAAAGACCTCTTCAGAAAAGGTGAATCTGGTGTTATGGATGCATATATCAAGGTTGCATCCATTGTACTCGATGAAAAGGACAAGAAAAAGTGGAATTTAGATATCTAATGGAAATAAGAATGAAATTCCATTAAAAATTTATTCCTTTAAATTTAATAACCTTTATTTTAAAAGATGAAGAGTGGATTAAAGGATAAAATAATAAATAAATAAACTAATAACTATAACAAAATAAAGTCTATTTAACTTCTCGAGGATTGATCATAATGAAATACGATATTGAGGTTAAAATAAGCCTAAAAAAGGGTATGTTAAACCCGGAAGCAGCCACAATACAGAGGGCTCTGGCTCTTCTGGATTACAACGTTGAAAATACCGACACCATTGACATAATAAAATTCTCACTTGAAGGGGAAAATGAGAAGTTTGCACACCAAAATGTGGATGAGATGTGTCAAAAACTCCTTTGCAACCCCGTAATTCACGATTACAAGATAAAAATAAGCCCCAAAAAGGAATAAATTCACGAGGGATAAAATGAAAGTAGGAATTATAAGATTTCCTGGCTCAAACTGTGATAGAGATGTTTTCCACGCCCTTGAACTTGCAGGTGCAGAACCTGACTACATCTGGTGGAGTCAAAGAGACCTTTCAGACTTTGAAGCCGTCGTTATACCTGGTGGTTTCTCATATGGAGATTATCTACGGGCCGGAGCCATAGCAGCAATAACCCCAGTTATAGAAGGTATCAAAGAGGCTGTTAAAGAAGATAAACCAGTTCTTGGAATCTGTAACGGAGCTCAGATACTCGCAGAGGTTGGACTTGTTCCAGGAGTGTTCACAAGAAACGAAAATGCAAAGTTCATATGTAACTGGGCAGAATTAAAGGTTAAAACAACAAGAACACCCTTCACAAACATGTACCAAAAGAACGAAGTAATAAGAATGCCTATAGCTCATGCTGAAGGTCGTTACTACACAGAAGAAATTGAGAAGCTGCATGAAAACGACCAGATCGTGCTTTCTTTCGAATCAGAAAACCCTAATGGGTCAATAGAAGCTGTAACTGGTGTATGCGATGAGGAAGGGTTAGTGTGTGCAGTCATGCCCCACCCAGAAAGAGCTTCCGAGACTATTCTTGGATCTGATGAGGGTTTAAAATTCTTTAAAGGAATTGTCAATTATTAAAATTTTTTTAAGAGTTTTAACCAAATTATTTAATTTATTTAGAGTTCTTTAATTATTGAATCTAACTAATGACAATTAGTAACATAAAATACAAATAATCATAAAAGTCAGGGGATGAAGCTATGGTAGTATATTTAGTAGGTGCTGGACCCGGAGATCCTGAGTTAATAACAGTTAAAGCCATAAACGCCTTAAAAAAGGCCAATGTTGTTGTATATGACAGGCTTGCAAATGAAGAAATCTTGAAATATGCAGAATCTGCAGAATTCATCTACGTCGGTAAAAAGGCCGGAGAACATTACAAGAAACAGGAAGAAATTAACCAGATTCTCGTAGATGAAGGTAAAAAACACGATGTGGTTGTGAGACTCAAAGGGGGAGATCCGTTCGTTTTTGGACGCGGCGGTGAGGAAATGCTGGCTCTCCTTGAAGAAGGAATTCCCGTTGAGTTTATACCTGGCGTAACATCAGCTATAGGTGTTCCAACATCCGTAGGACTTCCTGTAACCCACAGAGGAGTTGCAACATCACTAACGATAGTAACCGGACATGAAGACCCAACTAAATCCCATAAACAGGTGAAATGGAACTTCAATGCAGATACAATAGTAATATTAATGGGCATTGGAATGCTTGAAGAGAATACCAGAGAAATAATGAAATACAAAGACCCTAAAACACCAGTCTGCGTTATTGAAAGCGGTACACTGCCCAATCAGAGAGTAATAACCGGAACCCTCGAAGACATAACCCAAAAGGACATTAAAACACCTGCACTTGTGGTTGTGGGACATGTTGTGGATGTGTTTAAGAAGGCCCGATTATGAACGACAATCTTAACATCAAAGGTAAAGTAATAGCCATAACCAGACCAGCTGAACGAAGTCAAAAGGCTGCGGACATCGTTGAAAAGTACGGTGGAATACCTCTGGTGGCACCAACCCTTGAACTTCAAGTTTCCAACTCCAAATCACTGATCAATCTCTGTAAAATAGCAGATAAACTTGACTGGATGATATTCACCTCCCCAACAGGAATTTTATCCATAATTAAACATTGCAAAGATCTAAAAGAAAGACTAAACCCCAACTGTAAAATAGCAGTTATCGGCCCCAGAACAGGAAAATATCTAAATGAACAGGGGCTGGACGCCGACATCATTCCTGAAGATTACACTGCAGAGGGACTTCTTGAAATTTTTAAGGATATAAATGTTCGTAATAAAAAAATAGGAATTCCAAGAACCATGGCAGCAAGAGATGTGCTCCCCGAAGGCCTAAAAGCTATGGGTGCAGAGGTTTTACTGGCTGAAGCATATAAATCAGCTGTTCCAAAGGATAAAGGGAAAGTTAAAAAGCTTATAAATAGTGTAATCAGCAAAGATGTGGATGCTGTAACCTTCACAAGTACTTTAACCGTTAAAAATCTGTTTGAAGTAGCAGAAAAAGAAGAGAAAAAAGAGGAATTGATTGAATCCCTACAAAATAACGTTTTAGTTGCTGCAATCGGCCCTGTAACAGCTAAACCCCTTGAAGAGGAAAATATCAATGCAATAACTCCAGATGAATACACGGTTAAAGCAATGCTTGAGAAATTGTTTGGAGAAATGAACAGTAAAATCTGATTCTACAAACAATCTAATAGAATTAGTAATAATAGATTATAGTAAATTAAAGTAAAACCTAATAATATAAAAGGGATTAGGAAGTAAAACTTAGTTATTAAATAGGTGAAAACCATGAAAGCAATAATATGGCCGGTTTACCTTGATTCAAAGAAAACAAAAGGGGAAGGAAGGAGAATATCTAAAGATAGTGCAGTAACTTCTCCAAAGTTGCGGGAGATCTCAAAGGCTGCTGAAAAACTTGGAATGAAGCCCAAAATCGAAAACAGTAAGGCTTACCCTAAATCATGGTGGGAACTGTCAGGAAGGGTTGTTGTTGACAGGAACATGCCAAAAAGGGAGATTCTCCTTAAAATAAGTAATTTAATTAAAAGTTCACGGTCGTAGTTTGATAAAAGTCATGGAACATGCAACCAGTTTCCATATCAATCCATGAAACAAATCCACAATTCCGATATTAAATTCACGGCAGTTCAATAAACCATGATCGAACTCAACAACTCCTATTTAACATGAACAAACCCTCAAAAAGATCTAATTTAACACCATTTTTAGTTTATTTTCCAATCAGAACAGAACTTTTTTTTTAATCTTTTAATTTCTATTTTTAATTAATTTTTATTAATTTTTTAAGCAATTAGAAGTTTAATAATAACTCAAAAGAGTTAAATTTAATTATAATCTATACCTAATTTAAATAAGATAAATAGAGCGAAGTGAACTGAGTAATAGAACATAACATAAAATTAAGAATAATTTTGAGGAATATAATTTGAAGTATGCTGGTTCAATAGTATGCTGTTTTCATAATCTCATAATTCCATCTAAATAAAATTTTTTAAGTAATTTAGATTTCAATTCAAATGAGTTTAATTCAGATAATTACATTTCATAAATCATTATTCATAAATCATTAATTTCAATATTTAATCTCAAATATTTAATCAGGAGTCAATTTATGGTCGAGAGTCAGGAAAATCCAATGAACAAAGCCCTTTCAAAAGCCCATGAAATGGTTGAAAAAGCCGAGGACATCAAAATATACAGCCACATAGACTGCGACGGCATAACTGCAGGGTCTTTATTGTCATTAATGCTGGACAGACTTGGAAAAGAACATGAAATCGAATTCATAAGTTTAGATAAGATAGACGATCTTAAAACTACCAATGAACTTACCATATTCTCTGATCTCGGTTCTGGACAAAATTTAGATAAATTTTGCACTTCTTCATCCAAAGTTCTGGTTTTAGACCACCATCCTCCATTAAGGGAAATGAACCACTACAAAAAATGTGAATTTCTTGAGATAAACCCCCATTTCTACAATATGGATGGATCATACGAGATTTCAGGCGGCGGAATGACATACCTACTCGCTAAAACATTTGGATTTTATGATTTAAGCTGGATGGGTGTTTTAAGCGCTGTTGGAGACATGCAAAATAGTTTAACCGGGAAACTACAGGGTTTGAATCAGGACATACTCACAGATAGTGTTCAGAACAACTTTGTAGAATCAATAAATGACCTTTCAATCTATGGAAGGCAAACAAGACCTTTATTTGTAGCTTTATCTTATTTTGGAGATGTAAATCTTCCAATAACAAATAATAAAACTGAATGTATTTTAATGTTGAACAAACTGGGCATTCCAACAAAAAACGGTAGAAAAAACAGATCTTTATGCGATTTAAGTGTTGAAGAGAAAAGTACGTTATTCTCCGAGCTCGTGAGAATGTTAAGCAGGGAAGTTCCACCAAAATACGTGCGGTATATTCCAAAACTTATTTGCGGAGATTCTTATGAATTTTTAAATGAGAAAAAATATTCCCCATTAAGGGATGCCAGTGAATTCTCAACTGCCGTGAATGCATGCAGTCGCCATGAACATCCTGAAATCGCCATGAGAGTTTTGAAGGGAGATAGAGCTCTTGCACTGGACGATATGGATGATTTAGCACGTGAACACAAGAGGTATCTCGCCCAAAAAATGGATTGGGTCCGGGAAGAGGAAAGGATCATTCCAATGAACAACATCCAGTACTTCAACGGCAGCGAAATAAAAAGCAACGTTATAGGAACTATAGCAGGTATGATCCTAAGTTATGGGGACTGGAAAAAACCCATAATAGGTTTCACAGAAATTGGAGATGGAAAAGACGGATTGAAAGTGTCGTTGAGATGTTCACGCCTCCTTGCCTACAACGGAGTACATTTCGGGAATTTAATACGAAAAGTAGCCGAAAAGGTAGGAGGCACCGGTGGAGGCCATTCAGTAGCCTGTGGAGCTTACATACCTGAAGGCAGTACCGAAGCATTCTTGAACATCTTTGATGAAAGCTTGAACGGAATGATCTAATGAGATTTCAATCCAAAGAATAAACCCGTGAATAAATAATTTAATGGTATTATAATAAAGTTTAATTAAATAGAATTTTATGAAATAATCCATACAAGATGGTAAATTTCAATAAAAAATTAATTAAAACATCAATCATTACATTAGAACTTAAAATTTAAGATAAAAAAACCGGTGAATTTATGAAGGTCTTCAAAAAGAAGGGTGAGCTTACACACTTTCAGATACTGGCAGAGATAGCCCGAGGGGAACCCCACCTCCGCCAGAAGGACATTGCAGATAAGTTGGGAATAACTGTTCAGGCTGTTTCTGAAAACATAAAGAACCTTGTGGATGAAGGTTTTGTTGAAACAGGAATGGGACGTTCCAAATACAAGATCACAAAACGTGGCATTGAGAAGGTGAAAACTGAGGCTGCAAACCTTAGAAAGTATGCAGATAATGTCCTTGAAACCATGAACACATATAAATCAGTTTGGCCTGCAATAGCTCGTCAAAAACTGAAACCTGGTGAGAAGGTCTGGCTTGAAATGGAAAACGGAACATTGTATGCAACGAAGGAAAAAAAATCAGCCTACGCCGAAGTTCTTAATGAAGCAACAACGGGTGAAGATGTTGCCTTAATCAAACTTGGAGGCACCATAGAATTAAAACCAGGATCTGTCATCATACTAAAGCTTCCAACTATAAATCAAGGAGGATCAAGGGCTTGTGATCTTGAAAAGATCATTTCAATATATGAAAAAGGATCTGATAACAGGAGATTCGATAGAGTTGGAGAGATGGGAACCGTATCAAGGGCCGTTACAGAAAAATTAGACATCAAGGCAGATTTTGAATTTGCAACTCCTGATGCCACGTTGGCTGCAGCAAAAAGGGGTCTTAATGTACTGGTATTTGCCGTTGGAAAGATGACAAACAGTATAACACGCAAACTCGACTCAGAAGGAGTGAATTACGTGATAAAAGATGTTACAAAATCGGAATAATTATCTGAAATCTGAATAAGTAGTAAAAGTAAAAAATTTGAGATGAAATAGATAAACCTGAAATTAGATAAAATTGAAATTAAGATAAATTCTTCAATACTATTTTTTTATAAAAATTATCAGTAGTACAGACGGTTATACAAACATGCAACCACAAGAATCAATTTTAGAAACTAAAGCTCCTTCAACACTTGTATCTGGACTTTTTGATATTGCAAACGCTGTATTTCCAAGCATTGCCATTGAAGCACCGATTGTTTCATCTTGCAGTACATTAACTACTTCCAAAACCTCTTCGTTCATGAGCTGTGTTTCTTCTGAAAATTTTCTTGATAATTTCATGAAAAAACCTGGATACGGGTTTTTCAAAAGTTCAAAAAGAAGATCCTTTCCTGTTTGATTTATCTTTTTCTTGTAAGAAGGGTCATTTATTATGCTTGATGTTTCAATTTCACCCAGACTCTTTGCTATGACAAAGAAATTGTTTTCACTGTCTGAATCATTCAAAATCATTTTATCAACAGCACCAACACCCGGAGCCCCTTCTTTCAGCCTCAAAACAATACCTCCACATACTTCTGCTATCACATCTCCAAGCCCGCTTCCCATCTCCAGTTCTGCAAGATGAGCGATCGAAGCTGCTTTGTTGTATGTTACTGGCATGTCAAGAGCTTTTACTATTCCAATGGAAGTTCCAAGGGCAAATGCTGCAGAAGTTCCGAAACCTGCACCAATTGGAACATTTACAGTGTGTTCGATGCTGATTTTCCTATCAAAAAAGGGTTTATCAATCCCATCAAAGCTTATTTCATCATTTAATCCCTTTTCATAGCCTAGTTCTTTTTTATTAAAGTCTAGTTCTTTGTTACTCAATTTAAGATCCAGATTCTTTTTATCATCAATAGATTGATCAACACTAAATTGTTTTTTTATTAAATCAATAGTTTTGTAGGTTATTGAAGCATTTTTAGGGTCATTTTTACCGTTTATTTTGACAACAATTCCATTACCTTCAGTTATCTTCACATCAGTGGTAACTCCCGACTCAAGTGCGACTCCTGCACCTCTTGATCCCATTTTTAATGGGTCTGGGTTGTCTATTATTTCAAAAAAACCCGTTATATGTGATGGGGCAAAAACAGAACATTTCATGGTATCACTTTTATTTTATCAGTATATTTAATATGATCTATAACCATAAATAATGTATCAAAGCAAAGGGGGACTCCACTATAACCAAAAGAATTGATCTCCACACACACAGTATATTCAGCGATGGAGAACTACTACCATCTGAAATTGCAAGACGAGCATACGTATTAGATCACCGGGCCGTTGCAATTACAGACCATGTTGATGCATCTAACATAGACTGCATTGGAAATATAATAAAAGCGGTCCTTGACATAAGGGACAACTGGGACATAGAGATTGTTCCAGGAGCTGAAATAACCCATGCTCCCGCTGAAATAATTGACAAACTAGCAGATCAGGCTAGAAAATTAGGGGCTGAGATCGTAGTTGTGCACGGTGAAACCATAGTGGAACCTGTAATTGAAGGCACCAACTGGAAAGCCGTTAACTGCCCAGAAGTCGACATATTAGCACATCCTGGCCTTATAACAGTTGAAGAAGCGGAAATGGCCAAAGAGAATGATGTTGCTCTTGAAATAAGTTCAAGAAGGGGACACTGCCTTGGAAATGGTCACGTTGCCCAGGTTGCTCTCGAAGTTGGGGCAAAACTTGTGGTGGATACCGACACCCACATGCCAGAAGATTTGATATCATATGAAACTGCTTATAAAGTAGCTTCAGGAGCAGGATTACCTGAAAAAGAAATTGAAAAAGCTTTAAAGGACAACCCTCAAAGAATACTGAAAAATAAGGGTATACTCTAAGGTTATACTCTAAAAAAATATTTATAAATGGTTGATAGTGTGTTTGATAAAAAAACATCAAATTGTTAACTATTCCATTTTTAATGAATCTTTTTTCTAATTTTAGAGATCAATCCGTTTTTAAAATATTTTTTTAATTTTAAAAAATATCATCCAATTATTCAATTAAAATTTTTTAATTTTCTATATAATTCTCAGTTATTTACCTATTTTTTAGAGAATTTAATCCAAAAACATAAAATATAGGAAAACTATCAACATTAATGAAAAAAGAATTAAAAAAGATTTAAATGGAGTGTATGTACAATGAGCGATAAAATTTTAGGAATATGCTATATCATAGTGGCTCTTTTGATAATTGTTGTCAAGTACGCTGTACCTCAGTTCTTTGACATATTAATATGGGTTGTGGCAATTGGACTATTTATTTTAGGTTTATATTTCTTAGTGAAAAAGTAGTAGGAAAAAGTAGTAAAAAAATCGTGGAAAACAAGTGAAAACAGAAGTTCAGCTCTTTAATCTGTTTTAAACAGCAAATCAGTTAAAACCAATTATTGAATTTAATTAGTAAAAAGAATTCAAATTAGTTCAAAATTAGTTCAAAATTAGTTCAAAATTAGTTCAAAATTAGTTCAAAATTAGTTCAAAATTAGTTCAAAATTAGTTCAAAATTAGTTCAAAATTAGTTCAAAATTAGTTCAAAATTAGTTCAAAATTAGTTCAAAATTAGTTCAAAATTAGTTCAAAATTAGTTCAAAGTAAAATGGATACAAACTAAACAACATCATATTCCACTACAAGGTCGTTTCCTAATTTATAACTTTTTTTTAGCTTTAAAGGTACTGCATCCTTCATAAAGTCAACACCTTCGCCGTCTGCAAGTGTTTTGGAATGAACACCACCCGCAATCATGGGGGCTATACAAATCCTCACCTCATCCACAAGGCCTTCAGTGAGCATTGAATAGTTTAAAGTTGAGCCCCCCTCAAGCATCAAGGTTTTTATACCTTTTTTGGCAATTTTTTCCATTAAACAGTCTAAATTAACTCTTTTTTTGCCACATAGAATTATATCTGCGCTTTTTTGCAGGTTTTCAAGGTTTTTAGGGTCTGCACTTTCTGATACTGCGATTATGGTGGGTGCATCGTCGTTCAAAATTCGTGACTCCAATGGAGTGCGAGCCTTGCTGTCCACAACAATTCTAACAGGGTTATCAGATGGTTCGGCAGGAATCTTATGAACTGTTAACCTGGGGTCATCTACAAGAACTGTATTTATCCCCACCATTATGGCATCAACCTCTTTTCTGAGTTTATGAACACGTATAAGATCTTCTTTGCCTGAAATCTCTGAACTGCCCATTTTTGTTGCTATTTTCCCGTCAAGGGTCATTGCTGAGTTTAATATAACATGTGGTTTCATATTATGTGGTTTCATATTCCCACCTCAAGTTAATGTATATTTTAAAAGCAGGATTTAAAAGCATTTCCCCAAAGCGTTTCTTAATATGATTTATTTAAAAAAAATATTAAGTAAAAAACAAAAATAAAGAAATTTAGGGTTTAAAAAGATCAAACATCTTTTAATTTACTATAAAATAATTCATTAATATCAAAATAATTCATTAGTATTCATACTTGAAAAAATTGGAAAAATTAGAGTTAGTGGGAGGATTAAAAAATGGATAAAAAGTACAGTAAAGGAAAGGAAATGATTGATACGATACATCCAGATGCTAGCAAGGCACTTATAGAAAATTTAAAAGACATAGCACCGGATCTCGGGCGTTTTGTAGTTGAATTTGCCTATGGTGAGTTATATACACGTCCTGGGCTTGATTTGAAATCCAGAGAGCTTGCAACGGTTGCAGCCCTGACGGCCATGGGCAATGCAGGTCCTCAATTAAGGGATCATATAGAAGGGGCTTTAAACGTTGGATGCAGCCGTGAAGAAATAGTTGAAGTAATAATCCAGATGGTGGCTTATGCTGGTTTTCCCGCAGCCATAAATGGTATAGAAGCTGCCAAAGAAGTTTTTCAAAAAATTGGATGAAGAGAAATAATAGTTGTTTAACCAAACATGAAATAATAAAACAATTTAGTTAAAAAGTAGTTTTTAGTTAATTTTCCATATTAATTCTTTTAAACTCTTTTAAATCCCAAATATCTTTTTAGCATTTCTTTCTGTTACTTTATCAACTTCTCGAAGCGGAATTGACTTTACATCAGCCAGTGTTTTTACAACTTCCTCAACAAATGCCGGTTCATTTCTTTTGCCCTTAAATGGGGATAAATATGGGCTGTCAGTTTCTGTGAGTATGTTTGATAAGGGTAAATCTGTTACCAATCTTTTATGATGGTCTGAAAAGCTTAATATTGTTGAAAATGAGAGATAATATCCTTCCTCAACGATTTTTTGGGCAGTCTCGAGGTCGCCCCCGTAACAGTGAAACACCACGTCGGGAATTGAGGAGTGTTTTTTGACCATTTCAAAAGCTTTCTTTTCAGCATCCCTTACATGAAGAACCAGGGGCATTTCATATTCAACTGCCATTTCTATGAATGATTCAAAGACCTTCAGCTGTCTGCGCCTTCCTCCTTCATCTGTTACCTCGTGAAAATCAAGTCCGCTCTCACCTATTGCAACGGCTTCATCAATATTTTCAGTTATCTCTTCAAATGCCTGTTTAATTATTTTAGAATCAGCCTTTGACGCATTTACAGGATGAAAACCTAAACTTGCATGCATAAATCCTTTATATTGTTTCATGTATTCCAATGTGCGCCTGTTACCACCTAAACTCGCACCAGAATTTATTATTCCACTTAATTTATCTTTTGCCCTTTGCATTACTTCTTCACGATTTTTATTGTACGCTTTGAAGTCAACATGACAGTGTACATCTATCATTCCATGTCCCCTAAAAAATATCTTTAATTAAACTCTCTTAAACCTCAAAATAAATTTTTAAATTGAAGGTTTTAAATTCCGAAACGTCTTTCTCTCTGCTGGTAAGACCTTAAAGCCCTTAAAAAGTCAACTTTCCTTAGTTCAGGCCATAAACTGTCGCAGAAGTAAAGTTCTGAGTAAGATGACTGCCATAAAAGGAATCCACTGAGTCTTTCCTCACCGCTCGTTCTTATTATAAGGTTAGGGTCATCCAACCCTGCTGTGTATAAATTTGAACTCACACTTCTTTCATTGATATCATTAATGTCGAGTTTTCCAGCTTCAACATCCATTACAATCTTTTTTATAGCATCAACTATTTCAAGACGTCCATCGTATCCTATTGCAATATTCACAAGCCGTTTGTCGTATGAAGCCGTGGAGTCTTCCGCAATTTTTATTGCTTCTCTCACATCATCCGGAAGAAGCTCAAGTTGACCCACCGCTTTTATTCTAACCTTATTTTTGTGGATCTTCACATTTTTTGCTATGCCTTCAAAATTTTCCTTAAAAAGTTGCATCAAACCTTCCACTTCACCTTTAGATCTTTTGAAGTTCTCGGTGGAAAACGCATAAACAGTGACTATTTCTATTCCCAGGTCAACACACCAATCCAGAACACGTTCAAGAGTATTTATACCACGTTTGTGCCCATCTATAGCATTCATATTCCCCTGAATTTTTGAAAATCGCCTGTTACCATCCATTATTATGGCCACGTGTTTCGGCATGTTCTCAGGGGTGAGATTTCGTGATATGTACCACTCGTATAAATCATAAATAGGTTTCAATACAGACATTTTTAGCTCCTTTCTCCTCATCTAAATCATCTTACTAACTTAAAACTTACTAACTTGAATTTAAGTAATATCCTTTTAAATTATCGTTCGACAACATTAAGCATTTATTGTTTAATTAATCATTTAATTAATTCCAATCCCTTTAATCTTTTATATCCTGTTGATATTAGTATTTTAAACCAGTTTTTTTAGTTTTTAATTTTGCAAGGTAATGTGAAAATTTCAATGCCCGTACATATCCTTCCACATCCTGTGATCTTGAGGTATCAACGAATATCTCATCGATTCCTAAGGTTACAGCACCATGACTTTTTATTCCACCAACCAGAACAAGGGTTCGAAATATTATGTTTCCAGTGATGCCGTCGGGGGCTAGTATGAAGTTTGAACCCTCCTTCAGAGCATCCTCTATTAGTATAAAGTAATGTTTCACAGAATATTTATCTCTTGTGATTGCAGTTACAAGCTCCCCCTCTGCAATTGAATCATCTATCCTTTGGCTTCGGCCTTTATCTTGGGCTCTTCCTCCAGAAAGTACCGCTACTTGAGGTTTTATTCCCAATTCAAGTAAAAATTCAGCTCCAGATTCAACTATCTGAACCTTCTGGGATACACTGTCCCCTTCATCAATTCCAACAGGTGCCAAAAGGAATTTGTGACCGTTTATCTCCAAAAATGAGGCCCTTAAAATTTTATTTTGATATTTAACTCTTAATTTGGCCATTATTTTTGAGGCGCTGAGAGAGCCGCGGACTGCAGCATCAACAGAACCGTTTAAAAGTAGATCAACGAGTTCATCTTCAGATTCTGTTAGTATAACCTCAAAGTCCACGTTACGTGAAGCTTCAACTATACTTTTATTCGTGCCCACACCTGCAACAACTTTCATCCTATCGTTTGATCCAATTATTAGTATATAAGGTTTAATAATCTATGGGATAAAAAGCTTTTTATATGAAGTTTTTTGAATAAAAGTATTATGAATCAATAGGAATTAAAAAGAATTTTAAGTAAGTAAGGTGTTAAATTGGCGATTTTAACAGATTATGCAACAGGAAAAGTAGTTAAAAATGCCAAAAATCCCCTGATTCTCTCAAAGGTATCTGGAAAATACATGGAGATCTGTTCGATCAGACAAAAAAACGTGTGTTTGCTGGGAAATGAATAAAAAATCCCAGAATTCAAATTAAAAAGTTTTAAATGATCTTTTTGCTTATTTAACAATTTGAGTTTTGGTTTTCCAAAACAACATCTTATGTTAAATTCCCGCTTCTAAGATCTTTTTTAATAAATCTTATAAATTCCAATCATTTTTACACGTAACCAAACCATAATTTATGGCCTCAAATTTATTTATGATAAACATTAAAAATTATACAACAAAAAAATCAAAAGATTATATCAAAGATTGGTTTTTTTACAATTCGGGGTGTTTTCTTGAATTTTAGGAATAATGAAAATAAAAACAACATGAAATATCCGAGAAAAAATTTAAAGGGGTATTTGGTATGCGAAAATTGCAAGGGATATTACCAACTCAAGGATGGCGAATCTCCAGAGGATTTTGAAAGATGCGAATGTGGAAGTCCTTTAGATTATTATAAAACCTTAAAGGATTTTAAAATAGAATTAGATAGAAAAAACATCCAACGCAGGGAATATGCTGAAATAGAGAAAATGGTAAACATTCTCAAGACCAAAACCAAAGAAAGAAAATTGATGATCAACACTCTATCAAAACAGGGCACAGTAGAAGACGAACTTTTAAAGGATATAAAAGATGATAAATGGACTTTAGGGGATTTATTAGAGGAAAAACGTCTTCAAACAGATGCTGAAAGCCAAAAAATATTTTTAGACGAGATCATGAGGCAGGAAGAGAAGTTCAACATGATCCTCAAAGAACAAAGGGCAAGGGCTAAAAATCCAGTTGTTGACATTAATTCTATCCTTGAAACAAGGGGCTTGGAAATTTATGTAATTGTGTTCGTTATAGTTGTTTTTATAATCCTTTTCATGCTCGCAGGAAAATGATATGAAATCAAGCATTGAAAGGACTTTTAATTTATTTACAATTTAAAGAATATTTTTAAAGGATATTTAAAAAATGAGCCTAGATTTGAAATAGAATTTTAAGAATAAAAAATTTTAGAAAAGTAAAGCTCAAATTAATACTTATAAACTCCAAAACAATATTTTAAAAATATTGAACAAATTTTAAATAAAAAAATTAAAAAAGTGATAAAACAGTTTTAAACCAAAAAAATGCTAATAAATTTAAATTAACAACTATCTAAAGTTTAACAGCTATTTTTAACAGTTTTAATTGCATTCTCCATGACTTCAAGGGTTTTCTGGATATCGTCATCATCATGCATCAAGGATAAAAAACAACATTCAAACTGGGATGGAGGTATAAATACGCCATCTTGAAGGAGTTTATTGAAATAAATCTGGAATATGTCCGTTTCAGCAGATTTTGCATCCTCATAATTCAATACATCCCTATCTGTGAAATAAATCTGGAACATTGAGCTTAAACCTGCTACTTTAAAGTCCAGATTCTGGCTGTCAAGGATTTCCTGAATGCCTGCCCTTAATTTATTTCCTTTCAAATTCATTTCACTGTAAAAATTACTGTCGAGCTGTTTTAATGCCGTTAGCCCTGCTTTAATGGATACTGGATTTCCATTGAATGTTCCTGCCTGGTAAACGGTACCAGATGGTGCTATCATATCCATAAACTCCTTTTTACCAGCTAAAGCTCCAATTGGGAAACCGCCCCCGAGTATCTTTCCAAAGGTTACAAGGTCAGGTGTTACTCCAAAGTATTCCTGTGCACCACCTTCAGCTATCCTGAAACCAGTTATAACCTCGTCAAATATGAGAACTATATCATTTTCTGCGGTTATTTCACGTAAAAATTTAAGATACCCTTCTTTTGGAGGTATGCACCCTACATTGCCCATTACAGGTTCAATGATTATGGCCGCTATGTTTTTACCCTCTTTTTTGATGAGCTCTGTTATTGCTTTTTCATCATTGAATGGGACTAAAATAGTATTTTTTGTAGTATCTTCTGGTATTCCGGGTGAATCTGGCAGTCCCACCGCTCCAGAACCTGATTTTACAAGAACACAATCATGAGCACCATGGTAAGACCCTTCAAACTTCACGATCTTATTTTTAGCTGCAAAAGCCCTTGCAAGTCTTATTGCACTCATTGTAGCTTCTGTGCCTGAATTTACAAATCTTACCATTTCAGCACATGGAACTCTTTTTACAACCTGTTTTGCGAGTTTTATTTCATTTTCTGTTGGAACTCCGTATGCTGTTCCATTTTTAAGCTGTTTTGTAACTTCTTCAATAATAAGAGGGTTTGCATGGCCTAGCACCAGGGGTCCGTATGCAAGGCAGTAATCTATGTAGGTTTTTCCATCCACATCATATATTTTGGAACCTTCTGCACGCTCTGCAAAGAAGGGATATGGTTTGTAAGCTCTTACTGGTGAATCCACTCCTCCTGGAAGGAATTTTTTAGCTTCATTGAATAAATTCTCTGAAATCATTTTATCACTCCTTTTTAAGATTAATTAGCGAATTTACAGCTGCAACAGCAACTGGAGTTCCGCCCTTTGGGCCTTCAGTTACAATGTAAGGTATTTCAGTTTCTTGAAGTGCTTTTTTAGACTCTGCAGCACCTACAAAACCTACTGGAACTCCAATCATTGATTTAACATTCATATCACCATATTTTACAAGTTTTAAAACTTCTAAAAGTGCTGTTGGTGCATTTCCAATTGCAACGATCCCATCAAAACCTTCAGAAGCTGCAACCTTCATAGCTGCAGCTGCACGGGTAATTCCCTCATTTTTGGCAATTTCAACAGCTTTATCATGGTTTATGTAACATTTAACTTCACCATTGTAACGATTTATCCCTACTCTAACCATGTTTATATCTGTGAGGATGTCATTACCTTCTTCTATGGATTTCATGCTTTCCTTGACAAAATTACCGCTCATTTTGGTTATATCTGCATATTCCGGGTCAGCAGTCGAATGAACTATCCTCTCAACTATGGCCCTTTCTTCTGGAGCTAAATGCCTTGTTTTATGATCTATGAGGGATTTTACTATTTTTCTACTCTTTTCGGCTATTTCATAGCCCTGCTTTGTTGATGCGCCCATTGACATGATCTTCACTTACCACTTTTCAGTTATGATTTGTAATTTTTATGATTTGTAGATTGATTAATTTTTAAATAGATTAAAAGAGTTTATAGGTTTTTTTATGATTCGTAAATTGGGATAATTTTAAGATTCTTTTTAAAGCTCTATTTTTTTAAGATCTCTTTTTTCAATTTCAAGTTTTTTTTTAGTTATTTTAAAGATGTTTGAGTATAGATTTTTATATTTTGTTCTTAATAATTAATGATTAATTAATAAATGCTCTTTAATGGAGGTTTTCTATGGCCAAAAATAATATTAGAAAAGAAATTCTTCAAGCAATGGCCGGTCTTCTAACTGCTGCATTTGGACTAATTGCAGCATTAGCATGGAACGAAGCCATAAAAGCTTTTATAGCCAAATATGTACCCATGGGAAGTGAACTTACTGGATTGTTTATTTATGCAATCCTAATAACAATAATAGCAGTTTTGGTGACTATATTTATAGGTAGAACCCTTGGAAGATATGATATGGAGCTGCCAGAAGAATAAGAAAATAGCTAATTTTAGGTTTTTAATTTCTATTTTCCTTAATTATTCTATGTTTTATTTTTATAACTAATTTAAAAAAAATAAACTTAAAATAAGATTTATTGATTTGATTAAAAAATATTAATTTGATTAGGCATTATATGAGGTTAAGTTAAGTCTTTTAACCTTTTTAACCTAATCTTCAACTTTGAACACTACTGTATTTGAAACTCTGTCAAGGAATCTGTCATTGGAATCTCCAAAGATGAACCCAAGTATTACATCTAAAACAAGGGGAATCCATAAGATTTTGGATAAATTCCTTAAAAACGCCTTTTTGTAGTTCATATCTCCATCGGCAGCATTAACCTTTAACTTCATCATGATCTTGCCCAGAGTAGCACCGTCTTTCCCTTCCATGTAGGTGAAATAACCAACAATAATGAAAGCTGCCAGAACAAGCCAATAATTTAGAACCGTAAATATGTTGGTCGCCGCTATCAATGGATATATCACTGCACTTATGACCCATAAGACCAGGGTTATAGTTATTGCATCAATTATCAAAGCCAAAAACCTTCTGCCCCAAAAGTTCTGCATTTTCATCGCTCAACATCCTTTATTCAATAATTTTAATGCAATTGTGTTATTAAATGGTGTTATTAAATGGTTCTGTTAATTCATTTATAACTTTTTTATTCTGCAGTTCATCCACGCATTTTATTACAATCAACACGCTCAAAAAAAATTAAATCTTGAATAATAAAAGATTAGCAGACCCTTGGTACAGGATCAGCTATTGGTGCCTCAAGAATCCTTTTACCGCCCATAACAGTTTCAAGGATCACGTGTTTATCAGTTGTAACTTCGCCGATTATCTGGGCATCTTTTCCATATTTGGTTTTACGAATGGCCTGAAGGATTTCCTCTGCTTTGTCAGCCTCAACACCCATGATTACCTTACCCTCATTTGCAACTTCATAGGGGTCAATTCCGAGCATTTCAGAGGCAGCTATGACTTCTTTTTTAATAGGAATTTTTTCTTCATCCAGAAGCATTCCAACACCAGATTTGGAGGCCAGCTCGTTCAATGCGTTTGCAACTCCACCTCTAGTTGGGTCTTTCATTGCATTAACACCACCAACATCCAGTGCGGCTTTAACCATTCCCCATACAGGTGCAACGTCTGATTTAAGGTCTGTTTCAAAACCAAATCCTTCCCTGTAAGACATCAAGGAAACTCCATGGTCCCCAATGCTCCCGGTTAATATGATTTTATCACCAAGTTTAAGGGATGAATCTCTTTTAACTTCACCTTTTTTGACTATGCCTATTCCTGTGGTGGATATAATGATTTTATCAAGTTTATCCTGTTCCATGACCTTTGTGTCCCCTGTTATTATGGCAACATCCACTTCCCTGCAGACTTCATCCATGGATTTTATTATTCTTTCAAAGTCCTCGCCAGGAAAGCCCTCGCTTACAACCATGGCATTTGCAATTGCAAGGGGCTTTGCTCCCATTACAGAAACATCATTTACAGTTCCTGCTATTGATATTTTTCCAATGTCTCCCCCCGGGAAGAAAATTGGGTTTACTGTGTGGCTGTCTGTAGTTAACACAATTTCATAGTCCCCAAACGGTATCGTTGCCCCATCATCAAGGTCGTCAAGTCCAACTCCACCGTTGACCCTTTTGTTACTTAAGTTTCCAAGTATTATGTCTGATATAAGGCTTTGCATGACCTCTCCACCAGCTCCATGTGACATACTGAATTTCATAGACTCACCCACTGTTTTTTATTTTTTTAAATGGTTTAAGTTAAATTATATTTATTCTGACACATTTTATCCATTCAATAATTCAAGCTTTAAAAATTTGCTAAAACATTAAGTAGCTCTAAAACATGCCATATACTGTCTAAAACTTAATTTAAACTGTTTTAAACTTCAAAATTATATCTTTGATAAGATTTTCTTAAGAGTTTTTTCTTATGTGAGGTTTGAATTTAAAATATTTAAATATGTTTTTTTTAATGTGTTGTAAACAAAATATTTAAAGTACCATAAATATTAACTATACTATTCAACAGTTTACAAGCGAAATTATATCAAACTAAGATGAATATTAAATCAATAGATTATAATAAAATAAAATTGCATATAATATCAAAAATTGAAAAAATTAATATACTGTGATGAATAAACAAATTTATTCTGAGACTAAGACTTTTTTAGTTTATAGTTTTATTTAAGTTTAAATTCAAAGAGTTAAAAGATAGTGATAATAAATATAGTTAAGATACTGAAAGATTCAATGTTTCAAGAATGCATTTCAGACTCTTTGAATAAATAATTACAACCGTTTGAATAAATTACAAATTAAGATGATAGAGGTGAAATAATGGCTATATGGCAAGGAAAATCATTAAGAAGACCAAGTGGTGCACGTGCAACACAAAATAAAAACAAAAGGAATGCTGAATTCGGAAGAGACCCCGCTGAAACCAAAATCGGAGACAGAAAAGTCAAGAAAATCCGAACAAAAGGTGGAAACGAAAAAATAAGGCTCACAAACGCTGAGAGAATCAACGTTGTAGACCCTAAAACCAACAAGGTTCAGGTTACAGACATCCTTAACGTTATTGAAAACACCGCAAACACTCATTTTGTAAGGCGTAACATCATTACAAAAGGAGCTGTTGTTGAGACGAGCCTTGGAAAGGTTAAAGTCACATCAAGACCCGGCCAAGACGGCGTGGTAAATGGTGTAATGGTTGAATAAAGAGATTTTAGAAAAAGTAGATGAGTTCCTCGGGGATGTGAACAAAAACCTCCCTGAAGGAATGGAACTTGAATATGAAGGATTCTATGAAAGGGGTTTCTTTGTTACAAAAAAAAGATACGCCCTCATAGAAAACAACAACATAGTTGTAAAGGGTTTAGAGCTTGTAAGGCGTGATTGGGCACCTGTAGCAAAAAAAACTCAGGAAAAAGTTCTAAAAGCAATACTCAAGGACGCATCTCCAGAAAAAGCCGCCAGCATTGTTAGGGATGTTATTGTGGAAATAAAAAAGGGAGATATACCTCTTGAAGACCTTGTTATACACACTCAACTTACAAAAAATCCAGAACAATACGTTCAGAGGGCTCCTCATGTTATGGCTGCAAAAAAAGCCATCAAAAGAGGTAGAAAAGTGGGGCCAGGGTCCATCATAAGATACGTGGTTGTTAAGGGAAAAGAACCCATAAGCCAACGTGCAGAGCCCATAGAAGATGTTGATGTTTCAAATTATGATCCTAATTATTATATAGAAAACCAGCTTTTACCAGCTGTTTCAAGGATCTTAACTTCTATTGGTTATTCAGAAGAAGAAATAATGCATAAAGGAAAACAAAGCAGTCTTGATGCATTCTTCAGTTAGATATATAATACAATGAAAAAATTGGATTTAAAGGTTACACATAACCCGTAAAAGGGTTACGTAATATTATTAATTGTATTATGTTTTAATGTTTTATAATACTAATTTTATTTCATTAGTTTTAAATAAGTAGTTAACTAATATCAATTTTTATGTATAGAAATTTTGTTATGTAAAAATTGGTGTAAACATGATAAAAGCTGTTTTTTTTGATATTGATGATACATTGTACGACACTTCAAGTTTTGCAAAACTTGCAAGAAGGGCTGCTATTAATGCGATGATCGACGCAGGACTTCCACTAGAATTTGACGAAGCTTATAAACTCTTAAGGGAAATAATAAAAGAAAAGGGTTCTAACTATGACAAACACTTCAATGTCTTAACAAAGCGGGTTTTTGGAGAAGAAAAACCGCTTTTGATAGCCCTCGGAATGATAACATACCACAACGTTAAATTCGCTCTTTTAAGATTGTTCCCAAACACCATGTCTACATTAATTTATCTAAAAAGTAGGGGTTATCATTTGGGAGTTATTTCAAATGGTATAACCATAAAACAGTGGGAAAAATTAATAAGACTCGGTTTGCACCATTTCTTTGACGAAATTATAACTTCCCAAGAAGCAGGGGTCGAAAAACCAGACGAAGAAATATTCAAACTTGCTATAGGCAAAATGGGATGTAAGGCTGAAAAATCTGTTATGGTCGGTAACAAGTTCAGTGAAGACATAGTGGGAGCAATAAACACAGGAATGTCTGCAATACTTGTAAATTCAACGTTAACAGAATCTGAAAAGGAATACATAAAAAAAGAGGATTTAAAAGTGGATGTTATAAAGGACTTAAGTGAACTTAGGAACATTCTCTAAATAGAAACATCCTGTAAAATGACTGCATAAATTGAGGTCATTAATAATCCATTTTATTTAAAAAATTAAGGTGTTGCAATGAGTTACTACCATGATTCCAAAATGGAGAAAATCTTTGATATTCTGAAACAACCACGATCCCTTGAGGAACTTTATCTTTCAGAGTCATTTGTAAATGACTTGATCCTCAAGATACTCTCAAGTTACGGTACTGTAAAAACCAGCACAATGAATGAGATTACTGGAATACACTGGGACATTCTCGAAGGGATACTCGATGAACTTGAAAAACAGGGTTTTTGCGCACCAGTAAGTGGTGGATTTTTATTTTCAAGTATTAAGTACAGTATAACAAAGAAAGGGCATGATAAAGCCCGGGGAATTATTGAAGAGAATCCTTACATTGGCATTGCACCTGTTCCCTATGAATTTTATTATAAAATAATGGAAGCCCAATTAAAAAACCGATACCCTTTAGTTATACCCCCAGAAATAGCAGAAAAAGCATTTAAAGATGTTGTAGGTGTAGCTTATGCAAAAGAATCCCTTATTGAATCCTGCATAATTGGAAAAGGAGTTTTCATTTACGGAGCACCAGGAACAGGAAAAACTTTCCTCGTAAGCAAGATGCCGAACCTTTTACCTCCTCTTATAATTCCAAAGTTCATAGAATTCGGAGGGAAAGTGATTCAGATCTACGACCCAGATTTCCACAAAAAATGCAAAGAACAGCCACAAGATCCAAGATGGGTTAAAATATACGCCCCATTTGTGATTACGGGTGCTGAACTCAGTTTAAATAAACTTGAAACCAATTACAACCCAAATAAAGGAGTTTATGAAACATCTCCCATCATAAAGGCAAATGGTGGAGTTCTTTTAATTGATGACCTTGGAAGACAAAGGGATGACCATGAACTTATTTTAAACCGACTCATAGTACCTATGGAAAATAAAAAGGATGTTCTTTACGTAAGAGGAGCCCCCGTAATTTTTCACAGCCACTTCATACCAGCATTCTCAACCAATCTTGATATAAGTATAATGGACGAGGCCCACCTCCGAAGGGCACCATTACATGTTTTCCTTAAAACACCCAAGCTTAATGAAGTTGCAACGGTATTCAAAAGGAATATGGATATTATTAACGAAGAATACGATGCAGATGTTTTAGAAAGATTTGTAAATGTGTATGATGAGAAAAAAAACGGTGGAGATGGTCTTAAGCCAAGTTTTGCCCACGCAAGAGATGTTGCACAGATAACTCAGGCTGTACGTATAAACCAAGGAAAGGATCGCGTGGATGTTGATGTTCTTAATGAATCACTCAAAAAACATGTTTTGATTGCACTTCAAAAGATGAAAATTGACATTACCCAGGTTGCAAAAAAAATACGAACATATCGTGTTAAAACAAGCAATATAAAAGAGGCATACAAAACCCTCTCAGATTATGGTGTAAATGAAATTGTACACGAATCAAATGCCATTATTCTGGATGTGGATGAGAGTGTGACACCTGTTCAACTTGTTGAATACTTAAATAATAAAGGTATTGAAGTGGACAGAGTAGATCTGATTGCAGAATCAATAAAAGAACTGCGAAAAACCATTCTTGAATCATAATTTCCTAAATTAATAGATCAAAATATAAGATCGATTAACTGATAGATTACTAGCAAACTATTAAACGAAGTTAATTTAGAAATAATTAAAATCATAGTTCATCAATATTAAATCAAATAATTACATCAAAAATAAAGTTGAGAAGTGATATAAATGGTAGATTCATCTGTTATACTGTATTCCCACGTAATTCCTCCACTTATTGCATTTATAAGCATTCTGATTATTTGTTCAGGTATAATGGATAAGAAAACACCTTACACAATTTTAGGTATATTGCTATTCTTTGCAGGGGGACTTCTACCGTTCTTGGTCCTACCAGTTGTTTTAGGCAGTTAAATACCAAGAACAAAATTTTTATTTTTATTTTTTTAAGTGATTTTTTATGAAATATTAATTTTTATGAAATAATTTTTAATGGAATTGATGGAATAACAATTTGAAAAATAAGTTGATGGAAAATAAAAGGATAGATGAACTGAAAATGAATTATTAAAAGCAAGTAAATATTATGAGGATTTTTTATCCATTAAGAAGTCTGTCTTCATTAATCTGTCTTCAATTAATTTTCTGTTTCCCATAAATACACCTTCACCTTCAAGTTTTATTGTTGCTACCACAGACGCAAAGATACCACAAGTTTCAGGATCAATTTTTTCCATCCTTCTGCTTACATAAGCAGCCATGTATGTATCACCTAGACCCGTAGGATCTATTCTTTGCTTTGAGGGAAATGCATGAATTTGATAGATGCTGTCAGTTTTCTCCGAATATATTATGGCTCCCCTATCTCCTCGGGTAATAATAACTTCCTTTGGTCCAAAAGATGCCAAAGTTTTTGCAACGCCCTCAAGTTTATGGACGTGTGTGCCGAGTATGACCCTTGCCTCCATCTCATCGAGAAATATTCCATCGAAAAACTTCAAAAATTTCTGAAAATCATTCCAGGGTTTTAGAATAACTTTATGGTTTTTTATATGTCTTAGATATCCTTGTACACCCACATACATTGGAATCTGAAATTGCGATAGGAATTTAACTGTTTCAATTGGAATGTCAAATGGGGATAGTGAGGACAGAATAAATGCATCAAAATTTTTTAAATCCAAGTTTGAAATGTCCTCTGGTTTTATGGGGTTAGATTCAATTTCAGCCCGCTGTATTCTGTGATTAGGGTCATGGTTCGGGTAGATATTCTCAAATTTCATTGTTTTATCAACAAAAATAGGTACAATACTAATATCATTTGGAAAAACGTCTAAAATGGATTCATCGTCATTTGAAACCGTTATAACAGCTGTCGTATCTACTCCAAGACCTGAAAGTACTGCTGCTTGATAGTAAACCGCCCCACCTATAGAGTGGTAAACTGTTTCGTTTCTTACGATTGTGTCCATGGTTACGGGGCCCATGATCAGAAATTTCGGCATGTTCTTACCTTTTAAACGACCTTATTAATATTTTAGTAATTGTTGGATAATGTTAAGTCCTCTAAAAATATTCCGGATATATAAAGGATATTATATTGACTATATTAGGATAGTATATTTTTTAAAACCAGAAGAAGTGATAAATACTCGGAAATTAGGCTATCTATTGGAAAGGATATCTATTGGAAATATATTATTGGAAGCTGTGTCTTATTTTGCCTTTATGAAGTGCAGAACCAACAAGGAACTTTTCAACACTTGATTTAGAGAGTACATCAATATCCTCATCTCTGATGCCACCCCCAATTATTATTGAAGTTTCAACTTTGCTCAATCTATCTATAAAACCTTGATCAACACCTTTTTCAGTTCCAACCCTTGAAATATCAAGCAAAATAATTTCATCAGGCTTTAAATCAGCTATTTTATTAATTAATGTGTCAAAATTAGTATCCATATATTTACTGAGAATATGGTTGTTCTTGATGTCTATACTTACAATTAACTTGTCTTTTTCAAATGATTCAAATATTTCATCAAGGTCTTCAAAACTGTGAAGGGTTTCTGTTGCAACTATGGCTTTACTTGCAACATTCAAGGTTTTTGCAACACTGCGAACATCATTTGCACCTGCATCAAACATTACAGGAATTATTCTGTTTATTTCTTTTATAACGTTAAGGTTTGAACCTTTACCTTCAATTGCGTCCAGATCTGCAATGTACATGCGCTGAGCACCAGCATCCTTCAACGACACTGCAATCTTTAAGGGGTCTGATGAATCAGTGAACACGGTTTTAAGGGGTTTATATGTTTCCCTCATTCCCGATTTGCCGGAAACAGCTTCTCCATTTTTAATATCTAATACAGGGATTATCATAGTATCTCCAACTAATCCATCTACCTTTCAAAATAAAAAAAAGAACACTTAAAAAATTAAAAACATTTACAGTTTAAAAATCCAGTTTAAGACCAAATGAATGATCTTCAAACATTTAAAGATCTTCAACGAACTTATCAATCGCTTTTATGGCATGAGAAGCTGCTTCATTAGCTATACTCTCATCTGCCGATGATAAATCATCTAAAAGAATCTCAACCACAACATCAACGTCCAGTCCGTCATTGTGGTCGAGTTCCACATTTATATCGAGACCAAGAACCTCTTTTTTGGAGATCTTTGAAAAAATGAATTTTTCTGCGGCATCGGCCGCAACTTCCGAGATCTCGTCGAGTTCCTGGTCTGTGAGTTTCCTCACTGACCTAACCCCTGGGATAATCCGGAGTTCTGCATTGCTTCCTGTAAGGATGCTTGCATTTCCTGGAGTCTACCCATAATACGATCTTCCTGGCGTTTCACTGTTTTCTCACGAAGATGTAATGTTTCAACTTTCTCTTCAAGTTCCTTGGCTACTTCATCTTTTTTAACTTTTATAAGCAGGTTTCCTGCTGTTTTGTAAACCTCACCGTCTTCTTCAACTTTTTTAAGCTCTTCAAGTGCCTTTTCAGTTTCTTTTATCTGCAGGTCAACGTTCTGTTTCTGCATTGAAATTGCCTGTGCCTGCTGCTGTACCTGCTGGAATTGAGTTATTTGATGCTGGATGTTTTGTGGAAGTTCCATTTGTATCACCTCATAAATCTAGAATGAAATCTTCTTAAAGATTTCACCTAAAATCTTAATCTAAATCTTGATAAATAACGAAATTAATTTTTAAATATTTAAATTTTAGTAATTACTAAAAAATTTCAAGTTTAGTAATTTTTAATTAAATTTTAGTTTTTAAGTTCAAATAGGATTTATTTTATTGAGATTCCTTGATCTAATTTTTTGATGGCCTATTAACAAATTTCTTAAGTTCTAAAACTTCATATGATAGTTTTACCCATCTTAAATATGAATTTAAAGATGCTCTGAGAGATGTTGTATCTTCAGCATCGATTTTAATCTTTAAAACGTTACCGGATAAATCAATATTCACAGATGTCCTTTCTGAAGGTGCCGTTCGAATCTCAGGTTCCACTGACCTTAAAACAATCTCAGCGTCCTGCTGAGTTTCAAATTTCATTTCAAGCTCTGTTTCAACGCCTTCAATTATCCCCAAAGTAAAAGCTCCATATTTTTAGTCATTTCTGGCGGATTATTCCTACGAGTTATTGAAATCCATCAAAAAATTACAATTCATCCAGATTACAACACGAAACCAGATTTACAGTCACCAGTTTTTAATATATATATTCTAGGACCAGTATCCTCACCATTGCTATCGTAAAATTTCAAGACCGCTTTCTTTTCACTATTCCCTTTTTTAAGGAGTAAAATGTTTTCTTGTTTTGAATCATCACGACATTTGGGAATATCAAGAATTTCAACGAGTTTTTCACCGAGATTACTCAAATCATCAACTTCACATCTAAATGCGAGATCACGCTTTTTCACTCGACCCTTTGAAACTGGAACTGAAACTGTAACATCAAGAGAAATGAGGATATCCCCTTTCTTATCATAGAAATCAATTCTACTTGGGTTCCCCTTAGTCTCGGATATTATTGCTGTTTTATTGAATCCACTTTCAGAAGATTTTAAAAGAACGTCCCGAATGCTCATCTTGCCGCGGTTGGTGTATTCTGATTTTAATACCCTGTTAAGGCTTTTGCAGAAGGACCTTGTCCTCTGTGATGGTTTTCTGGACGTTGTTATCAACATGTGCTGCCTAAGTTTCTGTTTTTAGGTTTATACTAATTAATTGTATATGCTGCTTATCTTGCTTTTACTGTCCTTTTTACAGGAGGGATTTCTTTAAAAAGTATTCTGTACCTGCAGCTTGGACATTTGGACTCAGTGTAGCCTTTGATATCAACAAAAGTACCGCATTTTCCACATTTATACAATTATAAACCTCCAATTATCCTTTTTATGTTTCTTGCAGCTGTTTTACCCATTGGAGTTGATGGAAGGTATGCTCCTCCAGTAAATACTGTACCGCATTTTTTGCATTTCCATATTCCTGCTGAAACCCTTTTTACAGAGGGCCTATCACATTGAGGGCAAACATGATTCTTTTTCATGTTTTCTTCTACTGCTTTAACGGTCCTCTTTGCTTTTCTTCCATATCTTGGACCGAATCTTCCTGTTATACCTACTTTTTTCGTTCTTGCCATTTTATATCACCTTATAAGTATTGTATCAACTTTATTTTGTTATATACTAAATTATATCAGTTATTTAGATAAATTTAGATAAATTTTATTTAATTTATTTTAGATATTCTCGAAGCTCTTTTGTCTTCTCTTTTGCAATGGTGACCGCTTTTAGGATTTCATCTTTTTTAAATGGTTTTGCACCACCTTTCTGCATTGCACAGATAGTACCATCAGCTCTCATCCCAATTGAGATACGAGCATCCATGATCTCTTCTTCTTCACGGGATGGGTCAACAACTAGTTCATCATCTATTTTTGCAAATGTACACATTAAAGCTTTTTCATTGAATGGTAACGGGATCATTTTATCGTAATCTAAAACGATTTCATCATCTTCCACAGTAGCGGTGGGTATCTTGGCATTCATAAGAGCTGCTACAGTTCCAAGAACAGCTGTATCCATAAGGTTGCCCTCATAATCTAAAATATGGAGATCTACAAATATCATCCATACTTTTTTACCTTCAATTATGCATAGTTTCTCAAGGTCAACCACTTTTGCTTCTCTTACACATCTATCTGTGACCCTTGAAAGTTCTACAGAATTTTCATCAGGTGGCCCTGGTTCAAAGTTGGGAGCTGCCATTGGAAGTAGCTCTGAATTGGTCATTAACACTCCCATTTGGGGTGTGTCTGAAAATGGTGCGGCTATCTGTGTTTTTACACCTACCATTATCTGAGTGTTTCCTATTTTTACCCTTGCAGAACCCTCAGCCTTATCAATGACACCTGTTTCAAGGGATATTTCACGGTATTCATCGAAGGCTCTGCCATCTGTTCTTTTTCCTTCTTTTATAAGATTTACTACACTTTCCCTTATGATTTCAGGAACTATACTGACCATCTAATCACCATACCTATTTTTTATGGCTTTTTTCTGCTCTTCACTTATTCTTTTACATCCTTCTACTGCAAGATCCAGAGCCTTTTCAAATTCTTCCCCTGTAAGGTGTCCATCCATTTGTAGAAGAGTGATTTCACCTGTTCTTGGCATCATAGCTATTGGAAGGTCAGCTTCACCTTCTTTGTCCTCAACTTCTGAGAGGTCCATAACTACTTGTCCATTGGATTTTCCTGCTGCGCATGCAACAACAATATCTCTCATTGGAACTCCTGCATCTGCAAGTGCAACGGATGCTGCGGTTATTCCGGCACATCTTGTTCCGCCTTCGGCTTCAAGTACTTCGATAAAGACATCTATGGTTGAGCGTGGAAATTTTTCAAGGAACACTGCAGGTGTCAGTGCTTCTGATGTTATTTTAGATATTTCTACAGACCTTCTGTCCGGTCCTGGTCTTTTACGGTCATCCACTGAAAATGGCGCCATGTTGTACTTGCACCTTAAAACAGCCTTATTTGGCATCATTATGCGCCTTATATGAAGTTCTCTTGGCCCATATACTGCTGCAAGTACTTTGTTACCTCCCATTTCAACATAGGCAGATCCATCAGCCCTTTCAAGCACTCCTGCTTCTATTTTTAATGGTCTTAGTTCATCAAAAGCTCTTCCATCAGCCCGTGCACTGGTTTCTGTACCTGTGCTTAAATTGCTATTTGTTATAATACTAATCACCCCTGCTATTACCTGCTTATTGGATAAATTCCTCTTTATCTTCTTCCTCTTCTTGTTCTTCAGATTTTTGAGGCTCTTCAGATTCCTGTTCTTCCAGTTCTTGAGGCTCTTCAGATTCCTGTTCTTCCAGTTCTTGAAGTTCTTCAGGCTCATCTACAGATTCTTCTTCAGGTTCTTTGCCAAGAAGCTCTAAAAGCATGGCCCGTACCCTATCTGTCAATCCAGAGGTGTGTGACTGTTCTTCAATCATCATTATAACTTTTTCAGCCACCCTTTCCATTTCAAGTTCGCCTTTAACCCATACAACACCGTTTTGACCTACAACAACATCACAGCGAGTCTCATCTTTTATCATATTTATCATGGAGCCTTTTTTACCTATGAGCCTTGGGACCTTGGTTGGGGTGATATTTATGAGAATTCCACCCCTAAATTTACCGAGCCCTCTACCTTTAAGACCCAGTTTCACCTTTTTTACCTCGTCAACATCTACAACCCTCAAAAATAAAACGTCACCAACATCAAATGTTCTGCTTAGTTCACGTTTTTCCTTTCCAAAAACGTCTGAGGCAGGTAAAAATCCGGAATATGGGGAGTTTACATCCAGATTCCACATGGAGAATCTTATATCTGTGACTTCACCAATGACCACATCTCCCCTTTTTGGAATGTACTTGCTCTGTAAGGGTATCACACTAATTTTTTTATCCCTTATGGCCACTAGACCCACAAGGGAGGAACATATATTACTATTTTCCCTGAAAGTTCCTCTTCCTGAGTGATATTCTTCATCTGCCAGAACATCTCCAGGAACTACTATTTCCTTATCCTTTACAAATATCACATTCTGCCTCCTTTATGTGGAATGCCCAAAAAAATTAAAAAGTTAATTTAAGCTTAGTCTATTACTTCGTTAATACTTTTATGTTAGTAATTAGTTTTTATAATATACTATAGGTTACTAACTAGATTTAACTAGTGATTTGCTAACTGTCAGTGATTAGCTTAATTTATTAACTTATTTAATCAGCTTTGTTTCCACCTGTCCCTTTGTAAGCTCACTTAACTTTGTGTAGAAACTGTCCTGTAGACCACCTGGTATTTCAACCACAGCCACCCATGACCCATCCTTCTGCCATTCTTCTCTCTTAGTCTTTCCAAACTCAGGGATCACACCGTAAACCTTTCCTGTGAAGTCTCCAGGTATCCTTATTGCCACCCTCACCTTCTCAAACCTAATGGGTATCTTGGTACGTATGGCTTTCATAACAGTTTTTACCTGTTCATCAACGCTTTTAAAAGGGTCTACATGGATCCTACATTCATCCATGGCTATTTCTATCCTTCTTGCAGGGTGAGGGAGCTTTGTCTGAGGATTTATAGATTCTCTTGTTATGGTTGCAATGATGAGCTTTCGTTTCTCTTCCTGCATTTCCTTCCGCTGTTGGGCTGTTAACTGTACATGACCCTTTTTTATTATAGTTACAGCGGCTTCAAGCGGATCGATTGTGTTGAAAGCCTTCATCATAGCTTCTTCAGAAGCTTTATCCCCTTTTTTAGAGTCTTTAAATACTTCTTCAACTGCAAGTATTTCCTCAATATCTATCTTTTTTCCGTCTTTAAAGTCCGATGCAAGATCTGGATCTACCAAAATCTCAAAGTGTTCACCATAATATTCCAAACGGGCTATAACTGCATCTTCAAGAGTAACCATAATTTACTCCTCTTCTTCCTCCTTGGATTTCCTTATAAGGAGTTCTTCAACATGTTCTGCAATCTCTTCATCTGAAAGTTTTCTGAATTTTTTATCTTCAACCCCAATCACTGCAATTTCAACGCTTTCGGTTGTGGTTTTACCTTCAGTTGCTTCATATACAGCATCTAATGCAAGTTCAATGGCTTCTTCAAGCTTGATATCTTCATGATATTTCTTCTCGAACTCGTCCATTGCTACCTGCCTTCCAGCACCAATTGCAGTAGCTTTATATTCAATTAAAGCACCACTTGGGTCTGTTTCAAAGAGCCTGCACCCTGATTCGTTGACTCCACCAATTATAAGAGCTGATCCAAAGGGTCTAACTCCCCCATGTTGGGTGTACATCTGCTTCATATCACATATCTTTTTGGCAAGGCCTTCAACCCTTATTGGCTCATTGTAGGTTATCTTGTTGATCTGAGATTCCATCCTAGCCTTCTCAATAAGAGATCTTGCATCTGCCACCAATCCAGAGGTTGCTGCCCCTATATGGTCGTCTATCTGGAATATTTTCTCTATGGATTTGGGTTCGACCAGTTTGCTTGTTGGTCTTTTATCAACTGCAAGTACGATGCCCTCAGTTGATTTTACACCTAAAGAAGTTGTACCTCTTTTTACAGCTTCTCTTGCATATTCAACCTGAAATAGTCTTCCATCCGGGCTAAATACAGTTATAGCCCTATCATATCCTGCTCCTGGAAACGGTTGCATATATATACCTCTCTAAATTTTTCAATAAAGAAATGAAATTTGCTCTCAAAAAATATCAAACTTTTTTTGCTGGAAATTGTATTATAAGACTTTATTATAAACCAGTTAAATTATTTTTGTTTATAAACTATTTATTCATCTTATTCTTCTGGTTTAATAAACTTTTTTATTGCAGATTTGATGGTCCCAGAAATTCCAAGTGTGTGGAATACAACTCTTCGACCCCTAAACTTTGTTATTGTCGGAAGTATGGCCCTTACAGGATTTAATTCATCCCGATTACAGCGTAGAATTCCTCTCATACTACTTTCATGATTGTTAGAATCACACTTCCAGACCTTCACAATCCATAGATCGAATCGGCCTGTTCCACATGCACCATAAAGATCCTGTGAACCATCCCAGATCATAGCTATAACATCATCTCTGGTGAGTGGTAACTGGGATATAACCTCAAATGCAATGTACCTCTTTTTAACCCTGAGGGTTGGAGGCAGTATCTTGAGTTTCATCATTTAAATCATCTTAAGTTAAATTTTAAACTGAAAGTTATTATTATAATATCATCAACGTTATAAGCACCAGTCTTGTTTATCCAATTGTGCTTTTTTTTGTAAATAGGGTCTTTTTGATTTAGACAGTTTTCTAAAAACATTCTCCAAGACTATTATAAATCGCTTATTATCCGTGCCCCATCTACTACAACACTACTTCTCAGTTCAGTCCTTTCAATTATTCTTTTGGGGGTTTCGGAAATAGCACATTCTGCTTCATCTTCTGTCATTCCAAAACAATGAGCAAGTGCAATTATGTCTTGAGGAGTTCTGAGGTCATATATAGAAGTAGCATCACTTGTGATGATCACGGGAAAATCGAACTTCCGTTGAAGATTTATTATATGCCTGAACTGATTGAAAACCCTGTATCTATGCCTTAAACCTGTTTTAAATAGATACTTAAGGTTTAACTCTATTGCAACACTGTTCTCTGCGGCTTTCCTTGCAAGCACATGGTTTATTCCACTGTCTCTGCAACCTTTATACGGCTGTAACAATACATCAACCCGGGGATCCTCACATGCAGCCCGGTTTATCTTTACATCGCCGCCGTTAACCAGCAGAATATCAACTTTGTTTCTGAACTTCTGAACTTTCCTTTTGAGGTCTTCAGGGTTCTTTGCAACGAGTTCAACAGCGCTTTTTATCTGGAAGTTACGTTTGTTAATGGGAATATGGTCGGAATTTTCATTTATTCCTTCTTTCAGCTTTTCAAAATCATTTGAAGTATTTTTATCATATTCATCCCAGTATTTCACAACAGCAATACCTGTGTAGCCCAATCTTTCTGCTTCTATGATGAGGTTTTCATTTCCTTTGCTAATATGAACGTGAAAATCAAAAAAGACTTTACTCACCATTTACTCACCAAATATTTCCCTTGCAATTTTCAAGGCAACTTCTTTTTTCGCAGGATAAGCTGCGATCTTGATCTTAACGTGAATGGAATCGCCGTGCTCAACCACCTTCAGATCTTCAAGGTAGGCTCTTTGTTTATCAAATCTTAAAAATAAATTTCCTTTATGATCCATTTTATTTTCTAGTTGATTTACAATCCTTTTTTTATCAGGATCTTTCAACTTATCCAAATTTTTGACAAAATCCCTTAGTTCCCTTTTTTTGGTGATTTTGTCGTGTAAAATTAAAACAGGATTTTTAAAGTAGCCTTCCGTGAATTCACTTTGAGGTGAAGAAGTTGGAAAAAGTGTTTTAATAGCACTTTCCACTTTTTCCTGGTTTTCTGTTCCATAAACAAATGCTCTGTATGAGATGTTATGGATCATAGATTACCTTGCCTTCTCTGCTCCTTTTCCTTTGCCCCTAAGTCCTCTTATTTTTTTACCTTCACTGGTGAGGCCTCTGAACACACGGTTGGTGTGCTGATTCTCACAGATCCAGTTTATTTTAGGGTCATTTTTAATTGAAGGACTATTAGGGTCAACGAGAATTACTTCAAAGAACTTGAATTTTCCATCTTCCCATACCCAGTACGAGTTTAAAACCTCAAGGTTCGGGTATTTTCTTGCAACCCTTTCCTCTGCTATTTTTTTGATGGATTTTATAGGAGTAATCTTAACTACACCCATCCTTTTAGGTTTCCTACCTGCTGTGAACCTTGTTTTTCGCCTTCCTCCTCTACGGACTCGGGTTCTTACAACAACGTATCCTTTTTTAGCTTTGTAACCTAAAGATCTTGCCCTATCGATCCTGGTGGGTCTGTCTATTCTCTCTATTACACTTTCTCTTCTCCAAACAGGAGCTCTTTCTTTCATTAACTCCTTAACGTAGGAGTTGCTTGGATTTTTCCATGCGTCTCTTATATATTTGTACATTAAAACACCTCTTTTGTTCAGCTTTCGCCACATCCATGAGACTTACATCTCAAAAAAGTTAGGTTATATAATTTAGTATATCACCAAAAATTAGCGATGATCATTATTAGTTAAATGCATTTAAAAAGGTTGCTATTCATCCATCTTTCATTGGTTAAATTTTTTTATTCATGACTTAACTTCCAATTTATGGAATTCCTATAAATGGACTTATGAACCTAATTAATTGGACCTATGAGTTTATAATAAAAATTATCTTAAAAAAATTGATTTTAGAAGTGAAACTGAGTTTAAACTTTAACAGCTCACTCCATTGTTTTGTATAATATCCTAATAGCCTTTGTAAAGGCAGGTTTTCCTGCAGTTAAAAGAACCACTCTTAAAACATCGACTATCTCATCTTTTGTTATATCCAGCTCTTTCATACCACTTAAGATCTGTTTTTTTATTGCCCTATCATCAGAAGCTGCCGCTGCTATGCCAATAGCCACAAGTTTCTGGGTTTTGTAGTCAAGAACCTTTCCTGTGTAAGCTGCCTCATTTAATGCCACACTAACATCATAAAGGTCAGGATAGTCCTCTTTAAGATGTATCATCCCTTTGCTGAAAAATACTTCATCTTTCATTACATTACCCCCAAATCTTTTTTATTCATATTAATTTTATGATTTTTAAAACATATAAAACTTATCTAATTGTTTAAAAAATGATTTAATGTATTTTTCCAGTTTAAATTCATTTAATAACCAGCTTTTATCCATTTTCCAGATCTATTTCATGGTAAGATTGTTTAACCGCCGCTTCGACAGTTTTAAAGGGTTTTTTTCTCCATTTAACATTTCCTCTGAGTTTTTTAAACTCATTAAGTAGTACAATCTTAATTAAAGCCCACGTGATAAAGTGATTAACATCATTAAAAGTCATAAAATAGGATAAATAAACTTAAACATTGGCATTATCCTGAATATGGGTGTAATTTTTTTTATTATTAAATAAAATTAAAAAAGTAAAATAATTACAACGGTCCTTTATTTTCTCTACCTTCCCTCATACCCATAGCTGCTTCTCGACGCATTTTATCTGGTTTAAATAACATTTTAACCACATTATCTGCATGTTCTCTTGCACGGTTTTCTGCAAGCTGTTTCAGGTCTTTATCATCCTGACCCTCGTCTTCGTGAACGAAAACCTCTATTATATGAGTGTTGGTCATCAGTTGAGCAGTAATAAGCCCTGTTGATGCTTCATGTGCACATAATTTGTCTATTTTTTCAGGCCCAGGCATTCCAAACGCCATGACAAGTTCACAGCCCTCTTCTTCAATGAGTTTTTTTGATGCCACCGGAAGATCTTTTATACCAGGTACAGTGCGCCTTATGAATTTTATGTTGCCAATTTGTTCTTTAATCTGGTCTAATGCAGCTCCAGCCATGTCAAACCTTGCAAATGTGGTATCGCAGATTCCTATCTTCATTTTATCACCATAAATTAGAATTTTGAGAATCAATTATTTTTATCCACAATTCTGTTCTTTCTTAAGTATTGATCTGTTTGTTAAATTTAGTCTTAGTATATAAATAGGTCTATAAAGTTATTTTGAATAATTTATTTGAAATAAAAAATTAGAAAATAATTGAAGATAAGATAAAATAAAAGAAATGTAAATTATTTAAAAATTATTTAATCAATCTGGATCTTACAATCCAAATGATTTCTTGAGTAGCTCAACGTTCACGGATCCTGCACGGAACATTTCTCCGGTTCTAAGGTCGTTTATTACAACTTCTGCAGGTGCGAACATTCCTTTGTCTATTTTGTAGAAGTCAAATCCAGCTTCTTTGAAGACATCGTAGAATGGTTTTCCGTATCCATCGGATGATGAGGATGGTAACTGTTCTGCAACGGATTTTATGTCGTCACCTTCTTCTGATTCCACATAGTAATATGTTCTACCACCGAATAGAACTGCGTCGTTGGTTTTACCCATTGCTTTCAAGCCATCGGGATCTACAGGTGCTATTGGTGCTATTCCTGCTGCGTGTTTGACCTTTGTGACATCAAACTTAATGAACTCAAGCATTTTGTAGGTACCGTTTTCAACAACCCTTCCAGCTATCTGGATTGACCCTACAAGTGATGATGTTGGGGCAACGAGCAGGTAAACATTTTCTGGTGAGACACCACAGTCAGATGCTATTGAATCTGCCACATCTGCACCTGGAAGTTTGTCAGCTTCAAGTGTTAATATTGCAACATTTGCATCGTCCTTGTATCCTATTTCTTCATATGTTTCTGCAGGTTTCAATGCTAGAGCCCTTGCTGGACCTGAACCTAGTGCAAAGAAGTCGCCAACACTTACTGACCAACCGGCTTTCTGGGCTCCGAGGGTTGATATTGCTGGAAAGTTTGTTTTTATTTTAACAGAAGGTATTGCGAAGTTTTCTGAGAGATCTCCCGGTATGGAAATTCCTACTTCTGCAAGTCCACCTAAACACACTTTTGTGTAGAGTTCTCCTGCTTTAAAGCTTCCAGAAACGTTAACACCACAATCTATAACTGTTGAACCGTTTTCAAGTTTACTTACTGCTATGTTGAGCATGTCTGCCTTTTCAATCATTTGATCTACTGTTTTTTTTGCTTCAAGATTGACACTTACCATTATTTCACCTCATAAATCAAATTTAACCATTATATCTATGCCCTCATATCGACGACAAGTTACTTTTAGTTAATCTAAATTTTTTTAATTAAATCTGTTTAATCCAACTATATTTTTAAGTTTTTTTATTTGATTTTTTAGCCAATAACATTAAACCAATAATTTTAGTATAAACTAATTAACTCAAACTAATTATTATATAAAACTCATTTATTTAACCTAAATTCAATAAAATCCAATTTAAAATCAGTTAATTATAAAAGATACTAAAAAGATGCTAAAAAAATGTGTAAAATAGATTTAAACCCGTCCAGCTTCTTCAAAATTAACTTCATAGATATGTGCGCTTATTGAGTGAATTGTGAGAGTTCCAACTTCCACGCCAACTTCCTTCGCTGCGTACTGTGCAAGATGGCTGAGCCCAACTGCATTGGGGAACCATGCGCCATAAATATCATGAGACCTCCATAAACCAGTGGTTTTAAGTTTCCCATCCCTTATTTTAAAGTCAACAAGGATCATACAGGGTACCTCATTGTTTTTAGTGTCAACTGTTGGATCCCATGTTACAGATATGGCTCTTCTTGATTCTTTAAAGTTTTTAAGCCGTTCTATAGCTTCCTGTATCTGGTCAACATCGTCAAAATGTTTTCTGAGCCTGTTGCCGTAGGTGTAAACAAATCCCTGTCTGTCATTGCTTAAAAATTGTTCTGCATATTTTTCAAGCTTTTCACCGCTCCAGAAGTAGCCTTCAGGTGCTTCTATGTCAAGGGGATTTTTCACCATTACAACTGTGTTCAAAAGTTCCTTTGTTAAAGAACCTCTTTCATCTTTTATTTCCACGCCTTTTTTTATTACCTTCTTCACAAGAGTTTCCCAACCTGTTTTTATGGTTGGAACTTTAATCAAGATAGCCATTCTACTGCCTCCGTCATAGTCTTGAGTTTTGCAAACGCTGTTTCTCTAGAAAGCATTCTCATACCACAGTCAGGGTCAATTATCATGTTTTCCTCTCCAATTAAATCAATACCCATTTTTATTAGATCTGAAACATCTTCTGTAGTTTCAACCTCTTCTTTTTTGGTGTCTATACATCCAAAACCTATTTTTTTGCCCCTTAAATTTGAACTTTCAAGAGCATGGATATTTTCAGGTAAACCTGCAAATTCACAATCTACTATATCAACTTTAAACCCTAAAAGATCGTTAAAAACTGAACCTATACCTCCGCAGACATGCATTGAAACAGGAACATTTATGTCTTTTGTTACGATTTCAACCGCCTTCTTTGCTGTGTTTATATCAGCAACACCTGTGGATAAAAATGGTTCATCTATCTGAATAACTGCTGCACCCGCTTCTTCAAGATATTCTACCTCTTTTTTAAGCGCCCATGCTAGATCAATTATTGCATCGTCTTTTTTATCTTTATCATAGAACCCTTCTATTCTACATGAAAGCACGAGTGTTGTGGGTCCTGTTACGATTCCTTTAACCCCTTTAAAGTTTTCATTGAATTTACCTTTAATCAACAGTTCAGATTTATCAAATTCATTGGATATTTTTTTTGCCGTGTTTATTGTTAATTTAAGGTCTGATGCTCCTAAAGAATGTGGAAGTGGTTTTATTTTTCCTACGATCTTTGAGATGTTTCCCTCAACTGTCATGCCAGGTATTTTCCCTGCAAAGGCCTCGATCATATCTCCTCGAACCTGTCCATCAGATATCAAGTCAATTCCGGCCTTTATCTGATCATGTACAGCAAGTTCCAGAGCTGGTTTGTATCTGTCGTAAGATCCAAATAAATCAGCTATTTTGGATGATACCGATGATGGTTCCTGTGGAAATGCAGGATAACTTCCTACAACAGTTTTTAACATAATATCGCCTATTTTAATTTGATTAATTAATTATTATTCCAACTAATCTAATCATTATTTTAGTTAGTAATAAGCTTATTAAAAGTTCATTATTAAGAGTTTGAATTGGGTTAGGAATAGATAATTGAAGTAGATTAGTAAGGGAATAGTTTTAAAGGTATGTATCCAAATTAAAGCTATTTTAAGATTTAATTTATTTAAAGGACATATTAGTTAAATCTTTTTACTTATTCCCTTTACTTTATTGCAACGGCTCTGATTCTGTTTATCTCATCCTTCTCAATGGGTAGTTCAACTACTGCTGTTCCATAGCATGGTTTCGTGTAGGGAAGCATGACAGTACCCTTTTCCTCGTCAATACCTATAGGTACTGGAGGTAAGCCTATAATCCTTGCGCCAAGTATCTTTTCTCCAGGATTTACATGAATTACTTCCTTTGCTTCTTTCTCTATCAACCGGGCACATTCCTTAAATCCTGTTTTAGCTATTACTATGCGGTAGTTTTCTGATTCCTGCAGATACGTTTCAAGACAGAATGACATTTTAACCCTCCAATTTCTTAATAGCCCTATCAAATTTAACCTTCATAGGTGTAGGGTTGTGGTAAGCTCGGACCGCTACTATTTCAGCATCAGTATTTTCTTTCACCATTTTTTCGAATTTTTCAAGTAAATCTGGATCCTTCTCAAATACCAGGGCAATTGAAGTCGTATTAAGAATATGATAAAATGTTACAAAGTAAGAAACTGCAGCATCTTTATGCACAAAGCCCACAAGAAGGTCAAATGCCCCTGATTCAAGATTTTCAAGACAGGACTCTATGTCTATCTTACTTTTTATGTAGAAAGTCTCTGGATCTGAAACTTCAATAAGTTTCATTGCAGAAGGTGTGCTTGCAACTGTAACGTCATATCCCATTTTAGTGAGTTTATATGTAGCATATACTGCCATAGGCGTTTGAGACGGTGCTTCTGGACATCCTAATAATATCAAAGCTTTTTTCATGCTTTTATTCTCCTAACCTTTCCATACTTGTTCCTTAATTTTCTCATTTAATTCTTCAAAACATCAAATATGCAATTATATTGCAGTTAAGAAGATAAATGTTTAAAATAACGGATTCCATTTAATTGAATTAGTTTCCATGATCATTAATTCTTTACTTTATTTTATATTCTATTAAGAAACCTCTTTAAAAATTTTATGAAATAAATTAAATTGTGGAAATGATTAAATCAATCTAAAAAAGATTATTCTGTGCTCTCCAGGACCATTATAATCTTTAATAACCTTCAATCCATCAATAACAATTGTTTTATTATTTCCATACACCTTAAATCCAAGAGTTTTATAAAATTCAACTTCAACCTTATTTCGTGGCTTTGTGATGAGATAAACTTTTCTACATCCTTTATTCCTCAAAACTTCAAAGAAATTTTTAAGGAGACGTGTTGCGATACCCTCCTTTTTAAAGCCAGGTTTCACACACAAAAATTGTATGTAAGCATTATTAGGATCTGTCTGGGAAATAAACCCCAAAAGAAATCCTAGAATCTTCCCACCCTCATGATCTTCAACTATAAAGGAAGTATTTCTAAAAAATTTCGTGAACATATGATAAATAGAATTTCTCTCTGTTAACATTGGACTGCATTTCTCTGCAAGTTCAGCTATTTTGAGAAAATCATCTCCCTGAACATTTCTTATTTTGATATCCTTCATTATTTTCCCCCTAAAAGAAATAGCATTAAGTTTAAATATCACCAAGTTAAAGTAGTTTACAGGGCTGGTAGCTCAGGAGGTAGAGCGTCGCCTTGGCATGGCGGAGGCCCCGGGTTCAAATCCCGGCCAGTCCATTAATTTTAACTTATTTTAATTAATTCTACAACTTTTTATCTGTTTTTAAATTGATTGCTTTCATTTTCGGTTAATATCCAATATAATCGTTCTTTTAAAATTAAATCATCTTTTTAAGATAATCATCACAAAAATCAAAACATGCTGAAAAAGTTTGGTGCTATGTTTTTGCTTCTTAAATCAATGATTTTAATATTTTTTTTATGAAATTTTCATTAAAAACTGAATATAAAAGTTTAGTGTTAATCAGAACATCCCAAACCATCAGAGAACACGGAAGTATTTCAATAAAAAAATATTACGATAAAAAGACAATGGATAATTGATCCAATTTATCGGTTCAATTCTCCTTAATAAATCCTTCAATAGCGTTTATAATCTCATCAAGACCTTGTCCTGTTTTAAGACTACTTTTTATTACAGCTACATCAGGATTTAGTTCTTTAACGTCTGCAACCATTTTATCTTGATCAGCACCAACTGCGTCTGCAATGTCAACCTTGTTTATAACGACCAGGTCTGCATCTTTAAAGATTAGGGGGTGTTTCTCAACTGTGTCGTCTCCTTCAGTGACGCTTATAACGACCATCCTTATATGGGATCCAAGGTCGAAATCAACTGGACAGATCAGGTTTCCAACGTTTTCTATAAATAGAATATCTATATCCTCCAGTGGCAGGTCTCCAAGGACGTGTTCCACAAGATGGGCATCTAAATGACATTCTTTACCTGTATTAAGTCCTACAACAGGCACACCATGCCTCTCAATTCTTCCTGCGTCGAACTTACTTATTACATCTCCGGCTATGACACCTATTTTATAATCCATTTTTTGGATCAAGATTTCTATGAGTGATGTTTTTCCAGAGCCTATAGCTCCTAAAACATCTATTGAAAATGTATTTGCTTTATCGAATATTTTCTGGTTTCTTTTTGCAAGTTTTTTGTTTGCAACCATGATATCATGTTGTATCTCAATGTCTGCGATTTTGTGCATCTTATCACTCTTTTAAAAAACTTTATAACTTAATTATACATTTCAATTATTGTTCAATAATTTCAATCAATATGCATGGATGGTTAATTACCATTATCATTTACTGGATCATCACTCTCTAAATCATCATCCTGCTCTATTCTAATTTTTTTAACATTACATTCTCGCCCCGCAGTTATCTCTACATCCCGTCCACTGCATTTAGGACACTTGATTATTGCCAGATAATGATCAGAGCCTTCCATATTTGCTGATCCCACATAATCACATGCATTACATTTAATTTCTACTGAAACTTCTTCTATATTGATTTTTGATCCTTCAAGTAATGTGTTCTCCACTAGAACATCCAGAAGGAATTTAAGCTGCTCAGGGTTGAGCATGGTGAGTTTTCCAACTTCTATAGTTACTTCAATGATCTCTGTAGCGTTGTTTTTCTCTGCAACGTCCAGAACTGTTTTAACCATGGCGTCGGCCATTGAAAGTTCGTGCATCTGGCCACCTCTTCTATCATATTAATATTAATCCTATTATTAGAGGAAGCTTATTAATAAAGTTAACAAATATTGAATAATGAAATTCTTTTTATAGGATATACTAAATTGAATATTAATTGATTGAATGTTGATTTAAAATAGTATAATTATTTTAGGAATAGTAAAATTCAAAATGCAAATTTTAGTTGGGTAACTAAGATTAACTACAAATTGATAAATACTTGTTTGAATAAGTTAAATTTATGACATTTAAAGTTTACAACGGTTATATTAACAATAATAGGTGGTTTTTTTGATAATAGGTGGATCTTCTTCACAAAAATTAGCTGCAAAGGTTGCAAGGGAATTAGAAGATATTCTGTGTCCCATTGAAACCCGTAAATTCCCAGATGGTGAACGATATATAAGAATAAAAGGTGAAATCCCAGAGGAAGTAGTTGTAGTTCAATCGACAGGTTATCCTCAGGACGAAAATCTCATGGAACTTTTTTTAATCCTCAAAAACCTTAAGAATTTAGGAGTTAAAAAAATAAGGGTTGTGATCCCCTACTTTGGATACGGAAGGCAAGAACGCGTGTTCAAAAAGGGAGAAGCAGTTTCAGCTGCCATAGTTGCTGAGCTCCTTGAAGCAGCAGGTGCATCAGAACTATTCTGCATAAATCTCCATGAAAAAAATATAAAAGACTTTTTTAACATTCCTGTGCATGAATTATCTGCAATGCCCGCAATAGCAGAACATATCAAAACAAACATGAATGATCCAATCGTAATTGGACCAGATAAGGGTGCTCTCGGGTTTGCAGAGGAAATTGCAGAGATACTTGGCTGCGAGTGCGACCATCTTGAGAAAACCAGGTTGTCACCAACAAAGGTTGAAACCAAACTAAAGGGCATAGACGTTAAAGGCCGTGAAGTTGTCATAATCGATGACATCATAAGTACAGGCGGGACGATCGTTAATGCTACAAAGATTTTAAGGGAACTTGGTGCAGAAAATGTTGTTGTTGGATGTGTACACCCTGTACTGGTTGAGGATGCTCTTCTGAAGATATTCACAGCCGGCGTGGAAGATGTATTTGCCACCGACACCCTCAGATCTGATGTTAGCACAGTTTCTGTAGCTTCAGTTGTTTGTGAAGGTTTGAAACAGTTTAAATAACCAAAAGCAGTTTTATTGAAAATAAGTTTTTATCCAGAAATTGTTTTTTTAACATCCATTTTTTTTAATATTCTCTTTTTATACACCTTGATTTTTTAATTTTTAAACAAAATCAAATTAAGATGAAGAATTTTTCATTTTAAAAAAACATCACAAAACAAATTAAAACAGGAAAAAACTTTTTTTTGTCTATTCTTTCCTATTTTATGTCTAGCTTACGTCTAGTTCTCCCATTTTTTAATCTTTATTTCATATTTTTTAATCTTAATTGGAATTAATCTTCACCAAAGGATGCTTTATCAACTGTTTTGGCCTAATATTTGGACTACATGTTCCATGAGAAGTCTCAGAGTTACTTACATTTTTACCTACCAATTTCTGCAATTCTTCTTCTTGATCCGGAGTGTAATCTCCAAAATAAAGTCCATTTTCATCCTTTTTAATAATGTCATATTCCACAGGACAGTCTGCAACCGAAGGCACCAGAAGGCATCCATTTTCACTCACATCTTGCTCCACTTCCAGCTCCCATCCTCTGCTTAGAATGGTTGCGTGATTCAACATTTCAACAATGGGTTCATTATTGGCTGTTACATATCTGGCAGTGTTGTGGAAATCAACACATGTTGCACCGGGCACATCCTTGGATTCATTATCTAAATTGTATGTACCTGTAGCACGCACGTTAAAAAGAGAATGTTTACAGTTCTCATCTAGGAACGTCCTGATCATTATTTCCCAGTTATCATCTGAAAAGGAAGCTTCCCTTCTGATGTAAAGAACAGTTCCATTTTGATTTTCAATTGGTTCTGATTTTTGGCTTTGCCATTTGCCATTTAAATCACTTGACTTCAACATTCATGTTCCTCCTTCCAAAAAATCGTAACATACTATAAATATTTTAATATCTTTAGAATAATTTATAATCATTAAAATTTTAGAATCCTTCTATTTCAGAATTCCATTGTATCAAATCACTATTAGTTATTTTCTATTTTATTTTTAAATTTAATTTAAAACCAGCCAGTTAAGCATCCTTTTAACTCCTTCCAAATCCAATTCTTTATCCTTAATTTTAGGGTACTATTTTCATGGTATATCTTCATTTCAAATTAAAGAAGTGTATCTCACTTTTTCAGTTCTTTGAAGTCTTTAAATCAAAATTTTCGAACGGTTTAAATCTAAACTGAGAGTTAAAAAATATTCAGTTACAATCTGAAAAAATTTAATTAGAATAGGATTGCCTCGAACAAATAAATATAAAAATAGAAATTTTAAAAGAAAAGAGAATTTGCAAAGATAAAAATAAGAATAAAATAAGATCTATCCAGAAATTTAAAAAACAACCTAAAAAGGAGTTTTATGGGGACTTCAATCCCTTATTTATTCCCTTTTATTTGCAGGTTCCATATTCACAGATTTACCTTTTATTCTAGATCCACTTACTGAAGAAAGAACTTCACCTGCACTGGCTTCAGGAACTTCTACAAAAGAGAACTTGTCAAAAACATCCACTTTACCTATTGATGAGCTTGTAAGACCTGTTTTGTCATTTATAGCTTTTATTATATCTTTTGCTCTGATCTTCTGTTTACGGCCCACATTGATGAAAAATCTTACCATACCTGGACTTGCTCCTGTGTCACCGAAGTCGTTAGACGCGGATTCCACTTTAACATCACTGGTTTCCCTGGTCATGACAATTTTAAGAAGTGCTGCTGCCATTTCCACGGAGCTGTAATCTTCTTCCATCATCTTTTCAATAAGATGAACCTGTTTTTCCAGATCTTCTGTGTTTATAACATGTTTAACATTTTCAAGGAAGTTGTTGGTCTTGATCGCTTCAACATCCTTGATGGATGGTATCTGATGCTGTTCTATCTTGGTTTTGGTGTATTTCTGTATATCTCTAAGCTGGTAGATTTCTTTTCCAGATACGAAAGTGAATGCCATACCTGTTTTACCTGCTCTACCTGTTCTTCCAATCCTGTGAACATAGTATTCATCGTCGTTTGGCACGTCATAGTTGAAAACTGCTTCAACATTTTCTACATCGATTCCCCTTGCAGCCACATCTGTTGCAACCAGGACTTCGATCTTACCGTTTCTAAACTTGGCCATAACTCTGTCCCTCTGACTTTGGGTCATGTCTCCATGGAGTCCGTCTGCAGCATATCCTCTTATCTGGAGATGTGTTACAAGTTTGTCAACTCTTCTTTTGGTGTTACAGAAAACAAGTGATAATTTGAAGTTGTGTATGTCCAGTAAACGTGATAGAAGTTCAAGTTTCATTTTCTCTTTAACTTCAAAGTAGATCTGCTGGATCTCGGGTACCGTGAGTTCCTGATGGACTACCTTAAGGAATTCAGGGTTATTCTGGTATTTACGGGTTAAATTAAGTATGTCCCGGGACATTGTTGCAGAGAAAAGAAGAGTCTGCCTTTCAGAGGGCATATCCCTTAAAACAATTTCAATATCATCTCGGAATCCCATGTCAAGCATTTCATCAGCTTCATCCAGAACCATGATTTTCACTGAATCCATTTTCAGGGTTCCTCTCCTCATGTGGTCCATAACACGACCTGGAGTGCCTATTATAACTTGTACACCTTTTTTAAGGGCTTTTATCTGTCTCTCTATCGGCTGGCCGCCGTAAATTGGCAGTACTTTGATTTTACTCATGTACTTTGAGAGCTTCCTGATTTCTTCTGCAACCTGAATTGCAAGTTCCCTTGTTGGGCAGAGTATCACGGCTTGCAGACTTCTGTCGCCAGGATCAACCATTTCTAGAATCGGAATTCCAAATGCGGCTGTTTTTCCTGTACCTGTCTGTGCTTGGCCTATAACATCTCTTCCATCCAGTACGTGAGGTATTGCTAAAGATTGAATTGGTGTGGCTTCTTCAAATCCCATATCTGCAACAGCGTTCTCTATTTCACTGGATATATCTAAATCTTTAAATCTAAGTTTTTTCATGTTTTATTGTCCTTTATTTTTTTATTTTAATACTATTATAATCAGCATTATCGTGAATCCTTTGAATAATTGAATATTTATTTGTTGAATATTATTTAATAGGTAATAGTATGAGCATTTATAATATAATTCCATGAATTTTTCTTAAAATCCATTAAAATTATTAAAATCTTAAAATCAATTCAGTGATGAACTATCAAACCAACCTATTGAAAATATTATTTATTAAATTTGTAATTTTTAGAAAAGATTTACGTCTAACTTAATATTCCTTTTTTTATCTATTTATATCTATTTGTAAAATCAGTTTAACTAATTTTATATTGTTGTGATATTCCATAACTCCATTAAAATCAATTTATATAAAATCATTTAAAATTTTCAATTTATTTAAAATCAAAAAAAGGAAAGGGAAATATCCTTTCAATCATTTAAAATTAATTAGTTGTTGGGTTATGAAGTATACCCTTTGGAACTATTTCTGTGATCTTCCTCATCTTCACGATAATGCTCTCTTTTTCCTTTCCAACAAGTGCATGTTCTAGAACGTCACTCAAGGTTTCCACAGGAATTATTTTAATCTTATTTTTATACCTTTCTTCAATCATGACATCATCCATGTTGGATTTGGGTATAAGAACCGTTTTGATACCTGACTCAGCTGCAGCTTCGATTTTTCCAGTAACACCACCAACAGGGAGAACATCTCCCCTAACACTGAGTGATCCAGTTAATGCCAATGACTGGTCTATAGGGATGTTTTCAAGTGCAGAGATGACCGATGTTGCAACTGAAACACTTGCACTGTCACCTTCAACACCCTCGTAAGATTGGAGGAACTGGATATGTATATCATAGTTGGATATGTTGGTTCCTGTGTTCTTCTTAATAAGCGCACTAACATTTTGAACAGCTTCCAGAGCTATTTCTCCAAGTTTACCTGTGGCAATAATCTTACCCTCTTCCTTACTCTGGGATGGAGCAGCTTCGGCAGCTATTGGGAGCACTATACCACTTCTATCACCAATTATAGCTAGACCATTTACCCTACCAACCTCAGTACCTTCAGTTTTGAACACACTGTAATCTTTCCTTTGAACTATGTAACGATCAGCTATCTGCTGTTCAAGGGTTCTAGCAAGTTTTTTAGCGCTTAAAACATGTTTAATTGTTACAAATTCTGCATTCTCACCTTTTGCTATGTCACCTGCAGCCCTTACAAGACCACCTAAATCCCTTAACTTTAAGGTTAATGAATCTTTTTTACCTGATCTTCGCTGTGCTTCTTTTATAATCTCAGCTATAGCTTTTTTACTGAAGTGAGGTATTCTACCGTCTTTTTCAACTTCTTGAGCAACAAACTGAACCAGTTTATCCCTGTTATCCTGTGTGTCAGGCATTGAATCCTTCATGAAGACTTCGTAACCGTATCCACGTATCCTTGACCTGAGTGCTATGTGCATGCCCTCTAGCACTTGAAGGTTTCCAGATGCAACCAATACAAAGTCACACGGTACTGCCTGTGAACGCACCATTGCACCGCTGCTTGTCTCGCTCTGTCCAGTTATGGAGTATTTCTTCTCCTGCATTGCAGTAAGAAGTTCTTGCTGAGTTTTCATTTGCATAGTTCCAATTTCGTCTACGTAAAGCACCCCTTTATTTGCACGGTGTATCATTCCAGCCTCAACACGTTCATGAGCAGGTGTTCCCAGTCCTCCGGACTGATATGGGTCGTGCCTAACATCACCCAGTAACGCTCCAGCATGAGCTCCTGTAGCATCAACGAATGGGGCTGTTTTATTATTTTCATTGTTTACAAGAAGTTTTGGAACCATTATTGAAGTTCTTGGCTTCATCTGCTGAATGGCCAGGAATACTATTCCAGCTGCTATTATTGCAGCTAAAAATTGTTGTAAAATGAATCCAATGACCAGAATAAAGGTTATTATGATCATCATGAACATATTCTTTTTCTCTTCCTGTCCCTTAGCCTTTATTTTGTGGTTCATAACCACTTTTTTACCTTCACCAATAGGCATTGCACCTATAAGGGGATTGTGGTTGTCTTCAATATTTGGATAAACCAGTATGTCCTGAAGCTCTTCTGGTGGAAGTAACTCTGCCATTCCTTTGGCAAGCATGGATTTACCAATACCAGGTTCTCCAATTAACAGGACATTTCTCCTCTGTTTTGCTGCTTTTTTTACAGTTTCAACAGCTTCTTCCTGGCCTATAATTTGATCTATGATCTTCTTAGGAACTTCTATGTCCTGAGAAGTTTTATAACTTCTAAAATTAAGCTTATCTTTTAATGAAGTTGTAGAATTCGAATTTAAATTTGCCATAATTTATGACAACCTCCTCAAATTTTGCATTATACAAAAATCAAAGTGATTTTTTTTTAGATTGATATGCTTTATTAAATATATACTATCTTATATATTATATATGAATATTTGCTTTTAGAAATCTTTACTATTACTTTCATTCATATAAAACTTTCTAAGATTTTTCTTACTTTAGTAACTTCAAGTATATAAAAGCATAGATCACTATGCCAAAAAATGATTTAACTAGATGAACAAGCGCCAAAAATAAAAAACTTCTCAAATACAAAACAAGAACTAAACTTTTTTATTGTACATAAACATGATAAGAATCAATAAGGATCAAACGTTGATATCAACAATTTGATGATTAAAAATGATTAAAGAGCTAGATCATGGAGACATCAATCAGAAAATTACGTAATACGTATTGCATTTGTCAACTCACATAATCATTCAATTGAAATCAATATGACAATCTGAACATCAATTTTGCATTAGTGTAAACTAATAATCAAGGATAGGTATCTAAATGGATTTAAAAAAGAAAACAACCTGTATCATGGTTCAAGGAACCTCCTCAAATGCAGGTAAAAGTGTTGCAGTTGCTGCACTCTGCAGAATCTTCTCAAAAAGGGGTTACAAAGTAGCACCGTTCAAATCTCAAAATATGTCCCTGAACTCTTACACAACAACTGAAAATGCAGAGATAGCGATGGCCCAAGTTCTCCAGGCTGAAGCTGCAGGGGTTGAACCATCCTACAACATGAACCCTATTCTATTGAAACCCAAAGAAGATTTCATATCCCAAGTCATCGTGCATGGAAAGCCCGCAGGTGACATGAATTTTTACAATTACCAGAACAACTTTCGAGATGAAGCTCTAAAAGCCATTAAAACATCACTCGAAGCTTTAAAAATGGAATATGACATAATTGTGATTGAGGGAGCAGGATCCCCTGCAGAGATAAACATGCTGGATAAGGACCTTGCAAACATGCAGATAGCTCGCATTGCAGATGCAGATGTAATTTTGGTTGCTGATATTGATAGAGGTGGCGTTTTCGCATCCATTGCAGGAACCTTCTCCCTTCTGCCAGAAGAAGACAGGAAAAGGATCAAGGGAATAGTAATAAACAAGTTCCGAGGAAACTTGGACATTTTAATTCCAGGAATACGTCAAATAGAAGAAATAGTTGGTGTGCCAGTTCTTGGAGTTTTACCCTACGATGAAAACCTCAAACTTCCGGAAGAGGATTCAGCATCACTTTCAGAGCATAAATACCGGAAAAATGAGAAATTAACAGTTGGAGTTATGAGACTTCCCAGAATTTCCAACTTCACAGATATTGACCCAATTGAATACGAACCTGATGTTGGAATAAAACTCATTGAGCTTGGGGACAAAATAGGGGATGTGGATGCAATCATATTGCCCGGCACCAGAAACACCATAAGCGACCTTTTAGCCCTTCAGAAGGTTGGTTTCACAGATGAGATAAAACAACTATCACAGGATATTCCTGTTTTTGGTTTATGTGGAGGATATCAAATGCTCGGAACCAAGATCATTGATGAAACACTTAAAGAATCAAAATATGGTAACATTGAGGGCATTGGACTTTTAGATGCCAAAACACGGTTTGATTCTGTTGAGAAAGTTGTCACCCAGAGCCGTGGCGAGGTGCTTGGAGGGGGGATATTTGAAGACCTTAAAGGCGACAATGTAAAGGGTTACGAACTACATGAAGGCCTTACCACACTTGGAACATCAAAACCATTATTCAGAGTTATTGAAGGGTGTGGAAACCATCCAACCTCCGAGTACGATGGGGCTGTAAACGGGGCTACTGCAGGGACCTATTTCCATGGCATATTCCACAACTTCCACTTTAGAAGGTTTTTCACAGATTATTTAAGAACCTCAAAGGGTCTTGAACCACTTGGACTTGTTAAAGATGACTTTGAAGATCTGAAAAATTTTTCAATAGACAGACTTGCAAAAATATTTGAAGATAACGTGGATATGCAAGTCATTGATCAGATGCTGGATATTTGATCTTAGATTTATCTTATGGATGCAACATGAAAATATTAGTAAATGAAATGAACAAATGTTTTGTAAAAACAGTATTTTAATTGTTTAAAAATTTAATTTAACTTAAAATCAATTTTATTTTTTATTAATGCTATTTTCATAATTTAATGTTAAATTAGGAATATTCGGAACAAATTCTTATAGATAAATATAACTGAATAATCATGCGAATATCTGATCATGTAAATATTCTGACTATCTACTTTTAAAATTCATAGCAATTGTGCGTTTCATTTAGCAAACATGTGCGTAACAGCCTGTACTTTAGGTGTTTTCACAAGAATTGATATCCTATCTCCCTCACCAATCACCATATTCTCCTTAGGAATAGTTATTTCACCATTTTTGTATATGGCAGCTATTATGTAGTTATCTGTCGGACTTACATCCCCTACTTTTTTGCCTATGACTTTTTTATTGGTAACGCTTATATCAAGTAACTCTGCATTTCCCTTTCCAATGATAATGAGGTCTGCTATTTTGGGCCTTGTTATAAGCTTTTCAAGGTATCCTGCAGCTGTAAGTTCTGGACTTATGACTGCATTTATTCCTACCTTTTTGAATGCTTCTTCATGATCTGGGTTGCTTACCCTTGCAATAATCTTAGGAACCTTGTAATCCTTCACAAGGATACATGAGAGTAAATTAGATTCATCGTTGCCAGTAGCTGCCACGAATACATTTGCATCATCAATGTTTGCTTCTTCAAGCGTTTTTATATTTGTTCCATTACCGCAAATAACAAGGGCATCTAATTCAGCCGCAGCATTTCCACAGAGTGTTTCATCATTTTCAATTAGGGTGACATCGTGTCCAACAGAAACCAGTGCAGAAGCAAGATTTAGTCCTACCCTTCCGCCACCCATTATTACAGTATACATATTAAAACCATCCTTTAAAACCAGGATCAACTTCAATCAGATATATTCTTGAGGAATAAAAATTTTAAAATAATATATCAAGTTTTTCCATCATTTTAAGCTTTTTAAAAATTTTAGAATTATTAAACCCATTTCTATTAGTGTAATATTAATAAATTCATACTTTAGAACTTTCTATTCTTTGAACAATATCATATATAAATTTTCCTATTGTTAATTGTCTTAAATGCATTTTAAACCCATAAAAAAACCAGATATCTTTATTAAAAGATTAATAATAGCTATTAAAATAAAAAACCGAACTTTAATGAATTTAAAGTTTAAAGGTCGCTTAAGCTAAAACCCTTATTTAGAGAAACAACTTTAAAATGCAATATTGATTTTAAAAAAAATAAATTAAAAATAGGGGGGTTAATTGCAGATAATAACTTTTCTGCAACTAGCTTTTTGTTCTGCAATTACTCCTTCTCCTTAATTTTTCCAAATTCGAATCTAAAATTTATGTTTAGTCATATTTTAGATTTTTTTTCTGTAGTTAACCCAGGAATGGCACTGCGATTGTCAGTAAGACAATTATGGTCAGAATAATACCTATCACAACCATAGGCACACCTGCTTTCAAGATCTCCTTGATGTTCACGTAACCTGTCCCATATGCCATTGCAACTGTTGGATCTGCCATTGGGAACATGAAAGACAGTGAACAAGCAATTGCCACAGGCACAGCATAAATACCAACCGGCTGACCCTGAGCAGAAGCCAAAGTCACGGCAATAGGCACCAAAATAGCTGAAAGTGCTATATTGGACATAACCTGTGTGAAAATCACAGCAACAACCATCAGCAAGAGCATAATGATCAACGTTGAAGGATTACCTCCAAGCATACCAATTGCATCATGTATCAAGTAGTTTGCGGCTCCAGTGTTCAAGAGTGCTGCTCCAAGGGCTAAAGCACCTCCGAAGAATATGATTAATCCCCAATCAATGTTCTTCTGAGCATCTTTCCAGTCAATAACACCTGTTATAAAGTAGAGTGCTGCACCGATAAGTGCCACCGAGTAACTGTCGAGTCCTGTGATTCCTGTTGTAACCCAAAGACCTATGGTGAAAAACAAAATAACAGCCGTGATTTTCTCAGTTCTATTTATAGACCCCAGCTTACTCAACGTGTTGGTCAAAGTCTCTTTACCACCAACAATACCCTCAACCTCCGGAGGGAACACCCACTGCAACGTCTTCCAAATAACAAAAAGCATAACAATCGCAAGCGGAAATCCGAAGACCATCCAATTAGCAAAAGGCAAATGCGTATAAGCAGCTGCCATCAAGTTCGGCGCCGTACCAATCTCCGTTCCAAATCCCCCAGCAAGAGAACCATATGAAGCACCTAAAACCATAGCCTTAGCAAAGTTACTGTTACCCTTCTCAGCATCCTTCACACCCATCAAAGGAATGATCTCCTTAATAATAGGGAGAAGCATTGCAAATGCCACAACATTCTCAATCCAAGCAGAGAGAATTCCCGTAGAAAAAATAGCAGCAAAAAGACTCATACTCGGACTCGTACCAAGCTTTGACAAAAGGAAATAAGTAAAACGTTTTGCAAGCCCACTTTTACGAATAGCCTCAGCCAAGATAAATCCACCAATCATCAAGAAGATGATGGGATTAGCAAACCCAACCGCAGCATTACTAAAACTCTCAATGCCAAGCAAAGGCAGCAAAAACATGATCATAATGGACGTCACAGCCAAATTAACAGTCTCACTAGCCCACATCACAATGGCAAAAACCAAAAGCGCAAGAGCAGCATGACCCGGATAACTTAAACCACTCAGAGGAACCAATAAAACCACTAAAAAAGCTAAAATACCCACAACAAAACCAACAACTTTTTTATTAACGTCTGAATTCGTTTTTTATACCCCCACCTCTTTTTCCAGATAAAACATCCGTATTATTAAAAACCATTTAACAATCCCATAAAATATCCACAAAATCCAATTAAATACAATATCTAAAACATTGATTAATTTCTAACTAAAATTTCTAACATTTAATCATTATAACCCAATTCATGGAGTTCATGCCCTTTAAAATAGACACATCAATTAAGATTAAAGGATTACATCATAACCGGAAGTAAGTTACCTTCTACCACCATATAAATGTTTCTGAAATTAAGATTTATTCCAGTAAAATTTAGTTTTGAAGTCTTTAAACAACCATTTAACCCATTTAACCAGAATATCTTAACAAATTAACTGAATTAACTTTTAAAATTTTATCATCATATCTATTGATTGTAATTGATTCAGGGATTATGATAGATTCATGGATTATGATAATAATGGATATTTTTTTCTGAATCATCTGAATTTGGGAAAATACTCTAAAACTTTAAACCAAATTCTTTCTGATTAACTAAACATTGTATTTTTCATTTAATTTCTCAAATTAATCAATAGTAAACATAATGTTAAGAAGTTAAGACCTATATTAAGTTTATCCTTAAATTAGTCATTAAGTATGTTTTTTACAGTTATTTTTATGATATCCCAAATTAAAATTTTTTTTTATCTTATTAAAACCTAAAAGCTTATATAGAATAAACATAAAACCATGATACGCGGTCATAGCCAAGACACGCGGCGTTAGTCCAGCTTGGTTAAGACACTAGCCTGCCACGCTAGTGACCCGGGTTCAAATCCCGGACGCCGCATTGCGGTTGTAGTCTAGTCTGGTTAGGACTTGGGCCTTCCAAGCCTACGACCCGGGTTCAAATCCCGGCAGCCGCATTTTTATCTTTTTATTGTTCAGTTACCCTATTTTCAACTCTATTCTTTCAGTCTTTTCATTTTCTACTAATTATCATACCTATTTCTGTTATAGTTTCATTTCAAAAATATCAATAAAGTATTTTGGAATATTTATTGAACAACAATGTTTCATAGATATATAAAGATAAAAAAAGATTTAAAATAAACAGAACCTATTTATAAGTTTATTATATGGGCACCAGTAATTCTGCTGCCACCATCCGGCATATATCTGTTTTAGTGATTACCCCTACAGGCTTTTCATCTTCTAAAACCAGAAGTCCTGAAACATCAGCTCTCACCATCAAATTAGCAGCATCTTCAATTCCATCATCAGCAGATATGGTTATAGTGTCCTCTGACATAATATCCTCAATTTTAAGGGTTCCAATTTCCTTTGTGGTTGGTTTTATACTTCCAAGAACGCCTATCAGATCTGAGTAAGATACTACACCCCGAGGGTTCCCTTTCTCATCCATAACAAAAAGTCTTCTTACGCCTTCTTTGTACATCTTCTCAAATGCTTCCAATGGCTTTATATCAGGGTTTACAGTTATAACTCCTTTATTCATGGCTTCTTTAACTTTCATTTTACCACTCCAAATTAGCATTGATCAATAAAAATATTACATAAGATATTACATAATATAATATACTCAAACATTGATTAATAAGTTATGAGATTTAATCTGGTGTTATAGTATATTAATTTTAATTTTAATTCCAATAAATTTTGTTTACATAGAACAATATTGTTCTTATAGGACAAAATTTAAATACTAATTAAATACTTAAAAAAACCATAGAATAGTATTAAGTTTGCATTAAGATTTAATCACTTCTATGAGTTACTATATTACCAATATTGTTTAAAAGAAGCAATATTGCTATTGAAAGGTAAGCTTTATATAGTAATATAATTGTATTACGATAATATAAAAATGGAGGGAAAATCGTGATGAGAATTAGTATGTCATTGCCAAAGAAGCTTTTAAATGAATTTGATGAAGTACTTAAAGATCGAGGATATCAATCAAGATCAAAAGGAATTAGAGACGCTCTAAAAGATTACATAGTCCGATACCAGTGGATGAATGAAATGGAAGGTGACAGGATAGGAATAATCGCTGTTATATACGATCACCACTACACCGGAGTGATGGAAGATCTAACAGATATCCAGCACGACTACAGAGATTACATAAATGCAGTTATGCACGTCCACATGACAGAAAAGTACTGTCTTGAGGTAGTTGTTGTTAAAGGGGACGTAAAATACATCCGCGACCTAACAGAGAAAATAATGAGACTCAAAGGCGTGGAACATGTGAAACTCACGAGCACGGCCAGCGGCGAGAAAATAGATAAAACCTAAATGAACGTCGTAATATTATAATCTGAGCCTATATAAGTCTGTGAAGGAAGTAAAGTTTGAATTGGGAAACCTTCAAAACAAAAAAAAGATAAACAAGCATTAAAGATTAAAAATGTATGAAACATCCTATCACCACGACTTAACATCAGATTATGAAAGATTGGCTGGCTTTTATGAAGCCATAATAAATAATGCTAACGGAATTGTATACGATATAGGTGCAGGTTCAGGGATTCTTTCTACCTGGGCTGCCCCGTATGCAAATTTTGTTTATGCAGTTGAAATAAATCCGAACGTTGCAAAACGTACAGAATCACAATTAAAAGATTTTAAAAACATCAAAGTGATACTGGGCGATGCAAAAAATACTCTTTTTTTACAGAAGGCTAATTTAGAGAAAGCAGACCTTATAATCTGTGAAATGCTGGACACTGCACTCATAGACGAGGAGCAGGTCCCTGTTCTCAATTCAGTTGCAAAAAATCTGAAAGCATGTGGCGAAATCATTCCAAACGGAATTATTAATGGTGTTGAACCTGTAGAAATTGATGTTGAACATATCTGTTATGATGAGGATGGTAGCCCCAAAAATAAGGTGCTTGGCGACCTTTTAATCTACGACAAGATCGATTTTAAAGATCAAATTGACAAGAACAAATGGATAGACGAAAACATTGATCTAATGCTTGATCTTAAAATAAACAAAAAAGGGACTGTTTCTGGAATAAAGATCACAACTTTTACATTGATAACACAGGACATAATATGCGGCCCCACACCCATGTTAAATCCTCCTTTAATTATTCCAACAAACAAATTGAAGGTTGATGAAGGGAACAGTATAAAGCTCAGTTTAAGTTACATTATGGGTGGTGGATTAAATAGCATTGAAGCTTCAATTAAAAGAATTTCTTAAAGATCACGCTGAAAAAAGTGATGGGGATAAATGCCACAATGAAAACCATACCCACACAAAGATCCTATTTTTAGGAATAGGAAATGATATGTTGGGCGATGATGCTATTGGGCCTGTAACAGTAAATAAATTATCAGAAATCTTCAAAAGACGCACAGATATCATGGTCATCAACGGAGGAACAGTGCCTGAAAACTACACAGGTATCATCCGAAGGGAAACCCCATCCCATCTAATTTTTATTGACGCTGTGGAAATGGGAAAAGAACCTGGACATATAAGGCTCGTTGAAAAGGATGAAATTGCAAATTACAGCATTTCAACCCATGCAATGCCAATATCATTCCTAATAAAGTACCTGGAATCTTCAGTGGACGCCCAGATAATATTAATCGGAATTCAACCTAAAAACATGGACATGACTCAAAGTACTTTAAAAAAAGATGTTATTTCAAGTGAAGTTGAAAAAAGTATTGAGGAGATTGTTGAAATATTAAAAAGCATTTTAAATTAAAAGATCTGACTTAAATAAAAGATTGACTTAGATTTAACTTAAAAATGTTAATTTAATATTCTATATTTTAGTAAGATACCAATTTATATAATCATATAATTCCACATAATACCTTTTTGAATCATTAAACTTTTTTTTTAGTGCTTATTCTCTGATTCAAGTTTCATCAACACATCAATATCATGTTTATTTATTTACTCAGGCATTATATATTATTTGATTAGTTATTTTGTATCTATTTGATAATCCCCCTAACTTTCGCATCTTAACAATATCTACCCCTTTAACAACAAATTGATTACGCAGGTAACAATAAATTTATAATATAAATAAAAGGTTGATCTAAGATTAAAGAAGAATATCTAACCACCAAATAAGGTGGTATGAGTTAGTTTCTACCTATCTAAAAGATTTTAATAGTATTTTAAAGATAATCCAGTGATAAAATGAAAATATTGTTTATAGGCGCCAGACTTTTCGACGATGTTGCGCTTTATGCGGAAAAAAAAGGAATAACAACGATTTTAACAGAATCAAACAAAAAATCATCTAACCTTAAACTTGCTGACTCTTATTATATAGTTTCGCGAGGAATGGAAGAACCGAAGGAAATTGCACTCAAAGAAGATGTTGACGCAATCATACCACTCATTGGGGTTGATGGGCCCTTACGTGAAATTGCAAAGATGAAAGAAGAGCTCGAAAGAGTGTATGGACTGCCTGTTATTACATCCGGAGTTGCTGCAACTTCAATTTCAGGAGATAAAATTAAAACAAAGGAATTTTTGACTGCAAACGGTATAAAAACTCCTCAATTTAGTAAAATTTCAGAAAAAATTTCTATTCCAGAAAGCAATCCTCCACATTCAGAAAAAGCTTTTAAATCATTAAAAAATGATAATTCCCAAAATATTTCAACAAAAGAATATTTAAAGACCCACCTACCTCTTGTTCTAAAACAGGCCGAAGGACAGGGTGGTTCTGGTGTAAAAGTTGCCTCATCCCCAAGTGATATTGATAATTACTTTGAAGAAGTTGGTAACGATCTTGAAGAGACCTTTTTAGAAAAGTTTATAGATGGAATTGAAGTTTCAATAGAAGTTTTAAGGTACAATAATAAATCGGTCCCTTTAGTACCTGTATATAAGGGAAACACTACTCTGGAAGGTATTCATCCCCTCAATAAAGTTAAAAAGGCCCCATTAGAAATAGATGGTATCAACAATCAACAGAACAATCAGAACATAAGAGAACTTGCAGATAAAATTGCTAATCTAGTAGGTGTTGAAGGAACCGTAGACATTGACCTTATATTTGATAAAGAAACAAAGCAGAATTACGTCATAGAAATGAACACCCGCCCAAGCGGTACAAGGTACATCACAGCAGCTTCAACAGGGATAAATCCCGTGCAAGAACTGGTTAACATGGCATTGGGGGAATGGGATGCCCGTAAACTTAAAAAGATGATGAAATCTTTTTCTGCCCTTGAGATACCGGTTGGAAGTTACGAAAGCAACAGAAATAATTATAAATTCAGGGATTTCCCCGAAGAGAACTCTTGGATCGTTCACGGCCCTGCAAATTATGAACGTGTAACAATTCGTGGTAAAACATGTCAAGATGCTTTGAAAAATGTCAGGAACTTGAATATAAATTTTAAGATTTAACTGTGAAGAATAATTTAAACTTATGTTGAAGAATAAATTATAAATGATTTAAATTAATTGATTTAATTAAGTTAACAGATTTATTAATTTAAAATAAAATTAAGGGTAAATAGAAAGTTAGAGTAAAAATAACTATAAAAAAATAATTATAATACAAAGGTGGTAATTTGAGCAATATTCAGATAGGCTTTTTCATATTCATTATCGCATTCCTATCAACACTGTTTTTCACTCTTTTTATGAGGAAGGTGCTGAAATACGCAGACGTAAGGGACAATCCAATAGTAACGGAACATCGTTATAAGGCAGGAACTCCAACCATGGGAGGTCTTGCAATATTACTTGGAGTCCTTTTGGCAGCATGTGTTTATTTCACAGACAAAAACCTGATCCTGACCGTGATGATCATGATGACAGCCGGACTCATTGGACTGGTTGATGATCTGATAGGCCTTAAAACCAAGGAATTCCAGAAACTTATAAGAAACATATCATCAGAACCCATAGAAATAGGTAGATTAACCTTAAAAACTGGTGAAAATGCAAGGGTCACAACACCTAAAGCAAAAGAAGATTTTAAAAAACTTCTTGAAGAGAAAAAAATCGAGATCATCGATGAAGTTCCAATAAAAAAAGAAGTGAAAGAAAACGAGAAAATATTCGCTCAGATATTGATCTCACTCTTCTTGGTGGCATCTGGAGCGGTTAGCACATCTGTAATGGGATTTAATATTGGTCTTTTCGTGATCCCTGTTGTAATATTTGGTATAGTTGGATCAATAAATGCTGTAAACCTTATAGATGGAATGGACGGACTTGCAGCAGGTATAATTGCAATAGCATCAGTGGCATGTGCAATCTTTTCAATATCCACAGGTAACGTGGATGGTTCAATACCATTTATAGTAATAGCTGGTGCCTGTTTCGGTTTTCTAGTATTCAACAAGTATCCTGCAACCATATTCATGGGTGATACCGGTTCATTTGCATTGGGAGCAGGATACATAACTGCCGCATTTTTAGGAAACGTTATATACTTTGCAGTGATTGCACTGGCAGTTCCTATAATCTCAGTTGTAGTAAGCCTCATGCACAGGGCTCATATCATAAAGTTACCTGTTGAACCTTTACACCACACCCTGAACTACAAAGGATTGTCTGAGAAAAAGATAATAGCTCTCTACTGGGGTTTAACATTAATAATATGCGCAGCTGCGATTTATCTCTACCATGCAATCTAATTCTTGTATTATTGATATATGGGTAGTTATGTGTCTGGATGGGTAGTTATGTGTCTGGATGGGTAGTTATGTGTCTGGATCTCTAAGATGTACTTTAGTAAGTCAGTTAGGCAAATTAGTCATTAATGTAAAATACATCGATTGAACCTCCAAAAGCATTGAAAAAAAGATTGAATGGGTACGTGAAGAAAAAATGGACATCATTAAAACATCTTATCTGGCAGATAAAGTAAATGGAAAACTTATCGGACCAGATAAAGAAATTTCTGGCATTTTCAATTTTCTTAATACTTCAAAAAGAGGAGATGCTGTAATAAGGCACTGGATAGATGAGAAAGGTGTTGAAATCGCAGTCTCCAAGGGCGTTTCATGTATAATAACCCAAAATCCGCAAGGAAATGCCATTGAAACTGCAAAAAAGTTAAAATTCCCACTCATAATCACAGAAAAGATAGAACTTGCCAATGCCTTCGCAATTAGTTGGGCAGTTGAGAACTTTGCAACAGATTCCATTCGAATTGTTGTAACAGGTACAAATGGTAAATCAACAACTACCCATATGATTTACAGTATCCTTAAGGAAGCTGGTTACAACACATACACAAACACTGATTCAAAATCTGAATTCAACACATTGATTGATCCCATCGTTTCAAAGCAGATTGCAGAGTTTCCAGACAAAATTGAAGCCATGGTCGTGGAGGTTTCAGAGGTCCAAGGCTGGCTTGGTAAGTTAATGAAAAACCACGCCAGTTTAATGACCTCTGCAATTGACCCAAACGTGGTCGTACTTACAAACGTTGCACTGGATCATATAGGTCTTGTAAATTCAGTTGAAGAGGCCTTTGATGAAATATCAGGTTCAATTAAAGCATTGAAAAAACCCAAAAAGACCATTGCCGTCTTAAATCATGATGATCCTCTAATACGAAAGATGGAAAATTTCAAAGGCAATGATACTGAAGTTATTTTTTATGGGGAAGGCGCAGCCGTAGAATCCAAGGCGGAAGGGATATTTTATGAAGGCAAACTTCTCATTAAAAAAGAGGATCTGCCCTTCAAGAGTCAACACTTCATCCAGAATACAATGGCAGCAATAGAAGCATCTCTATCATTAAATGTAGATTTAAAATACATAAAAAGTGCTGTAACTTCATATAAACCTTTGAAAAGAAGGTTCAACATCTTAAGTCAAAATCCGCTCATAATTGATGATTTTGCCCACAACCCCAATGGAATAGTTGTAACCATAAACAGTGCAGCCAAAATAACTAAAGGAAAGTTATGCCTCGTAACTGCAATAAGGGGTTCAAGAGGTGACCCAATAAACCTTGCAAATGCAGAAGCAATTGTTAAAGGTCTTAAGGGTCTTGAAAAGGGAACTAATTTCAATTTAATAATAACCACGAGCACTGACTTTGTTGACAAAGCAAACGTTGTGAAAAACTCTGAAAAAGATGTATTTCTAAATACGCTTGAAAAAGAAGGCTTAAGTTATATTTTCCATGAAACATTACACAATGCATTAAAAGCTGCCCTCAAATCTGCAGGAAAAGAGGATACTATCCTATTAATTGGGGCACAAGGAATGGATCCTGCATCAGATGTTCTTAGATCAATTGATTAAATTATTTAATTTAGATTACTTAAATTAAGATTACTTAAAATTAGATTACTTAAAATTAGATTACTTAAAATTAGATTACTTAAAATTAGATTACTTAAAATTAGATTACTTAAAATTAGATTACTTAAAATTAGATTACTTAAAATTAAGCCTGTGTACTATGCTCCCACTTATTATAAAAGTTTTTAGGTTTCTATTCCAAAAAATAATGAGTTTAAACAAGAATAGAAAGAAATTGTTATCAAAACACAAAATTCAAAACCTCCCAACTCCAATACAATAAAATTAGTGTAAAACTTTTGGTAATTAACTACAATAACTTTTATATTTATGAAAAAACCCGTTTAACAGACTGACTACAGCATCAAACCTTATTCTCTATCTTTTCTATTCTTTCTATTCAGCATATATTTTTCAAATTTATTTCTAAATTACAAATTCTTATTGCTGATCTAAATTTTACATCCCAATTAACCGTTACACTTCAAAAATTTAATAATACTGATCTTAATAAAATCAATAATTTATAAGTTTATAAGTGACTTTTACACAATTTAAAAGAAAGATAATTCAACGAAACATTTTTTTAATAGTTCATGGGAATTAAGAAATAAAAATATTTTTTCAAAAAAATCTTCATTCACACGAGTTGAGTACAAAAAAATTAAATTCAAAATTAAGTCATTAAAGATTAGATTTTAAAAAATTTTAAAGAGTCAAAGAAAATTAAATTCAAAAGGTTTAACTTTTCAAAGTATCACATTAAAGACGCCAAAATTTTTTTAACAGTTACACATTTTAATCATGATAACTTTTAAGTAGCGAATTAACCTTACATCTGAAAAAAACTTTGAACCAAAAAAATCAAAAAGAGAGCTTTTATTATGAATTGTATAGTTATAGGTGCAGGTAACGCAGGACGTCCTGTTGCAAGGATTTTAAACCACATAGGCAATAAGGTAAGGATCACAGACAGCAAAAATCTGGAAAAATTCCCGGAAAAAGTGCAAGAAACCCTTTTAAAAATGGAAGAAGAAGGAGTGGAACTACAACTTGGCTCGAACACTCCAGATTTTAGTGGTGTAGACTCTGTATATGTTTCACCGGCAATACCCAAAAAAGCCCCAATTATGGAAGAAATAGCCAGTAAAATAGAAAACAAAGAATTAAAGTTAGTTAGTAATGAAGATGTATCATCCATAATCAACGATCTGATTGATATAGATACTATAGGAATAACAGGAACCGTTGGTAAAACCAGCACCAGCCACGCAATTTATGAAATATTTAAAAACGCCGGGTACAAAGTTTGGCTGTGTTCCTCCAGAATGGGCAACCTTTTAAGTGAAACCATAATCGATGGAATAGTCAGGGGTCTTCCCAAGGAAAATGATATTGCAGTGCTTGAAATACCCCACGGAACTTTAGGGATAATGTTCAAGGTTCATCTTAAGGTGGCTGTGCTTACAAATATTTACATTGACCACCTTGATGAATTTGACAATTCCATGGAAAAATATGCAGCTAGAAAGCGTATGATAAGCTGTTCAAGCGATTTACTGGTTGCAGGTGCACCCTGCAGGAAGTACATTGGGGATTTAAAGGATACCGTGTTTTACTGTTTTAATGAACCTGAATTTGCTTCAGAGCTTTCAAATATTGAAGGGTCTGACTCAGAAGATGTTTCTAAAAAATCCGAAACTCCTGAATATGAAAATTCCAAATGCCATATCTCAGGTTACTTTGAAAATGGCATGTTGGGATTGAAGTATAATCTGGAAGGAGTTCCCCATGTATCAGGCAATAAATCGGGTGAACTCAAAACCCCATTTAAACCCCTCGGATACTACCTTGAAAACTCAATAGGTGCAGCCACAGCTGCACTGTGTTACGGTTTGGATGAAAAATCCATTGAAAAAGGCCTGAGCAAGTTCAATGGAGTTCCAGGACGCCTGGAATACGTTGGAGATTATAAAGGAAGAGATGTTTACCTTGATCCATCCCATGTGATTGAAGGATTTATAAAAGCCCTCAGTCTTTTTCCAGGCCGGAACCTCATTGTGTTAGTAGAAAATTTTGACACAGCAAACTCTCGAGACAAGGAGAAACTTGGAGAAGTGGTTGCCAGATATGCAAATGTCATGATCTGCAGTGCATACAATGAAACAATGGACAGGTTGGAGAGACATGTTATTCCTGAGACTTTTAAAGGAGTTAAAGACCCAAATATACTGAAAATTGGGGTTGATTATCTAAAAACTGCAGGAGAGCTTTCAATTAAATATTCAAAACCTGGTGATGTTATAATACATGTGGGTCCCGGTGCCATAACCAGCTACGATAGCACTAAGTTCAAGATGATGTCTGGAATAGAGGAAGGATGCAAAAAGTATGAGTAAAGACGTAGAAAACATGAGTGAACCCGGTTCAAACATGGAAAATGAAACATCTTCAAGAACAGGCAAAGAATCATCAGATGATGAAGGACAGCTTCCACAAGATGGCACCTATGGAGTTGTGGGTGTCTGTGGTGTGGTTGGAAACCTCATTGCAAGGGTGCTCATGGATCATGGCTTCAAAGTTACCTGCACGGACATGAAACCTGAGGCTGAGTGCAAATTCGGGTACACGTTAGAGCCCTACATAAAAAAGTACAGTCCCACCATATACTTTTCAGGCCATCCTGAGTCATTTTTAACTGAATCAGATTATATACTACCTCCACCAAGCCTTTCAAAAACTTCAAAGCTCTTTAAAAGGATAGAGGAAAGTGGAACAAACATTTTAGAAGTTGGGGATGTTTTGAGGTGGGTTAAGCCGGATAAACCAGTTATTTGTATCACAGGAACGAACGGTAAAACCACAACAACCACCCTGTTAAAACATATATGCAGATCTGCGGGTCTGGAACCAACAGAACACGGTTTCAGAGATCTTCAGGGAAACATTGATTACATACCAGCTTTACAGGGAAGGCTCAATGGAGATGTGGCAGTACTTGAAACTGGAACCTTCGGAGTTCCAGAAGATCTTAAACGAGTGATAGAACGCTCGGAACCTTCCTGTGGCATCATTACTAACATTACTCCTGATCACCTTGATAAAGATCAGGACTTTTTAAGCTACGCAAACATAAAGGGAGATTTCATTGAATACCTGAAAAATAAACAGCTAATTGTGAACTCAGATGATCCAACCCTTTGGGGCTTGATCAAGTCTAAAAACTGTTTTAATGTTGTAAGTTTTGGTATGGATTCCCAATCCACAGTGAAAGGTATGAAAAAATGTTGGTGTGGCCGTGAAATTTCCCTTGATGAGACCATATCTGGTGTTGGTTACTACGAGTGCGAATGTGGACTTAAAAGGTCCGAACCTGATTATTTGGCAACAGATATAAATGAGAGTGGCTTTACGCTGAAAACACCCCACGGTTCTATGAAGTTAAATCCAAAGATCATGGGTCTCCACAACATTTACAACATTCTGGGGGCTGTTGCAGGGGCTGTTGAATTTTTCAAAATACCCCTGGAGGATTTAAAAGAAGCTGTTGAAAGTTTTGAAGGGGTTCCAGGACGTCTTGAGCACATGTTCACCTTCAATGAAAAGGACGTTATCGTTGACTATGGACACAACCCTGCAGGTGTTGAAACCGTGCTGAGGGAGCTTAAAAAGGTTTATAATAAATTGACCGCCGTCGTTACCATTTCATCAGAGTCTGGTGCGTCAGGCGATGAGGAAATATTCAGAAAGGTCCTTGAACTTGCAGATTTTGTTGTTCCGGCATCAAGCAGTTCAAGAACAGCAGCAGAAAAACATTTACCCAACGACAAAATAGTAATGACCAGTAGATCACTGGAAAAATTCAGAGAGGGAACACTTGGAGCAACACAGGATCAGGTGATTGAAGGGTTGAAAAGGGGTCTAAAATGTGATGCCTGTGCAGTTGTGTGCCTTGGTGAAGCCGCCTTCAAGTACAAAGAATCAATCATGTCCCTGAAAACCATTGAACTGTGATTTTCAAAATTTAGAATTGATAAAACTTTTAGATTAATAATGAAAGTGATACTTAGGGGTCATAGGTGTTTGTGGCGTGGTTGGAAACCTTGTGGCCAGGGTGCTAATGGATCTACGGATTCAATGTAAATTTGTACAGACACAAAATCCAAGGAAGAATGTAAGTTCAAATACATATTAGAGGAGTATATAAAAAATTATAATCCTACCATCTATTTTTCAGGCAATCCTGAATCATTTTTAAAGAATCAGATTATGTAATACTGCTACCAAGCTTATCTAACAGTTCAAACTTTTTAAAAGGATAAAAGAATCTAAAGCAGAAATTCTAGAAGTTGATGACATTTTAAGGAATATTAAACCAAATAAGCCAGTTCTTTGTATTAGTGGAACAAATGGTAAGACCAAACAACCACTTACTTAAACTATATGCGATCCAAAGGTTTAAAACCCACAGAGCACGGTTTCAAGAATCTCAGGGAAACATCAATTACATACCGCCGTTGCAAGGTAGACTCGACGGAGATGTGGCCATACTGAAAACTGGAACGTTTGGAATTCCAGGAGACCTAAAACTAATGGTCGAACGCTGTGAACCCTCTTGTGGTGTTTTAACTAACATAACGTCAGATCACCTTGAGAACCGTCATGATTTCGTCAATTATGCCCAGAATATTCCATAAGATTTGAATTTAAAGATCATGGGACTTCATAATATGATCATATAACTCAAGGATAGCTGCAGAGAAATTTGGTTCATTTGATTCATCCACTACTTCATCCAATAAAATTATACTAACCAACGAATCAAAGGATAAATTTAAGGAAGGCACTCTTGGAGCAACCCCTGATCAAGTTATTGGGGGGCTGAAAAAGGTTTGAAATGTAACGCAAACGCAGTTGTATGTATTGGTGAGGCTGCCTTTAAATATAGGGATTATGTTAAATCCTTCGAAAAAAGTTTAAAAGAAGATGTTTAAACCTTTGATAATAATGAAATTGAAATATGATTTTTTATAAATTTTTAAAAAAATATTTGACTTTAATTGAATTGATTTAAAATTGAAAACTTATAAAATAATTAATTAAATAAAAGATCAAAATTTAAATCTCAAGACAAATTTAAAGATATTGAAATTAGAATGAATTATTAGAAATAAGATTATATTAGAAATAAAATTTAATTGATATACTTAAAATATCAGACAGTAATTCTCATAAAAATAATATTAAGAATAATATCATGGATTAATTGTAAAAGCAATAGCTGGTGGAATATAATGTTCATAAAAATAAGGAGAGATACTCTAATCATTTTAATACTTGCATTTATGCTCATTGTTTCAGGCAGAGCAATGACATACATGGCATATGCTTCCTCAAACCAGACGGATCAAGGGGTGCAAATATCCGGAGTTCAAATAAAAGGAAATGACATAATACCTACAGACTCAATACGTATCAGTGTAGCTAACGCAGGGTTTAGAACAGGAAGTTATATACAGGGCGACACATTAGTTACTAGCAAACGTTCATTGCCCCTCAGTGAAGCCATAACAAATGCAGAAGAAGCTATCATGTTGACACCTATCCCCGGAACAACTGTAACTCCAATAGTAGCAGCGGATGTTAAGGTGGACACACAAACCGGAATTGTAACTGTGAATGTGATAGAGAACTTTGCCAATTTAAATGTCAATAGTAGTACGGGGTGATGGCAATGAAACAAAGTAACATGATAAAAGTTTTTATATTTCTATTAACCGTAGTCATGGTCATCAGTACATCCGCGGCAACAACTAACATGGTAATCATAACGGACCCAACAGGACAGGATCCAAACGGTGCCGCAGCTGGAAGTATGTCCTATGCCGCAAACATGTTTCAATCAACGTTCCTGTACTCACAGACTAACCACTTTGCAGTTCTCTCTGGTGGTGAAGGTTCAGCGATTCCCAGACTCGAAGCTGTAACTGGAGCTATTAGCAAACTTGAAGACAATGCAACACCAGCAGAGGCAGCAAACACAGCAAACAGTTACTCTGGTATAAGGGTCATGTGCGGAGGTCCCACCGTTGGGGCTGCTGTAGGTGGATATTTTGATGCATACGTGATTACTGTTGCAGATGACGGTACCATAAGCATCAATCATTCCACATCAGGAGTCGCTGTACTGCCTGCAGGAGTGAAAGGTGCCATAATCCACTTGAGAAACACCGAAGGAAACCCCCTGTACGGTACTGCAGATACTGTGCGTCTGCAAACCGCTGAAAATATTGGTAAAATGATAAGGGACGGTTACCCTGCAACTTATATAATTGGACAAGCCTTTGACGAAGTTGCAACAGATGCTGGAGAGAATCACGGTGGAGGTGCCATTAACCTGGTTTCAGGAATAAGCACAGGAGACATGTTCACTCCGGCTGAGCTAAATGAAACGGGATTCGTCATGAACGATCCTTACATGAAAGTGAATTCAGAAACTGGTTGGAGTGTAAATTACCCTGCCGCTGAGAACTATCAAACAGATCCAGATACTGGAGCATCGCTTAAAATTGTTTACGCTTATCAGGCCCTTGAAAATGCCATAACAGTAACATCAAACAGCACCGCAGTATCAGTATATGGGAGTGATGAACTAGGAATAACAGAAACAACCCAAGAAATAGTTGTCGCTTCTGTTAAAAAAGATGGATACGATGCTGATGAAATAGCAAAAGACATAAATGCAGGGATAAAATCTGGCCTACTTGTAGGGGTTAACTACGTAGAACCAAAAGATATAAACGTTAAAGAAAACACCAAAGCTGTGGGTGTCTATTTTAAACCACTCTCAGATAGTAGGACATCCCCCTCATGGGATCTACCAATAAGCTCCTCAGTTCTGAATATGTTCGGAAACATACAGACTGCAATAGGTTTAATACTGGTTATTCTGGTTCTCTTCAGAAGCACCCTCATAAAGTCTTTCCTGAAAAAATGAAAGATAATCTAAAGAATTATAAAAACGTTTAGATTATTATTTCATTACAATTTTTTTCTTTAATTTGCAAAAAAACTTTAATTTTTGGATATTAATTGGATTATTAGATTATAGAGTGTTAAATAAAGAATTCATATTAATAATAAATTTAAAAACCTTAAAACCCTTATTCTTCAGGAATTATTAAAAATTTTATTAAATTTAAATATTCTATATAAATAGGTGAAAAAATGGCTTTAATTTTAATAAGAGCAGAAAATCAAAAAAAACTTTTAAATACTCTTGCAGACATTGAAAGACATGCAAAACTGAAAATAGAGGGAAAACCTCGAGTTATACCTTCCGAATCCGCTGATAAAATTGTAAAAGAAATAATTAAACAGAAATTAAGGTCAAAATCAGAAATAGCAGTTATAACAAAAGTTGAAGATGACACAACAAAGAGCATAGTCCACGTAAGAAAAATACACCCTCCAGCCCATGTAATGGTTATAAGTGAAGAGTATAAAGAGTTTAAAGAGATTGAAAAGAATTTTAAAGAACTTCCACCATTTAAAGGATATTATTCCCACAAAAATAAAGGTAAGAAACCTTGAAACAGACAAATATTGTCGGACTAATCCCAAAACAAATAAACAGTCCTCAAAAAATACCCAAATAGAAAATATTTTTAAAATAGATCTAAAATTAGTGTTTTTAAGGGATGTGTTTAGAAAAAATATTGGAGATACTCCAAAGATATTCCATTAATATTTAATCCTATTTTTTAATTAGGCGGAATATCTCCAGATTAAACCTCGATTAATGTCTTTTTATCCGGGCTATATCACCAATAGTAGTTCCTTTTACATTTGAAGGCCCAGTATCTTCCTGTGTTACATCACTTGTTTTTTCAAGAAGTTCAACCTTGAGGATTCTTTCAAATTTTTTTGCAAGTTTTATATCTGGAACCATTTTAGCGGATTCTATTCTACTTACAACGGAAGCCTTTTCGTATATCTTCTCGCCCAATTCCTCACGAGACCACCTTTTTTTCTCCCGTGCCATCCTTATAATTTCATTATAATTTTCAAGAACTTCATAAACAGGCTCAATTGGTTTATACTGTCTCCTTATACCCTTTGCAGCTCCTGGTCTTTTCGGTTTTGGAGGTTCTCTTTGAACTTTACCAAACTTGGAACAGTCTTTGCACGTGAGCATTATTGATCCTTCAATTTTTGTTTTAATTGGTTTTTCAACTATTTTTTTTCCACATATCTCGCATCTCATGCTGATCCCTTTAGATTTCTGTCATTAATATACATGTGCACCTCTATGTTTAAATATTATTAAGGACAATAAAATTTACAATATCAAAATATATTCTATACATTATCAAAAAGTATATAAAAAAAATATAATTATTTAAATTATAAAAAATCATTTTTATAAAACTCAGGGGTGAACCAAGAAGATGGACCCAAAGATAGAAGATCTTAAAAAGGAAATAAAGATCCTCAAAGAGGAGAATACTAAAACAAAACGTAACTTAATGTGGAAAGTGCGAAAACTCGAAAAGGACAAAGTCCTAATCGAAAATGAGAAAATGAGACTGGACAGAGAAGCAAAAACTCTGAGAGGAGAAATTGAAAGGTTCAGATCACCGCCACTTGTAATAGCCACAGTAACAGAAGTTTTAGACGATGGAAGGGTTGTTGTCAAAAGTAGTACTGGCCCTAACTTTGTTATTGGATACTCACGATTCTTAAATAAAAAAGAACTTGAACCTGGAGTAAGAGTAGCACTCAACCAGCAGACATTCAGCATAGTTCATATCTTACCATCAGAAAAAGACCCATTGGTAATGGGTATGGAAGTAGAAGAAAAACCAGATGTAAGCTATAAACAGATAGGTGGATTAGAGGACCAGGTAGTCGAAATAAAAGAAACAGTAGAACTTCCTCTTAAAAAACCCGAACTATTCACCAACATTGGAATTGAACCACCAAAAGGTGTCCTTCTTTACGGACCACCAGGAACCGGTAAAACTCTGCTTGCAAAGGCAGTTGCCCACGAAACCAATGCAACCTTCATAAAGATAGTAGCAGCTGAATTTGTCAGAAAATACATAGGCGAAGGTGCAAGACTTGTCAGGGGCGTTTTCGAACTTGCAAAAGAGAAAGCACCAAGCATAATATTCATAGATGAGATCGACGCTATCGCAGCCAAAAGACTAAAAAGTTCAACAAGCGGTGATAGAGAAGTTCAGAGAACTCTTATGCAGTTACTTGCAGAAATGGATGGTTTCGAAGCCAGGGGTGATGTTGGACTGGTTGCAGCAACCAACAGACCAGACATACTTGACCCTGCATTACTACGTCCAGGACGTTTCGACAGATTCATAGAAGTTCCTGTTCCAAATGAAGATGGTAGAATGGAGATACTTAAGATTCACACCAAAAACATGTCTTTGGATGAAGAAGTGGACATAAGACTCATTGCATCTCTTACTGAGGGAGCATCAGGAGCAGACCTCAGAGCAGTATGTACCGAAGCAGGTATGTTCGCAATAAGAGAAGAAAGGTCCACAGTTACAGTTAACGACTTCATGGACGCCATCGACAAAATAATCGGCATGGAACGCGAAGAAGAAATGAAAAGAGAAGCGGGAGTTATGTTCGGATAGTCTAGCATACACTAGATTTATCCCATATCTTTTATTATTTTACTTTTATTATTTTTATTAAACGTATCTGATCCTAAAAAAGAGTAAAAAAGGATCAGAATGAAATTTTATTTTAAAACCTAGTTTTTAAGAGAAACTTAGATTAAATCACCTGAATATATCTGAAAGCTATTAATTTTTATCGTGAAGTAAAGGGAAAGAGACTAAGCGAACAAAGAATAGGTTAAATAAGAAGAATCGAATGAAATTTGGATAAATGATCGAAAAATCCAGCTTCATATATCCAAAGAGTTAAAGAGTTTCGATAACTCATACTTTATTTTTCAGTGATTGTAACAGAGTAACAAAAGACCGTTTCAAGAAAAAAAATTGAGTAAAAAAAATAAAATGGTTGTCATTCATTATATTGTTAAATCAAAAGATCAGGAAAAGATCAGGCATCATAATCAATACTTTCATCCCGAGCCATGGCTAACAGTATGTCGTCAGACTGATGCACGTCGTAGTATTTGAAATTGTGTATGAAAACTTCCAGATGTTTCCCGCCTTTTTCTGTTAAATCATACTCTTCAATTTCCTCAATTAAAAGTTCATGTTCTTTTAATGGTTTTATAAGAGTTTCAAATTTTCCTTCAAAATCATAATCATGCGAACAAGTGGCTTTGAGCTCACTGAGCACTGGAATGTAATTTTCAGGGTGAAAAACCCTTTGGAGGGATGAAACAATTTCGTGGCGTGTTTTTAGTTTTTCAGCCCATATGACGTACAATATCCAGTTTCTGAAGGCAATTAATTTATTTTCTTCCCAGCATTCTTCCAGTGGCATTTTAAACTGTGAATAATCTTCTTCTTTTCCTTGACGTGCGGAAATAACGTCCCGTAGTAAACTAACGGCATCTCTAAATATTCCTACTGCTATAAAAAGTCCTATGATAGCATCAACATAGTAAATACCGTAGATGGCAAAAATAGCCCCCACTATGACTGAAGTACCAATAAATATATGATTTTTAGAATCCACAGATTGAGAAATCAGGGTTAAGTTAGAGTTAACTTTTCCCACGAAGCGCTGATAATAAAAGAGGAAAAATGCAGCTAATATGGCCACTGCTTCCACACCTATAACCAGATATGGTAAGCCAATTGGATTTAAAGTTCCATTTAAAGCCTGCAATATATGGGATATAGAATCACTTCCTACGGTAATGGAAGCCACAAATAGTCCTAAAATAACCAGCAGAGTGCTTAAAGCTTCCCGATGATATTTGATTCCCAGCCAAACCATAAAAGCAGAAATTGTATCCATGGTAGCATCTGTTCCATCAGCAATTAACCCCATACTGCCGCTTACTAAACCCGCAGAGAGTTTCATAAGAGCCAAAAAAAAGTCGAGAAAAGTGGTATTTCTAGCTGTGGTAGAAGGTTTTAATTCTTTATCTACCCTTGAAGCCTCTTTCTTCATATGAGCTTCAAATTCTTCAGCTTTATTTAATCCTTCATCAGTTAGTTCATATTTATTATCTTTATTTAATTTAACCCAATCTTTTTCGATTAATTTATTCATTTCACCCTCAACACCGTGAGTGGCCTTATTAACCCTCTCATCTTCTAGTTTAGAGCGCAGACGTAAAAAATCGAAAAATAGCCTTTCTGTCAATGGCTGGCCCTTACCTGGTAACTGCTGGTACCAGATCAATGATAAGAACAGTATAGATTTTTCCCATAATTTTCCCAGATCAAGTGGGCCTTCCTTTAGAAGGGCCATCATCAGGAATTTATCATATCCCAGCACTGGTTTTTCATTTTTCATTTCATTTTTCATGTTAAACTTTCCTGTCCTATTGTTTACTGTCTTTAATTGCTTAATGAAAATTGGCTTAATGATAATCTCTTTTCTTATGGCTTATCTGTGGAACATTTAAGAACATTAGAAATTTTTTTTTGTATTAGGGAATTGTAATCGATTAAATCTAAATTTTATTTCTTTATAAACGTTTTGTTTATTATAACAAACAGAACATTTATACACGAATTGGATCGAATTAAATCTAAATAATAAACTGGATATCAACAAACATCGCAAATATTGAAGTGATATATCTTACATTCACTAATAACTTAACAATTTTTTGGAGAAATTTAAAATGAGTGAGTATGAAGGTTCCAGTCCATATATGGACACAAGCCGTCTTGAAACACTGGTGGATGGCATATTTGCCATTGCAATGACTTTACTGGTTTTGGGATTAGCTGTTCCCCAAATTAATGGCCCATTATCGAATATGGCAGTTCAAACTGCCCTTTATAACATTTTACCTAACTTTATTTCGTTAGTTATAAGTTTCATCCTGCTAGCGATCTTTTGGAAAATACATCATCGTATTTTCAAACAGATAAAAATGATGAACGGCACACTATTATGGATAAATATGATCTGGCTTTTATTTATCGTATTGGTTCCATTTTCAGCAAGTTTAACTGGAGATTACGGGCAATTTCCTATTTCTAACGTTATTTTCAATGTAAACATGCTGGGGATAGCATCCCTTCTATATTTGAACTGGCATTACGCCACTCGAAGTAACTTTATTCATGAAAAAGTAGATGATAACCAAATAACATTCACTAAAAGAATTAACCTTTCTTTCGTTATTCTTGCAGTTTTAGCAATATTTCTTTCATTTATAATCCCTCAATGGTCTTCGATAGTGTACTTATTCACCATACCATTAGAAATGATATTAAAAGGATTATGATTTCATTAAAAAAAATGTATAAAAAAAACGAATTACTTCCTTAAAATTAAGAATACATCAATAATTTTTAAATCTCCAATTTCGATATATTTTTGGTGCAGAATTAGATGGCAATAACTCACTTAAACCGAATCAGTAACTTAAACTTAACTGTTCATCATATAACAACACGTTCAATGCTTCATTTAAATTAGAGAAATATAATGGTAAGTATAATAAATCAGTTAAATAAAAAGTAAACTATTATAATGTGGAGGGCAATAATTTTATTATAAGATAAACTGTGTCAGATAATTCCAGTTTATATTTGCATTCATAATATTTTATTTTCAAGATCAATTTTGTGAATTAAATATTCAAACGCGACTTGATTCACTATGGATGAATAATAATGATATACAAATTAGAAATATATTGATAATCAAAAACCATTAAGCCTGTGATGAACCCTATGAGCTCTGATACGTGATGACTGATGGGCGAACTGAGGCTTACTTAATTTTGTCTGTAATAACTAATTATTAATTAACAATTTTAACCATATTAAACTATTTTAGATCTAATCTTTTAGTATTTTAGATCTAGATCTACTTTTTACAACTAATCTATTTTTACAATATTTTTAAAATTAGAATTTAAAATATCAGAAAAATAAGGAATAAATAAAGAATAATTTTAATAAAAAGTTACAATCAAAACGTTATAGAACATGCCTAAAAAACATTATTTCATCACAAATATCATCAATATCATTAAAAACAGTTTCATTTTCAAGTTCTAGAACTTCTGGCCTTACAACAATAATTATAGGAATCCCCAGTTCAATTGCAGCTTCTATTTTTGAAGGAGTTCCACCACTTTCACCACTTTCCTTGGTAACAATTAAAGATACGTTGTACTCTTCCATCAAAGCCTTGTTAAACTCTTTGGAGAAAGTTCCCTGCATGGCAATTATATTCTCACCAGGAAGGTCCATTTCAAGACATTTTTTAATGGAAAAGACAGAAGGGATAACCCTCGCAATGATCCGTTCTGATTCCATAACTTCCGTAAGGTAATGGATGGTCGAAACCCCTGCAAGATGCATTATTTTTCTATTTATGGATACGGATTTATCAGTCAACTCAATAACCTTTGATGCAGCGTCTTCAAAGGATTGAACTTCATGTACAAATTCACTTTCCGGAACGATAATTTGTGGCCTTTCAAACCTAAAATATTTTATTCCAGTTTTATGAACTGATTTTAAGGCATTTTTAGTCGCTTCAACTGCAAATGGATGGGTCGCATCTACCAACAGATCTATATTTTTTTTATTTATAAGATCAACAATTTCCTCGTCTCGAAGTCCATGTGATATAACATCATGGGCACCTGCAGATTTTGCAAGTTCTGCACCATACCTTGTTGTTGTTGTAGCGAATATTTCAATATCTTTAAAGTCGCGGAGTTTTTCTATAATGCGAACCGAATCAGATGTACCTGCCATTACAATTACATTCATTATGCACCCACCATCATAATTGCTTTCATTTGCGTACCTGCCATCCTGTTTCATCTGTTAGTTTTATCCCCATTCATTTAATATCCTCTCTGAAATGAACTCACTTACAAATATCAAGGCTGCAACCACCAAGATAAGTCCCCAATCCACAAGTGAGAGGGCAGTTGTCCGGAATATGCCCTGAAGTAACGGCACGTAAATAACACATACTTGAAGCAGGAATGAAGCTGCAACAGCAATGATAAGTGTTTTGTTAGGTACCATGCCTTTGGCTTTGCAGTTGAACACGTTGAATATTTGGAACATCACAAATACTGTGAAAGCTATGGTTGTTGCCTTAATGACAGGTACACCACTTTTAAGTTCGAAATAATACAATATGAGCGTTCCTATGCTCATTACAACTCCAGCAATTGCTATCCTCGTGAGATTCTTTTTATTGAGAATATTTCCCTTACTTGGAGGGCGCTCCATAACATCTGCCTCCGATGGTTCAACACCCAGAGACTGGGCAGGAGGGCCGTCCATTATTATGTTTATCCAGAGTATTTGAATTGGATTAAAGGGTATGGGTAAGTTAGAAATTGATGCAACAGTTATCGTGAGTATTGCCCCAATGTTTGTTGAAAGCTGGAATTTTACAAAACGTTTTATGTTATCAAAGATAGTACGTCCTTCTTTAACTGCCTTAACTATGGTGGCAAAGTTGTCGTCTTGAAGGAGCATGTCAGCAGATTCTTTTGCAACATCTGTGCCTGAACCCATTGCAACACCAATCGCAGCCTTTTTAAGGGCGGGTGCATCATTTACACCATCTCCTGTCATGGACACCACCTGTCCCCTTGATCTCAACGCTTCAACGATACGAACCTTCTGTTCAGGAAAAACCCTCGCATAAACATTCACATCCTCAACCATTTCCTTAAATTCATCATCATTCAATTTGTCAAGGTCAGAACCTGTAAGAACTTTTCCACCATTTAATATTCCTATCTCAAAAGCTATAGCTGCCGCCGTATCCTTATGATCCCCTGTTATCATCACAACATTGATGCCTGCCTTTTTACATAATGTAACAGCATCCTGGGCTTCTTTACGTGGTGGATCCATCATTCCCACAAGACCAACAAATATAAGATCGTTCTCTAAAGCCTCTTTATCATCAAAACCTTCCCCTGGTTTAACTTTCCTGTAGGCAAATGCTAAGACTCTGAGAGCTTCAGACGTCATCTCTTTCAGGTCGTTGAGGACTTCATCTTTATTTTCCTGTGTGATGTCTGAAATTTCTCCATCAGTTTCCACACGACTGCATCGTTGGAGAACTATTTCAGGAGCACCTTTGGTAAGTACATACCTTTCACCATCCCATTCATTTACAGTGGTCATTCTTTTTCTTTCACTGTCAAGGGGGATTTCAAAGACTCTTCTGTGGGTTTTTTCAAGCTCTTCTCTGTTGTATCCATTTTCATCTGCAAAGATCAATACTGCACCATCTGTTGGATCTCCAATAATCTTACCTTTAGACATGCTGGAATTGTTACAGAGTGCTGAGATTTTATACACCATTTCAGGATACGTGATCTTAGTCTGGCGAACCGTCATTTTGTTCTTGGTTAGGGTCCCTGTTTTATCTGTACAGATGGTTGTGCATGAACCCAGTGTTTCCACAGCAAGAAGTTTTCTTACGACTGCATTGCTTTTGGCCATTCTCTGCATTCCAAGTGCCAGTGTTAAAGTCAAAATTGCAGGGAGTCCTTCAGGTACTGCGGCTACTGCCAGTGCAACCGCAGTCATAAAGTTTTCAACCAGTGGAACACCCTTGAAGAACTGGAGTGCGAATATTGCAGAACACACAACTAATGCTATAATACCCATCATCTTTCCAAGGCCAGTTATCCTTTCCTGGAGGGGTGTTTTAGCTTCTTCTTCCTGGATCATCTCTGCAATCTTACCTATAGCAGTATTCATTCCGATTTCAACAACAACACCCCTTCCTCTTCCGGATGAAACACTTGTGTCCATGAATGCAAGATTTTTTGTGTCCTCTTCAGATACGGTGTTTTCATCCTTATGAACAGGTTTTGACTCCCCAGTTAATGCAGATTCATCTATTAAAAGGTCATAACTTTTTAATATTCTTATATCTGCAGGTATGTTGTCTCCTTCTTCAATAACAACAACATCACCAATTGTAAGCTCTGCTGCAGCTATTTTCTGATTTTCAGCGTCACGTACAACAACAGCTTCTGTGGAACTCATTCCTTTGAGCTTTTCCATTGCTTCTTCAGCACGGTTCTCCTGCATAAAGCCCACAACTGCATTTAAAACAACAACCACAAATATTACGGCAGCATCTGTGGTGTCACCTATGAATGCAGCAGCTAGAGCTGCAACAATCAGTAATATTATAAGAAAATCTTTAAACTGTCCTAAAAACCGCTTAAAGGGACCTGGTTTTTCTTCTTCAACCAGTTCGTTCTTCCCATATTTAGGAATACGTTTACTGGCTTCTTCTGCCGTTAATCCGTTGTAATTGGATTCAACATTTTTCAAAACTTCATCAACGCTTAAATTCTGCCATTTCATCGTAACACATCTTGTAAAAAATCGCCTTTTTGTAATTTATGAGTTTCATTTTTTTATCAGTATTTATAAAATCCGTTGAAAGCGGTTTTATTATTAAATCGGCCCCCACATCATCTGCTAACTTCATGATAAGAGGGTGAAGTTCTTCAGGAGGTCGTATCGAATATATAAGTGACGCATCCTTATATATTTTTAAGTCAGGATTGCCAATATCATCTTGGAGTATACATTCATGGGAAGGTTTAATATCTGTCATGGTGATATCCATCTTAAGATGTCTTTGCAAGTTGAGGGCAACTTCAAGGAAGCTTCCAGCACCAACCTCCACTATCTTAGATGAGTCATTATAATTTTTGATTATATAATCTGAAAAATCGTTCCACATTTATATCACTTTACAACCTATCGGAGACATTCATGATAATAAGAGAATTTAGACGCCCAGACATTAAAAAAGTCCTTGAAATCGAGACGTCTTCTTTTAGCGACCCATATCCTTCCAGCATCCTGGTGGAAATCTACAACCTTGGAGCTGGTTTTTTGGTTGCTCAAGAAGATAATAGTATCGTGGGATATATTATATTTTGGATCAGATTTGAAGATGAGGGTCATATAATATCCATAGCAGTTGATAAAAAATACAGGCGAAATGGTGTTGGTTCCAAGCTCGTTGAAACAACCATGGAAATATTCAAAAAGTACAGCGTCAAAACCATTAAGTTAGAGGTAAGGATTGGAAACACAGGAGCACGAAAATTCTACAAGAGACTTGGATTTGTGGAAAAGAAGGTTCTTGAAAAGTACTATGAAGATTTCGAAGACGCCGTGATCATGGACAAGAAAATGGATAAAAATCCTGCAATCAACTGAGCATTAATCACAGCAATTCTTTAATGATAATTCTTTAATGATATTTTAAAGTTAATAATATTCCATAAGACATAAGAATTTAATGAAAATTTAGGATTAATAAACAGAAAATTCATTTATTTAATAAATCACTTCTTCAAAAAAAAATAAACTAATCCAAATTTATTAATTATTAATATAATAAATAGATCAACTGGTAGAATAAACACAACCATTGAATAAATTTATTATTTAAAATTATAATAACTAATAAAACTCAAATTTTTACATCTTATTTATAGAATTTACTGCAACATGGTGATAAAATGCTAAAAGAGGCAAAATTGGCTTTAGAAGATGGTACAATACTTAAAGGAGATGGATTCGGTTTTGAAACCACCAAAACGGGAGAAGTGGTTTTCACAACAGGGATGACCGGGTACGTAGAGTCGCTGACAGATCCGTCCTACAAAGGCCAGATACTCATGTCAACTTATCCTTTACAGGGAAACTATGGAATATCCTCAGAATGGTTCCAGTCAAATGGAATAAAGTCTGAAGGGTTCATAGTAAGGGAACACAACATCCATCCATCTCACAGATCAACAGAAAAAAATTTATCAGAATTCTTAGAGGAATACGAAATTCCAGGCATAAGTGGGATCGATACGCGTTCTTTGACCCTCAAGATCAGGAGGTTTGGTGCCTTGAAGGGAACCCTTACTACAGAAGAGATAGAAGATGAAGAACTTCTGGAAATTACAAAAGGACAACCTAATCTGGAAGACATTGACCTTGTGGATCAGGTTTGTGTAGGAGAACCGGTAATTTACGGGGATAACTACGATAAAAAAGCTGTTATTCTTGACTGTGGAATAAAGAAAAATAGTATCAGTGCCATTCTTAAAAGGAAGGTAGGAGTGGTTGTTCTGCCTTACAAAACAGATGTTAAAACTATTCTGGATTACGAACCTGATGCAATGTTAGTTTCAAGCGGTCCGGGAGACCCAAAAAGGGTTAAAGCTGCCATTAGTACGGTTCAAAATCTTTCAGAGAAACTCCCTATATTTGGGATATGTTTAGGACAACAGATAATCTCACTCGCTTTTGGAGCCAAAATATACAAAATGAAATTTGGGCACAGGGGAATAAATCAACCAGTGAAGGATCTTCGTTCTGGCAAAGTTTCCATAACCGCCCAGAACCATGGTTTCACAATTGATCCAGAATCATGCAGGGATCTACCAATAAAAGTGACCCAGATTAACCTGAACGACGGGACAATTGAAGGAATAGAGCACGAAGAACTTCCTATCTCAAGTGTACAGTACCATCCTGAGGCAGGACCCGGCCCAAACGACACAGATTACTACTTTGACAATTTCATTAAAGCCCTGGAAAGTTATTAATCATTAAAATTGATGAATTAAACCTAGAAAAAAATTTTGAAGTATTAGAATGAAATTGGTGAAAAAACTTTAATTTAAAGAACAAACTTGAAGGATCATCATATAAATTTTTTTTTAGTAGAATAAATTTTAGTAGAATAAAGTAAAAAGAATTAAAAAATTAGTTTTAAGGTGAAAATTTTATTGAAGCACCTTAAGAATACTAAATTTAAATAGTTTAAAAATCCAATTTTAGAGAGATACAACTTCTGAATTATAAATTTCTAAATAATCATAAAATTATCTTAAACATAATTATAAGGAAAAAAAGTAGAGGATCGTAAATGCCAAAGGACAGAGACATAAAAAAAGTTCTCATCATTGGATCGGGACCCATTCAGATTGGTCAAGCTGCTGAATTTGATTATTCCGGTTCCCAAGCATGTAAATCTCTTATGGAAGAAGGAATAGAAACGGTGCTTGTGAACAGCAACCCCGCAACCATTCAAACAGACATCGACACCGCAGATAAGGTTTACGTTGAACCGTTAACCCCGGAAATCGTTGCAAAAATCATAGAAAAGGAAAAACCAGACGCTATATTACCCACAATGGGTGGACAAACTGGTCTGAACGTTGCAACTGGCCTTGAAAAAATTGGTGCCCTTGATGATCTTAAGGTCATAGGATCATCTATACAGACCATAAGAAACGTTGAAGACCGTGAACTCTTTGGAAGGTTCATGCTGGAACTTAACGAACCCATACCAAAATGTAAAGCTGTCACATCTGTTGAAGGTGCCATTGAAGCTGTTAAAGAAATTGGTTACCCTATAATCGTTAGGCCCGCATTCACACTTGGTGGGACTGGTGGTGGAGTTGCCCATAACAGGGAAGAACTAATAGACGTTGCGACAAGAGGTCTTGATATGAGCTTCATAAACCAGGTGCTCATTGATGAATCACTTTTAGGATGGAAAGAGTTTGAATATGAAGTTATGCGGGATAAAAATGATACTTGTATCATAGTGTGTAACATGGAAAACATTGACCCCATGGGAATTCACACTGGAGAAAGTATAGTTGTGGCACCCTCACAGACATTATCCGATGTGGACAACCAGATATTAAGAAATGCTTCAATTAAGATTATAAGAGCCCTTGAGATCCAGGGCGGTTGTAACATACAGTTCTCTGTGAATTCAAAGACTGGTGAATATAAAGTCATAGAGGTGAACCCGCGGGTGAGCCGTAGCAGTGCACTTGCATCTAAAGCCACAGGATACCCTATAGCAAAGATATCTGCCAAGATATCCATTGGAATGACTTTAGATGAGATACAAAACGACATAACCAAAGAAACTCCAGCTTCATTTGAGCCTTCCCTGGATTATGTGGTTACAAAAGTGCCAAGATGGCCATTTGACAAGTTTAAAGATGTTAAAAGGGAACTTGGAGTTCAAATGCAGTCAACAGGAGAAGTTATGGCCATTGGAAGGACTTTAGAGGAGTCTCTACATAAAGCTCTAAGATCGCTTGACATTGGAAAATATGGGTTTGAAGAGATTCCATTCACAGAGGATCTCCTTAAAAACGCTACAGATGAACGTATATTCCATATTTATTCCGCTCTCAAATCAGGGATGAGTGTGGACAAAGTTCATGAGATAACAGATATAAACAAGTTCTTTTTATATAAAATACTTAACATCATTGATTTTGAGAATAAATTGAATAAAGAAAATATTTTAAATCCGGACATCCTCGAAAAAACTAAGAGAATGGGTTTTTCTGACCATAGAATTGCTAAAATCACAGGAAATGATGAAAAAACCATAAGGGACACACGTAAAGAGAATAACATCGTACCAGCTTACAAAATGGTTGACACGTGTGCAGCAGAGTTTGAGGCAAAAACTCCTTATTATTACAGTACCTACGAAAAAGAGGATGAAGTAACTGTTTCTGATAATAAAAAGGTTGTAATAATTGGAGCAGGACCAATAAGAATTGGCCAGGGAATAGAATTTGATTATTGTTGTGTTCACGCGGCTATGGCACTTAAAGAACAGGGGATAGAAACCATAATCATAAACAACAACCCTGAAACCGTCAGTACCGACTACGATATTTCAAACAAACTCTATTTTGAACCTCTCACAATGGAAGACGTTATGGGCATTATGGACAAAGAGAAACCATACGGTGTTGTTGTGCAATTTGGAGGTCAAACATCCATAAATCTTGCAGTTCCTCTTGCAGAAGAAGGTATTAAAATTCTTGGAACACCACACGAAAGTATAGATCGTGTTGAAGATCGTGAACAGTTCACAGAAGTTTTAAACATGTTAAACATACCTCAAGCAGAGTATGGTATTGCAAATTCCTTTGAAGATGCACAGAAAGTTGCAAAAAGGATAGGATTCCCAGTACTCGTAAGGCCTTCCTACGTTCTTGGCGGAAGAGCTATGGAAATTGTTTATGATGATTTAGAGCTTGAAAAATACATGAAAGAAGCTGTTAAGGTATCTCCAAAGCATCCTATACTCGTTGACAAGTTCCTTGAAGATGCAATAGAAATAGACGTGGATGCGTTGTGTGACGGCGAAGAAGTGTTCATTGGTGGAATAATGGAACACATAGAAGAAGCAGGTGTGCATTCAGGAGATTCTGCATGTGTAATACCTCCACAAAGCCTTTCTAAGGATGTTATTCAAACTATAAAAGATTACACCAGAAAACTTGCCCTTGAACTGGACGTTGTTGGGCTTATGAACATCCAGTACGCTGTAAAAATGGACGAACCCGGTAAACCTAAGGTTTATATCATTGAAGCAAACCCTCGAGCAAGCCGTACCGTTCCATTTGTAAGCAAAGCTGTTGGAGTACCCCTTGCTAAAGTAGCAGCAATGCTCATGATAGGGCACAAGCTCAAGGAGCTCGGACTCCATGATGAAGTAAAAATTAAACACGTGGCTGTGAAAGAGTCCATATTCCCCTTCATAAAACTTCCACAGGCAGATTCTGTTCTAGGGCCCGAAATGAAGTCTACAGGAGAGAGCATGGGTATAGACGAAAACTTTGGGGTTTCATATTATAAAGCACAACTTTCAGCAGGCATGGAACTTCCAAAACAGGGAAAAATCTTCATAAGTGTCAAAGATGCAGATAAAGACAGCATACTTGACATTGTCAAGGATGCAGAAGAGTTAGGATTCGAACTTGTGGCAACGAAAGGAACTGCAGAGGCAGTTGAAGAACATGTGAATATCGAAACCATTCGCAAAGTCAGTCAGGGCTCCCCAAATATCAGGGATGCAATGCTTGAAAATGAAATAGCCCTCATAGTGAACACCCCATCAGGTAGACAGTCTGCAGATGATGGTTATCACATAAGGAGACTTGCAGTTGAACTGAGAATACCATATGTTACAACCCTTGCAGGGGCTCGTGCCGTTTTAAAAGCAATTAAAAATGTCAAAGACGGAGAAATTGGAGTAAAATCCCTTAATGATTATCATGAAGCTATTTAAAAATTTAAATTAAATTCTTTATGATTTCATATAATTTTTAAAAAAAGGTTATAATAAAGTTATAATAAAAATTTAGTTTTAATTATTCATTTAATACTAATTTCATCTAATTTTTTAAATAAAATATTCTTAAATAATAAGCCCATTGTTTTTTAAATGAAAACTCAAACTAAGTCTATTTGTTTTCTAATAAAAAAAAACAATAAATACTAAAATAAAAATAGTTTAATTTATATGATTACAATTGAAAACGCCAAAGTTCTCTACGGCGAAAACATGGAAGTTTTAAGGACAAATGTTTTAATTGAGGACAATAAGATCGTTGAAGTTTCTCAAAAGGTGCGTGAAGGCAAAATAATCGATGCTTCAGGCTGCATTGTCGCTCCATCCCTTATAAACTCCCATATACACCTTGGAGATTCTGTTGCAAAGGATGCAGGTGATGGTGAACATATAGATAAAATAGTTAAGCCTCCAGACGGAATTAAACACAGAATTTTGAGGGAAACTCCTCCTGAAAAAATCATAGACGCCATGAAGGAGTCTATGAGATATATGCTTAAAACAGGTACCACTACCTTTGTTGATTTCCGTGAAGGCAGCTTTGAGGGGATAAAACTTCTTGATAAAGCTTCAAAAGAGATTCCAATAAAGAAGATCGTACTTGGACGCCATGAATCATTCATAGATCCTGATGCAGAATCCTCAACTGTACAGAAGAATGCAAAAAAAATTCTCAGATCTTGCGATGGGATAGGTTTAAGTGGTTTTGGAGAGATAAGCAACGAAACTGCCAGAATAATCGTGGATACTTGCAGAAGAGAGAGTAAAATTTCTTCAATACACGTTGCAGAGTATGAAAAAATTCAGAAGGATTCTCTCAAGCTACATGGAAAAACTGAAGTTCAAAGGGCTCTTGAAGCTGATTTTGATCTTCTGGTTCATTTAACATCTCCAATGGCCAACGATTTGAAAAATGTTGGTAAGAGCAGAGTTCCCAATGTTTTATGTCCCCGCTCAAACGGGGCTTTATCCGTGGGAATTCCACCAATACAAGAAATGTTAGACCACAGGATAAACCTTCTTCTGGGAACTGACAATGTGATGTTCAACTCTCCCAACATGTTCCGGGAAATGGAGTACACACTCAAGGTCACAAGGGGATATTACAGGCAGTACTTAGCACCGGTTGAAGTATTCAAAATGGCTACTTCAAATGCTGCAAGGGCACTTGGAATTAATTCAGGTTCAATTGAAGAGGGTAGGATCGCAGACATTATGATCGTTAAGGAAATTTCAAAAAATCCCTTAATGTCCCTGATAAATAGAACAGAATCAGAAAACATGGTTGAAGTGATAAAGGACGGCAGGATAGTATACAAAAGATAGATACAAATTAAACATTTAAACATGAAAAATTAACATACCATCTAAAACGAAGACAAAATCTTTTTTTTTGTAGATTTTTTTGTATAAAATTAAAAAATTATTTAATAAATTTTTATAAATGTTACTTAAATTTGATTTACTCAAATTTCATAGTTTATTTGATTTGTTAAAAGTGAACATTTTAAACAAATAAAAATCAAACAAGAATCAAATAAAAGTTAATCTCTAAATTAATTCATAAAGTTAATTCATACTACTAAATTCAAATATATAAAAATAAAATGTAAAGATTGGAATTACCATGCTCGACATTAAACTTTTCAGGGAAAATTCTGATTTAATCCGTAAATCAGAAAAAATACGTTTTAGAAACACCAAGAACGTTGACAAGGTCATTGAATACGATAAAAAATGGAGGGAAGGAATTCAGAAGCTGAACTCCCTGCGTGCAGAAAGAAACACACTATCCAAATCCTTCAAAAAAGCCCGTAAACAGGGCCCGGAAGAATTAAAAAAACTTCAAATAAAAGCAAAAGAAGTTGCAGGAGAAGTTACAGTATTAGAACCTCAAATAGCAGAGTTTATCCAAAAAAGAGATGAGTATCGTTACAAAGTTGGAAACATCGTGGATGAGACTGTCCCAGTATCTGAAACTGAAGAAGACAACGATATAATCCGCAAAAGTGGAGTTATACCCTCATTTTCATTCAAACCACAAAGCCACGTTGATCTCATTGAGAACATTGATGGAGCCGACATCAAACGAGCTGCAGAAGTCGCTGGGGCTCGTTTTTACTATTTGAAGGCAGATCTAGTTTATTTAAACATGGCACTGATGAAGTTTGCAATAGACTTCCTTTCAGAACAGGGTTTCACACCATTTTACACCCCATTCTTTATAAAAAAGGACGTTATTAAAGAAACAGCAGAGCTTGCTGACTTTGAAGAAACCTTATACAAAGTGGAGGGTGAAGACCTTTTCATGATAGCAACAGCTGAACAGACACTCGCAGCACTCCACAGAGGTGAAATAATTGATGAAAGAACCCTTCCACGTAAGTACTGTGGTATCTCCACATGTTTCAGGAGAGAAGCTGGTTCTCACGGTAAAGACACACGTGGCATCTTCAGAGTCCATCAATTCGAAAAAATTGAACAGTTCGTGTTCTGTAACAAGGAAGACACTGAGAAGATCCATGAAGAACTGCTTAAAAATGCTGAAACCATATACCAAAAACTGGGAATTCCTTACAGGGTTGTTTCAATAGTATCATCAGCATTAAATGATAACGCATCAAAAAAATATGACCTAGAAGGTTGGTTCCCTGGTTCAGATACCTACAGAGAACTTGTTTCATGTACCAACTGTTTAGATTATCAAGCAAGGAAATTAAATGCACGTTATGGAATTCAAGGAGATTCAGATTCCCTAAAAATATGTCACACATTGAACAGCACAGCAATTGCCACAGAACGTACTATCTGCTGTATTCTAGAAAATTATCAACAGGAAGATGGTAGGGTCAAAGTTCCAGATGTTCTGATTCCATATATGAATGGGAAAACCTTCATTGAAAAATGGCAAAAATAATCTACACTAAAACAAAAATAAATCTATGGTTAAATCTAATTAACTGCTAATCATAATTTACTGATCGAAAAACATAATAGGTGCGATAACAGAAGGAAACATAGTATATAAGAGGTGAACCTATGTACAAAAAAATATTATTACCAACAGATGGTTCAAAATATGCAAATAGTGCAGCAAAACATGCCATCTGGATTGGAAATTCAAGTGACGCCGAAATTATAGCCTTAAACGTGATTGAAACATCCTCACTTGTTGGATTACCTGCAGAAGATCTTATAGTGAGAATAAAAGAAATGCTTAAGGAAGAAGGAAAAATAGCGCTGGACCATATAGCAGATATGGTAAATGAATGTAAAGAGAGCGGCGAATGTAAAGAAGATATTAAACTCACCTTAAAGACAAAGGAAGGTTCTCCTGCAGATGTGATACTCAAAACAATCCAAGAAGATGATATAGACCTTGTAATAATGGGAACCTCTGGAAAACATGGACTGGATAGATTTTTATTGGGAAGTGTAACTGAAAAGGTAGTAAGATCCGCCAAGTGTTCGGTTCTCGCAGTTCACTGATTAAATATTTTAATACACTTTTTTAGACACGATAAACCCATAATTAGTTTTATTAATAAATGGCTGGTGTAATAATGCTTGTAAAAGAGATAATGTCAGAGGATATACACTACATCCAAGTTCCAGGAAACCGAACAAACGCAATGGAACTTATGAGAGATAAAAATGTATCAGGATTACCTGTTGTAAAAAATGGAACAAAAGAGCTCGTTGGGATACTTACAAGAACAGATCTAGTTGAGAACCCCGATGAAGAGCAGATAGCCATGATAATGACAAGGAACCCCATAACCGTGGCTCCAGATGATGATATAAAAGAAGTTGCAACTAAAATGATAGAAAACAACATAAGGAGGATCCCAATAACTGAAAATGGAGTCCTTATTGGTCTTTTAACTGCATCTGACTTGGTAAACAAGGCATTGTGGAAAATGGATGTAAAAGACCCTGTTGAAAATTATATGTTGAGAAAGATTCCCACAACATGGGAGAAAACCCCCCTAAACATTGCATTTGACATAATGAAGTATTTCAATCTCAAAGTGGTCCTTGCACTGAATAAAGATGGAAAACTGTCAGGGATACTCACAGAAACAGATTTTATTGAAGAAAGTGAGGTTGTAGCAGAACAAACTGTACACAACACTTCTGTTGGTACTGAAGGGGACAAATGGTCCTGGGACAGTAAAAGCGTTCTTTATGTTACAAAAAATCATCTTAAATTCTCTGATAAAGAGGTAAAAGACGTTGCAACAACTGAACCAATTATTGCAACCACCAAAACCTCCGTAAAAGAATGCGCAAATAAGATGAAACAGAAAAATATTGAACAGATCCCTGTAATTGATGTTGAAGGAAACCTTGTTGGTCTTGTCAGGGCCACTGATTTAATAAAAGCTATCAGCGATTAAAATGTCAGGAATACCAATTTTAAAAATAAAATCAGACCCTGAAACCATAAGGATCGTCGGTAAAAATGGGAGCGAAGTTTCCATACAAACCATAAACCTGAGGATTATAATGGCTAACATTTGGTGGGAAGAAAGCCCAAATCTGCAACCATTCTTCAATGTAATGGAACTAACCATTAAAAAGGCCCTGAAAGAAGTTTACGACTTCAATAAGCTGACCATTGATTACACTTACAGGGCAAATGACAGGTTGAAAGATGCATCAGAAATAGTAGTAGAGATCAATGATGTTAAAGCCGATGAAGTTGATGTGGAAATAGCTGGACGGTTCATAAACTTCATGGGCCAGGAAACTCGGGGATTCTTCAAAAGGCTGACAAGTTCCCGGAGAAAAGTCGAAGAGAACGTGCACAAAGAGATTTGAATATTATCTAGGCATATTATTCTTCTTTATAGTTAAGTGATTAATTTAAACAATTAAGCAGTAACCTTAATTCTTAAATTTAATTAAATTACTTACTTTAATAATGAATTTTTTTTTAATTATTTTATATTCCTAAACTCATTTTAATCTAAAAAAAGTTATTAAATGATTCTCCTAACATGGGGTAAAACTTCAACGAGCAGTTTTTCTGCATCTTCTTTATCTACAACACGCCTTGCAACAATTTTTCCCTTTTTAAATATTGTAACATTTCTCCCTAATGTTTCAAGCATTGCTATTCCCATCTTTTCGGAACATTTAACATTACCCAACTTTTTAAGCTCACAGCACGTCTCTTTGATATTTATTTCATATGGAAGTTCAGTTTCGAACATGATCTTGTTTTTTTCATCTTTGCAGGGCCTGTAAATCACCAGATCTTTTTTCGAATCCTCATATCCACTTATGTCCATTGCAACACGTTTAAATCCAACTGCCTTGAGTTCCGAATCTATGTGGCTTAAAATTCCTTTGTTTAAAAGTTTATCCAGATTATTAACTTCTATCCTTGCAGCTCCATCTTCATCCCTCACTCTGACAACGTCAGACCCTGTAATGCCTTTTAAAAGAGACTCAGCATATTTTATTCTGTTTATTTTTTTAGGTGTTATTGGGCTGTTTTTGGATATCCGAGTTGCAAGACATGTTGTTGTGTGGGAGTATGACACTTCCATGTCTTCAAGTACCTCTCGCACATCTTCTGCCGTGAAACCAGCTTTAACCAGGGGACTTTTGATATTTTTAGCATAATTAACCATTATTCCGGGCCTATCTTCAAGGAGATCCGTAATATTGGTTCCATCAACAATTTCATCAAATCCTTGAGTCTTTGCAGCTTCTTCAAGTTTAGAGTACATCTTATTTTTACAGACGTAGCACCTGTTTGGAGGGTTTGATTTGAAAGCTTCATCTAATAAAAAGTTTTCACTCACAACAATGTGTTTGATCCCTATCTCCTGAGCCACCCTCTTTGCATCCCCTATAAACTCTGGGGGCATGACTCCATTGTCAACTGTTATGGCAACAGATTCCTTCGAGACATCCTGTGCTATCTTTGCAACCAATGTACTGTCTGCCCCGCCTGAAAATGCAACAAGAACCCTTTTGTCTTTCAGATATTCCCTTAAAATCTCCAATTTCTTTTCTATTTCCATGTAGTATCGTCCTTAATTTAGTTTATGAGCTTAAACTATTCATGAGTCTATTCATGAGTTGAAATCTTAAATTAGCTATAGCTTAGATTATCTTCTTTTATCTTGATCTAATCTAATATTACAAGGTGTTCTTTTTTGTTCAAAGGTTTATATTAAAATGTCTAAATCTAAAATATTAAAGCGAAAATTAAAATAGAAAAAAAACTTTAAAAACTAGTATAGTGCAGTTGAAAAAGTTATTCACGCCCATTTTGTCTATTCTCATTTTTTTATGTACTCTTTTATGTATTCTAAAACTTTCAGTGCATCTTCTCTTTTTATATCCTTGGCTTTCTCATCTAAAAACTTCTGAAGAACTGCTTTTTTTTCTTCATCAATATTAGTATCTTTTAAAACCCGTTTGTAGGTTCTTTTAGGGTAATAAATCGATTTTGCAGATTCAATGAGCCTTTTAAAATCATCTTCATCAATCAGACCTTTTTTGAGTGCTGCTTTGAAGTTGTAGATCATACTTATGAAAGCCTCTGAAAGCTGTTCAAGAGTTTTAGGGTTAAAAACAACTGCAACATCATCATCAGCTTCTATAATCCCTTCTTTGTAGTCTCGGTAAACCGTACCTATTCCTATCATCCCAAAATCCTCAAGTTCAGACGCACGAAGTGCACCCATACTCGCACCCCCCACAACAGTTACCCCCTCATTAAGGGCTTTGAGTATTTCCTTATGAGATACTGCAGGTCTCTTGTGAAAAACACCGTCAATAATGGCTATTAACTCAGGTTTATCATTCAATGCTTTGATTACATCTCCCCTACCTACAGGAGGGCGGTAATCTGCATCCAAAATTCCGCGTGCTTCATCAGGATGTATGGATGTGCCCGTAAACACTATGATCTTTTTACTCGTAATCATATATTGCCCCTTTCTCTCATTTCATTTAAGTAATGAGCTATTCATTAATAGATCCGTTGCTATGTTATCTTAGGCATCTTTAAAGGTTTATTAATTTAATTATGTATAAATCTTTAAATTAACTTCCTTCTAAAAGTTTTAGTTGTTAAATGTAGATCAGTAAGCAGATTTATATAATTTTTTTAAGACAGCACTTGGAATTAGACCTTTAATAATGGATAAACATTGAATAATGGATTAAAAAAATGAAACTTAAAAGGATAAAAAAAAGTAGTAATTTAAAAAAATAGTAAAAATGGACAGAATATAAAAATATAGTAAATTTGGAGATTAAGGAAAAAGTTTGATAATTGCGTTAACCCCTAATTAACTATTATAGACATTTATTTACAATATAAACCTTACCATCAGCACAAACCTCATTATGAAGTTTAATAATCCGTGATATGGAAGGATGATTCGCTCCAAGCCTCTGCTCCCATCTTTTGATCACAAAATCAATATCAACCTCATTCGTACCGTTGACAAGATTGTCTGCATGTGCAACGATCTTTTCTTCCATAGTAATTGGTATGTAATCTCTTGGAGGTAAACCTAATATTTCTGCCTCATTTATGGGTATTCCTGCACCTATGTGTCTTTCGGTGATTTTCTGAATTTCAAAAGGAAATCCCTGCTCTTTCAGTATCTCTGCACCAACAACTCCATGGAAGATACTGTGCGTCCTTGACCTGCCGATGTCATGGAGAAGTGCTCCGGTCTCAACAAGATCCAAATCCACGTCATAAAAATTGGAAGATAATTTCAATGCTTTTGTTGATACTGCTTTACAGTGTTCAATTATGTGAGGCAAAGTTTTTAACTCATTCAACGTCTCTAAAACTAGATCTTTGCACAAAAATATTCGCCCCTCTAAAAAATGTTATTCAAAAAGGTATAAGTCACTGAATTTATTGAACTTTGGAAATTTACTGAATTAAACTGATTTAAATGAAATTAATTATGATAACTGAAATTAACTTATCTTTCCCTTTTTAGCTTATCTTTTCCTTTAATTCTCTTAATTCTGTTACTACAGCAGAATTATCTTTGTATTCAAGTGAGCCACCACATTTTGGACATATGAAATTGTTTTCAGATGCTTCTTCAAATTTGTATCTGCATCCATTGCTTAAACAAACAAAGAACATGTTCCCTTCTTCAAATTCTAAGGATTCTTCAATTTCCTTTGAAAATTTCTCATATTTCTTTGCTATGATTTCTGCTACTTTTTCTTCATCAAATTTCCAGCTGTAAGTGTACCACTGTGTTTCAGGGTCTTTACTTCTTTTGTAGCTTGCAACTCCTGCATCGTAAAGTTTGTATAAAATCCTTCTTACGATGTTGAGTTTAATTTCAGTTTCTTCTGCAATTTCCTCATCGGTTGTTTTACCCTTTAACATACATCCAATGATTAAAACACTGTTTTCTTCATCACCTGTGATATCCACCAGAATTTCCTGGACTGTAGGGTCCGCAAGCATTTCAGCTCCCCCTTTGCCTTGTGAAAACCTAATTAAATCCTGGATCATAGGGCTATTTACATTGAGCATTCCATTCCTCCTATTCAAATCAATGAAATCTTCTGTTTATCTATCAAACAACTACGATCAATATGAACACAAATCTTTTTCACATTAATCTGATTTAATGACAACTCCGGTGTTATATAATCTTAACAAAATAGTATTTATATTTTGTTGATTTGACAATATTGCCGCCAAACAGCAATAAAAATGAACAAATATTAACACATTCTAACAATAACAGCAGGTGTATGCTCGACAGAATTGAGCATTTCAATTGTTACCCCAGTAATATCACCATCAAACATATTTTTCATATCGTAAACAGTTTCAATATCCATTTCATTTTTTTTATGGTAATCCTCGGCTGTTTGAGCTATTTTTAGTGTTTCATTTATATTATGGGATTTTGAAATTCCTAATGGTGTGGGCCCTATAATCTTTCCAAAGCGACCTAAAATATAACCCCAAACCCCAAGATCGCATTTTATGCCATCAACTGCTATTGGAAGGGATGTGAACTTCCGACCTGCAAATTCATAACTTGCATCTGTATCAATTATCATAACAGTTACATCACGACCTGGATCCTTAAATATTTTCCTTGCTATGTCCAATGCAACCATTCCAGGTTTATCCGGAAGCAGTGAAACAAATGTGCCTGGAACATTACTCAAATCCACCCCAGCTTCAGATGCAGGTTTAAGGGCATGTTTCAAACCATAATAATCCAAAATAACTTTTTTATGTGTTCTAGCTTCATGAGGAAGTTTTCGAAGGTTTTCTATCGTCCTCCGTTTTATTCGGAAAATTGGTCCGAGAATGTAGCCCCAGATATACTTTGACCAGACATCTGCAAGGATAGAAGATAATATTGTAGGCTCAAATTCAGCTTCATCCACAATCATGCCTTGAGATATGGATATAGGGGTTTCTGAGATTACAAGGAAGTCTCCATCTTCCAGAAGATCCTTAGCCCTTTCGATGATAATATTATAAGATTCACCAGGTTTTATGTAGCCTGTTTTAACGGGTATTGCAATATATTTTGGAGAGTTAACCATGTTTATCAGTTTCTGTAAAATAATGTATCCATAATTCATAGTGATGGGATCTGATTTTATTTTTTATTTTTGATCTGAAATGATTTCCTTTAGTTAAAAAATTATCAAATATCTCTCAATTTTTAATTTCAAAAAAAATATAAAAAATTTTGCATCATCCTTTATTGATCATCCTTTTATTGGTGGAGCCCATACTTTAAGGTCTATTCCTTCTATTATGGCTTTCCTACCTTCAAGCTGGACAAGAACACCTGAATGCACTTTCTGCATCATGCAATGGCCTGGAAGGAACCTGACTGTCTCACCTACAGATGGGAGTTTGCCCTCAATTATTCCCTCAAATCCTCCAACCATGCATATACCAATGTCCATGAATTCAAAGTCTGCCTCTGGGTCTAACCTGTGGCACGGCCCGACCATGTGCACGGTTATGAGGCCGTTGTCCTCACTCAATATCTTCGCAAAATGCGTGATCGGACATGCAAGAGGTCTATACCTCACCACATCCCCTGCCTTTAACACTTTACGTGTAAATGGGTAAAGAACCTCCCTACAAGACTTTTCTCCAGGTAAGGGATGGAGTACAAAATCTGCCTCGTATCCATCAAGAACACCCACGTACTTTTCCTCTTCGGGGATTACCTTTTCTTCTTTGAGTATTTCCTTTAGTTCTTTCCTGTTTTCGTTGAATATTTCTTGTAAGAGGAATCTGCACTTCTCAAGTTGTGTTTCATTTTTGAGAAGGGCCTGGCTGAATTCTTCACACTGTGCATATCCGCATATTCCGCAGTTGAAACCTGGAAGTAACTTTAAAACACGGGAGCGCTGATCTGAGTTAACGGGACTGTTGCTCATTATAAATACACCTTAATAATAATTAATGGTTAAGAATTTTTTTTAATTCAATTCATTCTATAACATCTAATTATATTTTATTTTTAATTATATTTTAATATAAGCCCATTCATTAATATGCTGCTTATTCACCTTTGTAACTTTGAAATCCGTCAATTCTGCGCAATATTCCCCTGTGGTACTTTTTATTAACCTTTGTTTCACCAACACAGAGTGTACATACTGCAAGAGGAGCTGAATGTCTTAATTTTTCTTTACCAAGGGCAACTTCTTTTGATTTTAGCATCTCTTCCCCGAGTTCAACACATCCTTGACCTGAGAGTCCGTTTGCCTCAATTATTTTACACTGAGGATTCACTTCAAGAACCCTTTCTCGGAATATCTCACGCTCTGCCTGAGATATCATGTCTCCCTTGGTTATGACCGCAATATCTGCTGTGCTCAGAAATGGTCCCACTTTAAGTGGTGTGTTTGGTCCACTTGTTGCATCTATAACACAGACACCCAGACAGTTCATTGTATAAGGGGCGCACCTGTGACAGAGTCCTGCAGTTTCTACAACAAGAAAATCAGATTCATTTTCATCAGCCCAGCTTATCATGTCTTCAAGGTTATAAATGGCATAGTGATCTGGACACATGTCCATTGAAAGACCCACCTGGGTTGGTACTCCTATTTTAGCGAATTTTTTATCATCATCCGTGTAAAGACAGTCTATTTTAACCACAGATGGATTTAAACCCCGTTCTATAAGTCTCTTAAGGGCATGTATCAATACAGCTGTCTTTCCAGAACCGGGGGTCCCGGCAACAATTACCATCCTCATATTCTCACGTCTTTCATTTCTATATCTTCAATAACTTCCCCATTTCGAACCTTATCCCTTAAGTTGAGCATTAATTCATCTATCTTGTTCAACTTCTTGGATATTGTCTTTTCTTCTGCGGTGGTACTTAAAACCTTCCGCATTCCACCATTCTTCATAACTATCCTTCTATCCGCCATCAAAGCCAGCACAGGGTCGTGGGTTACAACCATGACAATTTTTCCATGACCTGAAAGAACTTGCAGAGCATCATGTTTTCTTATACCTGCATTTTCTATTTCATCAATGAGTACTATGGGTGAATCACTTATTATAGCCACATCTGCCACCATTAAAGCTCGTGACTGACCTCCACTTAAAATTGTGAGTTCGTGGTCTTTTTTTATTGGTTCGCCTGTAAGTGTGTTGGCAAGATTAACCACCGCGTCAACACATTTGCTGCTGGCACCACGACATTTAGCATGGAGGCTTAAAAAATCTCCCACCGACATGTCAGCAAGAAAGTTCATGTTCTGAGATAGCTGTGCCACCATCTTCTTTCGAGGATTAGTCCTGTCATCGTAACTGGGCTGTTTATCATTCACAAGGATCTTTCTCTTTGAAAATGTGTCTTCCTGTGCAAGCTGTTCTATGTCCCCTATCAATGAACTTTTACCACTCCCCGTGGGTCCCACAACTCCAAATATTTCGCCTTTTTTTATAACTACCTCTTCTACAGGCTCTTTATTTCCCTGCTTATCGTAGCCACCTATAATAGTTATTGTATCTACCATTAAAGGTCCACCTTTCCCAAAGTGTCTCCTCTTAATCCGCGTCTCATTGTTTCAAGGGCTGTTATTTCTTCTGGAGGGATATTCCCTAAATTCACATTGGACCCAAATTTGAGTATCAAGTAAACCTGCTGATTTTTTTGAGGAGCTTCCCAGATTATATTTTTTATGTCTGTATTATCCGCAAATATCTGGACATCGTCTCCCTTAACATTCCCATTGTTATCGTAGATCCCTATGCCCTTTCCACCTTCCCTCGCCTCGATGAGAACTTTGTCTGCACCAAGTTCCACGTCATGGTTCACAAGTTTCACCCGTTCTGTGGGTGTAAATTTGGAATCCTCTTTAGGATCCTTCTTTCCAACTTCTGTTATAACCATAAATCCATTATCCTTAACTTCACGGATTACTTTCTCCCTTTCCTCAAGAGATATGTCAACAGAACCATCTGATATTTCAATAGCTCCAAATCCGATCTTATCAGCTTCATTTAAAAATCTATCAAGTTTATTGTGAGTGTAAGCAATTTCAAATAAGGTTCCACCAGGGTAAGGTACCACATCATAAGATAGATATGATTCAACTTTACGTTTTACAATTTCCCTATCATAAACTGCAGAAGTGCACCATCCAAATTTTGCAAGATCAATGTATTCCCCAGATATCTCAAGTAAGTCCATTAACATTCTAGGACCTATTCCCTTGTCTAACATCATGGTAATTCCAGTTCCAGGCTCCCTAACTCTGTCCTGAGTGAGAAAATCAAATGCATTCATATGCGTCACCTTTTAGTTGTGTTAATAATATCAATTTTATGCTTGTAACTTTATATAAATTTGACGAACTGTGTAAAATGAAATGTCTTTAGATCACTGCAAATCCATGTATAATAAATCCATTGTATAATAAATATGTATAAACTAGTTATTATTATTCTTAGTCTTATAAATTAATTTTTTAATTGAATTAATATTTGATCTTGTTTTACAATCTAATTTTATTATAACCCAACCATTTTTGGCAAATTAAAATTAAAAACCGATAATGCGATTAACAACTAATTTGAATAAATACATCTGTTGTAAAAAAGTAGATTTATTGTATGGAGTTTTATATTGGGATATTAAGACATGAATTGTTTAACAACTTTATCCATAAATATTCATAAAAATAGTAAATAAACTAATCAATTAGATGGAGAGATGTTCAATGAAAAAAACCATTCATTATTTTGAAAATCCAGGTATAGAAAACACAGATAAAGTTATAGAACTTGTTAAAGCTAGAAAAGACGAATTAGGCATAAAAAATATCGTAATAGCATCTGCATCAGGTAAATCCGGGGTTAAACTAGCTGAAAAAATAAGTGATGCTCATATTGTAGATGTAACCCACCATGCAGGATTTAGAGGTGGAGATAAGATTGAAATTGAGGCAGAGTACCGGGAAGAACTTGAAGAGAGAGGCGTAGAAATTTACGCAGGTTCACATTCTTTGAGTGGTGTCGGAAGAGGTATCTCAAACAAATTTGGAGGTGTGACACCAGTTGAAATAGTTGCAGAGACTCTCAGACTTTTTTCCCAGGGAATAAAGGTCTGTGTGGAAGTAAGTATCATGGCAGCTGACGCAGGGCTTATACCAACAGATTCAGAGGTTATAGCTATTGGGGGTACTGGAACTGGTGTGGATACCGCTGTCGTTCTTAAACCCGCGCACATGAGCAACTTCTTTAACCTTAGAATACATGAAATAATTGCAATGCCACGACCATAATTTTTAGGTTAATCTTTTCATGATGTTTCTCACCAATGGTTCAAATGGCAACCTAGTAACACAAGCAAGTTCACAATGACTTCATGATGATGTGTTCATGACATTTTGAGGATAAGGGTAAAAAATTGTTTGTTTATAGGTGATTATCACTAAAAAAACCGCTGGTTTTAAATATAAGTTAATACAATAACACAATTAAGTTTAGAAACATTTGCTGTGGGGGTAGGAATTGAAATCTCTTATAAATAATACCATAAAAGAATCTGAAAAGAGAAGGGAGAGATCCGTTGTTGATGAGCCCAACCCGTATAACGACAACATCGACAGCGATCTTAAAGAGATTATACAGAGAAGTCGGGCTAAGATCTTTGTAGTTGGAACTGGAGGGGCAGGAAACAACACAATTTCAAGACTTAACGAAATGGGAATCGCAGGTGCGGGAACTGTTTCAGTTAACACAGATGCACAGGATCTTTTTTACTCAAATGCAGACCACAAATTACTTATCGGAAGATCCACATGTGGCGGCCTCGGTGCCGGAGGCATGCCTGAAGTGGGTGAGGAAAGTGCTGAAGAAAGTGAAGAGCAAATAAAAGACAAGTTAGATGGGGCTGACATGGTTTTTGTGACATGTGGTCTTGGTGGGGGAACTGGAACGGGTTCGGCTCCGGTGATTTCAAAGTTGTCCAAAAAAATAGGGGCATTAACAATAGCCGTTGCAACAATGCCTTTCAGTGCTGAGGGTCTTAGAAGAAGGGAAAATGCTGAGAAAGGACTGGAAAAACTTCAAAGCGCTGCAGACACCGTTATAGTAATACCAAACGACAAACTTCTTGAGGTGGCACCAAACCTGCCAATAAACAAAGCATTCATGGTTGCAGATGAATTACTGGGAAGGGCTGTTAAGGGAATAACAGAGCTCATAACCAAACCAGGTCTTGTAAGCCTGGACTTTGCAGACATAAGAAGCATAATGGTAGGATCTGGAATGGCCATGATCGGAATGGGTGAATCAGACTCAGGCGATAGAGCAATAGAGTCAGTTCATGAAGCATTGAACAGTCCATTACTGGACCTGGATATATCCAATGCCAAAGGGGCTTTAATAAACATATCAGGAAGTTCAGATCTTACACTGAACGAGGCAGAAAAAGTTGTGCAAATCGTTGCCGACGAACTGGATCCAGATGCAAACATAATCTGGGGTACACAGATACAAGAGGATCTCGAAAACACCGTAAGAACAACCATAGTTGTGGCTGGAGTGAAATCTCCTCATATATTTGGAATGCCGGGAATGCCAAGAGAACGTGAATACGTTGAAGAAAAACAAACTGAAACTGTTCCTGAATCTGCTTTAGAAGAATTCATTGATGGTGTTTTTTAAACATCAATAGGATTCCAATAAATTTAAGCATGATCAGGAACATTTTATACTATCTTCCACATATCATGACATGCACAAATTGTAACCCAATTCAATGTTGTGCTCCAGTTTGTACCATCTACGTTTGGGATCAAAAGGTTTATAAATCCCTAAATAAATAACCTATTTTGATATTAATCTAAATTTTATAAATATCTCCTTCTTTAATGAACATCAAAGTGGGTATCTCTATGAGTTCGAAAGAGTCTATTGTCAATTTTTTAAAACTATGTGAAAGAGTTCTACATGTGTCCAGAAAACCAGGTAGAAGTGAATTTATAAATGTTGCAAAGGTAACAGGAATCGGCATTATAATAATAGGAGCTGTGGGATTTGTAGTAAGTATTATAGCCCAGCTTGTAGGTAATGGTTAGATTTGTAATGTTTAGTTTAGATTTTATTTATTAATAGAGAATTTAATTAGTAGATCAATTAAAAGTTAAGACATCAATATTTATTATCAATTCACTCAAGTTAATCAAAATATTGAATCAATATAAATGTTGAAGAATTTTAATTATTAAAGTTTAATCAGGTAAGTGATAGTTTGATTTATGCCATAAGAACCCTTGTAGGTCAGGAAAAGAACGTTGCAAGAATAATTGCAAGAAATGTTAAAAACAGTGGGATTGAAGTGAATTCTATCCTTGTACCTGAAAGCCTCAGGGGATATATTTTAGTTGAATCATCAACAAAGATTGACATGCAAAATCCGGCCTTTAAAGTTCCCCATATGAAGGGTGTTATCGACGGAGAAATACCATTTGAAGAGGTAAAAACCTTTTTAAACCCAGAACCTATATTAGCTTCTATCCAAAAAGGAAGTATTGTAGAGTTAATATCCGGACCCTTTAAGGGCGAAAAGGCCAAAGTTGTCAGGATAGATGAATCCAAAGAGAATGTAGTCTTAGAACTTATTGAGGCTGCAGTCCCAATTCCTGTTACAGTTAAAGGTGATCAAATCAGATTAATACAGAAGGAGGCAGATTAATGGTAAAAGAAACCGTAGAAATTCTTATAGACGGTGGCAAAGCAACACCCGGCCCACCATTAGGTCCTGCAATAGGTCCGATGGGCATTAACATGATGCAAGTGGTTGAAGAAATCAACAAAAAAACTTCAGATTTTAGTGGAATGAAAGTTCCAGTTAAGGTTATAGTTGATATAAGCACCAAAAAATTTGATATAGAAGTTGGTACACCACCAACAACTGCGCTCATAATAGATGAACTCGGTATAGATAAGGGTTCACAGGATCCTGGAGCAGACAAAGTAGCAGATCTAAAAGTTGAGCAGGCATTGAAGATCGCTCGTATGAAATTCGATGCATTACTCTCAAACGATTACAAACACGCTGCAAAAGAGGTTATAGGAACATGCGTGAGCATGGGTATAACAGTTGAAGGAAAGGATCCAAGAGAAGTGCAGCAAGAAATAGATGAAGGTGTCTACGACGATAAACTCGTCCAAGATGCTTAAATATTTTTTAAATGACATAATTTAAGATGACTTAACATTAATCTTTGAATTTATCATTTAAATGGAATTGAAATTTAATTTAAAATTTTAAATTTTAGATTTAATCTTTCAACTTGATTTAATCACTTAATCCATCCTGATTTAAATCATTTAATCAGGATTTAATCACTAATCAATTTCATAGATATGGCATCATATCAGTGAACAAAATAAATAAGAAAATAATTCATTGTGAACTTTTCATTGAAAAAGTTCATGGAGGAATATTTGATGAAACAAGAAATGTTAGAAGCGGTGAAGAAGGCTAAAGAAGACTCAAAGCCGAGGAACTTCACACAATCCATTGATGTGGTCATAACCATCAAGGATTTAGACGTGAAAAAGCCAGAAAACCGTATAGATGAAGAGGTATTTCTCCCAAATGGTCGTGGAAAGGACGTGAAAGTTGCGTTCATAGCAGAAGGAGAACTGGCACTTCAGGCCAAAAATGCAGGTGCAGATCTTGTCTTAACCAGGGAAGAACTTGAAAAACTTGGAAAAGACAGGAAACAGGCGAAAAAAATTGCAAACAAACATGACTTTTTCGTTGCACAGGTAGACCTAATGCCACTTGTAGGTAGATTCTTGGGACCAGTATTAGGACCAAGGAAAAAAATGCCTAAACCAGTTCCATCCACAGCAAAACCCGAACCGTTAATGGAGAAATTTAAAAACACAGCAAAAGTTAGAATAAAGGATCAACCAGTTATCCAGGCCATCGTTGGCTCAGAAGAGATGGACGATGAGATGATTGTAGATAACATTGAAGCTATACTTGATATATTGGACAGAAACCTGGAAAAAGGAAGAAGCCAGATAAAAGCCATGTACATCAAAACAACCATGGGTCCAGTAGCGAGGGTGATCTAAATGCATCATGTTGCTGAATGGAAAAAGGATGAGGTAAAAGACCTCAAAGAACTCATCGAAAGCCATGAAGTCGTGGGTATGGCTAACCTTGCAGACATACCAGGACCTCAGCTCCAGAAAATGCGTAGAAACCTTAAAGGAAATGCAACTCTTAAAATGTCAAGGAAAACTTTCATGAGCCTTGCACTGGAAGAATCCAAAAAAGCAAACGTAGCAAGTCTCAAAGATCACATGAAAGGACAACCTGCCTTGATATTCACAAACATGAACCCTTTCAAGCTCTACAAAATTCTTGAAGAGAGTAAAACAGAAGCTCCTGCAAAACCTGGAAGCACAGCACCATTTGACATTGTAGTGCCCAAGGGTGATACAGCATTCAAACCAGGACCCATACTTGGTGAGCTTCAGAAAGTAGGTATACCTGCAAAGATCGATAAGGGCAAAATAGTTATAACCAAGGATAAAACAGTAGTTGCTGAGGGAGACGAGATCTCAAGGGAGATCGCGAGCATACTCACAAGGCTTGATATCCATCCAATGGAAGTTGGAATCGACCTCATAGCTGCTTATGAAGATCAAACAGTTTACACATCTGATCTCTTAACAATTGACGAAGAGAAAACATTATCAGATATACAGAAAGCCTTTACACAGGCATTAAACCTATCAGTAAACGCCGTGATATTCACAGAGAAATCCACACCGTACATACTGCAGAACGCACATTCAAAAGCAATGAACCTGGCACTAAATGCAGAGATACTTACATCAAAAACCAGGGAACTTTTACTTGCAAAAGCATATTCACAGATGCTTGCAGTTGCAGGTGAAGTATCAGCTAAAAATGCAGATGCAGTCGATGAGGAACTTCAAGAAAAGTTAAGCTCACAGGCAACTTCGGTTGAAGCCAAAAAAGACAAAGAAGAACCAAAAGACAACGAAGATGAAGAATCCGAAGAAGAGAAAGAAGAAGATGCAGCAGCAGGACTTGGAGCTCTTTTCGGTTAACGTTGAACAGAATTTAATAAATTTAAGTAGTTTAAAAAGTTTAGAAATTTGAGGTGATCATATGGAGTATATATACGCAGCAATGTTATTGCACACAGCAGGTCAGGAAATTAACGAAGGAAACGTAAAAAAAGTATTAGAAGCAGCAGGCGCAGAAGCAGACGATGCAAGGGTTAAAGCATTAATCGCAGCACTCGAAGATGTGGACATAGAAGAAGCTATAGAAAAAACAGCTGTAGCAGCAGCCGCAGCACCTGCAGCAGCCGCAGCACCTGCAGCAGCCGCTGAAGAAGAGGAAGAAGAGGAAGAATCCGAAGAAGAAAAAGAAGAAGAAGCAGCAGCCGGTCTCGGCGCTCTCTTCGGTTAAATTTTTTCTTTTCCCTACCTTTTTTCAATCGGGAAATTATATTGGACTATTCAATAGTTCCAAAAGTCAGGAATTTAAGAATCTAATATATAATATTAGATTTCTTTATTTGACTTTAAAAAAAAGTATTAATTTTTGGATTAATTTCTAATTTTAAAACTTCATTTTTAATTGCATTTTTAATTTTATTCCATATTTGATGACATTCTAATTTTAAAAATTAAGAATAAGTTAAGAAGATAAGTAAAAAATATAATTAAAATCTAAAATAAATAAAATTATTTCATATCTGTGAGTGCTTGAGAATCCAATTTTTTAATATTCCCCCGTGGAGAGTATTGATACAGATTTACATAAACGGGAGTTGAATCTTCGCTTTTTGGAGGTATAATGACCACAAATGTCATAGTACATTTATTTTTATCTATCCATGTACCGGAATTTACATAGACGTTTTTTTCTTGTTTTCCATTGAAAGACGTTATAACACGTGCCTCATGAGAATGTCCAAATATAACAATTCTCTTATCAGAATTAGGATTGTCAAAGAATTGAACAGATGATTGGTCATCAAGATGACTTGCAAAAGCCCCTTTCAAGACTGCTTCGTCGGTAGGAATTTTAACAGAAACTAAATTTTTATTTTGTCTTTCATCCCAAGTTTCAATAATCCCATTATATAAATTAACATCAATATAATCATTCTCTGAGTTTTGATATGGTAAAACATCATTTATGGCATAAAAGTCGCTGAATCCATCGATCCCCGTGTTTATGACTTTTTCATCAAGTCCTTCTTTTACAGGAAAATCTGTAATAAGACCTTTCCAAACAGTCCAATAAAGGAAATAAAGAAATTGAACCGCGTCCATCTCCTTTTTCTCAACAGGAGGAAAGGTAACATTTAATTCAGGGCGGCCTTGTATAACAGAGCTGGTTGCCATTCTTGTAAAGAAATATCCTGGAGGGAGTATGGAATCTGTTTGGGTTAAAGACTGGTTGGAATAATCCGGGGCACAATAAAAATTGTATCTATGTCCGTGTTCAATGACAACTTCCGGAAAATCAGGAGGAGTATACGCTCCTAAACCCCTCACATCACGAGCCTCAGATATTCCGGGCATAATACTTTGAATATCTTCTGAATTTATCAATAAATCATGGTTTCCAGGTACATATGTCACCTTTACTTTGCCTTCTTTTATTATATTATTAAAAGCATCTATTACGGGTTTATTGTTAAAAGCTACTGATTTTACGAAGTCCAACTGTGTTTTTCCATTAAATGTGTCTAAATTCATTGGAACAAACCACTCATCAATCAAATCACCAGCTATAACCAATTCTTTTACATTTGGTGAAATTCGAACTTGATTTAAAAAGTTAACCAAAGCATCTCGGTTCCCGTTAATCTCAGCATAACTGTCGTTTGCACCTAAATGAATATCACTTATACAGACCATCAACGTTCTTTTTTTATTTAAATCTAAAATACCCTCTGAATCAAGATTAAATAAATAATCTACAGCAAAATAATTTGTAAATTCTTCTTTTAAAGATATTCCCCTTGAAGATTTTACTTTATCAGTTATAGAAAGTTTATATTCTTTACCTTCAGCAAATTTTGTCCTGTCAGATTTATTGATATAAACAATGGATGGTGAATTCTCATCAAGATTCACTATAACATTCTCTTCCACTTCCTCCCAATCAGATTTAACTTTATAAAGTTTTATCCCATCTGAGATAGTGCTTGTATCCAAACCATCACTGAAAATTATCTTTATACGCCCTGTAGGATCAATAACTGATGGATCTTCCCGTTTATCTGAGAAAGGAATATCTGTTTTTACACTCAAAAATGATCTAGTTATACTCTTAGAATCCAAGAATAAACCTCCTAAATATTAAGTTTAAGTACATAATTAGTTACATATTCTGTTTATCAATAAAGATAATTGAGATTAAAGATAATTAAGATATGTAAATTAAATCTTAATTTTAAAAATTTAAAACTATTTAAATTATGTTTATTATAAACTGTAATTATCCTTTAAACATTAAAATTAAAAGAAATATTAAATGATATTTTTAATAAATTAAAAAATTTGATACAATAGGATTATAATAGAACTTTTGAGTGAATTCAAAGTTTGGATCAATTAAAAGCTCTAAAAAAACTTTTTAAAGTTAAATAAGTGTTGAAATAATTTGATTCAGATTTTTTTCGATCATTTTAGGAAATATTTATTTGATTATTTAGAATAATTTAAAAAAAAATTTATTTGATGATTACCATGTCTCGTCAGCTTGAAGAACTCGGATTTACAAAGAAAACCTGTAAAAAATGTGGAAACGAATTTTGGTCAATAGGAGATAAAGATACCTGTGGAGATGCACCCTGTGATGAATATAGTTTTATAGGGAACCCTGCAACTTCCCATAAATACGACCTCTACGGAATTCAGAAAGAATTCACAAAATTCTTCCAGAAAAACGGCCATACACCCATAAAAAGATACCCCGTACTTGCAAAACGATGGCGAAATGATGTTTTTCTTGTAGGTGCATCCATCTACAACTTCCAGCCGTGGGTAACCTCAGGCCAAGTTGAACCACCTGCAAACCCCCTTGTAATTGCCCAACCATCAATCAGACTCAACGATGTGGACAACGTCGGCCGTACTGGAAGACACATGACCTGTTTCACAATGGGTGCACACCACGCTTTTAACTCTTCTGATAACCAGGTTTACTGGAAAGACGAGACAATAAAGTATTGCCATGACTTCATTAAACATATAGGGATAGATCCAAGGGAAATAAGTTACATAGAATCATGGTGGAAAGGTGGAGGAAATGAAGGCCCTTGTTACGAGATATGTGTCCGTGGTGTGGAACTTGCAACACTGGTTTTCATACAGTACAAAACAACACCTGAAGGACTTAAAGAAATTCCATTGAAGATAGTTGACACAGGTTACGGCCTCGAAAGGTTCGCATGGATATCACAGGGCACTCCCACAGCCTATGATGCATCATTTGGACCTGTAATAGACCAGCTTAAGGACATATCTGGAGTGGAACTTGACGAACACATCCTTGGAGAAAATGCCCGCGTTGCAGGAATGATGGACATAGAAGATATTGCAGACCTCAAAGTACTGCGTTCCAGGGTTGCTGACAGGCTGGAAATTTCAGTTGAAGAACTTAAAAAAGCCACAGAACCGATGGAAGCAGTATACGTTATTGCAGACCATACTAGATGTCTGGGCTTCATGCTTGCAGACGGAGTCATACCATCAAACGTTAAAGAAGGATACCTCGCAAGACTTGTGCTTCGAAGGACAATCCGTTTCATGAAGGACCTTGAACTAGAAGAATCACTCTCTGACATTATGAACATGCAGTTGGACTTCCTTTCAAAAACTTATCCTGAGATAAAACACAGTCAGGATCATATTCTTCGAGTCATCGACCTAGAAGAATCCCGCTACCACAAAACCATCCAAAAAGGAAGACAACTGGTTAAAAAGAGTATAAAATACCTTAAAAAAGAAAATAAGAATGAAATGCCCGTTGACATGCTTATAAAACTCTACGATTCCCATGGAATTCCTCCTGAAACCATTGGAGAGATTGCAGAGGCTTCAAACTTTAAGGCAAATGTTCCTGATAACTTCTACACACTTGTAGCAGCAGAACACGAAGAAGAAGCTTCAGAAGAAAAATTCCAGTTAGAACTGGATTTCCCTGATACAAAGCTCATGTTCTACGATGAACCTGAAAAAACAGAGTTCATTGCCAAAATACTTGGATTCCACGAGAACAATGTCATATTAGACAGAACTGTGTTCTATCCTGAAGGTGGAGGTCAACCATCTGATGTTGGATTTTTAGAACTTTCGGGATCGGGAATTCATGAAACTGAAAAGAATGAAACTCACAAATCCAAACTTCAAGAATCTGAAAAGAATGAAACTGGAAAATTCAGGGTTCTTCACGCTGAAAAGGTTCAAAATGTGGTTTTACACAGGTTAGATAAAAAAGATATTGAAGCGTTAAAATCCCACATTGGATCACAAGTTAAAGGTGAAATCAACTGGAACCGACGTATTTCACTTGCAAGAAACCATACTGCAACCCATCTTGTGGTTGCAGCAGCACGCCGTGTGCTTGGAGAACATATCTGGCAGGCAGGAGCTCAAAAAGGTGTTAAAAAGTCAAGGATCGACCTTTCACACTACAAAAGAATTGATAACCATGAACTCCAAAAAATTGAGTTAATTGCAAACCAACTGGTGATGGAAAACATTCCTGTAAGTGTAAAATGGATGAACAGAACAGAAGCAGAAAGGAAATATGGTTTCATTCTTTATCAGGGCGGTGTTGTTCCAGGGAATAATATAAGGACCGTTAAAATTGGTGATGTGGATGTGCAGGCCTGTGCCGGTACCCACGTTGATCGCACAGGTGACATCGGTCTTATAAAGTTAACCAGAACCGAAAGAATCCAGGATGGAGTTGAAAGAATTGTGTTTTCAGCTGGAGAGGCAGCAGTTGAGGCAGCCCAGAGAAATGATGACCTTCTAAAAGAAAGCAGCACCATCTTCAAGGTCGAAGCAGAACAGCTTCCAAAAACATGTGAAAGATTCTTTACAGAATGGAAATCATTTAAAAACGAGATCAACCGATTTCAAGACCAGATTGCTACCCTAAAAATGGGAAGTCTAGGTGACAAAGCTGAAAAGATCGGAGATCTAACAGTTTTAAGACAAGCCATAGATGCTGACATGGGCGAACTCATCAAGATCGCGACAGACCTTACAGAAAATGAAGATGGCATTGATGTAGTTATAGCTGGAAACAATGCTGGCAAGATCGTTGGGGCTTCCTCCAAGAATGCCATAGGTAGGGGTGTGAAGATGAATGAGATCATAAAAGGTGCAGCCGCGATACTTGGAGGTGGAGGCGGTGGAAGACCAAACCTTGCCCAGGGTGCAGGCAGAAACCCTGATAAAATAGATGACGCACTGGATTATGCTTTTGAGGCTGTAAAAAAAATCATCAGCTGATCTAAACCATTTTTCTCTTTTTTAGTTAATTCCATTCTTACTTTTTACCAATTCCTCATTTACATATTCTAAATTTTTTACCTAATTTTGTTATTTTTGAAAAATTTTATAAAAAAACAGATTTTAAACAGATTTTTACAATCAAAATTTAATAGGAATAGAAATAAACAATTGTTAATAAAATTAATACACAGTTCTTATATCAAATTTTACAGGAAATAAGTTTATAATCCAAGGATAACCCGGAGAAAAAATATGAAAATCCGTACCATAGAAGAGATAAACAATAAGATCAAAGATGGAGAAGCAACCGTACTCACAGCAGAAGAAGTATCAAAGCTTGTAAGAGAAGGCAACAAACCAAAAGCTGAAGATGTGGATGTAATAACCACCGGAACCTGCGGAATAATGTCTGGAACCGCTGCAATATTCCATGTCCCTGTAGCAGAACCTGGAGCGTTCAAGAAGGCAAAAAGTGTTCTTTTAAATGGCGTACCTGGATTTCCAGGACCCTGCCCCAATGAGTGGCTTGGATCCGTCGATATGATTGTTTACGGGACATCCCACAGCATACATGGGAATAGGTACGGCGGAGGATTTTTATTCAAGGATATTGTGAGTGGAAAGGATATCGAAGTTGAGGTCGAATCAACAAACGGCGAGAAAATAAAATCCACAGTCAACATTGAGGATATAGGTACAGCCCAGATGATCGGGACGAGGCTGGCCTTTAAAAATTATAACTCATTTGTAAATCCAACAGATAAACCTGTTTCATCCATATTCAATGCCATAGACCTTGAAGGTCCATTTAAAGGATTCACATTCTCAGGCTGCGGAGAGTTGAACCCATTACAAAACGATCCAATCATGAAAACCATATGTGCAGGTTCAAAGGTGCTTTTAAATGGGGCCGAAGGATATGTCATAGGTCGTGGAACCCGAAGCAGCGATGAGAAACCCAACATGATGATAACAGCAGATATGAAAGATATGGATACTCATTATCTCGGTGGTTTCAAGACAGGTGCCGGTCCTGAAGTCTTTGACAGTGTGGCTGCTGCAATCCCTGTTCTTGACGATGAAATCTTGAAGGAAACTTTCATTCAAAATAAGGATATAAAACTGCCAGTTACAGATATACGTGGACGGCACAATGTTTTAGGTTTCACAGACTATGATGATGTCTGGGGCGGTGCTGATGAGAGGCCAGTTTACCATCCTGAGAGATGTTTGAACTGTGATGTTTGTATAGTGCGTGAAAGGTGTCCAACCGGCGCTTACAGTGATACATTAAATACCCGAAGATGTTTTGGATGTGGAATGTGTGCATACTCCTGTCCTAACGCTGCTTTCACAATGGAATCTGGAAGCGTGCAGTTTGAAATCAAGGATCGTTCCATTGAATTACCAATAGTCTGCAGACAGTCCGATATCAAAAGGGCGCGCGAACTTGTGGCTGAACTCACAAAAAGGATTGAAAATGGTGAATTTATTTTAAATGAATGCTAACCATGAATTCGATTTCATATCTCATGTAGCTTAAACAAATGGATAATCAATAAAATTTCTCTTCCTTTTTTTGTCTCCATGTGTTTTTTTTATTTTTAAGATTCCTTTTATTTTAAAGTTTATTCAAACTAGCCTAATTCCACTTCCAAAACTAAATTTTTAATCGTTTTAAAAATTATATTGACGTGAAAGTAGGAGTCTAAACTTTAAAAACTAGTAAAAACCTGATTAAAAATATTATATCTTTAAAATATAAATTTAAATAATTAAATCGTTAAATTTTCTAAAATTTCTAAAATTTCTTCATCCAGAAAATCCCTGTTTTCATGTGTAACCTCAAAAATAGATACGTCATCTCTTGCCTTTATTTTAGATACAAATGGATGCCCGGATCTTTTGTGTATCACTGCAATAACCGGCTTCTTGCTGTCCATGGCAGCTTCCACTGCACTGCAAAAATGTTTACTGTGGAGTTCCATAGGGGCTATTTCATCTATAAATATATAATCAGAGCTTTTTACAGCATTTTCTATGGCAGGAACTCCTATTTCATTTAAATCCTTTAAATTCACCCCATATTTACCAACATGCGGACCTTCACATTTCACATGGGCCAGCATACCTTTTTTATCGTTTGAAACATCTACTATATTGAAGCCAACTCTTCTACCATTTTCCCTTATTTCCAGGCAGGTGACTCCACCCACGCTGTGGCTTAGATCTTCAACTGCTTCTTTAACCCTGTTTAAAACTGTTGTTTTACCAATTCCTGGCTTTCCTGTTATAAGGATGTTCAATATCATCATGAACGATATTTATTTTACCTCAAAACCATCTCTGAACCCTTTAGAAACTTCACACTGATTTTATTTACAGCTATTCCAAGTGCTCACGACTGGATGCTCTTTGAAAAGAGGATAAATCCTATTAAAAATCCAAAAAGCAGAGCCATGATCAAGAAAAGAATTATAGGACCCTTCCATCCAGACTTCTTCTTACCTTGAACCTCATAATCTGGTTCATACTCGTCATAGTTTCTACGTTCATATCTTTTATTTTTAGAGCGTTCAAACTTGTTATCAAACCTATCTGGAATGTCTTCATAATCATCATAATCTCTTTCAGGATATTCCCCTTTAATATACCTATTCTTCAGTGGTTTGTAGTCAGACTTAGATTTTGGCTGGTAATCTGATTTATAATCTTGTTTATAATCTGATTTAGATCTTGACCGATAATCCGATTTATCTTGTTTATAATCCGGTTTATAGTCTGATTTAGACTTTAGCTTGTAATTAGGCTTATAATCTTGTTTGTGCCGAGGTTTGTAATCTGATACAATAAGTTCCATCCCACAGCTAGGACAGTACTTTTCGCCCTTTCTAACTTCAGATCCACAGTTTTCACATCTCATTCTACCACTTACTAGATATAATATTTGATTCTATTATTATATTAAGTTTACAACAAGTTTAAACAGATAATAAAAGAATTTCATAAAAATTAGGTGATCTATTCCCTTTGAGTTTAATCTTCTTAATCCTCATATTTTAAATAGTTTTTTAAAATTAAGATCATCAAAAATTCATGATATGTAAGGATCTGAAACAAATATTCATATCTTTACTTCCTCTTAAATCAAATTAGTATTTTTTTAACGCCTTTAAGTTATTAAACTAAATTTACAAACCCCATATCCTTAACATAATCATATACATCCTGAAATTCACGGGTCGACGGGAACCTGGAAATATCTTCGTGTTCCAACGCCATGTAAATCGGCCTGTACTGATCCATAATATTTAAAACAACATTCAATCCAATATTACGGGATATCCACCTTAAAATAGGTTTTGAACAGCATTCAACATGGTTGGGAAGTACAAGGTGCCTTATTATCATGTCTCCAGCATTCCATGCCATCTTGTGGTTTCTAGTCACGGTTTTCCAGTAATTTTTAATTCCTGAAAGTCTTAATGCACAATCATCGTTACCATACTTAAAATCTGTGAGAAAAAGGTCTGCAAATCCATCAAGTAGTTTCATGGATTCCTCAGACATGTAAAAGTTGCTGTTCCAGACTACAGGAATATTTTCCTGAGTCAGTTTCATGGTTTTTAGGATATAAATCAAATTGGGGGTTGGTTCGCCGCCTACAAAGTTGACATTTCTTGAGCCTTGCCTGCGTCCTTTATCAATTATAGCTGCAAGCTCATCTTCTGGAATGGACATTCCACCCCCAGGATGCTGACTTATGTCCCAGTTCTGGCAGTAAACGCACTTAAAACTACAGCCTGTAAAGAAGATTGTGTGGCTTGGCACAAGCTGAGACTCCTCACCCATGTGCATGAATTCAGATGCAACCCTCGAACTACCAACACCACAAACACCTCTCTCAGATCGTCTGTCAACATGGCAACGGTTTTCGCAGAACACAGTCTTCAAATAATGTGTTTGCAATCTTTATTTTCAGATCAAGGTAAGAAAAAGAGGGTTTTTTATTAATAGTGAAATTGATAGTTCTTCGATTTGAAAGGTCTTTAGGTCCCGAAGAAAGGTTTTTGGGGTTTTTATTAAAGAAAGATTTTCTAAAGGAGGATCTTTCTAAAATTTCTCGGTATAAATCTTGAAATTCTTTTCTAATAGATTCATGTTCACTCCAAAGGGCATCGATATCCCCGCTGCCGTCTGCTTCAATCAAAGAGGCCGCTTTTGACAATGACAACCTCTGATTCGACACCACCCCAAAATAATTTTTAAGTGCACTTCTTATTCTTTCGTTTTTTAGAATTTCGTCGGAATTGGGACGGTTTATTCTCCACATGTCTCTATATTAACCTGTGTTTTTCCTTTTTAATTCAAATATTAGTATTCAATAACTAGTTATTTTAATAACTGAAATCACTCAAATACTCAAGTTGATCAATTACCAAAACACTAGTATCCCATTACCAATTCCAAAATTTCAAAGATAATAATCAATCACCATGGGAATTAATCAACTATCCAACAACTCTTAAATTACGAACCATAATACGTGGAATTACAAATGATCCAAGTTGGCGTGTCTTCTTGGATGCTGCCGATGCTTCTTTCATGAGCTGGAATATGTTTCCAGATATCATCGCCTTTTTCACGGGGTATGCAATTTCTCCGTTTTCTATTTTAAAAGCGTTCATTGCTTCTACAGAAAAATCTCCAGATATTGGATTTGAGGTGTGTGCTCCAAGGACGTCTGTAACAAGAACACCGTCATTAATGTCTGGAATTTTATTAATATCCTCAAATTCAAGGATCACATTGCTTAAACCAACCGAAGGCATGTCAGAGTAGGAGTAACGCATTCCATTACCTGTACTTTCAACACCACCCTTTTTTGAGGTGTATATATCATATAAAAAGTTTTTAAGAATTCCATTTTCTATAATAGCCGTTTTTTGACTTGGTGTTCCCTCCCCATCAGATTTTGAGGAATTAAGCCCTCTTTCAAGAGTTCCATCGTCATAGATACTCAGTGACGGGGACACAACTTCTTCGCCCATTTTACCTGCGAAAATCGACCTTCCTCTCTGTACATTGTCTGCATTTAGCGCACCTGTAAAAGTTGAAAGGAGACCCGCAGCTGCATAGTAATCAAGTACAACATTTGTATCTCCAGTTTCTATGGCTTTACCTCCCCTTGAATCCTTGGCAGTTTTGCATACATTTTCTGCAATTTTTTCTGGGTCTATATCGAGGTGTGTTGAGGATTCTGATTCATTGGCGGTTGATACGCCTTCCCCATCAGACACGTTGACTGATATAAATCCTGAAAATGATGTTGATAAGTCACTGCAGCTTACACCATCTGAATTCAAAATTAAAGTCTTTAAACTTCCTGAAGAAAAGCCTCCACATGTTGGCTCGCACTTCTCATCCACAACTGTATTTACCATGGACTTTGCAAAGTCCACAGCCCCTTCAATTTCAAATTCATTAATCCTTTTATCATAGATCCCCTTAACATCAGCATAGTTGGACTTTGGTGCAAAAGCAAAATTTTCATCGGGGATGTTGGATTTCGCATTGAAAACTGCTTTTTCAACAGCTTTACGAAGTTGTTGAGTGTTTTTCAGATTGGTTGAGTAGGAAAAACCCATTTTACCATCTACAATTACCCTTACACCAACCCCAAATGAGAGAACTTCCTTTGCAAAGTCCACATTATCCTTTTTAATATCCACATCAACATTTTCTTCCTTTTCTACGTAAATTTCAACATCCTCTGTGTATTTTAATGTTAGATCAAGCATTTCGCTTGCTATTTCATACATCATACTATAAACCTCTCAATGGCTTCTTCAACCCCATTTCCATAGGATTTTTCCGTAACATAATCTGCAATGGATTTAAGTTCTTCATCAGCATTTGCAACTGCAACTTTAACCCCTGCAACTTTTAAAAAGTCAATATCGTTTTCACCGTCACCTATGGCTAATATTTCGCTGGTTTTTATTCCCATATCATCTGCAACGATCTTAAGGGATGAACCTTTATTAACAGCAGGGTCTGTAAGGTGTATTGCAAATTTTGAATCATATACTTCAACATCGACGTTCTTTAAGGATTTTTTTACAATATCTGAAGGAATATCCCTTGTTAAAGCTATCTCAGAAAACCTTTGATCTGAATAATCAACCTTTTTAACATCCAATTTAGATTTCAGGATTTCGTATGCCTTCTGACATTTTTCTATGTTTCCCAAGATCTTTTTTCCCCTGCAAGATTCAATTACTCCACCATTTTCAGCTACGAAACCTCCAGATGTGCCTAGAAGTATTGAGATCATATTTGTGGAGCACATAATATTTCCAGTTACAATTATAACGGGAATTCCTATCCCTTCAACTTTATGGATGGCCGTTATTGAGCTTGTACAAAGTCTTCTCCTTTTATCAGTTATTGTTCCATCAACATCAATTGCTACTGCCTTTATCAAATTAGCTCCACCTCAATTAGGTTATAATTCATCAAATGAGATTTTAACTTGCAAGAAATATTCCAATACTTTATTGCAAGGATACTTTGCAATTTAAGTTTATGTAACGATGTGCCCAAAATATCCTTTAGATGCACTCAGATTAAAACGTTATTCAATGTAAACCCGCAACGAGTTAAAAATTACATTGAACCATATCTATGAGCTATGTTACATGTTCCCTCTTTACTTACCATACATGCACCCACAGGATTCATTGGGTTGCATTCAGTTCTGAAAAGTTTGCATTCCTCAGGCCTTGCAATTCCTCTGAGTATTGGGCCACAAATACATCCTTTAACAGCATTAGGGGATTTTTGAGGAGGTATATCGAATTTTACCCTTGCATTGAACTGGGAAAACTCGTCTTTAATCTCGTAGACTGAATCTGGAATCTCTGGGAAGCCTCTCCATTCTTTGCTCTTGATGTAGAAAACCTCGTTCATAAGCTCCTGAGCCTTTACGTTACCTTCAGTCCTTACAGCACGTTTGTACTCATTTTGAACCTCAGCTTTCCCATCTTTAAACTGTTTAAGTATCATGTAAACAGAAATAAGGACGTCAAGTGGGTTAAACCCTGCCACAACCTGAGGAATGTTGTATTTTTCAGAGAAAACATTGAAGGGTTTTGTTCCTATTATGGTAGCAACATGACCAGGTTCTATTAGAGCATCCAGGTTTACCTCACCAGATTTTATTAAGAATTTAAGGGCTGGAGGGATTAGTCTGTGGGATGAAATGAATGATAGATTTTCTGGAGGTCCTGTAATGATCTCAGAGGCTGTGGTTGGTGCTGTTGTTTCAAAGCCTGCTGCCATGAAAACAACCTCATTGTCGATTTTCTTTGCTATTTCAACGGCGTTACTAACACCATAAACTATTCTAACATCTGCCCCTTCTGCCTTTGCATCTTGAAGGGAGCCATTTGCCCCAGGTACTCTTAACATGTCTCCAAAAGTTGCTATAGTAACTCCTTTCTTTGCAAGGTACAAACATTCATCAACTTCTTTTGAAGGAACACAGCATACAGGACAGCCCGGACCTGCAACTATCTGTACCTCCTCTGGTAATAATGACCTTATTCCATTCTGCATTATGGTATGTTCGTGTGACCCACATACATGCATTATTTTAACGGGTCTTGAGATGTCTTCTATACGTTTTATTATTTCTTTGGATAGATTCTTCATTATGCCCCAATCCTTGATAGTCTTTTAATTGATAGTCTTTTAATTCTACGAAATCACTTAATTCTACGAAATCAACTGGATAACTTTTATTTTTTTATCATTGTAATATCTATTGTAAAAACAGGTAGATAAAAATAAGCTTTCAAAAAATTTCATAAAAAAATTGGAAAAGGGAAAACTTGGAGGACACTGTGGAAAAAAATGAGAAATCCCTTGATGATCAATTAAAAAATATTGAGAAATATTGATGAAAAATATGGGATGGAATAATTGGGGACACACAAAAAATGAGAAAATTCAACGAAAACTTAATGATTGAAAAATTGAATGGATAAAAAAAATTGAAAGGGTTATATATTCCCAATATCAAACTAATTAAAAGCCTAAATTGAAGGCATGAAAATCAATATAATACAAATTCGGTAATTAAAATGAAAGTAGCAGTCGTTGGTCTGGGTAAGGAAGGCAAAAATGCCGTAAAATCACTCCTGAGTCATGGACATCATGTTTACGCATCGGACATGAATAAACAAATTGAATTAAACGATTTTAATGATGTTGATATTGATTTAGGGCATCATGACCTTGATAAAATAAATTCATCTGACGCTGTTGTCCTAAGTCCGGGTCTCTGGAGCAGTAAAATTGCTGAGAAGATAAAATCTAAAAATAAAATTTTATCGGATGTTTTGACCAGCCATAGATCTATTTTTACAATTGGAGTAACCGGTACAAACGGCAAAACAACCACGTGTTTCATGATCAAAAGTATACTCGAAAAATCGGGCTTAAATGTTCTTATAGGTGGTAATGCAGGCGGAGGATTTGATGGGTACACAGAACTCATACTTGAAGCATCTTCTAATAAAAATTACGATGTCATAATAGTTGAAGTTTGTGATATGACCCTTGATTTCTGTGACCAAAACTTCGACTTTGATGTGGCTGTTGTAACCAACATTGGACACGACCACATGGATTTCCATAAATCCCTTGAAAATTACAGTGCATCCATATGCAGATTTTTAAATGGTAAAAAAGCGATTTTAAACAAGAATAATGAATTTTTATTGAATTTAGAAGATTGTGGATCCGAAACATTCTTCTTTAATAAATATGATGGAAATTTAAAGGTTTTTGGTGAATTCAACAGGCAGAATGCGGCCGCTGCTTCAAATGTTGGGAAACTTTTGAATATAGCCGAAGGTGACATTAATGAAGCTTTGAAAAATTTTGAGGGAGTTAAAGGCAGAACAACCACCCTAAAACTTAAAGGTTCCATGGTTATAATTGGAAAAACAGACAACGTCGATGCTACCTCTGCCGTGTTTAAAGAATCCAATTTTGATGTTATTATAATAGGAACTCCCAGAAAAGGCGAGATGTGTAGATTTGACATTTTAAATGAAGTATCAAAGGTTAATCCTAGGATTGCAGCTTTGTTTCCCGGCCTGGACAACACAACAGACATGGCAATTGAAATTTTGAGGAATGACGGTTACAGAGGGACTATTAAAGTTTTAAATAATGTGGAACAGGTAGTGGATTTCACCATTCAATGTGCAAAACAATACAAAAACATATTCATAGGGGGCAATGGTCAGCAAAGACTCATAGAAATACAGAATACCCTACAAAAACCCCATTAACCTCCAATCAACCGAAAAAAATCGATGATCCTAATTATCTTTATTAATCAATATGATCACAATATAACTAATATAGAATATTACATTGTATTAAAAAATCTATTGTTATGATAATTTTGATGGAGGAATCCAACATTGCGCCAATATCTTAAAACCCCCATAATGATCTTATCTTTGTTAATAGTAATCGCCGTTGTAATGAATCCTATTGGTAACTTAATATCAAGTCAGTATTCACAACAAAAAGCAGCAGATATCGCTGCTTTTAATATTGGAGATACTGTTACCTCCGGGACATACGTTGTAGATAACAGTAAGATCCGGAAGGTTCCGGTAATTTCACACCCAGAATACCTGATTGATGATATCAAAGAACATGAATTCTATGATCTTTTCACTGCTCTAATCACAGGTACTGTTGAAACACCCATAGAGCAGGTAACAGGCAGCGGAATATCCAAATATGGAGTTGCCAATGGTTTCATTGGTCCGGGAGTACTGGCTGTTACCAACAACAAATTGGTAGTAAACCCCCCTGAAACATTTGTATGGGGATTTAAAATACCTTACACTTACGCTGTAAAAACAAATAGCGGCATAGAGATCCAAGAAGGATCAAAAATCGTTAAAGTCGTATCTTCAGATGATATAAGTAACGATACTGTTCCACATAACTATGTCACTATTAAAACCCTTAAAAAATGGTACAACGAATCTGATGTTGGTGATAAAATAGCCATAGACTATGCACTTGGCAATTTTAGTGACGGCAGGAATATCGTGACCCCTGATGAAATTAAAACCTTTTTTGGTGCCAGTGTACTTAGTTACATGGAGAACTACCCTTCCTACGCACCGGTGCTTGTTTACTCAACATCAAGTAACCAAAATGTTTCAGGGACAGGTTCAAGTGTTCTTGGATCATACACTCAATACAGTACTACTATTCGCGAATTTAATGCTCTGGAATTTGTTAAAGGATGGAATGGAACGATAGTTCCGGCCCACACCTCTGCTACAGGAAAGGCAAACATAGCATTTCAGGGGATCTTTGATGAAAACGATACTTACAGCCAGTACGCAACACACGGTGTTTGCCCTCCAGGCAGGGCATTGAGAGCTGCGGTATTGAGTGCAGGTTTCGCACTTCCCTCGGGTATGACGGACGTATATGACTCTGTAGAATACAGCAGTAACCCTACAACAGGAATAACCGTTAACAACACCAGTGATTATCCTGTACTCATAACCATGTGGACAAGTGGAAGCGGCGCTAGTATGCAAATATACGCCAAAGTCATAACACTTCTCCCTTGAAAAATTCCTTTTTAATTTTTTGAATGGAAGTTGAATAAAATAAAAAATGAACATTGAATAAAATAAAAAAATGAGTGATTAAATGGTTTCAGCAGTTATAACAGCAGCAGGGAAAAACCGGAGAATGATAGAGGATCTTGAGGCCAGGAAGATGCCTTCAAAACACAAGCTCCTCATGGATCTCCATGGAAAGCCAGTGATAATTCAAACCATCGAAAATGTGCTGAATTCGGGTGTGGATGAATGTGTAATTGTTTTAGGCCATTTCAGCCGGGAAATATCAGTTGTTTTAAATAAGTTCCATGACGAAAGAATCAAGGTCATCGAAAATCCGGACGTAAATGTTGAGTTATCTGAAACCCTTTTAAATGGAATTAAAAATGTAAAAAAAGGTTTTTGTTTGTGTGTTGCAGCGGATCAACCAACAGTTACAACTGAAACCATGAAAAATCTCATTAAAAAAGCCCGTGAGCACCCTGAACCCGAAAACATCATTTCAATAATGGCAAGGGGGAAAACTGGATATCTTGACAGTGCACAGGGTCTTGGAATGCCATTTGTTTGCCATTCAAAACTTCTTGAAAGGTATTTAGCCGGGCGTGAGGATAATTTGAATCCTATTTTGAGGGATATGGTTGAAGATGGTGTGGTTTTCTACGGTGTGCCTGCCCAAAACGAGCTGGAACTTGTGAATATCAACAGGTACGATGATTATTTGTTGGTTTTAAATAAATGCAATTTTTAAAACTTTTACTATTACAATCAAGGAATTTTTCTTATTTTTGATAGTAAAAATCTAAAAAGAATGAAAAAAAATTTTTTATTTAATCAAGCCGGAATAGAGCTCAATATTTTTTAAAGTAGATCTTTTAAAAGTAGTTGTTCTTCAGCAGAGTGGAAAACAAGTTATAGAAAACAAGTTAGCCCAACTCATTTTAAATTTTCTGAATATCCATCCTAACAAAAATAAGGGTTATTTCTTCAGGCTTTCCTCTAAAAGTTCGAATCTTTCTTCAAACTCTTCCATAACCTTTCCAACTTTTTCAACCAGTTTCAAAGTATCATATATCCAGTTAACAATTAGTTCCTGATCTGCTTCTCCCTCATAATCCTTTATTTTCCCGGACAGATCCTTTACTTCTTCCAATATTTCATATACCTCTGTTTCATCTGACACGTTTTCACCCCAAATGTTCCTATTCATATATTGTACTTCATTCATATTACAATTAGGCATGAAAATGCACTGAACGATTTGATTATAATTATTGATAAAAATTATAAAAGAGGGTCATTAAACGCATGCAAGTGGGATGAAATAAGAAAATGTTTTTAAACAGAATTATAATAAAAAAAGTTCTATAAATAAAGAAAAAAAAGAGAATTACAGTGCATCAAGCGCGTTCACAACACAACCAATGTTTTCGCCGTTTAATCCAACAATTACCTCGTCTGGATTGATTTTAGCGTATTTACGTGACCCACTGCAACCTAAAGTGATGTTGGCTGTCTTTCGTGTGTAAGGTCCTGCAACTGCATCGGCACAGATCGACTGGATTCCAGAGAAATCTGCCTCAACACGACCACCCAGAGTGTAAACCAATGCCTGAGAAAGTTGCATTGCCTGTTTAGGGTTTGCAATTATCACAATAACATCTGGGTCAAATGGTGCAGTTTCAAGTGGTGCGTAAGCTATAGCTTTCATTATAGGCTCTATTTTTGGGATTGAATCCACTGTACGTTTGGCAGCACCCAAACTTGAGAACCTTTTCAGTTTGTAATAAGTTTCACCAGTTTTAACCATTTCCGGCGGTTCCATTAATCCTATTGCTGATGCTCCACCTTTACATTTCTCTTCTGCCACTGTTGCATAGAATGTTGCACCTTGCGCTGCCTTTTGAACCATTTCACAGTGCCTGATACTTTCATCTATCTTTGAAATCCCCTCAGGGATATCTTCTTCCCTTAATACTAGTTTAATTGCAACTGGAGATTTAGTTAAACCTAATTTATCCTTTATTCTGTTGGATATTTCTTCGTATCCATTTACATCACAACTAGACATGAATTTCACCTCTGTAATAGTTTATGTGCACTTAAATATAATTTTTTATTATAACAATAGTGAACTTTTAGATTTAACATTCAATCGTGTCTAAAAACTTAAAAAGTATAAATAAGGAAAGAATAATCAATAAAATTTAAAAAAAGGAAAATAATCTAGAATAATTTAAAAACAATTAAGAAGAATCAAAAATAAAAAAAATAATCAAAAAGATAAATCAGATACATAAAAAAAGTTTATTTAAACAGATTTAATACCTTCAACAATCTCAGATATCTTAGATCTTATGTTGGAGCAGTTTTCAACTACTGTTCCCGTTACTATGATATCTGCACCTGCTTTTGCTACCTGAGCTGCTTCTTCGCCGCTTCGAATTCCACCGCCGACTATGACCATAATATCGGTGGTTTTTTTGACCTTCGAGATCATCTCCCCTGGAACAGGTTCTCCAGCACCAGATCCAGCTTCAAGATACAAAAGTTTCATTCCCATAAATTCTGCTGCAATGGAATACGCCACCGCAAGATCGGGTTTAGCACGAGGTATGAGTTTTGCATCTCCAACCCATCCAACAGTTCCACCAGGTTCAACAACAAGGTATCCCATAGGTATAGTTTCAATACCCATCTTTTTAATGGTTGGAGCGCCAAGGGCCTGTGCACCTGTTATCCAATAAGGATTAGATGAATTCAAAAGACTCATGAAAAATATAGCGTCTGCATACCTACTAACACCAGTGATATTACCTGGAAAAAGAATAACAGGCACATCAACATTCTCTTTAAGTGCTTTTGCAGTTGCATCAAGCTCACTGGACTCTGTTGTTGATCCTCCAAGCATTATACCATCAGTTCCACCAGCAACAGCTTCTTTAGCCATACTAACAGCTTTATCTGGGCTTTGTTCCTCAGGATCAAGAAGAGTTAAGTGTAACTTATGATCCTTTAAGGATTCTCTAAAGTAATTTTCAACATTCATATAGATCACTCAAATGATTACGATCATAGTAATAAAAAAGTTAACGTATCATTAAAGGTTTGAATCATTAATGTTACGTTAAATTGGATATTATAAAAATATTTATTTCAATCAAATCTTCTAAATTAAACATTTCCATGGAGTCTTAATAATAGTTCCATGAATAATGGATAATCTTTAATTAACTGGATTTAATTTAACGTGGAAGGGTTATAAATCCCCTTTTAGTTAAATTAATGCAGTTAGTTTAACCTCTTGGTTCTTTTGCCTTAACTCTAAGACCCTTGTAACCACATTTTCTGCATGTCTTTGCGCTTGGAGGGTTTCTTGCGTTACATTTAAGACATATTTTTACCTTGAATATTCTATTCTCTGCTTCTTCAAATCTAGCCATTCTTAGCCTCCTATGAATTCATTTTGAATCTTTACAACTTCCAAGCTTGTTTTAGCGTTGGAATATGCCTCTAAAAGCTCTTTGTTGAGCTCTAGAAAATGAGGTCCCCACTTGAATTGGGACATGATTTCAACAGCATTATCTTTAAGTCCCACTATATAAAAAGTTGATGCAATAGCTTCTGCAGTTGAAAGTTTACAGGGCTTACCGTAATTGGTGGGATTGGCTGCAACAAGAAAAGGGAGCAACCTGTGGTGTTTATTTCCCTTAAACATCAGAGAAGATTTTTTTATTCTCTTCCATGAACAGTCAAGGGCGGCAATACCATTCTTATCAACAATTTCCCTATCCTCCGGGGATACTGACTTCTCAGAAAATGGGTCTAGTACTAATGCGCCCTTAGGTAACATGTTTAGATTGTTGACTACTTTAACCTTACCTTTATTACTAAGTCTTGTGGTTGTGCATTTTCTAGGATCGCACTCATCTGCATGGTATACTACGACTTTCATTTCAATCATTGAACGATTTCAATCAGTAAAAATGATTTAATTTAGTTATCTAAATAAAGTTTAAATGTATTTTTATTGAGTTTAACTGTATTCATCCAGATTAGATACGTACATCAATCCATTTAAAAATTGAATTAAGTTTATTAAAATTTCTATAACAAATTAATGATATATAAAAAATTGATGATGCAGATTTCTATATTTTTAAGGAACTAACTATTAAATTTAACCATAACAACTTAAAAAATTGGAAACTTTAAAAAAGAATATTATCTGTTTTGATGGTTATATCCTAATTATCTGTTTTGAATAATCTTTATGAAAGTTTTAGAGATCCTCTCTTTCATAGTCCAGTATCCTAGAAACTGCAACCTCTGGATTTTTAAGTTTCTCCAGGTCATAGTAGCGGCCGCCAGATGCAAGTGCAAGTTCCATGTTCGTGTCACGACCGTACTTAAAAGACTTCTCCAAGTTCACAACAATTGTGTGTATCTCTTTATCTTTAAGTTCCTCTGCTATTTTCATAGCATCCTTGATGGGCCCTTCTTTTATTGCAACATTGGGCATGCCATCGGTAAGCACAAACATTATTGGAACGTACTCATCTCGTATCTTCTCTTTTTTAAGAAGTTCATACCCTTTTTTAAGGCCCGATGCCAGGGGCGTGGTGCCTCCAACTGTTATGTTGTCCACTTGCTCCTTAAATGATGCCGCCCTGCGGGTTGTTGGAATTATAATCTCTGCTTCCTCACCTTTAAAACCCACAACACTTATTTTATCATTGTGACGGTTTGCATCTTCTATTACTCCATTTAATATGCCTTTAAGCCTGTTGGCTTTCCTCTGCGTGAACATTGAACCACTTATATCTACCACAAGTACTATTGATGCTCTTGCACCGTGTTTTCTAACCTTATGACGTAAATCCTGGCTTTCAACATTCATACTACCTTCAGATCTTGCAGCAGCAGCCCTAAGTGTTGCATCTATTGCAATATCCCCGGATACATCCTTTGGAAGTTTGCTTTTTATGTACTTACCTTTCAGAGTTTTTGAATCAACCCGTTTTCCGTAGAGTCTTTTCTTCTTCTTTCCCTTCATCTTAAGAAGTTTTTTTATATCAATTTCTACTTCATCAGATTCAATGGGTTCTTCCTTTTTTTCAAGAGATTTAAGTTTCATTCCCTTTTTTTTACCCTCAGATTGACTTTCATGCCCTTCTTTAATCCCCAGCTCCCGGTTAGTTCCCTGCTGTTCTTCCTCCCCGTGTTCTCCCTTATTATGTTGTTGTTCTTTATCTTCCTGTCCTTCTTTATCTCCATCCCCCTTTTCATCCTGTTGATCTTTATCCCCTTCAGGTCCTTTGTCTCCCTGTTTTTCATCTTGTTGCTCTTTATCCCCTTCAGGTCCCTTATCTCCATCCCTTTTTTCATCTTCTTGTTGATCTTTATCCCCTTCAGGCCCTTGGTCTCCTTGCTCTTTTTTTTCCTCTTTTTCATCCTCTGAAATATCAGATAAAGCTTTTTGAACCTTCTCTTTAAGTTTATCCGGACCCTTAGATGATTTATAGAATCTTTCACCCAGAACCAGTAATGCTGCTTCCTCAACATGATCTGGGTTAACTTCTACCATGTTCTGGTATGCTGCAATGGTTTTAGCCGTTTTAAGCATAGCAATATCTGCCCTGTGACCATCTACACCCATATCCATACATACATGGGCTATAACCTTCATCATATCCCGGGATATCTTCACATCCTGGAGAATTTTCCTTGCCTGAATTATGCTATCGAGTATTTCATCCTGTTTATCTTTAAATTTATCCCTGAATACTGTTGGATTGTTTTCAAATTCTTCCCGCCTTTCCATTATTTCGACACGTTTTTCCATATCCATGATACTGTGTACCGAGATGTGGAGACCTATTCTGTCTGAAAGCTGTGGTCTGAGCTCTCCTTCAGCAGGGTTCATTGTACCCACCAAAATAAAATTTGATGGATGAGATAATGATATTCCTTCCCTTTCAACTATGTTCACACCATAGGCAGCAGCGTCCAAAAGAACGTCAACCAAGTTATCGTCCAGGAGGTTTATCTCATCAACATAGAGTATATTACGGTTTGCATCAGCAAGAATACCTGGTTCTAATGCTTTTGATCCTTCTTTTAAGGCTTTTTCAATGTTTATAGATCCAACCACACGGTCTTCTGTTGATCCAAGGGGAAGTTCAACCACCCTCATACTCTTCTCTTCAACCTCAAAATCGCCAGATTTACATGAGTCACAGAATAAATCTGGATTATCAGGGTCACAGTTGAATGAACATCCTTTTACAACTTTCAATGGAGGTAGAAGATCTGCCAGCGCCCGCACAGCAGTTGTTTTACCCGTTCCTTTGTCACCTTTTATCAGGACTCCACCAATGCTCGGGTTTATCGCATTGAGTATAAGGGCTTTTTTAACATTATTCTGGCCAACAATTGCTGAAAATGGAAAAATAAGGTTTTTCAATAGTCTCACCATTTAATAAAGATATTCTTATCTTTAGTTTATATTATGGATAATCAAATCTTGATATAATATGGAATTTAATGGGATAAATATGTTGTAGTTGGGTGAAATTGGATTTTTAAAAACTTTTTAAAACCCAATTATCTTTAAAACCTAAGTATGATTTTTTAAAAAGAAATTAATCCCCAAAAATTAACACAAAAACTAAATAAGATCATGAACATAAGATAACTGGTGATACTATGTGTACAGTTGGCGGGCCAATGGCTGACATTAAAATGAAGAAACTGAAAACAAAAAGATACAAATGCTTAGATTGTGGAAACACGTTTAAAGGGATTGGAAAAAGAGTAGTTTGCCCCTCATGTCAGTCAGAGAACGTAGAAGAATCAGATTAGATCCTGATGAAATTCTTTTTTTAATTGGAAGTTCTGGGGAGTTAGGGGTAACTAAGGCAGCTAAGGATATGCAAATATTCATAGGAACCCCTGAAAAAGAAGAAATCGTGATGTTCCTTGAATCAGAAGATTTGATAGCCGTTTCCTCATTTGAAGTTAGTGAAAAGGCCGAAACAGGAATTAAATCCATGTTGTATCTTTTACGCGAGTTTGGTTCACCAATAGTTGTTCTTCCAAAGGACCATCCCACATCAAAAAGACTCCCACTAGTTGTTGCCTGTGGAGATCATGTACGCCTTGACTGCAGAATACAGGCAGGCACCCATCCAGAGCAGGACATTTTATGTGCATGTGAAGACCTTTCAGGAATTGAAATAAACGCCGTAGAATGTGGAGTTGAAATTGAAGGATCTTTAAAAAATTTCAAAGTTGAAAAAATCTAGAGCCACTAATTTATTAAGATTTTCAATTAAACTAGATTTTAATCCTTAAAAATTTACTAAGAGATTTTACTGAGAGATTTTACATGATAATTAATAAATTTAAGTAATTAAAGATTTTAACGTTATTTTAGAGATTTAATAAGGATTTAATAAATTTCAGCCAATTGGATAAAATCTTTTTTAAAAAACAAGATTTAAGGATATCAAAATTGATATATAATGAATCCACTATACAATCTAAGTTCATAAATTAATCATTAAAATAAATCAATTTAACATAAAGAAAACACTAGATGATCTTATGGCACTTTCTGAATTTTACCAGATATTTGGGCAGTTAGTTTTCATTCTTGGAATCTCAGTACTAGCTCTGCTCTCTATTACCCTTGTACTTGGAAAACTTCTAATTAAGGAAAACCGATTAGTCTTCCCAAGACTGCTCCTTTTTACCATAGACATTTTTTACGGCCTATTCAAACGGTTTTCTGAAATCGTTGGTGTGGATGCCAAAATCGTGGATCAGATCGGTATAGAAGTTAGGAACAAATTGAATGAAAGAATATTCCACAAGATCAAACCAGAGGAGAAGATCCTTGTCCTCCCACACTGCCTCAGACATCAAGATTGTGAGGCCAAACTCGGGGAGTCTGGACTCGTCTGTCAGGACTGCAACCGCTGTGTTATAGGTGTTCTCAAGAGCAAAGCTGAAGAAATGGGTTACGGTGTTTACATTATACCAGGATCAACCTTTTTAAAGAACATCGTTGCAAAAAACAATTTCAAGGCATTTATAGGTGTTGCCTGTTACCAGGATCTGAACCTTTCCATGATGAAGCTCTCAAAGTTTCACTGCCAAGGAGTTCCACTTCTTAGGGATGGTTGTATCAACACCAAAGTGGATGTTAAAGCTGTGCTTGAGAAGTTAGGTGCAGATATTAAAAAGGGGTCTGAAAAACTCTCCGATGAAAGCCCTTGCAACAAAAACCCCAGCAAAAAATCTATTTAAATATCATTCCCACTTATTCTATTAAATTTTACTATTTTAAGGGAAACTAGTCAAGAGTATAACTACTAAATTTATGATTCTGAAAAATCCATAAAGTAGTGTAAAACTCATAAGTTCCATTTCTAGCGGATCTAACAAATTAATGGTGTTTTACACTGGACTATATTTTAATTTAAGGTGCAAACACATTCCAGAATCCATGGAAAATAAATGATGCATACACTTTTCCTGTTTTAAGACGTAAAAATCCTACAATAAGTCCTAATATCAATCCTATTCCCATTTTGGATATCAAAAGCATTGGAATGTTGCCGGGACCCATTGGATGGATGAGAAAGACATCAATATAACCTAGATGCCAGATGCTGAAAAGTAGGGTTACAGTTATCCATGTTAACACTCCAGAATTAACCATATCCTTTGATTCCTGGATTTGATTCCAGATGTAGCCCCTGAAAAGTAATTCTTCAAATGCAGGAATTACAAGACCAGATATCATTCCTATTATCAGTATACTGATCTCCCAGCCCAAGAAGTATGGGGTTACAGCCATAAATACCAGGAAAAGTACTCCCAGAAGATATATTATCCTTGTTTTACGTTCTAAATCATTCAGATTAAGTCCTAGTTCCTTGAGGGAAGGTTTGAAATAAAAAATTAGGATTAATCCAACCAGAATAAAACTCAAACCATTGAAAAGTTGGAATATGGTAAGATCATTCACAGGATGAGGAACTACAAACCACAAGGTTCCCATTATAGCAGCTCTTAAGATTTGTATAATGACAAGGCCCACCATTATTTTCAATATGAGTTTTAAAAAGTTTTTTCTGGTCTCAATGGATTTAAAAAGCTGCATATGATTTCACTCCAAATTTATTAAACAATTTTAATATTAAACGATTTCAACAGTTTATCATCATTCCATGCTTTTTTTTGAGTCCAACTTCAATACTCAAAAACTTCAATACTCAAAAACTTCAATACTCAAAAATAATAACATGAAATCGTTTTATTCCTTTTCTTCATATAAGAAAATGTCTTCTATTTTAACCTGGAATAATTTCGCTATTTTGAATGCCAAACTTAATGAAGGATCATATTTATCCTTTTCTATTGCTATTATTGTCTGTCTGGTTACTCCAAGCTCTTTTGCAAGTTTTTCCTGGGTAATATCGTTCATGGCCCTGTAGACCTTCAGCTTGTTCTTCATGACATCATCCATGTTTTTTATTGTAGTACAAGTAGAATCCACTGTATAACAGGAGCAATAAACATGCAGAATCCGTTAATGTGAAACCAGCCTGGGTAAATTCAGGAAAAGTGCTCTTGAGCGTCAGTAGTCCAACCCCTAAAACTGTGATTACAGTTAAAAATAAAACCATAGCCATCCTGGAAGCGTTATTAGCGACCAGTGCCGTTCTTTCATCTTCAGTTATCTCATAAACATTTTTTTTAATAAAATATGATGCAAGGGTTCCTAAAAGTAACGTTATGAATGCAAGAAGCAGGTTCCCCATTATAACTGCTGTTGCAACGAATGCAGCCACAAGAACTATGATGAACAATCTAAGGTTTTGATAAGTTTTTTTATTCAATAATACTACCTCCAACCGTTTTTAGTATTTTTCGGATAATGAACCGCAGGATATTTTCAGAATTCCCAGATTTTTTCAGATCCATAAAAACCCACGTAACTAATACTTTACATTATGTAATATAAACTTTACTATTAAACTTCATTATACATAGATGTAATTTACATCCAATCATGCATGAATCGAAATGAATCAGCTACAAAACCTCGGATCAACCAATGATTAAAAATACAATAGTTCACAAATAAAATAAAATAATTTCAAAGAAGTTAATGAAAATTTTATCTGGAGGGAACAGGATGGAAAAAGTTCTTTTAATATGTGCAAGTCCCAGAAAGGGCAACACTGCCCAGGTACTCTCTGAATGTGCCAGAGTAATAGAAGATAATGGTCTGGAAACTGAAACCGTTTATTTAAGGGGTAAAAAAATCGAATCATGCACTGCGTGTGGGAAATGTGCTAAAATCCAAAAGTGCAACATCGATGATGGATTAAACGATATTATTGACAAACTAAGAGAATCAAAGGGTTTTATAGTGGGTACTCCAGTCTACTTCGGAACAGCACGTGGAGACCTCATGGCAGCACTACAGAGGATAGGTTACGTTTCAATGAGCACAGACAACTTCCTTTCATGGAAAGTGGGTGGCCCTATAGCAGTTGCACGCCGTGGAGGCCAGACAAGCACAATACAGGAGCTCCTGATGTTCTATCTCATAAACGATATGATAGTTCCCGGCTCAACTTATTGGAACATGGTTTTCGGACTTGAAAGGGGAGAAGCCATTGAAGATGAAGAAGGAATCAGAACTATCAAAAGATTTGGAGAGAACGTTGCAAATCTAATAAAAAAAATAAATTAAGGAAAAATAAAAAGAAAGTAAGGAAAATAAAGATTTAAGAGAAAATTTTTGAGAATCTTGTTAAAATATTTAGATTGAACATATTCCTATATTCAATTTTGAATATTCAATTTTGAAAACCATATTTAGTAAATTCATTGAATAAATCTATACTGTTGAATATTTGATTAACCTATTTGGATTTGATAACTAAACATATTTGGAGTGGAGTTTTTGGGTGAAGGGGATCTATACAGAAAATTTGCAGGTTACTACGATAAAATCTATGAAAACGTGGACTACGTTAAAGAAGCAGAATTCATTAAGTGGGCAGTTAAAACTCATAAACAAAATGAAGGAAGAAAACTCCTTGATGTTGCATGCGGAACAGGAACACATGCATCTGTACTTATTGAAGATTTCCAGGTTATTGGAGTCGATATAAGTGAGGATATGATGAAAATAGCCCGTAAAAAGGTACCAAATGCCCAGTTCATTCATGGGGACATGAAAAAACTGGACCTTAGGGAAAAATTTGATGTGGTTATCTGTATGTTTTCCGCAATACACTACAACACCAGTTACAATGAACTTGAAACTACCTTAAAAAACTTTTACAACCAACTCAACGATGGAGGGGTTGTTATCTTCGATTTCGGATTAAACCAAAACAACTGGATTGAAGGTCTTGTAAGCGTGGACACTGTAGTTGAAGAAGATCTAAAAATTGCAAGGATATGTCAATCTAACAGAGAGGGTTTCGTATTCAATGCAAACTTCGTTTTCCTTGTTAAAGAAAATGGAAAGGTGGACTTTGATATAGACCAGCACAGATTAGGTATCTTTGATATGGAAAAGACCGTTGAGATTATGAAAAAAATCGGATTTGAAATAAATATTTATGCAGATTTCTCAAGTAAAGAATGGGAAAATGGAGAAGGGGAAAGGCCCATATTCGTGGGTGTTAAATAAATTATTTATTGAAAACAGTTAATCTTATTAAAAACGGTTAGTTTATTAAATAATATGAGTTGTGTATTAAAACAGTTGATTTAACTTACTTAAACTGAGTTTATCTGTTTAATACTCAGTTTAAATCTCATTTTTGGGAGTGATAGAAATGAAAATAGCTGTTGCATCATCAAATGATGGAAAAGTTACTGAACATTTTGGGAAAGCTCAAAAATTCTTCATATACGAATTTGATGGAGAAAATACAGAATTTTTAGAAATAAGAGAATCTAAAAAGAATCCTGGCGAAAAACATCAGTGGGGAAAATCTCTTGAGGTTACAGGCGATTGTGAAGTCATTATATGTCTGCAAATTGGTATAAACGCCAAACCTGGACTGAAAAAGATGGGCAAAAAGGTTTTTGAAGATGAAGGAACTGTTGAAGAAGTTCTCGAGAGATTTGTAGCACATTACAAGTTCATGAATCAGCCCATTAAATTCTAAATAAACGATTTTAATTTTAAACAAAAATTTAATAATCAAACTTATAAATTTAATAAATATAAATACAAAATTAGTGAAATTGGATCATATTAAGTACGATGATTTAAATGTAAATTAAGTTGGTTAGAATGTTATTGAGATTAGTGGAGTAAATAAAAATAAGATTTAAAATTTATCTGTTATCTTAATCCATTCAAATCAAATCTTCTCTAAAGAGGAGTAATCTTAAAGAATTTAGACAGAATAATCCCCAAATCAAACTGTAAAACAGGTAAATATAATATAAGGTGTTTAACATGAAAACATTGATAATATATAATTCATTCCACCATGGTAATACAAAGAAGATTGCAGAAACAATGGCTGATGCTCTTGAAGCTCGAGTATTAAAATATGATGATGTGGATGCATATAACATTGTAGACTACGATTTAATTGGTTTTGGCTCAGGTATCTATTACGGAAAACCAAAAAATGAATTCGTTGAGTTCATTGATAGTTTACCAGATGTAAAAAACCGAAAAGCCTTTGTATTCACGACAAGTGGAAAGGGAAAAGATGAATACAACGATCCATTGAAAGAAAAATTGGCTGAAAAGGGTTTTGAGATCATAGGATCATTTACTTGGAAAGGATTCGACACATGGGGCCCTTTAAAAATTATTGGCGGAAAAAATAAGGGCAGGCCAAATGATGAAGACCTTGAACACGCTAGAATTCTTGCAAAAAGTTTAAAAGATAAGGTTTAAGGGATTTAAAAATCTTAGGGTGTCCAAATTGAGGAATCAACAACCTATATTTCTTATTCTCAATTTGTAGGTAACCACAAAATATTTCTTAGTTCTCAAACAGAAAAGGTATATAGTAAGAAGTTGAGATTTAACATAACCTCGGTGTGAACTTATATCCTTTTTGGTTTTAAATTTGTTTGATGATCCAGTGCTGGATCTTAACAAATATTTATAAAGCATGAATGAGTTATAATAATTGATTCTAATTATAAAGAACTGGTTATGATTTTTAGTATTATATCTCAAGAAGAGGTTCTTTTATAAATCGTTACAAATAAAGGTGATATTATGGCTAAAGCAAGACGTAGAAGAGTACGAGATACATGGAAAGAAAAACAATGGTATAAGATAATGACTCCTGTGGAGTTTGGAGACGCAGAAATTGGCTCAACTCCTGCAAGAGACCCTGAATTACTCATAAATAGGGGTGTTGAATCCTCAATGAGAGAGCTCGCAGGCGACTTCAGCAAGCAGTACATAAAACTCTACTTCCGGATAAATAATGTTGTAGGTGACATAGCTAACACAAAATTTATGGGACACCAGGTTACAACAGACTATGTTAGAAGTATGATAAGAAGGGGAACAAGCAGGATAGATGCAATATCCAATGTTACAACCAAAGATGGTCAGAAACTAAAAGTGCACGTCCTTGGAATAACAATAAAAAGGGCTAAATCTTCCCAGCAGAAATTCATAAGGGAAACCATGGAAAGAATGGTTCAGGAAGCAGCAGCAAACAAACCATTCCAGGAATTCATCGAGGATATTGTAGGCGGCAAAATGGCTTCCCACATATACCACGAGGCTAAGAAGATCTATCCTCTAAAAAGAGTTGAAACAGTTAAAACCCAGATGATTGAAGAAAAAACATAAAAAGATTTGATCTGGGAAATTCATGGTATATCTAGAATATGTGGTCCTAGTTGTGGTCATAGGGCTTATAACATACTTAAGGAAAGCTCTTGATCTATTTGGATCCATCTTCATGATTATCATGGGGATTATTATTATTTTTAGCGCCGGTATCAACTGGCTTATTTTAATACTCGTATTTCTGATTCTAGGACTTTTATTTACCAAATACAAGCACCAGTACAAGAAGGAAATAGGTGTTTATGAGGGAACTAGAACCCTCAAAAACGTTATTTCAAATGGAATAGTTGCTTTTATAATGGCTGCATTTGGAAACTACGCAGGATTTATAGGTTCAATTGCAACAGCCACCGCTGACACACTTGCAAGTGAAGTAGGCGTGGTTCAACAACCAAGACTTATAACAACCCTCAAAAAAGTCCCACCAGGAACCGATGGTGGAATATCAGTACTTGGAACTGCGGCAGGAATCATGGGTGCAGGAATCATAGGAGTCTCAGCTTATTTACTTGGAATATACCCCAACCCCTTCATAACATTAAAAATAGCCATAATAGCAGGTACAGTAGGATGTTTTATTGACAGCATCCTTGGAGCTGTGCTTGAAAGAAGAAATTATCTCTCCAACGAATATGTAAATCTTATAGCTACCATAACGGGAGCTTTTTTAGGTATTATCATGGTTTAGGTGGTAATAGTGAAAGGAATCATAATGATAATAGATGGGATGGGAGACCGTCCCCTAAAAGAACTTGGATATAAAACACCTCTTGAAGCTGCAAAAACACCAAACATGGACAAAATGGCAAAAATGGGAATAAATGGAATTATGGATCCCATAAAACCAGGTATAAGGGCAGGAAGTGACACATCCCATATTTCAATACTGGGATACGACCCATACCAGGTTTACACAGGCAGAGGGCCATTTGAAGCTGCAGGAGTTGGTGTGGACGTTATGCCCGGAGACATAGCATTCAGATGCAACTTCTCAACAGCAGACGCCAATGGAACAATCACAGACCGACGTGCCGGAAGAATAAGAAACGGAACAGAAGAAATAGCCAAAACCATTAACTCCATGGACATTGATGAAAATGTGGAGATCATATTCAAGGAATCCACAGGTCACAGGGCAGTTCTTGTTCTCAGAGGTAACGGATTGTCTGATAACGTTTCAGACGCAGACCCTAAACATGAAGGAAAACCTCCAAAAGAAGTTTTACCCCTCGACAATACAGAAGAAGCAAAAAAAACCGCAGATGTGTTGAACAGATTTATTGAAGAATCTTACAACATGCTCAAAGATCATCCAGTAAACCTTAAACGGATTGAAAAAGGGAAAAATCCAGCTAACATAATCATTCCAAGGGGTGCAGGAGCTGTACCTCACGTCCAACCATTTGGAGAAAAATATGGGCTAAAAGCAGCTTGTATAGCAGAAACTGGACTTATAAAAGGTATTGGAAAGATAGCGGGTATGGATTTGGTTGATATTGATGGTGCAACAGGCGGTGTTGACACTAACATAGAAAATATCAAAAAAGGCATCATGGAAACAGCTTCAAAAGATTATGAGTTTATGCTCATCAATATAGACGGTGCAGATGAAGCTGGACACGACGGTGAGATGGATGACAAGGTTAAATTCATTGAAAAAGTTGACGACGTTGTTGGAGAAATGATGCAAATAGACGATCTGTACTTCATTTTAACTGCCGATCATTCAACCCCAATATCTGTAATGGACCACACCGGAGACCCTGTTCCAATAGTTATTAAAGGTCCTGAAGTTCGGGTCGACGATGTTGAAGAATTCAATGAGAGAGCTGCAACGAAAGGCGGACTCTGCAGAATAAGGGGACGAAACCTAATGGACATCCTCATGGATCTCATGAACAAATCCACCAAATTCGGAGCATAATCTCAATAAGGAGTTTAACCATGGTTTCCAGGATCCCACAGCAAATACCAAAACTCTTTGGAACATCCGGTATAAGGGGCAAGCTTTCAGAAGATATAACCTTAGAACTTGCAGTAAATGTTGGAAGGGCAGTTTCTACCTACGTTAAAGAGTTTAAACAGGAAAAATCCAATACCCATGGAGAACCTGAAGGATTATCCCATGGAAAGGAAGCTAAATGTAAAATAGTAGTAGGGTACGACACACGAACCTCCAGTGAAATGCTCGAAAATGCAGTTGTTTCAGGCATACTTCAGGGAGGGTGTGATGTTCTACGCCTTGGAATGGCCCCAACACCACTTGTAGGTTATGCAGCCATGAAATTATGTGCAGATGCAGGTATAATGATAACAGCATCCCACAACCCACCCCAGTACAACGGAATAAAACTCTGGAATCCAGATGGTATGGCTTACCGTCAGAATCAGGAAAGGAATATCGAAAAGATAATCCATGAAAAAAGTTTTATAAAGGTTTCATGGGAAAATATAGGAAAAATTGGGGATATAAAAGGTATAACCTCTGATTATATAAATGATCTGGTCGATAATGCAGATATAAAGCCCGGTGTGAAGGTTGTTGTGGACTGTGCAAATGGTGCAGCTTCGTACATCTCACCGCTTGTTCTCAGGAAAGCAGGGTGTTCAGTTGTAACCTTAAACTCCCAACCCGACGGATTTTTCCCGGGCAGGATGCCTGAACCATCACCTCAAAACCTTCAAGAACTCATGAAGGTTGTTAAAGCCACAGGGGCAGATATTGGAATTGCACACGACGGTGATGCGGATAGAATGGTTGCAATAGATGAAAACGGACATATGGCAGATTTTGACAAGCTTTTAGCCCTTGTTAGTCGTGCAATAGGTGGAAAAGTAGTTACAACCGTTGATGCATCCGTATGTACCGACAGGTGTATGGATGAAGTTGGCGGTGAAGTTATAAGAACAAAGGTTGGTGATGTTCATGTTGCAGAGGCAATTGCCAAAAATCATGCATCCTTTGGAGGCGAACCATCAGGCACATGGCTTCATCCCAATTTCTGCATGTGTCCAGACGGCATACTCTCAGCGCTGCGAGTTATAGAGATTGTGCAGAAGCATGGGCCATTATCAAAGCTTCTTGATAAAATCCCGAGTTATCCGACTATAAGGGACAAAATAAACTGCGAAAATTTCCAGAAACCCATGATAATGAAGGGTGTGGAAGAAAAACTTCCAGATATGTTTGACGGTGTCATCGATGTAAATCGAATAGACGGTGTCAGAATCTCAATGAATGACAACAGTTGGGTTCTTATAAGACCATCCGGTACAGAAGCTTACATCAGGATAACCCTTGAGGCAGCAGATGAAGAAAGGGCAAGGGCAATAAGGGACAAATGTGCAGAGTTCATAGAAGGATTTTTATAAAATCATTTCTACAATATTTTTTTTATGATTCTTTAAAGCGCTTTTTTTTGAAAGGATTTTTATAATAGAATTCAGATTAATTAGTATTAGAAAGGATATTGAATAGTAGTATTAGACCTATTAGATCAAGTTATTTGTAAAGAGATTTGTGTCTATCGGATCAAGTTATTATTAAGAGATTGTGTTCAGCAGATCAAGTTATTGTTAATTTGTCAAATCATAGATCAAATTATTTAACTTGTGTCAGATTAATATCCAAGTTATTTTAGAAAGAAATGTAAAAGGATGAATTATTATGAAGGCAGTTATACTCACAGCAGGCGAAGGCACAAGGATGCGGCCCCTAACCATCACAAGACCCAAAACAATGCTAAAAGTTGGGGGAAAACCAATTTTACAGTACAATGTGGAAGCACTGAGGGATGCCGGTGTCAAAGAGTTATCAATGGTTGTAGGATACCATGAAGAGGTTATAAAAGAACACTTTGGAGACGGATCTAACTTTGGAGTGAACATCACTTATTTAACCCAAGAAGAACGTCTTGGAACAGCCCATGCCATAGGAAAAGCTTCAAAGGTCATTGATGAAGAATTTATTGTTTTAAATGGAGACATAATAGTTGATCCAGAACTTATAATCTCTTTAATAGAGAGATATAGTCACGGCGATGCAACATCAATACTCGTTCTTACAGAAGTAGAAGATCCTTCATCTTTTGGGGTTGTTGAGCTTGATGGAGACAGTATAACCAATTTAGTTGAAAAACCAGCTCCAGAAGAAGCTCCAAGCAATTTAATAAACGCAGGGATATACATATTCAACCCCCAGATATTTGATGCCATCGAAAAAACTGAAAAATCCCAGAGGGGAGAGTATGAAATAACAGATTCCCTCTTAATCCAAATAAAGGAAAATATGAAGGTTGCAGGATTTAAATCCACAAACAAATGGATCGACATTGGGAGACCATGGGAACTCCTTGATGTGAACGAACACTTTTTAAAAGATTTAGAAACCCAGATTGATGGAGAAGTGGAAGAAGGAGCCACAATACACGGCCCAGTACATCTCGGGAAAGGAAGCATCATCAGATCAGGTTCCTACATAATGGGACCCGTTTACATAGGGGAAAACTGTGATATCGGCCCAAACAATTACCTGAGGAAATCCACATTTATAGCAAACAACGTGAGCATTGGAAACGCCGTTGAAATCAAAAATTCAATTATAATGGACGGTAGTAATGTTAACCACCTTTCATACGTCGGAGATTCAATTATAGGGGCAAACTGCAATGTAGCAGCAGGTACTAACATTGCAAATCTGCGCTTCGATGATGGACACGTGAAAATGGTTGTTAAAGGTGCTAAGATTGATTCAGGAAGGCGGAAATTTGGAGTGGTATTTGGTGACGGCGTTAAAACCGGTATAAATTCCAGCTTCAATCCCGGTGTAAAGGTCGGGGTTAATTCAAGGGTAGGTTCAGGAGCCATAATCTACAGTGATATACCCTCAAACAAGATAGTTCTACCACGCCAGGAACATGTGATACTTGACTATCATGGAGAATAAAATTTTAAGTAACTAAATTTTTTTTACTAAGATTAGAAAAGTAAATGATTAGAGAATAAATACTAAAAAATTTATTTTTAATGAACTGGATATAATTTAATGAACGGTTATAATAATTCAAATACATGATATAAGGATAGTTAACAGATAAAGTATTTTTAATGATGACCCTAATCTACAAAAACACCTTGATAAACCGTAAGTAAATGAAAAAAGTATTAAGGAATAGGAGATCTAAAAACATGATACACAGAAGCGTTAAAGTATTTGATGGTGCACGAATAACAGGCAACGTTGAGATCGGCCAAAAATCCTCAGTCTGGTTCAACGCCGTCTTAAGAGGAGATATGGAACCTATAACCATAGGAAACTCATCTAACGTTCAGGACAACTGCGTGCTGCACTCATCAAAAGGTTACCCCCTCAAAATAGGCGATTTTGTTTCTGTGGGACATGCTGCTGTTCTCCACGGCTGCACAGTTGAAGAAAACTCTTTAATCGGCATGAACGCCACAGTCCTAAACGGTGCCCTTATTCGAAAAAACAGCATCGTGGCTGCTGGAGCTGTGGTCACAGAGGGTCGAGAATTTCCAGAAGGTAGTCTGATAATGGGAATTCCTGCAAAGGCCGTAAGGCAACTTGAAAAGGAAGAAATAGATAAAATTAAGGATAATGCATTAAGATACGTTGAAATAGCAAAATGTGAGTGATGATAATGATTACCCCCAAAAAAATCGTTGAAGAACTTGAACCATACGTTCCAGGAAGATCAATTGAAGAAATAGCCTCAGAGTATGGTGTCGACCCGGATAAAGTTGTAAAACTTGGATCAAATGAAAATCCCATGGGTCCATCCCCAAAAGCTGTTGAAGCTATAAAAGAAAATCTCAATCTCATAAATCAGTACCCAGAATCAAATTTAGATGGTCTGGTTAAAAAGATAGCAGAGTATGCAGGAGTTTCGTCATCAAATGTGATTACAGGTGGTGACGGAGCTGATGAAATCCTTGACGTTCTTGGAAAAACGTTTATAGAGCCCGGAGACGAATTCATAGTCCCATTGCCTTCATACATGTATTATGAGTTCACACTCAATATCCACGGAGGAGTGCCAGTGTTTGCAAGGTGGGATATGGAAAAAAACACTCTGGACGTGGATTCTGTAATAAAGGCCCTGTCTCCAAAGACCAAGCTTATATTCTTATGCACACCAAACAACCCTACAGGCGGACTTATAGACAAAAAAGATATCAAAACTGTGCTTGAAAGTACGGATGCATTAGTTATTGTGGATGAGGCTTATTTCGAATTTTCAGGGGTTAACAACGTGGAACTGCTTGAGAGTCACGACAACCTCTTCATCTTAAGGACCTTTTCAAAGGTTATGGGACTTGCAGGAATGAGGATAGGCTACGGAATTTCAAATCCGCAGATTATAAGCTACATGTACCGTATGAAACCTGTATTCAGCCTTACAAAGCTTTCACAGATAGCGGCTTCAGCCACACTGGATGACAAAGACTATATCAAACGATCAACAGAGCTTTCAGTGAAAAGCAGAGACTTTTTATACAGTGAAATGTCTAAATTTGATAATTTGAAAGTTTACGAGTCCAAATCGAACTACATACTGGTTGGCACCCGTAAAACAGGTATGAAAGCCCGCAAATTAACAGAAGAACTCATGAAAAAAGGGTTTATTGTGCGTGACTGCACTTCTTTCAGGGCTTTGGATGAGTACTGGATAAGGGTAAGTGTAGGAACCATCGAAGAGGATAAAAAGTTCATAGAAGCTCTTAAAGATATAATCGGATGATTTAATATAAGGCCCGTTTAATTAATAATTAATCATTTAACAGGACGATAAAAATGGAAATAGGCACAATGCTCGTATCATCAATTGAATTTCCCGGTAAAATGTCTCTTGTTATTTTTACTGCAAAATGCATGCTAACCTGTCCTTACTGCCACAATCCAGACCTTATTGAGGGAGGGAATACAGTATCAACCCATGACATCATTGAGAAGATCAAAGATTCCTCTGATTTCATAGATGGTGTTGTTATAACAGGTGGAGAACCACTCATCCAGGATAAAGAGCTTTTGGAAGTTTTAAAGTACTGTAAACAATGCAACTTACAAGTTAAACTTGAAACAAATGGATACTATCCAGACAAACTTGAAAGACTTATAGATTGGATTGATTACGTTGCAATGGATGTCAAAGCCCCCTTCGATAATTACGAGAAGGTTTTGGGTAAATGCCACCTAAGCAGAGATCCAGGTGAATGTGCCAGAGAGAGCATGGAAGTCTGCCTTAAATCAGGTACCTACCTTGAGTGCAGGACAACATACGTTCCAGACCTTCTGGACCCCGAAGACGTTCTGGAAATTGCAAAGACCATAAATTGTGACGTTTATACCATTCAGCAGTTCAGAAACAAGGTTGTTGCAGATGATAAACTTCATCAAACACCTAACCCCTCCAGGGATGAGCTTTTAGAAATTGCAAAGACTGTGAAACCCTTTTTAAAGAAGGTTAAGATCATAACATCTGAGTTCGCTGCTGAAGTTGTGGAATGAAACTAAATGAGACTATGGAATGAACTGGGGAATCAAACTGGGGAATGATAAACAGACAATGAAATGATGTACTTAGAATAGTTGCAAAATAACCTAGCACAATTTTCTAAAATGAATACGAAAACACAAATCTTAAATCAAATCTTAATGAATTCACAGGAATTACAAGATTAGTTAGATTATTATAAATGTTAGATATAAACGTTAGATTATAAACATTAATAAGGATTAATTAAATATCATTTTAAGAAGAATTAAAGTATTTAAATGAGAATTAAAGTATTTTAAGAAGAATTAATGTTTTTAAATTATTTTAACTCATAGTTTGGAGGGTGTTACATACCAATCTTACTCTTTGGAAGTCGTCATGTTGAGCTTATAACAGGCAAAAAGACTACCACAATCAGGAAACTCTGGAAGAAACCTTTATCCCATGGTGACAGGCTGCACTGTTACTGGAACCTGGTTTCAAAGGAGCGAAGAAAGCTGTTCGAAGCCAAAGTCACCGATGTTGAGGTTGTGAAATTCGAAGATCTCATTAAAGATGATGCCCTGGCTCGTGAAGAGGGGTTTAATAATGCTTCAGAACTCGAAACAGAGTTCAAAAAGATGTACCCCAATGATACAAAAAAGGATTCCCTGTTCCAGGTTATAAGATTTAAAAAGCTTCCAGTCGATGAGTGGGAAGGTAAAAAGATAGATGAAAAGTCCATGATAACTAAAAGGGCAGATATACTCTTCGATGTTGGTAAGTTCAATAAATCTGTTATGTGTTACAGTGCCGCGCTTAACATCGACCCTGAAGATGTTTACCTCTTGAATAAGAAGGGGGATAACCTTTCACGTCTCGGAAAGTTCGATGAAGCCCTTGAATGCTACGACAAAGCCCTGAAACTAGACCCAAAAAATGAGTTCATATGGAACAACAAGGCAATAGCTCTTTTAAACTCCAACAAACCTGAAGAAGCATTGAAATCTAATGGCAAAGCTCTTAAATTGAACTCTGAGAATGTTGTTGTGCTTTACTGGAGGGGGTTTATTCTAGAGGTACTTGGAAGGTTCCAGGAAGCTTTGGACTTTTACAACAGGATACTGGAAATCAACCCCGAAGACCCTGATGTCTGGAATGCAAAAGGAAACATTCTGTCTGAGATGGATAAAGCTGATGAAGCCCTTGAATGCTACGACAAATCCCTGGAACTCTGTCTTGATGATTCAATTGACGCATCCACGTGGAACCGTAAAGGAAACGCCCTTCTAGAGCTTGGTCGTTTCAAAGAGGCAATTGACTGCTACGATAAAGCCCTAAGCCTTGACACTGGAAACGATATAATTTGGAACAACAAGGGGGTTGCATTCATGGAGTTACACCAATTTGAAGATGCCATGAACTGCTTTAAAAAAGCACTAATTATAAATTCGGATAATGAAGACTCCAAGATACTGAGGGATGAATGCTTGGAGAACCTTTAAACACTGAGATTTGAAGCATCCATGAATGTTCTGAAAACGTTCAAATTAACCTTTTTTTATTAATTCTTACCCGGAACAAGGTTTTTTTTAATTCTTATCTCGATCACGTTTTTTTTATTAAATTAATTCATCTTAATCGTTTGAAAATTAATCATTTTAAAAAAAATATTTATTTTAGAAAAAAGTACGGTATTGTTTATTTAAAAAGAAAGTATTTTTCATTAAAATAGAAGAATTTTGATTTTTTTTAGCCTTTACCCCTGAGAAGGCCTCCGATAGCTCCTCCTAATCCCATGACTACCAAAGATTGTATCAAGGCAACTATTACAAGCAAACCTCCCGTAACTGCTCCAGCTACAAAACCTGCTAAACCTGCAAATATTGCTCCCCCAACCAGGATAAGGATAGCTATAACTATGGCTCCGAAGGCACCTGCAACTGCAGCATTGGCCAGACCATCCCAAACACCACCAACCATCAATCCCACTATTAAACCTGCTATAAAGAGTCCAAGGTTAGATCCCCACGTAGGGGAGAGCATTCCAAATATGGCCGAAAACACTATCGATAAAATAAAACCTACAAACACAACACTCCATTTCACCATCAGATTACCCCCATTTTGGAAATATACTTGATATATAGTAGTGTTATTATCTGTTTTTTAAATAATAAAACGTTTTATTAATTAACCTCCAAATTTATTTGAAGATAAGAAAAAATTGGAAGAATTATAAAACCAGTAGCAGAACATCGTATTTTAGAAATTAGAGCCGTATTTTAGAAATTAAAACATCATATTTTAAAATAATCTTTATATTCTTTTAAGGACTAAAATTCATAATCCTAATTAGATTCATCTATTTTTTTAGCTTCTTGCGAGGCTTCAGATTCAAATAAACTAATTGAACTGTATAAACCATCTTTATTGATTTTTACAATATCTATTGCTTCTATTAATTCATCATGTTGAGTATTCCTCTCAAACTGTAAACGATGAAAGATGAATCCTATAATTGATAGTACTGCCAGAAAAATCAGTGCGTAAAACGTTAAAGAGAATATGTACTGGTAAAATGATAAATTTTCCAGTGTAAGGAATGATAAGATGAGAACTACTAAAAATGCGAATGCAAAAAAACTTGCAATGATTAATAACAGTTTTTTATCGTTGGTCCTTTCATTAAATGCAGAATATGCTGCTATAGACAGGGAAGATCCTGCCACGCTGATGACCATGAATGCAGGTATCAAAACATTAATATCCATTTTTTAGCACCTTCTTTCAGCTTTTATAACATTTAATTTTTAGTATATCTTCTTTAGTGACTGGTTTGGCATATTTTAACATTTTAATAAATACATCGTCATAAATTTCTACAAGTTCATGTTTAGCATTCTTAATCCCAACTGTATCACGGATTTCATAATGTCTATGGGGCCTTTCAATGAATAAATGATTTTTATTGAAGATCATGAAGTGTTTTGTGGGTCTTTTTGGCAGAATCAAGTATTTGATATGTTTATATTTATCAAGAATTGTGTAAATGTCCCTTCTATCCTCACAATATACTCTGGGACCTCCTATAATTACGATTAACTCAAATTGATGATTAACTGCATATTTAATGATCTCCTGCGTGTCCTCGTTAAATTCTCCAACGATAACTTTGAGTTCAAGGTTGCCCGTGAGTTCTCCCCTATTTTTCAGGTCTTCAAGTGAATCTATCAAATTAAATCCCCATATCTCCCGTTCGTACCTATCTTCACTGTGAAAAAGAACAATTTCATCCCCGTAATGTTCACTGTAATGAGGATCCGGTCTGTACAGGTATTTCATCAGGAGAATGGTAACTACAGTTAATGCAAATATGCTGATAAGCGTTAAAATCGTGACATCAAACTGAATTTTTCTTCCCCTCCAGATAAGGAATCAATTCAGACCTATTTATCAAGGTAGCATTAAATTTTTTTTCAAAGAAAGAAACTGCACTTTTAATAATTATCTGTTTATTATCATTGATTAATTATTACATCAAAAAGCTGGAACATAATGATAACCCAATATAATGATTAGTATTTTTTGTTCATAAAAATTTGATCAATGAAACCTAAAGTTCTGTTTAATGCATACCAATGAATGCAAATTACTTAAAAACTACACACTAAAAAAAACAGTAAAAAATATTTACGTGAATTAAACCTATTATTTGAGATTAAAAAAAATATTAAAGAAGGATTTAATCCTCCTTCAACTCCACTTTATCAGAAACTACTGCTCCTTCTCCCCCATCAAAAGCCATTAATGGGTTGATTTCACCTTCTTTCAACATTAATCTCATATCAACGGCTAATGCTCCTTCTCCTTCGTCAAAGACCATTAGTGGGTTGATCTCAAACTCGTTGATCTCTGGGAAGTCTGTGACAAGTTGTGAAATCCTTAATATTATATTTGTAATAGATTCAATATCCTTTGCTTCATCTCCTCGTGTTCCCTCAAGAAGTTCATGAGTTTTAATTCCACTTATCATATCTTCTGCTTCAATTTTAGTTACAGGTGCAATTGCGAATTTAACGTCTTTTAATACTTCAACGTATATACCGCCAAGTCCAAACATGAGCATAGGACCGAAAGTAGGATCTTGGACCATACCTATGATCACTTCTTTACCACCAGACAACATTTTCTGTAGTTGAACACCCTCAAGATCTGCTTCAGGTTCTTTTTTAGGTATGTTCTCCATCATATCTTCATAAGCTGCCTTAACTTCCTCTGCGTTGTTGAGGTTGAGTTTGATTCCACCAACATCAGATTTATGTGAAATTTGTGGAGAGACTATCTTCATAACCAATGGATATCCAATTTCTTCAGCAGATTTCACTGTCTCTTCAACGGTTTTTGTAATTGAGGTACCTACCGTTGGAATTCCATATGCTTTTAGTATATCCAACGATTCAAGACCAAGGGTATGAATACCTTTTTCTTTGGCATCTTCGATTATGTTTTTAACAAAAACTTTGTCAACATCAAATTCATGAGGTTTAGGATATTCCTGGTCTTTGATGATGCTGTAATCGTATAATTTTTTCATGCTCTTTACAGCTCTTTTAGGGTACAGATAATTTGGAACCTGTTTTTTGGCTAGAAGTTTTTCAGCACCTCCAAAACTGGTTCCTCCAAAGAAACTGCATAAAATTGGTTTTTCAGATGTAGCCGCATGTTCAATTGCAACTTTGGCAATTCCTTCAGCATCAGTAACAGATTGAGGTGTTACCAGATAAATTATTCCATCCACGTTGGGATCCTCTAAAACAGTATCAAGAGCAAATGCATACCTCTCTGGACTTGCATCCCCTAATACATCTACAGGATTTTTAACACTTGCAGTTTCAGGTAATCCATCCTTCAACTTTTGCCGGGTCTCGCAGGTGAGTTGAGCGAGTTCAAGGCCAGATCTTATTGCAACGTCCGTGGTCATAATAGCTGGACCACCGGCGTTTGTGAGTATGACTATTTTATTTCCCTTTGGAAGGGGAGATAATGCTAAAGCACTACTGTAATCCATCAGTTCATCAAGGGAATTTACACGTATAATTCCACATTGGGAGAATGCTGCCTCATATGCAGAGTCAGAACCAGCAATAGTACCAGTATGGGAGGAAACTGCTTCAGATCCTTTGGAGGTTCTTCCAGCTTTTATAACAAGAACGGGTTTTTTCCGGGAGGCAGTTCTACTGGCCTCTATAAAACCACGACCATCAACAATACCCTCAAGATATGCAGATATAACTTCGGTATTCTCATCTTCCATGAAATCTTTTATACAATCATTTTCATTGATCATGGCTTTATTTCCAAGACTGACAATTCTGGAAAATCCTATATTCTTTTTATCAGCATAATCAAGAATAGCTGCCATGATAGCTCCAGACTGAGTCATGAAAGATATTTTACCTTTATGGGCGATATCAGAAGAAAAAGATGCATTCATATCGTTGTATGTATTCATTATACCCAGACAGTTAGGACCCACAAGTTTAATATCGTATCGTTTGCATATCTCCACCATTTGATTCTCAAGTTTAGCCCCTTCTTCATCAACCTCTTTAAATCCAGCTGAAATAACAACAATATTTTTTATTCCAGTTTCTCCACATTCTTCAACTGTTGCTGGAATTATATGGGAAGGGATGGTTATAACTGCAAGATCTACAGGACCATGTTCTTTTATTGATGTATACGCAGGAAGGCCGTGTATTTTACCACCTCTAGGATTGACCGGGACAATTTTTCCCTTGTAGTAATTCAAAAGGGATTTCATTATATCGTATCCAATTTTACCTTTTGTCTCCGATGCACCTATTACCGCAATTGATTTTGCATTGAACATATCAAGCATGTTTATCACCTACTTATCTAATATTTAGATTTTTTTTGAGATTAGTATACTGAAAATTAGGATGAAAATACATTTATCATGTTTATTCATTATACTTATATATGTAATTATTGATTATAAAGAGCGATAATACTAAATAAATTTTTGCCTACCACAAATTCTTTTTAATACAACCATGTTTAAGATGCAATCGTATTATATTTTTTTATGAAAAATAAGGTATGAAAGTAATATTTTTTATCTGTTCATCCTAAATATAACCTAATTAATCCAATATAAGCCAGATATAGAGCAAGCGAATCTCGAGACAAGTTAACTGATTCTAAAAAAAGGAAGAAATAGAATGTATTCACAAATTGACATTTAAGATTCTGTTGGGTCCAATTTATAAATATTTTCACGTCTGTTAACGGATTATATTTCCATCCTGCATTTTAATTAATTCCGTTGCAAATTCAGCTGATAATGGATTGTGAGTCACTTCTACAATGGTTAACCCGTCTTTTTCGTTTAGATCTTTAATTAGTTCCATTATAATTTTTGTGTTTTGTGTGTCGAGTTCTCCTGTGGGTTCATCTGCTAGTAAAATGGTGGGATCGTTTGCAAGTGCTCTGGCTATTGATACTCTTTGTTGTTCTCCACCAGAAAGTTGGTTCTGTAATCTGTTATATTTACCAGACAATCCAACTTTATCCAGGAGTTTTTTTGCTTTTTCTTTGTCTGCAGTGATCATTGGTAACATAACGTTTTCTAAGGCGTTTAATTGTGGCATTAAGTTGAATCTCTGAAATATGAATCCAATATTTTCTCTTCGAAGTTTTGCCTGTTCTTTTCCAGAATAATCTTCTATGTTTTTTCCATTCATCAAAACAGTTCCCTTTGTTGGAGTGTCAAGTATCCCTGCTAAATGGAGTAAAGTTGATTTTCCAGATCCTGAAGGCCCCATTATAGCTATAAACGAACCTTTTTTTATTTTTAGATTAACACCACGAAGAGCTTTTACTTCTTCTGTTCCCATGGGATAAGTTTTCCATACATCCTTAAATTCAATTACATTGCTATTATTCATACCTTAACGCCTCCACAACATTCAACCTTGAAGCCCTCCATGCAGGGTACAAACCCGCTAAAACACTAAGAATAGTGGCACCACCAACTACTCCCACAACCAACCATAACGGTAACATTTGTGCAAGACTGATGCCGTTTATATTGAATTGAGGAGCGAGTACAATGAGTACTATTTCCAATAAAATTGCCGCTATGATTACCCCTAGTGTAGATGCTATTAAACCTAAAAATCCAGCTTCTGCAAGTATGCTTCCTAGTATTTCTCTGTTTGTGAAGCCTATGGCTTTTAACACTCCAATTTCTCTGGTTCTCTCTGTTACGTTAACTAACATGATGTTTATAATGCTTATCATTCCTACCAGAAGAGCAATGCTTGCTATTGCACTAACAAATAACAGAATTCCGTTTATCGCGTCATCAACCTCTTTTGTTAAATCAGATTTTGTTAATGCACTGGTTCCATTTATATTACCCTCAATTTCTTTTGATACAGTATTCGGGTCACTTTTAGTATTTGCTGTAATAAGTGAGACTTGATTATCATTTAGAGGAAGTGCATCAGCAACGTTTAAAACCACAAACCCTTCTTGAGCTCCTCCTCCGCTGTTGGTTATTCCCGTTACTGTGAATTTATGATCTTCAATGGTTATGTTACTTCCAATTTTATAATTGAAAGCATCGACTAGTGACTGGCTAATAACAACGCCTTGAGTTCCATTTGCTATCTTTATTTGATTCCAATCACCCAATCCCACAACAGTTACAGACATATTATTTATCTGGCTGTTAAATTGTGTTTGTTTTTGAATATCATAGAGTTGGGAGTTGTTCTCTATCTTGGATACTGCGTTTGCACTCAAATAGGAATCACTGGAAGAAGCCAATGCGTCCGATCCACCGGTACTGTTCATGATTGTAATATCCCCATAAAAATTGGTAAATGTAGCTTCTGTAAAGGATGTCAGTCCCGTACCAATACCCACAAGAACCACTAAAGCAATTACTCCAATCATCACACCTAACATAGTTAAAGCACTTCTAAGCTTCCTTCTTTTAAAATTTTTTAATGATAATGTATAAATACTCATCCAACTTCCCCCTACTAGTATTATCTTCTCTTTTTTTATGATCCTGAACGTCCGGATGCTTTACTTCTCTTTCAATCGGAGGTGAATATGAATCCGTTGAGATGGGAGGATTCCTTTCTCATTTTCTTGGCCGATTTTAAATCAACTGTTCCAGTTGTTTTAATTCAAAAGCGAAGCAATTTTTACCTGTAATGGGACGTGTTGAATGATTAGGATTTTTTCATTCTGCGTCCTGTTGTATACGCTCAGAATATCCTGAATTTACATTATACTTAATTCACAGCGACCTCCCTGCAGAATCTGCGTATCTATTTAGGTTAAGCCTCTTCTTTCGTACTGGCTTAAACTTTAATGATCTAACTCCTTACTAAATTAATTTCTTTTAGTTATTTTTTAATACTGTTAAAACCTATATAAATGTTTTTATAAATTTCTTCTTAATGGTCTTCTTATTAGGAATAAACCCTTGAATTTACTATGTTTAATCATTAAGGTTTTAAGGAAACATAAATAAATAATTATAGAATTTTTGCATGTTTAATCATTATTATTTCATGTAAGCATAACTCATTATTTCCATGAAGCCATAGCAACCTATAAATCTGTTTAATAATATCAAATTGAGATTTTCTCAGAAATTCAGGGGAATTTCCAGATAAGATAAAAATAAAAAAATGAAGAAACTTTAAAATTCCAAAAGCCATCCTTGTGAGATATTACAAGCAACATATAATCAACTACAGAAAAAAGATTTAGTAATCTTTTAATATAACTTGTTATTATTGTTATTCAAAGTGTTAAATGAAAGTATTTCAGTATAAATAATACCTCCTTAAAGAATAAGATGCAGTTTAACATTGAATTTCCTCCTCAGGACTAAAAAGAACCAATCAATTTTTAAAGGAAAAATAGTTAGATCATTCCCTGAACCAGTATTCACCTCAAACTACATGTCCACAGGACAATTCTTAAAAAAGCAAAAAAAGTATATTTAAATTAGAAAGGTGTTATTATGGATTCTACTTATCTCTTAAGGTTAATAGGTGGATTAAGTTTGATAATCGGGGGTATTTGCGTTTTATGTTATGATAGGAATAATTCTGAGTATTGGAAAGATCCAAATGATCCAAAAATATTAGGTATTTCCTGGATTTTAATTGGAGCTATTTATATTATATATTATTACATTTTTTAAATTTAATCATTATTTAAAAAAAGTTGCAAATAAATTACTCTAATTAACTGTAACAAGACATATTATCCATAATTTCGCTAGCGGGGGGCAAATTCAACCATTTAGGAGGTTCACCTTGAAAATCCACTTAAAATAGATTAAATGAACCATTAAGGCCACATGTTAATTGAAAATGGCTTTTCTTCAATTTTTTTTGATATTAAAATTTATTTGTTAAATATTCGATGCAAATTACTGCGTTATATCTGGGGTTGCTCACTCGCAGGTAACCTTATTTGAGGTTTATTTTAAATATTAACATTATCAAACTTCTATTTTTAATATTAAACTATATAAATGTATTAAATTTGAATTTAGGGAGTTTAAAACGTATTTCAATGAAATACAATTATACCACATTTGTTGAAAATTCAGCATTAAATAAAGTCAATAACCGTTTCAGTTCTATTTATATAATTTGTTATATAATGTTCCGCACTTTTTTAAGTGTTTGGAGCTATTTAAAGTATTTGATTAATCAACTACCACATATAAAGCAGTAATATATGATTTAATATTCTAAATGATTAACCATTATAAAATATGTTTATACGCCAATACATCGCTAAGTACTACTGTTTATAGATAAAGAAACTTAAAAACAAACGTTTTTAGGTTGGGGGTGATGAAATGAATATTAATAAGAAGGCTATGGGTTTTGTTGTGGCTATTTTGGCCTTCATAGCGATTATGTTAATTCCTATGCATGGTTTAAGTTATCCTGGTCGTGCTGCAATTGCACTTTTGGTTTTCGCCATTGTAATGTGGGGTACTGAGACTGTCCCCCTGCCTGTGACATCCATCATGATCATGTTCTTGCTACCTTTACTGGGCATAGAAAGTTTCACTAATGCCGCAGTAGGGTTTGCAAATCCTATCATCTTCTTGATGATTGGTGGATTCATTCTGGCAGAGGCTATTCGTAAAAGTGGACTTGCAAAACGTTTCACATATTTTTTACTCTCAAAACTGGGCACAAGCCCAAGTATGAGTCTTTTTGCAGCCATATTCTCAACAGGACTCTTGTCTGCCTGGATTGAAAATGTTGTGGCATTTGCAATGCTACTCCCCATCATCAAGGAAATCATACCTTTGATGGGTGTGAAAGATGCTGAAAAAGGAAACAGTAACTTTGCTAAGGCCATGGTCTTAGGTGCTTCATACGGTTCCCTGGCAGGTGGATTCGGAACAGAAATAGGAACTGCACCGAACCTGATGGCAGCTGCCTATACACATTTACCATTTGCTAACTGGATGGTTTTCGGATTCCCACTTGCAATAATATTACTTCTGGCTATCTGGAAAACTCTACAATGGGTGTTCCCACCAGAAGTTGAAGGAATTATCGGTGGAAAAGAAACATTAACCAACACACTCAGCAAACTCGGATCCATGAGTAAAACAGAGAAAATAACAGCAGTTATCCTATTTTTCACCATAGGTCTATGGGTTACAACAGGATTCACAGGACTCGACAGTTACTCTGTAGCACTTATCGGTGCAGCACTCTACTTCATAACTGGTGTTATTGACTGGAAAGACGCTCAAAAAAACATCGACTGGGGATTAATCATCTTCTTCGGAGGTGCTTTAGCCCTTGGAGCCGCACTACTAAACTCAGGAGCCGCAACCTATCTGATACAAGATGTGCTTGGAATGCTCGGAGGTAATCCAGCGACATTAGTTATCATGCTCGTGTTGATGATTATTGCCGTGATCTTCACACAGGTCATGTCCAACATAGCATTAGCAGCTATACTAGTGCCAATTGCTGTAACTTTAGCTTCTGCTCAGGGTCAACCCATTGGTATTTATGCTGTACCTGTGGCAATCGCATGTTCACTGTCTTACATGTTCCCAATGGCAGATCCAACAGTTGCAATGGCATACGGAACAGGTTACGTCAACGTCAAGGAAATATTCAAAGCAGGACTACCTATGGTCATAATAGGAATCATAGTGAGCATAGCTGTAATACTCACAATCGGAATACCATTCCTAGGATAAAGCCAAAAATATAAATTTAAAATTCGAAGAGGATTTGCAGTAACTCATTAAATCTGCAAATTTAACCTCATTATTTTTTTTTTACGAAAATTTCAATCCAAAAATATTTTAAATGCAGAACAGATTTGTTGGGAGGAATCTCAAAATGAATACAAGAATATTGTTACCTACAGATGGTTCAGAATCATCCAAAAAAGCTGGAGAATATGCTGTTTCCACTGCAAATTTAAATGGTGCAGATATCATTGTTTTAAATGTAATTGACACGGATTATTTGAACCCTCTACCGCAAAGAGATTTAAGGGAAAAACTGGATGAACAATTACGAGAAGAAGGAAAAGAAGCTGTAGAAAAATTCAAAAAGAAGATTGAAGACGAAAAATGTGCAGGTAACTGTAAAAACATTAACCTGATAACTATGCTTAAACAAGGTAAGCCATCAGATGTTATTTTAGAAACAGCTGAAGAAGAAGGTGTAGATCAAATAATAATTGGAAAATCAGGTAAACATGGACTGGAAAGATTTTTACTGGGCAGTACCACCGAGAGAGTAGTTAGAAAAGCGAAAATTCCAGTTAATGTCATAGTTTGAACTAATTTCAGTTCCTGTAAATATAAGTTGAACTCTTTCAAGTGCTATGACATTTACACAATTTTATATGGCCTATAAAAATGCGTTTAGCAGGCATTCTCTTTCAAACTTTAATTATAGTTACTCATTCTAATTTTTTTCCGGCTTTTTGCACGGGGTGATATCTCACCAATAAACAGACACCCTCATTCAATGGATAAACACTGTAACATCATTATGTACATGTATATGTGATGATTAAAAAATGAGCTTTTCTTAATTTTTTGATTTTTACCTGATTTGAATATTGATAAAGATTTTACTGCGTTATATCAAGGTTTAACGAAGTAAATTTTTCAACCCCTATTTCATTAATTAATTTCAAAAAAATCGGATAAATAAAACGAGTAGAAATTGAGTAAATTGATCAGGTACATGTAGTCCATACATGAAGGATGATATCATAAAAAATTAACCTTTATTTCTTTTTCTTGCCTTGATTTTATTCATAGTTTCCCTAACGGCTCTTTCAAATTCGTAGGATTCACCTTTTGAATTATTTAAAGCCTCCTGGAGGAATGGAAGTGCACTGTCATCACCTATAGTTGCAAGGGCGTTGGCAGCGTTTACCCGGACAAAATAGTTTTCATCTTCTAATGAATTTAAAAGAGACTTCACAGCCAGGTTATCACCTATTTTACCCAGCGAAGTTACGGTGCAGGCCCGCAAAATATAATCATCTTCATTTAGAATATTCATTAACGGCTCCAAAGCTCTCTTGTCACCTAAAACTCCCAGTGCACCCACAACTTCACATTTAACATTTAAAGAGCCATCTTTTAAGGCATCAATAATAGGTTCCACAGCACGTTTATCTCCAATGGCACCCAAAGCCAATGCCGCTGTCTCACGAACGTGCCAATAATCATCCTTTAAAACCTTGATTAAAGGTTCAACTGCCTGTTTATCCCCAATCCTGCCGAGAGACAGGGTAGCTGCCTTACGAATAGGCCAGTAATCATCATTTAATACTGAGATTAAAGGTTCAACAGCCTCTTCAGCCCTTATATCACCCAAGATATAAGCTGCCTTTTCTCGGGTCTTTTTGTCTTCTCTTACATCCAAGGCTTTTATAATATTCTGAACATCTCTTTGCTCCCTCATTCTTTCCAGATCAGAAATAGAACTCATACAAGCCCGTCCTCCATTACTGTAAACAAAAATTTCAAATTCTATTTAAGTTTATGACTTTCGTTTATTTATTATTTTAGCAATGAATTCAAGTCATTAACAAGTTAAATGCAGTTTCTCTGAAAATACCACAAAGATGCAGTTTCTCTAAAAAATAAAACAAAAAATAGGGAATATTAATTTAAGAAAACATCTTTAGATGACTGATTTTTAGATATGATTAATTTCTCTAAAACTTTCCAGTAATCCTCAGTTATTGAAAACAACCGTTTATGGAACTTATTTTTTAGAGGATACCATTCAACTAATTCAGTTTCATCTTTCATATCCTTTAATTCAAGTTCATCTTCAAAATTGGATAATATCTTGAATTCACAGTAATATTCTTCGTTAGGCAATTTACTGGTATTCAAAAAGCAGTCTTTAGTAATTTCTCCTAAATATTTAATATCTCTATGAGGTGATATTCTGTAGATCAATACATAATCTCCTATTTCTGTATCTGGATCACAGCCATCCCATCTCTGACATGAACCAACTTCATCGTTATCATTCATGCTATCTTCTTTAGCTACCCAAAGCCAATAATTAACCATTTAAACACCTCATATTTTTTCTAATCGAAATTTAGTAATTGATCAAATTCAGTTTAATATTATGTTTCTAAAACTTCATGAAAAAAACTAATAAAAAGATCTATCTTTATTTATATATGTAACTCTAATGAATAACTTTTTTTTGATGGTAAATTTAGAGACATTAGTTTAAGTCTCAAAATTCCAAAAAAATAAATTTCTAAATGAGTAAAGATCAATGCATTTAATCCGTTACATGTACATCTAATTAACATTATTAGCTTAGTTTTAAACATTTAAAAAAAAAGTGATACTTTAAAATGATAATCCATTTAAAAAATCGCGACTGGTCAAATTGAATATTTCAAAAATAGATTAATATATAGTCTAAAGTGTTGTACATTTTTAAACCAAAATATCAGTAATATGAATGCAGATGAGAGTAATGAATGTAGATGGATCCTATGAAAATCAAAAAACGTTCTGTTAAAGTAGATAATATCAATGTCATGCTCTACGAATCAGGAATAAGAAAATCAGGAACTCCCCTTTTATTACTGCATGGTGGCGGCCTTGACTCGGCAATGCTCTCCTACGAAAGCGTCATACCAAGTTTAGGTGAAAATTTTCATGTTATTGCTCCAGATCTACCAGGCTATGGTGGAACTGACAAACCCGATGCACCTTATACTCTGGAATGGTACCAGGAATTTCTAGATAAATTAATAGATGTTTTGGGTTACAATCAGATCGACTTAGGCGGTTTATCGTTAGGTGGTGGAATTTCATTGGGATATTCCTTAGCCCACCCCAAAAAAGTTAGAAAACTGGTTCTGATTGCTCCTTACGGCCTGAGCAATAAAATTCCATATCCTCAACTAACGACTTGGCTCATGAAACATCCACATGTATATGATAGTATCAATAAGTTGATGCTTTCCAACAAGGTGTTTTTAAAGGCAAGCCTGAAAAAGCTGCTTGTAAATCCAGATGCACTGACCGAGGAGGTTGTGGCAAAGTTGATGGAAGTGGGGCGCAATGGAGATAGTGAAAATGCCTGGAGGGCTTTCCAGCTCAGTGAAGTTAAAAATCAGAAACTGAGAACCTGCTATCTTAAACAGCTCCACGAGCTTACCATGCCCGTACTTCTTTTAACCGGGAAAAGGATTCTCTAGTGCCAAGTAAAGATGTTGAAAGGGCCGGTACAATGATATCCCATTCTCAGTTGGTTGAACTGGATGATTGTGGACACTGGCTTCCTCGAGACAGAAGTCTTGAATTTGTCCATGCCTTAAAAAACTTTCTTTAATGTATTTTCATCTTATTTTAATGTTAATATCCTATTTTAATGTCAATAATACTGTTACAATTAAATCCACTTCAAAATAATCATCTTTTCGGATTTTTTTATTCTCTCACCACATCTATTATCTTTTTTTAGATGTTAATAACATTTTGAATAATTAGATTATCTAATCTCTAGATAAAATGAACTTTGAAAAAAAATATAAATTTAAAGTATATAGTATTATCAAGGAACTGTAAATGCATATTCAATGATATCAGGAGCAAACTCGTTTCGATCTACAAAGTCTAAAAATCCCTTGAAAGATTATAACCTGCAGCCCATTTAGTTAAAAATAGTATTAAATAGAGGAAATGGATGTGAATAAAAAAATAATAAGGAGGAATGGATTTGGATGAAAATGAAGAAAGATGTAATCTAGAAAAAACCAGTAAAGAGAAGCCCCTCGTAATCACGCGTATCTTTGACGCGCCACGAAAACTGGTTTGGAAAGCCTGGATGGAACCTGAACACGTGAAGCACTGGTGGGGACCGAAAGACTACTCCGCACCGCACATCAGTATTGATTTTCGTGTGGGCGGCAGCTATCTATACTGTATGCGGTCACCTGAGGGCGAAGATTATTGGAGTACCGGTGTTTACCAGAAAATAGTTGAACCTGAGAGAATTGTTTGCACAGATTCCTTTTCAGATGAGGATGGAAATGTTGTACCTGCTTCTCACTACGAAATGCCCGGAGACTGGCCCTTAAAATTACTGGTGACTGTGACGTTTGAAGAACATGAGGATAAAACAGAGATGACTCTGCAGCACGCCGGCCTTCCCAGTGAGATGGTTGAAACTACGGGTATCGGCTGGGAACAGTCTTTTGATAAACTCGCTGAACATCTGGCAAGTTTTGAAATTGGATAAATTAACATGAAACGTGATTTTATGGAAATGGCATTTATGGAAGGTGAAATAGATGGCAAAAAATAATCTTACTAAAATTACTGCAGAACCTGGAAAGCAGGAGATCATCATCACAAGAGAATTTGATGCCCCATTAAAACTTGTTTTTAAAGCTTTCACAGATCCAAAGCTTTACATAGAGTGGCTTGGGCCAAGAAGACTCACAATGACTCTTGAGACATTTGAACCGAAAAATGGCGGGTCATGGAGGTACATTCAAAAGGATCAAGACGGTAATGAGTACGCATTTCATGGTGTGAATCATGAGGTTACCCCTGAGAGAATTATCAGCACCTTTGAATTTGAAGGGCTTCCAGAAAAAGGGCATGTCATTCTCGAAACAACGAAATTTGAAGCATTGTCCAATGGCAAAACAAAGTTAACGTCTCAATCTGTTTTCCAGGCGGTTGAGGATCGTGATGGGATGCTCCAGTCCGGCATGGAAGAGGGAGTTAATGAATCCTATGAACGTCTCGATGAGCTTTTAGAAAAGATGTAAAGGTAGATTAGTAAAAAAATAAGGGGAGAATGGTTATATGCAAAAGATCATCCCATTTTTATGGTTCGATGGTAAAGCTGAGGAGGCAGCAAATTTCTATACCTCCATTTTTAAAAATTCAAAGATCGTGAACATTATGCACTATGGAGAAGCCGGACCAGAGCCCAAAGGAACGGTGATGTCCACAACATTCGAGCTCGATGGAGAGGAATTCATCGCGTTAAACGGCGGTCCACAATTCACATTCTCGCCGGCCATATCTTTCTTCATAAACTGCCAAACGCAGAAAGAAGTGGATGATTTGTGGGAAAAATTCTCCAAAGATGGAGAAAAACAGGGACCGGGCTGGATTAAAGACAAATACGGAGTGTCATGGCAAATCGTCCCCACCCTTTTGAGCGAACTTTTAAATGATCCGGATCCTGAAAAATCGCAGAGAGTTAGGAAGGCAATGCTTCAAATGGATAAACTTGACATAGAAAAGTTAAAGCACGCGTACAAGGGACAATAAACTAAAAAGAATAAATAATTGATGTTCTTTTCAGGATATTTTTCTAGCCTATTTCGTATTTTCAATTTCAATTATCGTTTTCTTATAAAATTATGTATATTACCCAATAATTCTGGGTTTCTCATAAGCCGTATCTTCATCTAATTTTTATTGATCAGAATCTTTTAAAACTGGTTTTATCTTAAAAACTTGGCTTAAGACAGTTTTAGGAACATTAACATTTAAATATCTTCTAATCTTATTATGTAATGTAATTTGATGATTTTAATGACTCATTCTAACAGGCAGTAGGAATTGATTATGCAGACCCCGAAAAAAGAATTACAAACAACAGTTACGATTGCCGTTGTTGGAATGGTGGCTATTTTAGGTTATCTGACAATTGTTACAGTTTTTAAAGGAAATATAGAACTCAGAACACATATGAGCGACGTAGTTATACCTTTTTTTAATATGTTAGCTGTTTTAGGGTTATTATATGCGGCTAAAAACTCTAAAAGGTGGGGTAAACGTATATGTTTACCATGGGTACTTCTCTTAATTGGTCAATCCTTATATTTTATGGGCGATATAAACTGGGCTGTTTTAAATATCTTCTTCAATAACCAACCATTCACATCAAGTGTCAGTATTCTATATTTGTTATCTTACCTTTTTTTTGCACTTGGAATCATTTACTTTCCCGGGGCCGAATCAAAACAAAAAAAATTCAAGACCATCTTGGATATAGTGATAGTTTCCATATCCTCTGCATTATTTTTAGGAGTCTTCCTGAGTTTACCAAGCATATTACAAAGCACTGAAAATCCTTTATGGCTGTTTTTATCAGTTTTATACATCATACTAGGTTTTATACTCTTTTACATATCTTATGATCTGGTATTTAACAAAATTAAAGATTTAAGTGATATGATCCTGATTTTATTGATTTTAAGTTTGACCTTAGATGTTATAACCAATTTTACATTTTATTATTTTTTATTAAACAACACTTATATTTCAGGAAGTTTTATTGACGCAGGTTGGCTGGTAGCCAATCTTTTAGTGGGGCTTGCAGGATTAATAGAGGGAAATAAAATGAAACACAGCTTTCCAGAAACAGCCAGATCCAAGGACCCCAAAAAATTTGGCTGGACTTCTTACGTTCCACTTATACTAGTATGTGCTTCTTATATCATAATTAATACAAGAACGAATCTTTCTTCAACTGATTTAGCATTTGCAAATGTGGGCATGGGAATGATCATATTTTTGGTGGTTATTCGCCAGATCTTGTCCATAAATGAGAACAAACAGCTTTACCTGGACGCGCAGGATGAAATAAAAAAACGGGTTGAAACTGAAAAATCATTGATAGCCGAACGAGAAAGGGCAGAAATGTATTTTAATATGGCAGGAGCCATACTCATTGTTTTGGATTTAGACGGAATCGTGACCCATATAAACAGCACAGGCTGTGAAATTTTAGGTTACACTGAAAACGAGATCAAAGGCAAAAATTGGTTTGAAAACTTTCTCTCAATGCAGAGTAAGGAACATAGTGAAAACACTTTTAAAACCTTAATAGATGGAGGTCATGGAACCCATTTTGAAAATCTTGAAACCCGAATATTAAGCAAAAATCGGGGCGAATTAATCGTATCATGGCACAAAACCGTGCTCAGGGATGTTAAAGGCAATGCAATAGGAACTTTAAGTTCAGGAGAAGATGTGACTGAAAGGGTACTTCAAGAAAGCAAAGCACGAGAAACAGCAGAAAATACCATCAAAAGACAGGAAGTACTCCTTGAACTGGCTAAAAATGACATGCAAGATCTGGATGGCTCCCTTAAAAAATTGATTGAATCTGATTCCAAGGTTTTAAATGTGAATGATGTCAGTGTATGGTTTTTCAATCAGAATAAAACTGAAATGGAATGCTTTGATAACTACAATCTGAACAAAAACTCACATGAGAATGGTAAAAAGTTTAAAGTTGAAAATATTTCAAATTACCTGGATTTACTCAAACAAAGTCTCAGTTTAGCCGTTGTTGATGCTGTGAATGATTCTAGAATCGAAGAGCTTCAAGTTTCACTCAAACCCACAGGTACAACTTCTTTACTGGACGTTCCAATCTGGATCAACGGTGATGTGGTCGGAATCCTGTGCCATAGAAACATAGAAAAAAGAAATTGGAGCTTTGAAGACCAGGACTTTGCAGCATCCATTGCAAATATGATTTCCACACATCTAGAGTCCAGTGAACGTAAACAGGCAGAAGAAAAGATAAAAGAATCTCTCAAAGAAAAAGAACTTTTACTAAGGGAGATACATCACCGGGTGAAAAATAACATGCAGATAATCTCAAGTCTTTTGAGCCTCCAATCAAGTTACCTGGAAGATGAGGAAGCTGTTAAAACACTTGAAGAAAGCCGGAGCAGGGTAAAATCAATGGCCCTCATACATGAAAAGTTATATAAATCCGATAGCCTTGCAAAGATCGATTTCACAGAGTACGTTAGGAGTTTATGTTCGAACCTGATGTTCACCTACGTGGAGGATCCAGAGAAGATAATAATAAAAACAGAGGGAGACAGCATCAACTTAAACGTAGACACGTCCATACCGTGTGGTTTGATCATCAACGAGCTTGTAACCAACTCCATAAAACACGCTTTTCCTCACAGAAACGGTGAAATCAACTTAAGATTAGATGCATGCCATGATGATTTCAGCATAACTGTGAAAGATAACGGTATTGGTTTTCCTAAAGACCTGGACTTTGAAAACACCAAAACTCTGGGTTTACAACTGGTAACCAACTTAGTAAATCAGATTGATGGTGATATTGAACTTTGCAGAGATAATGGAACCCAATTTGAGATCAGGTTCCAGGAAGTGAAGTACAACGATCGGATCTAATCATTAATCATTATTTTTGAACCCCAAACAAATGGTGCCATCACTTGTCACATTAAATTTGAAATAGTTGTGAGGTTGGAAAGCACCCACACAATCGATGAAAATTTAACGAAAGCTTAGTTGGTAAAAGTATATTTATTAGGGGATAGTCTAATTATAATGCCAAAAAGACTAAAATAAAAAAAAATAGATTTTTACTCAAGTTCCAGTTTAATACCACCAACTCTGGGCGCTAAGTAATTGTAAAGTAAAGCTACTATTGCGGCTCCTATAAAAGTCAGGAAAAATGTCATAATAGGCCATATTACAATTAGATACAACGCCCCCATAGTACTGATAGAACTGGCCACTGAATTTACAACAGCAGTGGTATTATTGTTTAAACTAATAATAAATGTACTCGCTTGGTGCAGCGCCGCATATCCTACAATGAAATAAATGATCCCCAATATGAAGGATATAACCGCCCAAATCACTGCTATAATCAAGGAAAAATCGAAAACTGGTAAAGATTTCAATTTTTTAACTTCTCCCATAGTTTTACCCCCTAGTTTTACCCCTAATTTATTACATATAAGTATGTAAATTATGATATAAATTATTTTCCACACACCAGTGCAATTGTGTGTAAAGGCTAAAAGAAGAGTTTAAATAATTCAAGCTTTTCATGTTGAACTCGAAGATATATAGTTCGTTGATTAATCGTATCTAAACTGAAAGATTGATGATAAGAACTATAAAGTTAAGCTAATAATGACATAACGAAACTAAAAAAAAAATCATTTCTAATTCAGATCCATGTTTTCTAACTTAAATAACCGCATAAATCCTATTTTCCAAAAAAATGTATATTAAGAATTTTTAAAAGAACCTTTAATCTTCCTGCGAGGCAGGAAAAGGCTAGTGAAAAATCCCAAAAGGAAAATCAGTGCCAGTGCATTGAAAGTCATTTTCATAGCGGAACTTATGGTGGAATCCACCATCTGGGTGACTTGTGGAACCAGACTGGAAGGTATGTCCTGGGGAGGGGTTGTCTGCATTGTTTCAACGTAGTTGAAGAGACTATCCTGAATTTCTGTAGTGCTCATATTCCCTGCAAGGCCAGATGATTCTATGGAAGCTGTGAGTCCCCAGAATACTCCCAGTAAAAGTAGAACACCAATTAAAGCCGTGCCCATGGAGTATCCCAGGTTTTTAAAGGCATTTAAAAAGCCAGCAGCATCAGATTCCTGGTCGCCTCTTGCTGCAGACATGGTGAGATTGGTTAGCTGGGATAGTAACAGACCCACTCCAACACCAAAAACAATGGTTCCGGGAATTATGTCACCTATCTGGGTGTTGATGTTGAAGGTTCCTCCCAGCATCCATGTTCCTAAAGCAGATACCAAAAAACCAGCCATTAAAATATATTTAGGTTCTAAGCGGGATGCGAGTTTAGCACCAAGCAGTGAAAACACCAGAATGGTCAGTGATGCCGGTAAAAGAGCCAACCCTGTCATGAATGCATCTAAATGGGTTACCTGCTGAAGGAATACTGGAATTATAAAAAGGAAACCTGCAAGGGGTATCTGCTGTATTATGGAGTTTATATTTCCCAAGCCAAAGATACGGTTTTTTAGAAGGGATATATCAGAAAGGGGTTCCAGACCCCTGTTGATCCTTCTCCTCTGCCATAAAATGAATACCACAAAGAGGATGGAACCTGAAACCACAAGAACAGATACGTAAGCCCAGTTTTGCGGCTTGCTTAAAAGTAAAATGCCCATAACTAATAAAACCAGGGATACTATGGATAATATGGTCCCCACCACATCCAAATCTTTCCATTTAAGGGTTGGCTGGGATTCTGTAAGGTAGCCTCTGAAGATCAATATTACAGCAACAAAAATCAGTTCAGAACCAAATACCAACCTCCATGTGAGGTATGTGGTGAATACTCCCCCGACTATTGGACCTATGGCTGCACCCATGGCTGCAATACCTCCCCAAATTCCAAAGGCAGTGATTTTATCCTTGCCTTTGTAGCTGGCCCCTACAATGGTTGTGGTGGCCGGTAACATCAATGCAGCACCAATACCCTCCAAAACTGCCCATCCTAAAAGAAGCATACCTGCATTAACACTTAACGTGGCTATAGTGGTTCCTGTTGCGTATATGAAAAGTCCAGTTAAAAAAGTCTTCTTCCTACCAAGAATATCTTGAAGTTTACTCCCAAGCAACATGAAAGAAGCAATTATAAGTGCGTATAAAGCAATGATAGCCTGAATCATTGACAAAGTAGTATTCAAATCTTTAACAAGTGCCGTGATGGCCACATTCATGGCAGATGAATCCAAAACTATGATAAAGACTGCAAGGCAGGCTATTATCACTACACCCCATTTATACTGATCTTCAGCCATATTTTTCCCCTTTAAAATCTTTATGAATTAGTATGGCATTATCGAGTATTTACTTTTTGGGAAAAAGTATTCCAAATTGTGAAGTAAATTAGAAAGGAATAAAAAAAGTAAATAAAAACAGTAATGAATTGATTTAAATAGGCTTCCGCATAAACCAAAGACACTTATCTAGCCATAAGCAGTTTCCACAAACTTCTCGGGCATCTTCACGCGTCTTGAAGCTTTGATTCACTTCTTCAAAGATTTTTCCAGCTTTTACTTTTGAACCTTCCAACATTCCAAGTTTTTCAAGAACCGTAAGATCCATTTTTTTGATGTTCTCATCAGCATGGGGCTTCTTATAACAGATCTCCCCAACCTTGTGTGGGCAGTGCATGCAAATTTCATCACACCCCGTGATTATATCAAGTTCACAGAGAGGATTATTAATTATATGATCCACAACTTTGAGCATATGCAAGGCAAAATCTTTGGTGTAACCGTATCCCTGAAACCCCTGCATGCATAAAAGGTGGTGGGCTCTGATCCTCATTGGATCAGATACACCTGCAGAATTTGTATCAGAACAAGTTTTCTGCCCTTTTGACGTCAATTTCTCCACCGGTGAAAGGTTTTTTTGGTGTAACGGCCTTAGCAAGGGCTGCTGCACCTCCAATTTTCACAACCTCACCTGGTAAAAATGGCAGAACCCCCATTACAAGTAGGGTCCAGATGCTTGGTTGAGCTCCTGTTGCAGCCTGTGTCCAGATGCTGAGTACTGCCAGTCCAGGGATGTATATTAAGGCAAAGTTTGCAAACAGCATAAGTGCAAGCATTGGGATAAAATTCCTTGCTTTGACGTAGCGGTCTGCGAAGTATCCCAGGAAAAATGCTGCAAGTACGAAGCCTATGAGGTAACCGCCTGATGCACTGAGTAATGCACCTGCTCCTCCTGTCATTCCTGCAAACCATGGTACACCTGCAACTCCTATTCCGACATAGAATAACTGGCTAAATCCTCCCCATTTACGTCCAAGGAAGATTCCTGCAACAAGCACCGCAAAAGTTTGTCCTGTAACTGGTACTGGAGTCCATGGTAAGGGTATAATTACCTGAGCCATGATACCAGTGATACATGCCATAAATAATGCCATTACTGCCTTATTGGCCAAAGAAGCGTTAGAACGCCATTTAAACAGCATGTATCTTTTTTCAAAATAATTATCAATGGATATTTCCATCAAGATTCCTCCGGATTATAGATTTATAAATCAAAACCTGTTTATTATCAATATTCCAGAACGATTCCTCGCTTCTGGATATTAAAAAAGTCTTAAACTGGTTAAGTAACTAAAAATTAACCACTTCTATATTAGTATGTTCAGATATTATAAATACTTTTTCATGAATTTCTCATCCTAAAGGTAATTCAAGTAATTTAGTGGATTTATAAAGGTTTTAAAGCTATTCAAAGGCTTTTAGAATTCTTAACCTTGGAGTATATTAAGTAACTAAAGTGTCGCTGAAAATATTTTTATTGAGTTTTTTATGCGTTTCATGTATCAAAGCTTAATAACACATAATTCTTATTATACGGCATTATAATGGCATTAAACTATTTTATTTACTGTATCACGCTGGCATTATACTATTGTAATGCATTACACCTAAATTTGGCCGTATATTTATTAAAAAAAGTTTATTTACCCATTTTATCGTAGATGAAGGTTACTTGCATCAGATCCTCAGGGTAAGGTTGGAAAAATGTTTGTTTATCCAGATAATCCTCATTAAATCGGATTATCCATGATTTAATTAGGTTTATGATCACAAGTAAAGGTATGCTTCCTTCTCTATACTTTTCAAGAGTATCTAAAAAGAATGCTTTCTCTGGAGATGTTAGTTTTTTGGAGAAGTACCCCATGGCATGCATCAAAACGTTGATGTTTGATGTGACTTTCTGAGGAGAGGATAGACATTTTAACAGTAAATCTTGATAATCTTTCTTTAATTCATTAAGTGGTTTGTCATGACGGTTTGATAAGACTTTTCCCATTTTTTGGGAGTATTCCTGGTTGTAAGATAAGAGCAAAAGCTTATTTTTGGATTGAAACGCTAAAAGATCGTTAAAATCCCCTGATTCAATTACTTCCCGGAAGTCCGCCAGGGTGAAAAGTTTGGTGAAGAAATTTTCCCTTAAAATAAGGTTTCTAATGCGCCCCTCGTCTTCAATTGCAAGATATGGGAATTTCTGCAGGACTGAACCTGCAAATAAACCCACACCGTCTGTGCGAGGCCTTGAATTTTTTAATTCATTGTACACCCTTACGCTCTTTAAACCACAGGAAGGTGATTTATTTTTCAATATAAACCCATCAATATCTTTAATGGAGTTTAAAAAGGATTCTGAAAATTCTTTCATTTCTTCTGTGAGTTTCCTTCCGGTTGCAGGTTGTAATAACTCTATTTTACCATCTATTTCAGCAATATTCACGGTATCTCTGGGAACTCCAAGCCCTATCTCCACTTCAGGGCAGACAGGTTGGAAATCTGCATATTTTTTCAGGCCTTCAACAACTTTACTTCTGATTATAAGGCCGTTGTACCTGCAGGGCTCGAATTCAATGCATTTACTGGAAACTATTCTGGGCCTTGGAAACTGTCTCAACCATATTCCCCCAATTAAAATTGTTTTGAGCCAATAATTAGTAAATAAATTTATCCAGCATAATATTTAACATGAATAGTTTCTTTGTTAATAAAATATTTCTCCTGTTCGATTTCAATATATCCTATTCATTAAATCTAAAATTTTATAAATAGAACTATTTCCCTGTTATTTTCCTTATAACAATGAATAAAGGTATTGATGAAAGCTGCATGACCATAGAAAACACAACCAAGTAAAATATGGAAATGTCGTAGAGTACTCCCATTAAAACACTTCCTAAAAACCAGCACACACCATAAATCATGTTAAAAGCACCGTATGCAACTCCCCTCTTTTCAACCGGGGACATTATTGCCACTGCTGCCATCATTATGGATTCCTGAGCTCCCAAACCTATACCCCACAAAGCCATTCCTACTAAAGCTGCGTAAAATCCTCCGAAAAACACGAGAGGTGCAAAAAGCGCAGATAACAATGCAACCACTATCATTATGGAAACACCGACCTTATCAAATAATCTACCAAAAATCAATGCGGCAATGGCGTCCACTCCCATTGCTACGGCATAGAAAATTGGTATAATAGCAGCAGAAACTACAACACTTTTCTGGAAGTGGTATGCAATGAGGGGGAAGTCTGTAAAACCCGCGGCTATAAGAGCCACCGCAGCGATATATATCCAGTATATCCTTTTAAATCCTTTAGTTTCTAATTTAGGTTGACTGAGTTCCAGATGGTGAGGATGAGGGTAAAGAAAGCGGGAAAGCACAAGCACAATCAGTGCCAGCAGTGCAGGTATAAGTAACAGCGCAAAACCTGTACGGTAGGTTCCATTGAAGAATAAAACCGCTGCAACTATTAATGGACCCATTATGGCCCCTATTTGGTCCATTGCCTCGTGAACTCCGAATCCCCAGCCGCTTCCCACCCCGGATGTGGCATGAGAAAGCATAACATCCCTTGCAGGCGTTCTTATGGCTTTCCCGAACCTTTCTGTTATTATGAGCATTGCTGCAATTTCCCAGCTTCCAGCCAGGGCCAGCAAAGGTACTGCTAAAAGATTTACGGCGTATCCAACTATGGTTATGGCCCAGTACTGCCTAGTCTTGTCGCTGAGATATCCTGAGAAGAATCTAAGGACGTAACCCACAAGCTCTCCAAACCCGGACACAAAACCCACAACAGTGGCACTGGCACCTAAAATAGCCAAATAAGGTCCTGTGATACTTCTAGCACCTTCATAGGTCATATCTGCAAGAAGACTGACTATTCCAAGCAGTATTATGAATTTCCATGCGTTTGCTTTAACTATATCTTTATATTTGCTGGATTGGTCTGCCATTTGATGCGCCCTTAAACTTAATGACATTCAAAATATTGAAAAATCACAGTTTTTATTTTATTCTAAATCTTATTTCCAACTTCTATCTTAAACTCTATAAACCTAACCTTATCATTGCTCCAATATTCTCATTATAAACCATAAACATTAACCTGCCCTGATCATTAGGTTGCTGGTTAAAAATTAGCATAGAAAAAACTAGCATAGAATTTAAGAAAAATAAATTGAAAAAATTAGGAATTGGATTATTCTACAAATTTGTATTAATTGGGATATATGGCAGTGTAAAATTGAGATTTCTACTATTTTTTTAGATTTTAATTTTTTTTATTATGATCTCAATTCCAAAGATGAAACTACCATAATAAAATTTTTTTTATAAAACTTTTCTTAATAAAAATTTACTAGAAAAGAAGTGTTTATGTTAAAATTATTCTATAAATCTATTAAAAAATATTTTCAGATTTTGGATTCATGGACAATCCTTAACTCAATTTTGCCTTGTCATACACATTCTTCAAGGTGTGCATGTCCACACTGGTATAAATCTGGGTCGTACTAAGGTTTGAATGGCCCAGAAGCTGTTGTATTGCCCTGATGTCTACACCATTTTTTAACAGGTGGGTTGCAAAGGAGTGCCTTAAAATGTGGGGTGTGACCCTTTTTTTAATGCCTGCAGCTTTTGCATAATCTTTTATCATCATTTGAATGTAACGGGGCGTTAAATGGTTCCCTGAACGGTTGACAAACAGATATTCACTGTCAGAATCTCTTCTCTCAATGTAACCCTCAATGAGCTCCCCTGTTTTATCATCAAAAAGTACTATCCTATCCTTTTCACCTTTTCCTCTTATTCTTATTGTCCTTTCTTCAAGATCCAAACTGTTTGTTTGGAGGTTTACAAGTTCAGAAACCCTGAGCCCTGTTGAATATAACAGAGCTAATATAACTTTGTTTCGAAACATCAAAGACATTGAATGATGCGTGTGACCATTATTAAAATTAGGTTTGTCCATGGCATGGATAAGACGCTGCACTTCATCTTCACTAAGCGATTTAGGGAGAGATTTTGTTCTTTTAGGAGTTTTAACTTCTTTAAGCACTCCTATACCTCCAAACTCAAAGAATTTCTTCACAACAACTGTAACAAGGTATATGTAATTCTGGGAAACGTTTCTTTCACGTTTCAAATGACGTATATACCTTTTGAATGCCCTTAAAACTAGTCTTTCATCATATAAATCATCTTCAGTCAATAAAAATTTGTAAAAATTGTTTATTATTGATCTGTAAGTTTTTATGGTGTTCTTTGAGTAGTTCCTTATCTCAAGTTCCATGAGATAATCTTCTATCATCTCTGGAAAGTCAAATGCATCTAAAATATTCTCTCTTACGATGTAACCGGACTCGCCTGCAATTGATCCCTGCAAGTTTGTTGGTCCCACTTCAGAGTTTCTCCAGTGTTGATTTGAGTAAGGGTTCATGGTATCAGATATAGTTTCAGTTTATACGTTTGATTAACGTTACATATAGCTTCTGTCAACATTTTCATTGGGCGTACGAGATTTTCCATTACCCATACGCTGAGAACTGGATATATCCTTTTCTATAGCATTTTCAAAGGATTTATATCTCTCTATTATTTGATCCTCAATTGAAACAGCGTTTTTTACGGCAAATCGCATATGATTTTCCCCAATAAATTCGCTTCCATCCATAGTTGCCATATCTCCGGCCATCTTAAGAACTCCACCGAGATCCCTAAGCCTTAAAGTCAATGCATTCTTCTGGTCATCTATAGTTTCTGCTCTCCGTTTAGCATTATCAATAAGAAGTTCAACAGCCCTTCTGGTTGCGTGGGGTATCTTACCATCCATCTCTATTTCTTGAGCTACAAACTGAGCAATTTTAGCTTCGTTATCCTCTGTATCTGGCATGGTTGTTTTCATAAGTATCTCGTAACCTTCACCCTGTATTCTGGATCGAAGTGGAGGTAGTATGTACTGTATATCCCTTATATTACATGCACCAACAAATATAAAGTCACATGGGACATTGTCAACCCTAACAGAACTTCCAGCACTCTGTGGATTCCTTCCAACTATTGGGAAGACCTTATCTTGCATTGCACTCAATATATAACGTTGCAACGGTGCAATGTGAACTATTTCATCTACAAAAAGAACCCCTTCATGTGCCTCGTGAACAGCACCAGGTACAACCCGTTCGTAGGGCTGTGTTCCAAGATCTGGATGTCCTCCATATGGATCGTGCCTCACATCCCCCAGCAGTTCTGTTTCGCTTGCACCTGTTGCCTGTATAAACATATTCCTTTTAAGAGGCACTATAACATTTTTAGGTTTATTCTCAACAATTTCTCTTCTTTTTTCAAGAGCGTGTTGATCAAGTATTTTTATTCCGTCGCCGCCCACTCTTTCGTAGCTTACAACTTCTTCTCTTCCATTACGCATTCGTGTTGTTGTAACACGTTCTTTTGGGATGTCTGCACCGGAGTTCATCTGCTCAAACATTCCCAGAAGGTCACCTAAATGTTTTCTCCTGGCGTTTATTTGAGCATATTTATCACTGCCGCAGTTAGGACATACACTTTGATATGCGTTGTTGTAACTTCCACAGTGCGGACATCTGAAGCCTAACCTCTCTGCAACAGCTTCGGGAACATCGTGAGGGTCAACAACATCTCCTTCAGCCCTTTCAAGATCTTTTTTCTCGCTTTCCATTTCTTTCCGGGTTTTAACCTCGACAAATGGCCTTTCTGGCCTTTCGGGGTTGTGTACCGCGGTTATTTCTTCATCGGGTTTTTTCAGGTGAACTGATATGGCCTGTGCTATGAGTGATTTACCTATACCTGGCGGCCCAACAAGAAGAAGGTTTCTTCTCTGCTTTGCAGCGATTTTAACGAATTTTATAATTTCTTCATGACCTATAACCCTTTCCAATGGATCTTTGGGTATTAAAATATCTTTTGTTGTATTTATATCTCCTAAAAACTCTTTTTTCATGTTAACGTACATGGAATACCCCCCAAAGAATTTTAACCCATCATTTGGACTTATGCTATAAGACTTAATTTCATTAGAGGGACTCTAAAAAATAAAATCAGCCCCTATTTCTTAATATTTCCAGATATCCTTCAATAAATTAAAGGAGATTAATGGTTTAATTTTAATTAAACCAATTATGAACTCAATTAAACATTGAAACAATTTTATCTGGTTAAGACCTTTATTGGGCTCGGTTTTTTTACAACTTCACTCATTCTAACGGCCACTATTTGTTTTAAACCTTTATCCTTTGCAATGTCTATTAATCTCTGGCTTATTACGCCGTCAAAAACAACAGCGTATGCATTGCTGTTGACATTTTTAAGTTCATCGTATAAATTTTCAACCTTAACTTCTTTTAAGATGTTAAGAGCATCATCGAGGATTTCTGCATTTCCTGAACCTTCCAAATCTTTTAAAATTCCTTTTAAGACTTGTACTTTATCTCCACCTTTTGGTTCAACCTTTTCAACTTTTTCAACCTTGACACCGAGGTCATGGTATATCTGTTCAACGGGTACTTTGTCCCTCAAAGCAACCATAACTTCATCTTTTGCAAGGTCTTCAACTTCTTTGCCCCTAGGTGCTCTTGTAACATAATCAACCTCTCCAACTTGAAGAAGTTCTTTTAAAATGAGTTCTCCACCCCTATCTCCATCAAGGAATGCTGTGACTGTCTTATTTTTGGTTAGCTCAGCAACTGTTTTTGGAACACTAACTCCTTCAACAGCTATGGCATTTTTAACACCGTATCGAAGGAGGTTCAGAACATCAGCCCTTCCTTCAACAACAAGAATTGCATCGGAACTTGTGACATTTGGTCCGGCTGGAAGTCTCTCATCACCGTACTCTGTTATTTCATGAACCCTCATTGCTTCTTTGACTTCTTCTATCATTTTTAGGCTTTCGGGTGTTACCTCTTCCATCATTCCTTTGTAGAGTTCTTTTGCCCTATCTACGACTTTTCGCCTTTTCACAGCGCGGACATCTTCAACCTTGGAAACCTGTATGTAAGCTTCGCATGGTCCTACCCTGTTTATAGTTTCAAGTGATGCTGCAAGTATTGCTGTTTCAACCCTGTCAAGGCTTGATGGTATCACTATTTCCCCTTTGGACCTGCCGGCTTTTGAGTTTATGTTTACTTTTATTCTTCCTATCCTCCCTGTCTTTTGTAATTCCCTTAAATCAAGGTCATTGCTTAAAAGTCCTTCTGTTTGTCCAAAAATTGCTCCCACAACATCTGGCTTTTCAACAATGCCGTTAGCATTTATTTGAGCGTGAATGAGATATTTAGTTGTACTTATTTCTTCTTTTCCCATGTTTTGGGCCTCCTTCATGTGTAGATACCTTTCATGATATAAGTAATATCACTGCCCTCTGGCATTGGTACCTAACGGAAATTATTGATGGTAACTACCAGGGATCACCACATGGGTGTTCTTCAAGTTCCAGTTGATGCATGTGTCTTGGAAGACTCTCAATATCCTTTATATATTTCCGGGTGATTCCCATAATTTTACGCCTTATAGTAAGGTCAGGATGAGAACCAAGACTTTGTATGTCTGATGAAAGCCTCTTGGCAAGTTCATTACCTTTTTTGTCAAAGTCAGTTAATATAATAACTTTAGATGATGACTGCGCAGCCATCTCTGCGATTTCAAAGAGTTTAAGGCCTGAACCCGAAACTTTTATGAAATTGCCGTTGATACCAAGTTCGCGTAGCGCTTTTTCATCCTTTTTTCCCTCGATAAGAATTGGCATTCCCTGTTCCACGCAGATTTTGAGTTCTTCTATGATGCAAGACAATCTTCTAAAACTCATTGTAAAGCCCTTTGATGATGTCTAAATAGTACCTATCGAACAACGTGGCAATTAATATTATAATTATGATGGCCCCGTTTTTTAATACTATTATGCATGTTAATAATACCTTGAGTTGAGTATATTGAATCTCACAATGTACCCTCTTGATATTATTTATTTAGTTATTTAAATACTTAATTCTTACATTAAAAATTAAGCCGTAATTTATAGGATTAAGAGATATTACAACGTCGCTTCAATCAAAATCAGTGCAGAATAACCGATTTATTCTCACATAAAAAGTTAAAAAATGTTTTTATTAAAAAAATTTATTACCAATTCAATCAATAATAAATGAAAATATTTAATGAAACTCGTTATTCAAGTAATAATGATTTGGATACGATTTTTGAAGTGGATACAGAAATAATTCAAAAAAATTAATAATATCAATTTTTAAGGTTGGATCTTAAAATTTTTGGTCAGTTAATGAAAAAATAGATTCCTCCTCAAAAATATCCATTTCCTTTAATTCAAGTCCTCTCAATCTGGGGGTTAAATTTTATAGAATGTTAATCAAGATAACCTTAAAATTTGACTAATTGTTGGAATTCTTATTATACTTGGACATTTTAATCTGAAACTCCCTTGACAATTTATTTTATTTTTTAGGTAAAGTTTTAAATATTTCTGAGTACAGAATTAAAACACTAAAATGATTTTAGTTCTAAATACATTAATTAAAAAAAATAAAAGATATTAAGATTTCGGAGGACATGAAAGTGGCAAAGGGCCTTATAAGAATAGTTCTTGACATATTAAAACCACACGAACCAAATATACCATCATTTGCAATATTTTTAAGTGAATTGAGCGGCGTGGACGGAGTAAACATCACACTCATGGAAATAGATAAAGAAACAGAGAACGTTAAAGTTACAATGCAGGGAAACGAACTCAACTTCGAGGAAATAAACCGCGCAATAGAACAGTACGGAGGCTCAATACACAGCGTTGACGAGGTTGTTGCAGGTAAAAAACTTATTGAGGAAGTTACAACGCCACAGGATTGAAATAAGACGTAATTTATTCATGTATTTCGATGCATATTATGAAAAGAGATAAAGATTAGATGATGGATTAAAGGATGGAAGGGTAAGATATGTCAGAGGAAGTCTCAAAAAAACAAAAACTTTCACCAGAGCTGTTATTAAACAATTTTTCGCCAAAAAATTCTATCTCTAAATTATCACGATCAAAGATCACAACATCCAATTTATCAGATGCTATGAGGCACGTTACCGGAGAAAACGGTACTCTTACAGGAGTTAAACCTGTAAAAGATAATATCAAAGTTATAGGAAGGGCCACAACTGTTAAAACCATGGCCGATGATTGGGGAACAGTTATAAAAGGAATATATTCCGCTCAACCCGGAGATGTTCTTGTAATAAGCTGTGATAATGATGATCCTGCTGTTTGGGGTGAGATGGCATCGGGAACTGCCCAAAAACACGGCATAATAGGTACTGTTATCTATGGATCTGCAAGGGACATCACAGGTATAAGGGAACTGGACTACCCTGTATTTTCAAGGGATATTATACCTAATGCCGGAGATGCTAAGGCCGAAGGAGAAATTAACGTTCCCATAAAATGCGGAAACACTGTAGTAAATCCGGGAGACTTAATAATGGGCGATGACTGTGGTGTGGTAGCAGTGCCAAGTCACATTCTGGATGAGGTCATAGAAGAAGCATTCAATATAATAAAAGGTGAAGATGAAATTGTCCGTAAAATAGCTTGCGGATCTTCTTTTTTAGACATATTAGCTATAAAATAAGTATTTTGGATATAAAATAGTATCTTGGCCATATAAATAAGTTAAGAAACTAAAGTTGTAATTGCAAAGAGAAACTATATGAAAACTATAATAAAATATGAGGTAAGTATCCCAAATTGTTAGAACAGATAAGTAGATATATTGTAACGTAAAGAATTTTTAAAATGGAGACTACTTCGGAATTCATTCGAGACCATAAATGGGAAATCATAATCACATTTATAATCGGTGCATTCCTCATATTTATTATATCTTTTGCAGTGGGATTAAACGACATACTTGAAGTTTTGAGCCATTCAAACCTCAATATAATATATTTAACCATTATTTTAGAGCTTCTTCTGATTGTAGCATGGACACTGCGTTGGTCATTGATACTCGACGTTGTTGACCATTCTCCAGGTTTTAAAAAACTCTTTTTAATGATGTTTTCAAGCCTTTTTGGTAACAACGTAACTCCCGGAGCTGCAGGCGGAGAACCTCTCCGCGCATATCTTGTAAACAAACTTGAAGGGATTCCATTCGACCTTGCATTCGTTTCTGCAAGTGCAGATAGGGTTTTTGAGTTCTTCCCATTTTTGATGGTGTCTCTTTTTGCAATTTATTTAATATTCACGTGGAATATCTCAATCTGGAGCGCTATCGCAATAAGTGTGCTCATATTAATAACCATGGTTTTTTTCGGGCTCTTGATATATGTTGGAATTAATAAAGAAATTGCAGAGAGAATTATTATTTCAATCGCACGTTCTGTATTCCCTTTCTTTAAAAAACTGACCAAAAAAGAAGTAACATTTTCATACGTAACAGAACAGATCATATATTACGTTGAAAGGTTTTCCACAGGTTTCCTTACAGTCCTGCAGAACCATAAAATGTTCACATTAGGCCTCATAATCTCCATTGGGATGTGGTTAATAGATATGGTAAGAATGTACCTCTGCTTTGTGGCTGTTGGTTCATATCCTCCATTCATACCCATGGTAATTATCTACAGTATTGCACTTTTGATAACCATACTCCCCACAATTCCAGGGGCTTTAGGACTCCGCGAAGGTGTAATGATAGGGCTTTTCCTGGTCGTGGGAGTTCCGGCAGATATAGTACTAGCTGCAAGCCTTATAGACCGCCTTGTAAGTTACCTGATGCCCACGGTAATTGGAGCTATTGTAACCGTTTATTACGGAAAGATACTAAAAACAAAAGAGTCCGAGAGCATCTGACCAACTGCCATCATATAAAAAGACATCCCCTCTCCATTAAACCCATTTAATATCCCTCTTTTAATATTATCGAAATCTTTATATAGTACTTCAGAACACTATAATATTATATAAAAGTTTCGATTTGAGGGTATATGAAAAAACTGGGAACTGTCTCACACATCTCCAAACGGGGTCGCGTCATTTTAAAATCCGTCAATACGCCAGGTTTTGGACTAACTGTTTTTACAGAAGATAAAAAGAAATTGGGTACTGTTTACGATATATTTGGTCCTACAAAAGAATCATACGTAGCAATTAAAGTTTACTCAAAAAATTTTGGAAATCTTGATGATAAAGTTGGAGAAACCCTGTACATACCATCAAAACCTATCAAAAAATGGGGGCGAAGGAAACGAAAGAAAAAATGAAACACGAAGTTTCGCAAAACGAAAATATGGAACCTGACGTTTCAGAAAAAGAACAGATGAAACAGGATGTTTCGGAAATCGAAAAAACTGAAACTAAATGTCCAGAATGTGGCTCTAAAAAGCTTATAAACGATCATGAACGTGGTGAAGTTGTCTGTGGGGCCTGCGGTCTAGTTATAGATGACAATCTAGTTGACATGGGGCCTGAATGGAGGGCATTCGACCATGAACAGCGTGATAAAAGAACAAGGGTAGGTGCACCTATAACCTATACCATACACGACAAAGGACTCTCCACCATGATTGACTGGAGAAATAAAGACATCTACGGCCGTGACATTCCTGCCAGGAACCGTGCTCAGTGGTACAGACTCCGAAAATGGCAGAGAAAAATAAGGATCTCTGGTGCAACGGAACGTAACCTTGCATTCGCTCTGAGCGAACTTGACAGAGACTCATCAAGACTCGGACTTCCAAGAAGTGTTAGGGAAGCAGCATCAGTTGTTTACAGGAATGCTGTGGAAAACAAACTTATACGAGGAAGGAGTATTGAAGGCGTGGTTGCAGCATCACTTTATGCAGCTTGCAGAAGGTGCAACGTGCCAAGAACACTTGATGAGATTGCAGAAGTCTCAAGAGTTACTAAAAAGGAAGTTGGAAGGACTTATAGGTTCTTAACAAGAGAACTAAACATAAAATTACCTCCAACATCACCTGTGGACTATGTTCCTCGATTTGCAAGTGAACTCGGTTTATCTGGTGAAGTGCAGTCCAAAGCTATCGATATAATAGAACAAGCTATGGCAAAAGGCCTAACCTCAGGTAGAGGACCTACAGGCGTGGCTGCAGCAGCACTCTACATTGCATCTGTGCTCTTAGGTGAAAGGAAAACCCAAAGAGACGTTGCAGATATCGCAGGAGTTACAGAGGTCACAATCCGTAACAGGTACAAAGAGCTCACAGAACAGTTAGATATGGGTGTAACTTTATAGTTTCACCTCAAAAACTTTTTTTTGATATATTTTTATTTTTGATAGTATTTATTAAACAATTTTGATATCATTAATTATTAATTTATATCCTACTTTTGTAAGTTATTCTGGATAATTTATTCTAAATTAGTTATTTAGTTATCTATGAATTTTATTCTGATTTGTATTTGTTTCAGTTATCTTTGAACTATTTATAGAGCTATTTTACTAATTTAATGAGTTTATTAAAAACTTGAAAATTTGAAATACTTTTTATTGAAAAATAAAGAAAATCTACTACTAAATTAAATTAAAAAAACTAAAAAATAGGAAAAAATTAATTACCTAGAAATCCACCTTAAAATTTACCTTTTAAGACTATGAACAACCATATCAGAATAAATACTATAAAAACAGCATACAGCATTTTTCTTGTCTTTGCAGCCTTTTTCTGTCTTTCTGCAAATAAGTTTTCGCACGTTTGAGAGCAGAACCTTTCAGAAAGTGGTATTGGTTTACCGCAAATAGGGCAATGTTTGTGTTGATCTGTCAATTTAACACCTCGATTATTGTTATTAATTCAAGTTAATCTGAATATTTTGCATTAATCTTCAGGAACTATAAGTGTTCCGATTTTTTCATTTACAGCTTTTTGAATGTTGTGGGCATCATTACCATTAACAATTACAGTCTTTATACTGGACCTTTTTATTATTTGTATGGCCGTCATGTCAAAGAACTCATATGTACCAGCTTTTATATCTTTACTGCTCATAAGGTCCATCATTTCAGTGGGTTTTACCTCTTCAAACATTTTAGCATCATCATATTTGTTTGGATCCTTGTTGTAGAGGCCGTCCACAGATGTGGCATTTATAATCAAGTCTGCATTCACAAACTCTGCAAGTATACTTCCAACAGCATCTGTACTATGAGCTGGTTCTGTTCCCCCCATAACTATAATCTTACCGGATGCAGAGAATTCAAGGGCTTCTCTAAAGTTTTGTGGAACAACTGGATAAGCATCTTCACCCATAGCCATAATAAGGAGTCTGGCATTGAGACGTGTGACATCAATCCCTATATCGTCACACATAGCCTCAGAAACAGAGAGGTCTCTTGCTATCCTTATATAGTCCCTGGCTGTTTTACCTCCCCCAACTACCACAAAAAGCTCGTGTTCATTTTTCATATCGTTCAAAACATCAGCATAATCCTTAAATCTTTTGTAATTATGATTCTTTATTATTATTGATCCGCCTATTGTAACCACTATTCGCATCTCATCACCATCACGATAATTTTAAATCTAATATCATATAAAGTTTAGATAGTTACACATAAGTAATTTAGAGTAGTATATAAATCTAAAAAAATTATAGATTAATTTGTGGAAATTGCAAATCGATTTTTATGTTGATTGAAATTTATAAATTAATAATTTTCATGTTTTAGGAGTGATAACTATGACTGAAGTGTCATCAAAAGAATTATACGAGGTTAAAAGAACCCTTGAAGAACTTTCAGGTAAGAAAGGGAGGGGAACAGAACTCGTTTCAGTTTATATACCTCCAGATAAGCAGGTAAGTGATGTAGTAAAGCACATGAGGGAAGAATTAAGTCAGAGCGCTAATATAAAAAGCAAACAGACTAAAAAAAATGTGCAGTCTGCTATTGAGGTTATAATGCAGAGAATGAAGCTTTTCCCAAAACCTCCTGAGAAGGGTTTGGTTCTCTTTGTTGGAATGATACCCCGAGGAGGGCCAGGTACAGAGAAGATGGAAACATACGTATTTGAACCGCCAGAACCTGTGCAGACCTATATCTACCACTGCAACTCAGAATTTTTCCTGAAACCACTGGAAGAGATTTTGGAGGACAAAGAAATATATGGACTCGCTGTTCTCGACCGTAAAGAAGCCACAATTGCCATACTGCGTGGTAAAAGGATAGAAATCACTAAACATTTAACAAGCGGTGTTCCCGGAAAACATAAAGCAGGAGGACAGTCACAGCGAAGGTTTGACCGTCTGATTGACCTTGCAGCCCACGAATTTTTGAAACGTATAGGGGAACACATGAACGAAATCTTCCTGGAAGTTCCCGAGCTTAAAGGTGTAATAATTGGGGGACCGGGTCATACAAAAGAAGAGTTCGTTGAAGGGGATTATCTGCACTACGAAATAAAGGACAAGATAATAACAACCGTAGATACATCTTATACTGGTGAATTTGGTATAAGGGAAGTTCTGGACAAATCCATGGACGTTCTAGATCAAATCGGAGTCATGCGTGAAAAAAAACTCATGCAAAAGTTTTTAATGGAACTTGTGAACGAAAATGGCCTTGCATCCTACGGTGAAGCAGAAGTAAGGCATAACCTAAAAATAGGTGCTGTTGAAGTTCTTCTTTTATCAGAAGACCTTAAATCAAAAAGATTAACCTACCAATGCCAGTCATGCGACAATACCCAGGAAAAAACCATGAAAAAATCAGGTGAAGCCCCTGAAAAGTTATGTTCAAAGTGTAATGAAAAAATGAAGTTAACAAACAGTAAAGATGTTGTAGATGACTTTGTTGAAATGGCTGAAGAAGTTGGATCCAAAGTTGAACTAATTTCAACCGAAACAGAAGAGGGTACACAACTTTTAAAGGCGTTTGGAGGAATCGGTGCCATATTACGTTACAGAATATGATCAAGTTCTCTTGATCTATTTTTTTTAATGATTTTGAATTTTTGTTGATTAGATTCTTGTCTATTTTTTTAGTTGATTTGTTGATTAATTTCTTCTGTAGAACTTTTTATAGTTTGATAAACTTATTTTAATAACAATTCTAAACAAAATAAACAAGTTTTATGAAAGCTGTGTGAACTATTTTTAAAACTTTTTAAAGAAACAGGAAAGTAATTAAAAAATAAAGAATAGCTAAAATTAAAATAAAAGAGTAAAAATTAAAAGAAGAAACTAAAAAAACTAAAATAAGGATTAAAAATTATAATCCTATCCCAATCTACTAACACGGATCAAAGATTCCACAGGAACATCATCAACTTCAGATATACCTTTTTTGTCTATTAAAACAACTGCTGCAAGCGGTTGTGCTCCAAGGCCCTTAAAAACCTTTGCAGCTTCCATGAGGGTTCTTCCGCTGGTTATAACATCGTCCACTATAACAACTTTACGACCTTCAACAGAGGCAAAGTTACTGCTTATAGCTCCTTTGGCATCTTGCTCCAGTTCCCTGTGTTTTATTGGGTGGAACACAGCAATGTCCGCATCTATTATCTCAGCCATCATGGTTGCAAATGGTATTCCACTTACTGATATTCCAACAATAACCTCTGGTTCTCCGTACTGCAATGCCATATCGGCCATGGCTGCAGATACATATTTCATACGTACTGAACTGCCTCCAAGACTTTTCCAGTTTATTGCAAAGTCAATTGGAGCTTTTTCCTTCTCATTTCTCTTTCCTGTTCCCTGTAATATGAGCCATCTGGCTGTGTCCTTTGAGACGTTGAATTCGTCTGCTATTTCTCCTGTTGTGAAACCTCTATTTCTAAGCTCGTAAGCCTTTTCTATGAGTTTTTCATTCATTGGGTACACATCCTAAATATTCATTCTTACACATCTGTTAACATAATTTGTTCTAAAACCATATTAACTAGATGGATTAACACTCATTCATGTTCACTGGGGTTTTGTGCTTTGCAGATTTCATGGCTGCAAGTACCACTTTAAGGGCATGGATTCCATCTTCCCCTGTAATCTTCGGCTCTTCATTATTAGTAACTGCGGATAAAAATGAGTTCAATTCATCTTTTAATGGTTCAGTGTGGGCTATTTTAACTTTTTGAGCATTTTTTCCAAATACTTCGACACTCTGGTCTATGTAATCAATGGATAATATCCCATCAACCCCTGTTAACTCCAGCTGTCGTTTTTTGTACGGTGTAAGCCAGTTAGTTTCCAACATTCCGACCACACCATTTTCAAATCTCATCATTATCTCTGCATGATCTTCATATTCACATTTTTCAAGTTTACTGCCCATATTTGCATATACCTTTGATGCGGGGCTGTCAAGGAGATAGAACATGATATCTACCTCGTGTATTGCAAGATCTATTGCAACACCAACGTCCTTTATCCTGGGAGGGAATGGTCCAACCCTTTTAGCTGAAGCAGAAACAATTTCACCTATTGCACCTTCATCTATAAGTTTTTTAGCCTCAAGTACCGCGGGATTGAATCTCTCAACGTGTCCAGTTGCAAATTTAACACCGGCTTCGTGTGCAGCATCCACCATTTCCTTGGCCTCATCAAGGGTGAAAGCTATGGGTTTTTCAACCAGCACATTTTTTCCATGCTCTATTGCACTCATCACAACTTCATGATGGTATGTTGTGGGCACGCAAACACTCACAACTTCTATTTCGGGCATTTTAAGTATATTATCATAATCAACAAATCCAACAGTGTTAAACTTCCCAGAAACCTCTGCCAAGGTTCCCTTCATAAGATCAGAAACTGCCATGAGGTTAGCACTTTTAAGTTCAGAGTAAACCCTCACATGATTGTAACCCATAGCTCCAACACCAATCACACCAACATTAACCTTATTCAAATATAATCCTCCATCATAAGCTTTGCAGCTTTCAAACCCAGTTTACGAGCTTCATCTACAGAACCTTGTAAATTTACCTTTGAAAGTAATTCTCCTTCTTTTGAAAGTAAAATACTGTAAAGATCCAAACTATTTCCATGGGTCCTTGCAGACACACCCAGAGGCCACTGACAACCAACTCCAAGTTCTTGAAGAACTGTTTTCTCGGCAATGACTTCCTGTTCTGACGGGGTGTGATTTAATCTTCTTAAAATTTCTTTTTTATCACTATCATGTCTTGCAACCACTGCCAGTGCCCCTTGCCCTGCTGCAGGGGTGAAATATTCACGGGAAAATATTTCCTGAATATGTTCTGTCAGACCAAGTCTTTTAAGACCTGCTTCAGCCATTATGGTTGCATCGTAATCGCCGCTTAATACTTTCTTTATTCTTGTATCTATATTTCCCCTTATTGGTTTTATATTAATTTTTTTCTTGTGATATCTGCAAAAGGCTTCTCTTCTGAGGCTGCTTGTACCCACGCTTGTACCCTCTGGAAGTTCATCCCACGAATACTTGGAAACAAGAACCTCCAATGGAGACTCCCTTTGGGGAACTGCCACTATTTCAAGGCCTTCTGCAAGTTCTGTTGGAAGGTCTTTAAAGCTGTGAACTGCAAAGTCAACATCTCCATCTAAAACTGCCCTGTCAAGTTCCTTGGTAAATATCCCTTTTGCATCAATTTTGTAAAGCTGAGAATCCTGTATTTTATCGCCAGTTGTTTTTATTATCTCTACATTTATTTCTTCATCTGTTATTTTAGACAATTCATTGATTATATTTTTTGTCTGAGCACGTGCAAGACTGCTTCCCCTGGTACCAACGTTCAAAGAACCATCTCCAACGAGTGTAACGAAATCTCAAAGTTTTATAGAATTTTCATAAATCTAAATGAGTTTCATACAACCCAAAATTCACATTTAAATAATCATTAAATAAATTTGTTCATTAAATAAATTCAGTAGATTGAATTCATAAAAAGGTATTAGGTGAATATTAATTTAAATGCTAATTTTCTCCTGAATCCTTAGTGAATGATTCCTTATGATCTTTAATAAATGTTGCCATACAAAATTGCAGAACTCCTGAGAATTTTAATTGTTACCTTTTTTTAGTATCTGAAAAATTCGACCTGTAAATAACAAGAATATTTCTGCACCCCATATCAACAGCATGGTCAATTGCATCGTTTAAATTCACAATGTATCCAAAATTTCTTTTTATTATATTTTTAATATTATTTCCAAGTTCATCTACCAGCATAAGAGGCGTAACATCCCCAATTTTATTTAAAACATTAGCTGCAGTACTTTCATCTATTTCTTCACATGTAACACCATACTTACCGCCGAATATAACTCCCACATCATCAACATCCTTTACCATGTCCACTGCTTTTTTTAAGGCTGTAACATTAAGTCCTGGATTTATCTCTTCTAAAATTACGCTTCCCTTGTACTTTTTTATGGAAGTTCTACCTTTTAATCCTCTGAAATTTTTTAACCCCAATTTTATAGTTTCAATAGGCGTTTCAATGGTTAAACAAGCACATATAACAGACAATACATTCTGAACATGGTACGGTGCAGGTGCAAAGGTTGAAATTTCAAAAGAGGTGTTTAAAATTTTGCCAGCCCCAGTTTTAAGATTTTTCACTTCCACCTGGAACGTTGTTTCATAAAGACCTAAGTTTATATCGAACGCCTTGACATTTGCACCATCTTCCAACCCGAAAGTATTGGTTTTTTCTACTAAATTTGAATGTTCTTTCAAATTTAAGTTGAAGGGGTGCGTTTTTAGATTTGAATCATAATTTGATGAAACTGGACGGTAGATTGAGATGAAAGAATCAAAGTCACACACAACCATCTTACTTTTAAATATTTGGGCCTTCGCTTGACTTGCTTTTCTTGTTCTGTTGGCTATGGGATAATCTTCTGCTATGTTGGTTAAGATCCCAACATCTGCAAGCCCAGTTCCACCTAAAGATGTTTCAAATATGCAGATTCCAACATCTTTAAGGCAGTTTGCATTTTCACAACCAACACCATTTTTATGGGGATTTTCATTACACACAAGATTAAATGATTCTAAAATGCTTGCAGGTGTTATACTTATATTTTTCTTTAAAAAATGGTGTTTAAGATCACCTTTTTCATTTTTTAATATTTCAACACCTAAACTGCTCAAAACCAGAGGATTTGAGTCTTTAAATATCTCTTTTAGCATCCACACAACACTTGTTTTACCCTTAACACCTGTAATTTCAATCACTGGCACGTCAATACGGTTTTTAAGCAGGAATCCAACGGCTTCATGGTGGGTCATCCTTTTAATGTTACCCTGCATTAATCTACCATTATCTCCACCAATTTTAGATTCAAGATCGCAGTGAACAGGTGAAACAACTGTTAAAACTTCTGTTAGATCGATCTTATCCGATTCATTCCCCCAAGACTGCTCATCCCCACAAGACTGCTCATTCTCACCTGATCGTTCATTTGATTCCATTAATTCCTCTAAAAAATCTTCTTCAACCAGTTTTACCCCATTTTTCATTAAACGCTTTGAATCTTTTTCTTTTAGAGTTTTGTAAATATCCAGTGCAAAAACTTCAAATCCAGGAAGTTTTGAAAATTCAGATGCAATTATGGTGCCTCCATGGGTCATGTCCACCACAAGAACCTTCATGGACTTACTCCGCCTTTTGTGAGTTTCTCACGCACTTTTCTGTAGAAATCCTTGGTCAACCTTACAAAATAAGCATAATCTTCGGCTCTTTTGAAGATGATCTCGTCCATGTAATTTATCTCCTCTTCGAACTGCCCATCTATTACTGCCACAGCTTTTTTACCCTCTCGAAGAAGTTTAACTTGAATAACACTGTTGTTGGAAACCACTATTGGTCTTGCACCCAGTTTAAACGGACATATAGGAACTATAATAAACGCTCCAACCTTGGGGTCAACTATTGGACCTCCTGCAGACATTGAATAAGCTGTTGAACCACTGGGAGTTGCCACTATAAGACCATCAGCTCTCAGCTCCTCAACAACCTCATCATCGACTCTTATCTCGATATGGAGCATTTTAGCTGGTCTGCGAGTCATTAGAACTACCTCGTTAAGGGCAGTATGAAGTTCATTGTTGTGCCAAACTTGAAGCTGTGTGCGCTCCTCAACGAAGTAGTTGCCAGATAAAACTTCATTTATTGCAGTAAAAGCATTTTTTGGGTCTATTTCTGTAAGAAATCCAACAGTACCCAAGTTTATACCCAATAAAGGTATTTTTTTCTTGTTGATGAAACTTTGGGTTCTGAGAATGGTTCCATCTCCACCAATAGCTATCACCATGTCCATGTCCATTTTTTCAAGGTCGCATGCCATGTCTTTGTATTTTTTAAGCCCTTTTTTACCGAGTTCTTCAACCAGGGGTGTATCCATGACTGTTTCAACATTTTTCTTTGTTAAAAAATCAACTATTTTTCCAGCTATTTCAACAGCTTCATCCACATCAAGGCGGGCTACAACTCCTATGCGCATCAAATTCCCCCTAAAATTTGGATTATGTCACTGTGAATTATTGGATTGCACGCTGCAATTATAGATGTTCTCTCTAAAACGTTTAACTTACCGTTTAATGGCTGACATTTCTCGTCGGTTACAATACCTCTTGTTTCCTCTATTATTAACTTCGCAGCTGAAATGTCAACTATCCTGAGATTTCCTCTAATATCTATGAATGCATCGTAAGTACTGTCTGCAACGTAACAAAGCTCAATTGCAACGGAACCTAGTATTCTCATCCTTCTCACTGCCTTGCAGAGTTTATCTACCTTGTTCATCTCTGCCCTGTAAATGTAGGCACCTATTGATGATTTTGAGATGTCTTCCTGAGTTGAAGGAACAAGTTTTTTCCCATTAAGCATAGCCCCCTGCCCCTTTACAGCTTCATAAAGGTCTCCAGTTGCAAGATTTTTAACGAACCCAATTTCTATATCCTCAATGGTAAGTTGATTTTGTGGTTGGTTCTTTGAAGTTTTGGAATTTATATTTTGAGAGCCTGAAGGATTTTCAAGATTTTTATGAGTTTTATGGATACCTGAAGCATCTGCAATTGCAATTGATATTGCATAGGCAGGTATGTTCTTTAAGGCGTTACTGGTACCATCCAATGGGTCGACAACAAAAACAACTTCAGAAGAACCTTCACCTACCTTAAATTCGCCTATTTCTTCACTTATAAGAGTCACAGACCTCCCAGTATCTTCTAAAACCTCAACAACCTTATTCTCTGCAACCAGATCTATCAGCTTTGTTGGAGTGCCATCTGCACCCATCTTAACTATTTCTCCACCTTTTATGGTACCTACAAGTGGCAAAATAGCCATTTGGGCTTCTTCAATTATTTTTTTTGAGACCTTGCTCCAGAATTGAACATCCTCTTCATTCATCATTCTATCCCTTCTACGGCTTATCTACAAAATTTCCATCTTTAAAATCTTTTATTGGTGATTAAACTGCTTAAATTTTTTTTAATAAGATTTTTTCAGGCTCTTTCTATATTAAGACTAAATTTATAAGATGATTCATATGACATTTTATCGAATGCTTCATTTATGGCTATTTTTATCAGATACTGGCTTAATATGGCAAAAATATTTTGAGTTACTTAAGGTAAACAACCGATGCAACAACAGCACCATGCTTCTTAACTATATGGTTTTCATCTGCTATTACAATTTCCTTTATCTTGAGACCCCTGACATCCATCATGTACTTCACCATATCTACTGCTTCACTTTTTACATCTTCAGGGTCTCTATTTATCCCTGTGTTCTCCACCACACATCCAAAATCATCAGAAGTTGCAGCAGCCACCACAGCAGATATTAGATCACCTTCTCTGTCAGATGATTCGTATGCAAGAACACAGTTCACCATGTCTCCTGCCTTGAATTTTGGAAGTTCTACTATTTCAGTACCTGTTGGCAGCATGCTTGATACTGTTATAAGATTTATATCCCCTATTCCTGCGTCTAAAAGTGCGTTATCAAATGCGTTGAGTTTTGTTGGGCCTTCTGCCCTTCCTGAAGTTATTGAAACTTTCATCGTACCACGTGTCATCCTATTATACTATCATGATTTGTTATGCAGATTTGTTACTTTATATTTAATTACAAATTAAATCAAAATTTAAATATTGAAAAAAATATAGCTATCCTTATATAATCTATATCATCTAGAATATCTAAAGGATCATCTATAATAGTTTACATACAAACATAAATAAGGTACATTCTCTAATAAAATAACATCAATCTTATTATGTCTTAAAAGTAACTGAATGTAAATAAGTGGATATAAAACCTTTTTAACTTGTAGAATCTTTATTAATTAGTTTTTATTAATAATCAACTGGATAGATTGGAGGTAAATATTATGTCGAAAAAGGTAGTAGAAGTCAAAACCTTAAAAGTAGGTAAATATGTAATATTAGGTGGCGAAGCATCAAAAATCGTAGGTATACAAACATCATCCCCTGGAAAACACGGTGCTGCAAAAGCTAGGGTTGATGCTGTCGGAATATTTGATAAACAGAAAAGAACGCTTGTAAAACCTGTTGATGCTAAAGTTGATGTCCCTATGATAGATAAACGTGCTGCTCAGGTTCTTGCTTTAATGGGAGAGAACGTTCAGCTCATGGATCTTGAAAGTTATGAAACTTTTGACGTCCCTATTCCTGAAGACTTGAAAAATGACCTTGCTGAAGGAGTCGAAGTGGGATACATTATAGCCATGGGCCACAAAAAACTCATGAGAATAACCAAAAAATAATGTTTCTTGATTTGTTATTTAAAGGTAAATAAATGCTTTTTTATACAGAAAGTCCATTAAAATTTGCTTTTTCAAGAGAAATAGATTTTACAAATACCGGACTATCGAAAGAGGGTCCTGATAAAAATCACAGCTTTGGTATTGTAGGCGTGCCCTTTGACAGCACAACGACCTACAAACCCTGTGCAAGGTTCGGTCCAAGGTCTGTGAGGGAAGCATCTTACAACTTCGAAAGATACAACTTCATTTTAAATAAAAACCTTGATGTACCTCTATATGATTTCGGTGACATCGAAGTCATCCATGGAAACTTCGAAAAAACTTGTAGAAACATACGATCAACAATAACCGATATCCAGGATATGGATATCATTCCAGTAACTATCGGAGGAGAACACAGCATCAGTTACGGCATTTTAACTGCCATGGACCCTGAAGATGTGACTGTAATCCATTTAGATGCCCACATGGACCTCAGAGACACTTATATGAGTGAAAAATATTCTCATGCAACTGTAATGAGGAGGATATTCGATCTGAACCCCAAAAATATAATCCAGATAGGTATAAGATCAGCGTCGGAGGAGGAGGTATCCTTCGCCTGTGAAAACCAGATAAAACAGTATACATGTTTAGATGTAAATAACAAACTGGACGAGATTGAAAATCTCATAAAAGCTGTTAAAGGACCTGTTTACGTAACCGTTGATATGGATGTCCTTGACCCTGCCTATGCTCCAAGCGTTGGCACCCCAGCACCATGTGGTCTGACTCCAAGTGAACTTGAAAGGATCATATTCTGCCTGGAAGATAAGCAGGTTGTAGGTTTTGACCTTGTAGAAGTTTCATCGACCCAGATCGGTGATATAACATCTATAAATGGTGCAAAGACTATTTATGATTTTCTTTGTCTCTATTAAATTAATTTCATTTCTATTTTTGATTAACATCCATTTTTTTTATTAATATATTTTTATAGAATGTTTATACAATAATTTTATAGAACATTATACAATAATAATTCAAATTGTATGTTTACAAAAAAGTAACATAATGCAATGTAAAATATCATAGTACAGCTGTGAAAACCTCATATTTCTAATTTAAACAGATAAATAGCATTAAATTAAAATTTTAAAGGTGGATATAATGTACGCAAGAGAAATTAAACTTTCAGGCCATATAATAGATTCTTTAATGCTTCCAAAAACTCTGGATCTTATAATGGATAAAGGAGGAGACTTTAAAATACTTGATTTTGAAGTTGGTAAACACAAAAAGGATGTAAGTCACGCAACCATACGTGTTGCAGCAGATACTGAATCTCTTCTTGGAGAAATACTTGATGAGCTCAGTGAGATTGGAGCACTTGTTGTTGAGATAAAAGAAGTTCAACTCCTTAGATCCGAGAAAGACAAAACTCTTCCACCTGATTTTTATTCAACCACACACCATCCAACTTACATAAGGTTCAAAGATGAATGGATACCTGTTGAGGGGATAGAAATGGACTGCATGATAGTTGTTGACCCGGAAAATAAAAAAGCAGTCTGCAAGCCAATCGGCAAGATTCAAAAAGGTGAACTCATCGTCGTTGGAAGGGAAGGAATAAAAGTTGTACCTCCGGAACGTCCTAGAGGCAAAAAAGGTGTTTTTGAGTTCATGTCAAGTACTGCATCCTCTGAAAAACCGATGAAATCCACTGTCAAAAAGATAGCCTCTGAAATAAAAGCCATAAAACACAACAACGGTAAAATTGCAGTAGTTGCAGGACCTGCAGTGGTTCATACAGGTTCAGCACCAGTACTGGCCAAGATGATCAAGGAAGGAATCATCGATATTCTATTTGCAGGCAACGCACTTGCAACCCATGACATAGAAAGTGCATTGTACGGCACATCCCTGGGAATATGTGTGAAAAGTGGTGAAGCCACTGTAAGGGGACACAAACACCACATATATGCAATAAATGAGATAAACAAGGCAGGATCCATAAAAGATGCCGTTGAAAAGGGCGTACTCAAAAAGGGAATAATGTACGAGTGCATAAAAAATAACGTGCCATATGTGCTTGCAGGATCAATAAGAGATGATGGTCCACTTCCTGATGTCATAACCGATACCATGGATGCTCAAGATGAGATGAGAAAGTATGTCCAGGACGTTGACATGGTCATAATGATCTCAACCATGCTCCACTCAATAGCAGTTGGAAACATGATCCCCTCACATGTAAAAAGCATATGTGTGGATATAAACCCTGCAACCGTCACAAAACTCGCAGACAGGGGCAGTGCCCAGGTAGTTGGGGTTGTAACAGATGTCGGAGCATTCTTGCCAATGCTGTATGACGAACTGGCAGGTTAACCTTTTTTTTATATCTTTTTTTGGTTCTTTTACTGTTTTTTTTAATAATTTTTTAATAATACTACTTTTCAAAGATTTTTTAAAAATGTATTTGTTCTTTTTCCTAAATTGTTACAAACTGATTGATCCAAACTACAAGTTTACTCTGGGTTAACACTTCATATTTGAAAGAGAATTTGAAACTCTGATATTTGCTGTAGGCAATCATCAACTTGCAATTAGAGTTACTTTATTCTCAGAATATATGATAGTTTAAGATATACATGGCAACAAGTTTATCTGAAAAACTTGGCAAATGATAAAAAGAGTGTTTTTTTAAGTTTGTTGATGATTTAAATCCGCAACTTTGAAGAGAAGAAAAATTTGAAGTTTATAATGGAATAAAACTAAAATGAACAATCCGGTTACCGAATCTGTTTTTAAATGGTGGAATTAAAGCCATCCAACGTATTGTTTTCCATCTGTCTCGGTGATAATCAAAGTAATGCCACTCTGCAATAAATTTAATTCTGTTATTCAGTTTTTCTATCCATTTTCCTCCTCTTTTAATCCCCCAACTGAGCTTTGCATCTATTTGATATTGATTCTTAATTAAGTCCTGTTTCTGGCTCTGTTTCACCAGTGCGGGTGATGTGGTTTCAATGAGCATTTCAGCACCATGAAATGAGGTTGCCAATTTATTTATCAGGTTTTTTACCTCTTTTTCTGTAAAATACATCAATATCCCTTCTGCAATAATTAAAATAGATTTTCTATCCTTTACATCATCAATTATATCATCAATCCATGAATAATCAAAGACAGATTTAGCTATCATTTTGTATCTGTCGGTTTCATCAAAAAACTTTCGCCTAATCTTGATGGGCTCGGGTAAATCGAGATCATACCATTGAATCTGGCCGTTATCTAATCTAAAAAAACGGGTGTCAAGGCCGCAGCCAATATTAATGATAACCGCATCGGGATGATTGTTAATGAAGGCTTTTGTTGCATTATCTAAAATTTCGGTTCTAACAACAACACTAATCTGCGTTGGCCATTCTTTATCAAATCTTGCGAAATCGTATTCAATTTCTTCCATGATTTCCGCAGCTTTAACATCTTTAATTATAGGATCAGGATACTTTGCTTCAACAGCCCTTGCCCACAAAGGAATAAGTAATGTTTCAGAAATCCCTTTTAAATTTTGTTTCATACTATAACCTCTTTGGATCCTTTATTTCTATAAATGCAATGATCTCATTATTACATGATTTACATGATCCTAATTAATTTTTTATTTCAAATTACAGCCAAATCCAATTATTAAATGCTAAATGAAATTAATGCCAAATAAAATTTGTATCATGCTTAATATCACGCTTAATATAAAAATAGGCTTAATATAAAAATGCAAAGAAATTTAAAATATCAGCTAAAATATTAGCATAACCCATATCAGTAAAGGAGGGGGGTTCCATAATAAGAGGGAACGTGCTTAATGTATTTACAGAGGAAATTTATCCTGCAGAAATTGAAGTTCAAAATGGATTTATAAACTGTGTAAAACCTGTTAAAAAAGAATTTAACAACCTGATACTTCCGGGATTCATAGATGCCCACATACACATTGAAAGTTCCATGCTCACACCATCTCGTTTTGCAGAAGCTGTGGTGCCCCGGGGTACAACATCCGTTGTGTCGGATCCCCATGAAATTGCCAACGTTATGGGATTTGATGGTATAAAATACATGATAAACGATTCAAACTCCGTTCCACTCAAAGTATTTTTCACAGCACCATCATGTGTCCCTGCAACTCCATTTGAAACATCTGGAGCAGTTCTAGGTCCAGAAGAAATAGAAAAACTCCTTGAAAAAGAGGATATGGTGGCCTTAGGTGAGATGATGAACTTCCCCGGAGTTCTTGGAGAAGATCCAAGTGTCATGGGAAAGATAGAGATTGCAAAAAGGCTTGGAAAACCCATTGACGGCCATGCACCCCTCCTATCAGGAGCAGAACTCTGTAAATATGTATCTGCAGGCATATCCACAGACCATGAATGTTCCAATGTGGCTGAGGTAATGGAAAAAAGGCGTCTTGGGATGAAGATAATGTTACGTGAGGGTTCATCGGCAAATAACCTCAAAGATCTCGTGCCTGCAGGGGGAGATTTCATAGTATCCGACGACAAACACCCTGAAGACCTGCTCGTTGGGCATGTGGACGAAATGCTCAAAAAAGCCGTTCAATATGGTCTGGATCCCATAGAAGCGGTTAAAATGGTTACAATCAACCCATCAGAACATTACAACCTGAACTTAGGATCCATATCCCCCGGAAGGGCCGCTGATCTGGTTGTTGTGGACGGCCTTAGAAACTTCGATGTTAAAAAGGTTTTTATAGATGGAAAACTTGTATCATCAGATGGAAAACCTGAATTTTCTGTGAAACCCGCAAAAATTGGAACCAGTCTAAGTTTAACCCAAAAAAAACCTTCTGATTTTGATATTTATTCCAGACAGAATTACGAAGAGAATAAAAAAACAAAAAATGGAGAAACTGTGAGGGTTATCGATGTTGTTGAAGGCCAGCTCTTCACAATGGAATCTGAGGCTGGTTTAAGGATTGACGAAGGAAAATTAATGCCAGATACTGTAAAAGACGTGCTTAAAATTGCTGTTGTTGAACGTTACGGCCATAATAGAATTTCAAATGCTTTTGTGCATGGTTTCGGCTTGAAAGAAGGTGCGATTGCATCCAGTGTTGCCCATGATTCCCACAATATAATTGTTGTTGGAACCAGCAGCCATGATATGGCAGATGCCGTCAACACAGTTATAAAATCTAAAGGAGGGCTTGCAGCGGTTTCAAATGGTGAATATTGTACTTTAGAGCTTCCAGTAGGTGGCCTTATGAGCACTGAGAATGTTTCAAAAGTTTCATCCAGATTGATCTCACTTCACAAATTTGTGAGTGAAATGGGCTGCAAATTAAAATCTCCATTTATGTCAATGTCATTTATGGCTTTACTTGTGATTCCGCAGCTTAAAATAAGTGACAAAGGCCTTTTTGACGTTGAAAAATTCGATTTTGTTGATGTCATAAAGGATTAGTTAAGAAACCTAAGAATTAGAAAATAATTGAATGAATTAAAGAATGAATTAAAGATAAGTGAAATGAAATAAGTAAAATAGAAGTCAAGCATTTAAATAACAAATTAAGTTAAATAAGCTAAATTAACTCATTATTTATCAATTCTATATCCTAACATGAACTCATTTATCATCATACTTACTGAATGCCTCTGAAATCTTTTTCATGGCTTTTTTATGTTCCGATCCACCTACTTTGTTGACAATTCGTGAGATCTCGTTCATTCTGTGGCGGTAGAGTTTTTCCATGTCACCTGAAACCATATCCATCCGCGTGAGGTAGACAAGAGCCTCAATTACCCCATAGATTGCCCTGTTTAAAGGTTCCACATGTTCACTTTTTTTTATGACTTGGTCAACTTTTGCCCTCAAAACCGTTGTGGTAGACACTCCAAACTGGTCTTCTCTTTCAACATCCCTTATATGAATTACATTTGCCGTGAAGAATGCATCGCTGTCTTTTATGTAAAAATCATCCCAATATTGATCAAAATAATCTTTAGATAGATTTCCAAGTGTTGATTCCACAAAAACTATTGGATCTTTAAGTATATTCACAACGAATCTGCCTTCTGCCTTTATATTTTTGACTGTGTGGGATCCCTGGTGTAAGTAAAGAACAATTTCGTTTTTATCCTTACATGTAACCCCAATTGGAGCTGCATTAGGAACTCCATCATTATTTTTCGTGGTTACAACTGTTTCATAGAGCATTCCCCTTTCCATTCCCACTGATCCGAGATCCAACATTTTTTAACTCCATTTTTACCTATCTAAAACTTTAATACTTCTTAAATATATCTGGAAACTACTATCAGAATTTAACTATAAAATCATTTAAATGTTTAATGATTTTGAATTAATTTACTAGTTTAGTTTAAATTTTAAAAACAAAAAAAAGTTTGATTAAAAGTTGATCAGTTCCAATTGGATTTCCAGTACTCTCCCTTCAAAAATATATATATCACAAAAGCTATTACTAATACAAGTATAACTGGCAGGAGCCATATCAGGAAATAAACTAAAAGCATTGCAAGTACAAGTGCTACTACTATGAATATAATATCTTTAAATTCCATGTTTCTATTCTTGTGGCTTTGGACATAAAAATATTTCCATTACATCCATAATTATTTTAAATTAACGCTTAAAAAACATCTAATACTTAATTAATGCAAATAAAATTAACTAGATATACGGAGATAATAAATGAAAATACTTGTTGTAAACAACCATGGACAATATAATCACAGAATTCACAGGTCATTACACTACTTGAAGATTCCATCAGAGATAATTCCAAATTCAACATCCCTAGATGAGATAAATGAAAAAAATCCAGCAGGAATAATCTTAGGCGGCGGTCCCTCCATTGAAAGGGCTGGAAACTGCATTGAATACGTTGAGAATCTTGACATTCCCATACTTGGAATCTGTCTCGGCCACCAGATCATAGCCAAAACCTACGGCGGCGAAATAGGGGTTGCAGGCGTTGAAAGTTACGCAAAAATCTGTCTAAACATAAATGATGAAAATGACATCTTCAAGGGCCTTGGAAGTACCATGGAAGTATGGGCATCCCACAAGGACGAGGTAAAAACATTACCTCCAAGTTTCAAACTTCTGGCATCGTCACCAATATGTGAAATTGAAGCTATGAAGCATGAAAATAAGCCAGTATATGGTATACAGTTCCATCCTGAGGTTCACCACACTGAAAATGGTGAAAAGATTTTTGAAAACTTTTATGATGTTTGTAAGAAATTCAAAGGTTAATTAAATCTTATTATTCCAAATTATTTTAAGAAAGATATAAATGATTTAAGAAAGATGCGAAGAATAAATCTTCAAATCCTTTATTTTTCCATTTGTTACATCATTATAACCTGTTAAATTAATGGATTGGTTTGAGCCCCAGACAAAGTAGTAATTAATCCCATATTCCTTCAACTCATTTTGAAGTTCTTCGGAACTAATATTTTTCTGTGCCTGACCATAAAGGGTGATGTTCATATAGTAAGCCAGATAATTAAGGTCTGTTAACCTATCGTTGGTCGCTACATTACCATGCACTCCGTACTGGTTCATTAAATTGTTGCTTAGGTTATAAATATCTTCACCAGTATGAACATTTCCAACCAGGTAGCTTGCAGGCATCGTTATGAATGAAACTGCAAAAACCAGAAGCAGTACTGCTTTCACTACTTTTCTCATACTCCCAAACTTCGCTTTTGTAAAAAAATCTGTTTTAAAAAGCAGATTAATTAGATATCCACCCATCAGTATCAACAGAACATAAATAAGCCAGATGTATCTCTCTTCAACTAGGATCATCACGTAGCCCGCAGCACAGATGAGTACTGTTACCAGAGGGTATAATACCTGATTTTGTGAGATTAACTTGCGAGGTGGCTGAATACACATTAAAATGTATGCTAAAATTATTAAAAGGGATAAATACGAAAAATAATTGAGTATGACTCCGATTTTTAATGTATTGTTCCATATTAAATTTAGTTGATATTTGAAGTTGCTCCACGATGAAAATGGACTCCATGGTTTGGGGACAAAATTTGGATTAACCTGACCGGGTTTAGAAATTCCCTGGGAATATTCAGCGAATCCCTGTGATTGAGGACCAACAAGCGCATGGTTAAATTCTCCAGCAGTTCCAAATGTTAATTTTGCATCTTTATTACTTATTAAACCTATCCAAACTCCACTTATTGCCAAAAATACAGTAAATCCTAAAATAAGATTTTTCAGTACTTTTCTTCTTTTAATTTTATCTGAATCCCTGAAGTATTGTAAAAAATTTAAGATCAGAAAACTTGCAATGAAAAATGTAAATCCATAACTTTTAGTTAAATAAGCCAATGCACCAAATATTCCACATAATACACCATTAGACAACTTATTAGGATATTTGGGATTAAATATTATTGCTAAATAATAAACAAGGACGCAAACCATGAGCAGGTCTGGTGTTATTAAACTTAATGCAAAATATAAAACAACTGGAACCATTGTGAAAAGTACAACCGTTCTAACAACTTCATCCATATCAAATCTGTAAGAAAGCTGTCTTAAACCAACTATTGTGAAAAAACCTAAAATTAAAGACAATATCTTTGTTGAATGTAACGCAGTCACAGGTGTTTGTCCAAAAAACAGGAACGGCATCATTAACCATGAAAAAAGGGGTCCCCAGTAATCACTAATAGAACCATAAAAATTTCCAGACATATAGGACTTAGCAGTGCTGATGTATCCTATTCCATCGTTGTTAATCTGGTACTGGTAGTATCTAAAGAGAATGATACCTAGTATTATATAAGTAATTAAAACAAGGATCAGTCTAATATCAAGTTTTGGCGTTTGTATAACCCGGTTTAGTGGGATATTCTTTTTTAATATACGCATTTTCTATCCCTTAAATCTTGATCCATTTTCTATACGAACTAATTTAAATTTAACGGAAGAATAAATCAATCAACTGAAAAATATGAGTTTGAGGAGTTACTTCTCCTCATGGTACTCTTCTTCAACGTTAACGTTCCAAAGGTTATCCTTTGAACTTACACCGTTTATGATATTTTCAACAGCTTTCATGGCCGTGAGCATGGAATGGTCCATGTTGTTGTAGCGGTGCATTCCATTTCTTCCTATCAAAAAAAGGTTCTCAAAACTGTCTGTAAACTCCTGAACTACGTCAAAGCGGTCGTAGGTACCGAAATATGCAGGATATGTCTTCTGCACATGGATAACAATACTATCGAGCACATCTTCCCTGTTTATGATATCGATTTTAGCAAGTTCACCGATTGCAAAGTCTGTGAATTTTTCATCAGACATGTTCCACATCTCATCTCCTTCATTACAGAAGTATTCGAGCCCTATCCAAACATTGTCCTCGTCAGCAACCATGTATGGGCTCCAGTTGTTGAATATTTGGAGTCTGCCAATTTTCACATCCCTCTCCTGAATGTAGATCCAGTTGTCCGGCACTAAATCATTTATTGTCTTTGTTTTGGTCTCATTTTTGATCTTCATCTTATTTAAGAGCAGACCTACAGTTATGAAATCACGGTACATCAATCCCTGAGCAACCTCACGAACTTCTGCAGGCACGCTACTTTCAAAAGAGTTTATAAGATCTCGAACAGGCATTGTTGAAAAGAAATAATCTCCTTCCACAGTTTCTACTTCTCCTGTTGATTCGTCCCTAACCTTAAGTGCAACTACATTGTTTTCACTGCCCTTTATTCCAACAACTCTGTGACTGTGATGTATTTCTCCACCGTTTTCTGTGACTATCTTTGCAACCTCTTCCCACATCTGACCTGGACCATGTTTTGGATACATGAACTGTCCAATTAAACTGGTTTCAACATTTTTCTGGGAGATGGACGAGTCCTTGTTCCTTGAAAAACTTTTCTTTACGGCATGTGCAACTGCCTTTTTGATTGAAAGTCCCTTTATTCTCTGTGAACCCCAATCAGCTGCTATATCACTGCATGCAACTCCCCATACCTTTTCGGTGTAATCTTTAAAGAAGGTGTGGTAAAGTTCAACACCGAATCTGTTTATAAAAAAGTCTTCGAGGGATTTTTCTTCGTTGATCTTGTGGATGGATGATTTTATGTAACCTAAACCTATTTTAGCGGTTCTTTTTATTCCAAGGTTTGAGAATGTGTTGTAGTTTAAAGACACAGGATAATCAAAGAAACTTCTCAAAAAGAATATTCTTGAGAGTCTGCTACGGTTGAGCATCACTTCATCCGTTTTTTCAGGGTCTGGAGCTGTACATTTTTCAGGTTTTTTCGATCCCAGAGGTCTTCGTAAACATTCTTTGGATAATGGAATTTCCCTCCCAACAGCTTTATCATCCTTTGCTGGTGCACCTTGGAGGGGTAAAATGTTCTGCCACCATTTCATAACCCTGTCAGACTTTGAGAAGAACCTGTGCCCACCGATATCTATTCTGTTACCTTTATAATTAACTGTTTTTGAAATACCACCAATATAATCCGTTGCTTCATAAATAATTGGTTTTATATCTGTCTTGTCAAGTAACTCATACGCTGCAGTTAATCCTGCAGGTCCTGCACCTATTATAATCGCTGTTTTATGATTTTTTTGACTCATAATTTAATACTCCTAATGTCCCTAGTTAAAATCAATTTTTATCATTTATTTAAATAAAGTGAACTTTCTGGCGAAGAAATTCCAGAAAAGAATGAGAATAGCCGCTATAATCTTTGAGACTAAGTAATAAATATGGACATTTTCTGTTAAAAACCATATCAATACTTCGTTTAAACCTAATCCAACGAACCCGATCAATGCAAAAACCCCGAATTCCAGTTTCATACTACCAAGAGTTCTTTTGTTGAAAACCCAACTGATGCTCAGGGCATAATTAGTTATTAACCCTAAAATAAAGGCTATTGCAGCTGAAATCAGGTAATAAATGCCAAAAAACTGTGTAAGGATGAATAGGGATCCAATATCAACCAGGAATGCAGCTCCTCCAACGAAGGTATACCTAAATAACTGGACCAGTGTCTTTTCTGTCTCATCTTTGAATAGTTTCTGCATTTTAGTTTTCATGTGATCATCCGGGTTAAATATGTATTAATATATATTTCGTATAAACTTTTTAAATTTCTTTAAATTTCTTTAAATTTATATAAAAAGAGCATCAATGATTCTCCATCTTATATAATACTTTTTTATAATTAAATGTAGTTATCCACAAAGTTATAAATACTGTTAAAATTATTATCAAATTCTAAATCGATCTTCCATTACCTTAATTTTGGATCCTCTTGTTGTAAAGAAGCAATGTAGTAAAAAGATAAAATACATGCCCAACACCAGCCAAAATCTTATTAGCTACATGTGTCTATGTAAGATATCCTAAAAGGAATATTGAAACAAAAATCAATGCAAACATGATTAAAGGAATTAGTTTTTGTTTTAAATTGATTTTTATGTCAGTTTTATTCGATAAGCGGTTAAGATTAGCACTATTGAATAGAGATATACCACTGGGGTAATGATGTATCCAACCAACCCAGTTCCAAAAAATCAACTTATAATGTATCCTTTATCATACCATCATATCTGCTTTTATGGTATTATCCATTAATGGCCCAATAACATATTCAAAATATGCTAAGTAGAAGGAATTGAAAGAGCATAAGCAAATGTACATCAAAACCTATTCCCATGTCTATCTTACAACATGCAATCTTCTTGAAATGTTTAATAAACCTTTTCCCAAATCTCCCCCAAATTCACCTTAAATGTGGTTTATAAAGGAATTGCCCTGATATTGTGGATTAAACATAAGATTAAAATATAAGCATTATCTGTTCTCAATCTAAACTAGAATTCACATATTTTTTAATTTTAATAGATATTTAAAGATTATAAGTGATATTTAAAGTGTTATATGGCGTTTTAGAGGAATAAAATTCTAAAGTATTAAAAAAAATCCCAATCCACACTACAGAACATAGAATTTTGTGATAATTTTAAAGAGAGTAAATGACAGGATAATCAGGATAAAAATGATTATGAAAACATTTAAACCGTTTTTAACATCATAATCAATCTTTTTGTTGTAGAACAGCAAGAAGATTAAAGGAGCTATTGGAACAAAATACCTGCCCTGAACACCGCCCACCATACTTTGGCCAATAGGAGTCCATGCAATGTATTCCAGAGCAAATATCATAAGTACAATTGCAAATAAAGTTATTAAAGAAACTAATTTTTGTTTTAAACTGATTACTATCTCATTTTTGTCCAGTAATGAGACTGAAATCAGTACCACAACATACACGTACACCAACCACTGTGGTAAAAAGATTGACCATCCTAGATGACCAACAGACTCTGTGAGATAGAGATATGAATACTTCCACAGAGTATGCTCCATAACGTGTGGAAAAACAGCAGGATTTGATAGTATAAATGACATTTGACCGCGGATTGATGTGTTAGAATTTTCAGGTACGTAAAGGCCATGGGTGGTTAAGTACCAGAGTGCTTCTATTACAGCAATTGATAAGAATATTAAACTAAAGATTAAAAACATTTTTTTCCTATTCCCAAATTTATGAGAAGGAATAAGGAAAAACAAAAATATTAAAAGGAAATAAAACGGTTTTGACAACGTTAACATCAAAACTAAGGTAAATAAGATAAAAATATCTTTTTTAGTAACCACTTTTTTAGAAGCATCCAGGGCAAATTTTAGAAATATGGCAATGACCAGGAACGATATTGCTATGGTAAAACTATCTGCAGAAAGCGAAGCCCCCTGAAAAATCGTCATTGGCATCAAAGACAACAACAACAATACCCATTTATGAACAGGCGTTACCTTAATTGCCAAATAAATTAGTAAGAGCCATAAAATCAAATTCATCAATCTACCTATGTACAACAAAAACAGAGGAGAAAGATTAAACAGTTTCCCCAGATCCATACCCAAAGCTGAAGCTAAATAAGGAACAGGTGGATAAGCCACTATTGCAAAAATTTCGATATTCGCAGAGCTCTTAAAATTGTTGTTTAGAGGTAAACTTAACCCTGAAACAATGTCACTTATTCTTAATTTTTTATTAGGATAATCAGAAAGGTCTTGGGGGAATTTTGAAGTTAATGATGCCATACCCTCGGTGATCGTGACCAAAGATTCTCCGTTCACTCTCTGTGGCATCATATGTCCTTCAGAGATATCTGAAGCCCTGAAATAATGTGTTTGTTCATCAATAGCTTGAAAAGGAGGATTTATCATTAAAAAGCTCAGACCATAAATCAGTGCTATAATAAGAAAAACTTTTTCAGGTTTAATATTCCTTAATCTGTGAATCATTAAACCAGAAATTTAGATCCTATTAGTTATAAAGTTTATCTAAAACTGATTTGAGATCTCTAAAATACAAAAAAAGCGGATTTATTATTAAAAAATAATATTTAACCCATCTAACGAACAACTTACATAATTCGTACCTTATAAAAGATAAAACTTTTTTATAATCTCAAAAAGCGCAATTGACAAGGAAACCACGATGAAAAAGACTACAAATACATTTAAACCTTTTTTAGTATCGTAACCAATTTTTTTATTGTAGAACAGTAGGAAAAACAAAGGGGCTATTGGAATGAAATATCTGCCTAAAACTCCATCTATACTCAGTTTACCTACAGGGGTCCATGTAAGATACTCTATAACAAATATACTCAAGGAAATTGTAAATAAAACCATAAAAAAGATTATTTTTTGATTTAAATTAATTTTTATCTCATTTTTATCAAGCAACGCAGTAAATATTAACCCCACCAAATAAGCAGAAACAAGTAAATTAGGTAAAACTACATACCAACCTAACCTACCAATAAATTCCGTCATATAATTTGTTCCATTACTAAAAAGGGTTTTTAAAAATATAAAGATAAATGTGACAGGATTTGTTAATATGAAAATTAACTGATTTTTAGTTGATATTGAATGATCTGCAGGCATGTATAAACCCCTTGTTTGAAGATACCAAAAACCTATTATTGCTAAAATTGATAAAAAGAATGAAATGAATATAATAAACCTTTTTTTATTGTTTCCAAATTTTTTAGCAGGTATAATAAAAAATAATAGTATTAAAAGGAAATAAAACGGTTTTGAAAGGCCAAGCATCAAAATTAATGTAAAGATTATAATCAATTCTTTTTTAGTGATCAATTCTTTTTTATCATCAAATGCAAATTTTAGGAATAGAGCGATAACAAGGAAAGCTATAGATATAGTAAAACTGTCTGCTGAAAGTGAAACTCCTTGAAAAAGAACCGATGGCATTAACCCCACCATTAAAAAAAGCCATTTATGAACAGGTGTTATTTTGATTGCAAAATACACGAGCACCAGCCATAGAAGCAGATCCATAAATCTACCAATATATAACAGTAAAAGTGGGGAAAGACCCAAAGACCTTCCAATGGCTATACCAAGTGCAGGGGATAAATAAGGAACTGGAGAATAAGTAACTATAGAAACTATAGATATATCAACAAATACTCTGTTTTTATCATTTAAAGGTTTATACAAGTTAGAAACAATATCGTTTATTCCTATTTTATTTTTATTAACATCAGATGGGGTGAATTTGTACTCAACAAAATATATATCTGAACTAATATTCACTCCTGCTTTGTCAAATGATTTTTGGGGCATAAAATGGGCTTCAGAAACATCTGCAGCCCTGTAAAAATGTGTTGCTTCGTCAAATCCCTGAAAAGGAGGAGTAACCAACAGAAAAGCCAGTCCATAAATTATTCCTATGATAATGAAAGCTTTTTCTGGTTTAATGTTCCTTAATCTACTAATCATCAGTTTAAAGTTTGAATTCCGTATTTATAAAGCTATCTTCACAAAAAAGCTTTTCTTAAGAGTATTGAATTTACTAGATTCGTTAATTCTCAAAAGAGTAATGATTAGAATAAAAAAAATAATTTTTATGAATTTTCTTTCACAGCATATATCCTCAAGTTGCTTACCTTTCCACCACTTACTTCTTTATATTTTGATAAAAGAGCTTCATTACTAGATTTTCCCCAAACGAAATAATAATCTATATTATATTTATTAAAATCTGCCTGCAAGTCGGTATCAGTTTCATTAGGTTTTGAGAATCCATAGTAACTTGTTCCTAAGAAATATGATGTATGTAAAGTTCTTCTGTAAGCACCATCTTCTGCATTACCATTTGAGGCAATATTTCCATGTACAGAGTATTGACTTTCTATGGTTTCACTCCAAATATAGTACTCTTTTCCAACGTGCCCCCCATCTACTCCAACATAATGAAAACTAATTAACCCAGATATGGGCATTATAAGGAAAGAACCAATTAAAACAATTGTTAATATGGGTTTTGCTATCTTGTTGAATTTTTTAGTGAAAAATTCATGTTTAAAGAGCAGATTAAGGAGATAACCTCCCATCAACATCAAGAGTATGTAAACAATCCACAGATATCTGGGTTCCAGTACTATTGAAAGGTAACCTGCAGAATAGATTAAAACCGTGATCACAGGATAGAGAGCAGTTTCAATTGGTATCTGGGTTGAAATCTGATTTTTAATTGGTTTTATACACAGAAGGACATAAATAAGAATTATTATAAGTGCAAAATAAGAGAATGATTGGTATATGCCTTTCAAAATGGATATATTGTATTTAATTTTAGTTATCTGGTAATTGAAATAACTCCACGATTGGAAGGGGCTCCATGATTTTACATTGAGGTAAGTTGGGTCTTCCCATGCACTGGTTACATTTTCATATGGTGGTTTGATGAAACCTTCATTAACGTACTCTGTGGGATGCCCCACTGATTCTGGTCCTTCAACGTTGTGGTTATATGTTCCAGATGTTCCGAAGGTTACTTCTCCATATTTTTCACTGATTATTAGACTCCAAGCACCACTTATAATGAAAAACACTGTCAAACCTAAAAGAAGATTCTTCAAAACTGCCCTTCTATGTTGAACTTCTTTTAGGTAGTGAAATAAGTTAAACAATATGAAATGAGCTATGAAAAAGGGAAATATATAACTCTTGGTTAAATAGGCCAACCCGCATAGAATTCCGCATAATATTCCATTGTACCATTTATTGTAGTATTCTGGACTGAATATGAAGTAGAGATAGTAAACCAGAAAACATGCCAGTATAAGGTCTACTGGACTGTAATTCAAGGCAAAATGTAAGATCACGAAAACCATTGCAAATAAAATTGAAGTTCTAATTTTTTCATCCATCTCAAATCTGTAGGATAAAAATCTTATACCTATAATGGTGAAAAATCCAAATATTAAGGATAATACTTTGGTTGAGTATAAAACAGATGAAGGAGACGAATTAAACATGATAAATGGGATCAGAAACCATGAGAAAAGGGGTCCCCAGTACCCATTTACGGCGCTTGCCACATCACCAGCATAATATAACCTGGCAACAGATATCATACTGATTATATCTTTATTAATGAGATCGTACTGGTAAAAATTTAGTAAATAGACACCTAATATCAAAAATAGAGCCAAAAATGAAATAAAAATCATGTTAGTCCTTTTAAAAAGACTCTCTTTCAAAAAAGCGCCATCTATCTGCATAACATAAACTCATTAGGTTATTTAATTATAAAAACCTTGGGTTTCCAATCAAATTTTTATGTTATACGGATATAGATTGTAGGAAATAGACTATTAATGATAAGAACTAAGAAACAATTAAAGATCATTAATTATTATCATTTAATCACAAGATCGTGTAGATCGCAGCTAAAATGATAGTAATTCCCAGTTTTAAATCATAGTAATTATAAAATTTAATTAAAGTTAGCTAAAAAGTAATAAAACAAAACCATAGATTTATAATTCTTTATAAAAATAAATTTCATTATATTTAAGGTGAAAAAATGTTCGATCCATCTGATTTTATAAATGAATCCATAAAAAAAATGAAAAATGAAATAGGCAATAAAAAAGCCATAATAGCATTATCAGGCGGGGTTGACAGTTCTGTAGCATCTGTATTAACCCATAGGGCCATTAAAGATAATCTTGTAGCAGTATTTGTTGATCATGGACTTCTACGTGAAGGGGAATCAAAATACGTTGAAAATACATTTAAAGAAAAGCTTAATTTTATATGCGTAGATGCAAAAGAGGAATTTTTGGGTGAACTTGAAGGTGTTGTGGACCCAGAAGAAAAGAGGAAAATCATTGGTAAAGTATTTATAGATGTTTTTGAAAGAATTGCAAAAAAAGAGGGAGCTGAATTCCTTGTTCAGGGCACAATAGCTCCAGACTGGATAGAAAGTCAGGGAAACATTAAATCCCATCACAACCTCGCATTACCACACGGCCTGGTTCTTAAGATTGTAGAACCAATAAGGGAACTTTACAAAGATGAAGTAAGAATAGTAGGAAAAGAACTGGGTATTCCAGATGAAATAACTAACAGACAACCTTATCCAGGTCCTGGGCTTGCTGTTCGTATTGTAGGAGATATAACTCCTGAAAAGATAAATATCTGCAGGAAAGCCAATGCAATTGTTGAGGAAGAAGTCAAAAAGGAAGGCCTTGATGAAACTCTCTGGCAGTACTTCGCAGTTCTGACTGATACAAAGGTAACTGGAGTAAAAGGTGACATAAGAGACTTTGGATACCTTGTTGTATTGAGAATGGTTGAATCACTGGATGCAATGACTGCAGATGTGCCTGAACTCCCATGGAACATGATAAAAACAATATCACAACGTATAACAGCCCAAATACCTGAAGTAACCCATGTTGCACTTTCAGTGAGTGATAAACCCCCAAGTACCATTGAATTTGCCTAAACTTCTACCTAAAACATTCTAAAAACTTCAAAAAAGGTGGAAGGATAACTCCTTTTTTATTTTTATTAAATGATCAAAAATATAATTAAAAAAATGGTAATTGCTCACAATAACTCCATTATCTAAATCGATCAAACAATATAATCCTCCCTTACAGGCGAAAATACTTCCAATGCAACTGAATCTTCTCTTATTTCTGCCCCATGCTCGGCATCTCCAGGAATAGACCAACTATCACCGGGTTCCATGTCATGTACTTCCCCTTCAATTGTGAGCATTATGTGTCCAGATACAAGGTAACCTGTTTGTTCCTCAGGATGTTTATGTGCAGGTAATATTTTATCTTTTGACAATATAAACTCAGTTAAAAGAGTTTTATCACCATAAACCAGTGTTTTACGTTTTATACCCTCAAAAACATTTATATAACCATTTTTATCTGCTTTCCCAACTTTATAAATAGACATATTTTTCCCTCCATTCAATCTGATAGATTAGTACCTATCTAATTGCTCTTAATTTCAAGTTCTATTAAAATTTAATCATTTATAGGGTTTTAATTTTTTAAACCCGTGTAAAAGGGCAAAGGATATTTCAACTAACTATGAGCTACACTAATTTTTTACTTTAAATTCAACATCATTGGGAATAAATATTTTCAATCTTTTTAAAAATTCATATAACCAATTAAACCCTTTTAAAATCTTTATTTACTGTTCTATTAACATCAGGCAAAAAATATGAAACTCTTAAAATTATTTATTGTAATACGTACACAGAATATAATAACATTTAATTAAATAGTTCGGGGTGATAAGGATCAACAAATCTGAAAAAGTGCCTATTTATTCCTACAAAACAGGAAAGGTAGAACTTGTGGATAGAATAGAAAAACCACCCAAAGAATGGAAAATGATTTTAAAACCCGAAGTTTATAGGGTTGCAAGAGAAAAAGGTACAGAATTGGCCTTTACCGGTAAGTATCACGATCACCATGAGGACGGTATTTACAAATGCGTATGCTGCGGCACCGACCTTTTTGATTCAAAGACGAAGTTTGATTCTGGAACAGGCTGGCCGAGCTTCTGGGCGCCAATTGCGGAAGAAAACGTGAAAACTGAGGTTGATAAAAGTCTTCTTATGACCCGGATCGAGGTGCTCTGCGCCCGCTGCCATGCACATTTAGGTCATGTCTTCGATGATGGTCCTCTTCCAACAGGCAAACGTTATTGTATGAATTCTACATCCCTAAAATTCGTTGAAAGATAACTAATAAACTTTAATTAATAATCTTTTTAATGAGCTTCAATTTCATGAGTTTATCTATTTTTGAAATAATCGTTGAAAAATGTATTATTTACTTGTATTTCATCTCCCCTCGCTAATTTTTTATTGAATAAAACTGAACATAAATAATATAAAGAACTTGAATGTTAGTTTGACTTAACTGGAGAATGTTGGACTTGAAGTTGAACTATGATTAAATAAATTAAAATTCTTTGAAAATATGGGAATAAAATGATAAACGGCAAGACAGCTTACCTCAAAAAGTTGACGTCCAAGATAAAAATGCAATCTGTGGATGTGGGAAAGGAACTTGAAGGCAGTACACCGCCATCTGTTTTTATAGGGAGCTGGAACTACCCCAAGGTCTATGCAGGACCGATGATAGCACCTTTACAGGGTGATACAACAATAATGGATATGCCGGAGTCATGGATCCCCCAGGAAAAGACACAGGACGATATAATAGGGTACAGAATGAGTCTTGTGAGAGGTAAGCAGCAAGTGGGAATAAGAGACCTCGAAAATGGTTTTGTGGAGAAACTTCAGGATATATCACTTGCATCCAAATCAATAGGAAGCGAAGCTGAATTCGGGAACAAACCAAGAGGGCAGTCTTTCAGCGATGAACACGCACCCCATGGTCCCAGTGCAATTATTCAGAAGTTCGACATAGAAAATGTGAAATGGGACCATCAGCTGGAGAAGGTGTTTTACGACAGTGATTTAAGGGCTGCTGATGCATTGATCAACCTTCACAACAAGGGAGTTCCATTTTCTAACATGCAGAAGGCATTTTCTGTTGGTGCAATGGGTGTTGGAAAGAGGAGGCGACTTGTACCCACAAGATGGTCAATTACGGCTTGTGATAGTACCATAGCGGATATTTTACTTCGAGATGTCAGACAATACGATATTTTGGATGTTCACCGTGTCTATGAATTTAAAAGTCTCAACAATTATTATGCGGTGCTTTTAATGCCAACAGAATGGCAGTATGAATGGATGGAAGCATTTTTAAGGGTGATGGGTAATGAAGAATTGATATTCTCAGACAGTGAATCAAACGCAGGTAAAAAAGGTTACTCAACAGTTGGAGGATGTTACTACACCTGTAAAATGGCCATACTTGAGGCTCTGGCTCAGGAAAAAGTACAAGCCGGCGCCATTGTACTTAGAGAAGCTTACAATGGATATGTGCCACTCGGAGTGTTTAATGTGAGGGAAAATGTCAGGAACGCCATGAGCCAGCCCCCACGAGAGTTTGAAGATATGAAAACCGCTCTCAATTACATTTCATTGAAGTTGAGGTTGCCAATGAAAAGATTCGTAGAACAAAGCTCCCTTCTAAAAGAACTTTTACAATCAAGACAAACGACATTAGACAGTTTTATCCCAAAATAAAGAATTAAAATAAACAAATTAATGAAAATTAATAAAAAAATAGAGTATAATACAATATAATCAACAGATATGTACTTTTATGCTTATATATTCAGATATCTTTAATATTAGACAGTTTTAAGAGATGAGACAGTTGGATTTGTTCTACAGAAGACCATCAAAAAATACGAGAGACGCCATGTGCAGAGCCGCCATGAACCTTAAACACATGCCAGGCGGCAGATATGAAGAAGTAACCGCCGCAGAAAAAAGTATAATAAATACAACAGGCCATGACCATGTCAAAATTGTAAATAGTGGTAATTCAGCCATACTTGCGGTTATGAGCACATTCAAGGGCAAAATTTTAATCCCGGACCAGGGAGGATGGACGGGGTTCAAAAAAATGGCAGAATTCCTTGGCATTGAAACCAAAGAAGTATCCACAGAACTTGGAGTTATGGACGCAGCTGTTCTGGCAGAGTCCATCAAAAATAATAGCCCTGAAGCTCTTTTTATTACGAGTTTTGCAGGTTATACTGCCGAACAGCCCGTAAGAGAAATTTATGAAGTTTGTGAGGATTTGGGGGTCACCCTGGTTGAGGATGCATCCGGGTCTTTAGGAGATGAAACTGGAAAGCTTGCAAGTGGGAAGCATGCTCACGTTATAGTGGCATCAACTGGAGCTCCAAAGACTGTAAACGTTGGATCTGGGGGATTTATCTCAACAAACGATGAAAAAATCTTGGGTAATGCTAAAAACATTTTAAAAACATTAAAATCGGACCCTGTAACTTGTGCAGGTATAACTGAGGAAATAAAAAATGCTAGCAACGTTCTCACAAAAACCTTGGAAGCCTGTGAATTTTTAAAAAAAGAGCTAAAAAAAGAGTTTGATCTGGAAAAAGATTTAGTAAAAAAAGATGTAAAAAATGATATGAAAAAAGATTTTTCTAAAAACATTTTACATGCTGATAAGAGGGGCATTAACATTGCTGTATCCACGGATAACCCTAAAAAAACAGGTTATGAACTCAGAAAAAGTTTAAAAGTTCAAGGAGGAGGAATAGTAACGGTTTGTCCTCGTTATGAACGAATAATGGCGGATGCAGTTTGTATAGAAATAAAAAATCTTGACGTAAAATGTTTAGGACACGAAAATCTGAATGAAATCATTCAGATTATTAAAAAAACCGTAGTCCCAGAAACAGTTTAGTGATTATAAGATAATGACTAAAGATTCATTCTATTTCTCATATTTATTAAAAATAATTTTCATTTTTCGAGTATAAGAAGCGATGTTTTTTCCATCAAAAGTCTCTCGATACTGCCAATTGTTTCCAATTCCATATCTGAAATGTTATAAATCTTTTTCAACACCGTTTCATCTGGTTCAAGGACACTATCATCCATTTCACCTAAAAAATCCCCTAATTTAACCATAACTCCGTTATCACAGCCCACAGCAACTGCACAGATGTTCATTTCCCCTTCTTGTATACCCAAAATATCTAAAGCTCTGGATATCTGCCTTTGAGCTGAGGTCCTAACACATATTTCGAGTCCGAGGTCCTTTGCAATGTTTTCATTTCTCTGGAACGCATTTACCGCGTGTATGGCAGCGTGCATAACATGTTTTCTGCCGGCTATTCCATCGGCATCCATGATCTGCACTACACAATCACTGTTTATTCTGCTTATTCTGCTTATCTTTTCCATTACCCCATTAAAATCTTTTATATTAGATTTAAATCCCGCAATTTGAATTTTATCATGAATTTTACTGCTCATCTGACTTTGATTCATCTGAATTTCTCCTTAATAGAAAATAAAATATTGATTCTTTGGGGTTTTCTTGTCTGAAATACACGTAAGCTCCTACAAATCCCTTGAAAATTTGAAAATTGTAAAAATTATCTCAAAAAGGACGAAAATGAAATAAAACCTTTATAAAGACATTATATCGTTTTAAATTTCCTTATATCATTTAAGCTTAAATTAAAGTTACCATTTATAATATTTTTTAAAATTTAAATGAACTAAACCTCATAAAAGTATAAATTTTTGAATGTGCCCGTGAAAAATGTAAAAATGGAAATTTACATGAAAAGATGTGGAAGAAACAATAAATAAAACCGGAAAATCATAATTAAATGAAAATCCAGTTAAAATTCAGGATTTTTAGCTTCCCTAATCTTCTTATCGCTTAATATCTTATTTATTCCACTTAAAACTGCCTCCACACTGGCCATGATAATATCCGGCTGGGTGCTCCTGGCGCTTACTATGCGGTCTCCGTTACGTAACTTAACAACAACATCAATCAAAGCATCAGTACCACCTGTTATTGCATCAACGTGATATTCTTCAAGTTCTATGTCTACAACATCTTTCATAGTCTTTTTTATGGCCACAATAGCCGCATCAACCGGTCCAACACCTACCCCTGCTTCGAGTTTACCTACATCCTCTATTTTAAGCTTTACCGATGCTGTTGGTGTTACTTTGTTTCCTGAAACAATGGTGAGTTCTTCAAGTTCAACTGGCTTTTCTGGCAGAATTCCCATTACATCATCTGCAATTGCCTGAAGGTCAACATCTGTAACACATTTCCCCATATCTCCAAGAGCTTTTATTCTGGAGAATATCTGGTCGAAGCGTACATCATCCACACGAAGGCCCATTTCTTTGATCCTTTCTCTTATAATATGGGAGCCCACATGTTTTCCCAGGACAAATCTGCGCTTGTGACCAACTAATTCAGGAGTTATTGGCTCGTAAGTCTCGGCTTTTTTTATAACTCCATCTGCATGTATGCCAGATTCATGGGCAAACGCATTTTCGCCAACTATGGCTTTATTGGGCTGGAGATATATACCTGTCATTCTTGCAACACTTTTAGACATCTCGTAGAGCATTCCTACCTTCACATTTGTCTTAACATTGTAAAGGGAATAAAGCGCCACAACAAGTTCTTCAAGGGATGCATTACCTGCACGTTCACCTATACCGTTTACTGTAACATGGGCCTGACTTGCACCGGCTCTTAGACCTGCAAGGGTGTTTGCAACTGCAAGTCCAAAGTCGTTATGGCAGTGTGCGCTTAAAGGTACTCCAAGTTCTGTTAGGTCACCGTAAAACTTATAAGCCTTTTCTGGAGTGAGCATTCCCACTGTATCACATGCACATATCCTTTTAGCCCCAGCATCTATTCCTGCCTGAAAAACTTCCTTTAAAAATCCGAAATCTGTTCTTGTTGAATCTTCTGCAGATAATTCAACAAGTAAACCATGGTCTACTGCATATTCAGTTGAATCAATTGCAAACTGCTTCACATCTTCCCTTGTTTTTCTAAGTTTATATTTTATGTGGAGATCTGATGTTGGAACAACCAGATGAACACTGTCAACTCCGCAGTCCAAAGCTGCATCAATATCAACTTTAACAGCCCTTGCAAAACTGCATATTTCAGCATTAAGTCCTTCTGAAACTATATTTTTTATTCCCTGCCTTTCCCCTTTAGATGTTATGGCCGAACCAGCCTCTATAACATCAACTCCGAGTTCATCAAGTTTTATTGCCATTCTTAACTTCTGATCTGGGGTTAATGAGACTCCAGGGGTTTGCTCTCCATCTCTAAGTGTTGTATCAAATATTCTAACGTCCAACAGATCCCCTTCTAACTTCTTTTTTATTCTTTTTTAAATGAAATTTTAGTAGAATTGAATGATTCATGGAATTCTTTTTGAATTTAAGATGATCTCATTGATTTCATTTGAATTTAAGATGATCTCATTGATTTCATTTGAATTTAAGATGATCTCATCAAATTTTATTTGAATTCCTATCAAACATCCTTTAGGTATATACTACTAATTTCCTAATTAATTTCAATAAACTCTAAATAATTTTTATTAGTTTTTAACTTTTTTAAAGTTATTTTGTAGTATTTTATTAGAAGTATTATAATAAAATATTTAATCCAAAAATTAGAAAAATTTGAAGTTTTATTTAATCTTTTTAAAAACAGATATTACTCTTGTTAAACTCTTATGCATCCTTATATGGTGCTGTTGTACTATTTCAAAGTTTGTATCCTTAATTACTTCATGAATATCCATGTAATGGGGTGTTGCCATGCATAAAAGTCCCTTGTCTTTTATTAAATTTTGTATTGAAACTAAAGCCTGGCCGTAAAGTTTCTCACTTTCTTCTCCACCTGTTGATGCAGAAATACCATATGGAGGATCTGTTACAATTGCGTCAACCTTATAAGGAAGTTCTATTTGCCTTGCATCAGATTGAAAAACCTCATAATCTTTAATTCCGCAGTAATTAAGGTTTTTTATCGTGCCTCTGACCATTCTAGAATCTATATCTGTCCCAACAACACTGGCACCTATTATTCCTGCCTCTATAAGGATGCCTCCTGTTCCACAGAATGGGTCAAGAACCTTATCTCCCTTCCCAACCAGGGTAAGATTCACCATGCATCGTGCAAGTTTGGGGCTCATGGATCCAGGGTAAAAAAATGGTCTTTTATGTGGTTTAAGGTCATAAAAGTGCTTTTTGGACACTTTAACCAATCTTTCACAGACAAGGACCTTTCCGTTGATAAATATCAATCTCAAGAAGGTTGAAGGATCCTTGAGGTTTACATTTATCCCCCCATGAACTCTGTCCTTTATTACTCCCCCAATCTCCCATTCAAGTTCTGTGGTGTTGAACTTCTGGTCTTTGTTCATTCTCTTAATTCTTACGGCATAATCTTTTGTTATAACATCTTTCCACGGATATTTTCCAATTTGAGGAATTAAATTAACTTTATCTGTTTCGAATAAGAGTTTACACACTTCATGCACATATGAAAGACGTTTTCCAACATTTTCAATTGATTTGAAGTATTCATCAGGAATATCAAGGATTAAAATCCCATCATATTCATCTTGTATTACAAAAGGTACATTTTCGGCCACTAAAACAGATTCAACCTCTGCTCTGGGCAGGGTTGTGTGTTCCTGAGACATTATCATGATTATTTCCATAAATTTGATATCCTCCTTGATAGCATCCCTGGTAAAATAGAGAAAAGAAGTCCACTTTTAAGCATTTCCTTTATTAGGGGTGATTGTGTATCCATGTCTCCATATTCAGAAATCATAGCCTCCGCACCGCCTTCTTTAAGTTTTAAGAACATTTTATCGAGATCTTCATTTGTCATTGATTGGAATATCTTTTGAACTTCAAGCTGCATTCTGAGCTCGCCTTTGTACTTTTTCATGCATTCTTTCCCATATTTCTCGAGAAGTTGAATGTCTTGGGAATGGAGAGCATTTGATACAGCACCAGCCGCGATTTTGGCACTCCTGAATCCCATTATAAGGCCACCACCAGTTGTGGGTTTTACCTGGGATGCTGCATCTCCCAGAAGTATAGACCTGTCTTTAGATATCTCTTTTTTAGGATCATAAACTGGTATGAATCCCTGGTATTTTTTAAGAATTGAAGCATTCTTAAATTTTTCATTATCTAAAAATTCATTCAAAATCTTTGTGAGGTCCTGATAACTGGATTCTGCAAAGATACCTATCCTTACTTGAGACTCAGATACTGGAATTATCCAAAGAAATCCCGGGGATATCTTTGAATCCACGTAAAGATGAACATAATCACTGTCAAAAGCATCAATCCCTGTATCAACAAGATACTGGGCAGCTTGAAAAGTTTTTGAAGGGTGATTAAATTCATCTGAAACAGAGGATGCATAACCATCAGCCCCAACAATCACATCAGCAGATATCTTCTTGTTCTCATGATTTTTAAGATAAACATCTCCTGTTTTGATGTCCACATGATCTACCCTGTGATTTAAGAGTAATTCTGCTCCTTTGTCAACTGCAAGTTCTGCTAAAAATTTATCGTATGCAACTCTGTCAAGCACATAGGCTTCTGGCTCCTTTTTGGAAACAGAAAGTACAGTGCCGGATGGAGAATGCAAATAAGCACCGTAAACTTTGTTTAATATGAATTCATCAGGTACAATGTTCAATTTTTTTATTTTCTTCCCTACAAGCCCTGCACACTGTAGGGGAACACCCACATCTTTTTTTCTCTCCATTATTCCCACTTTAAAACCTTCTTCTGCCATGTACCTCGCAAAAGTCGATCCTACAGGTCCTGCCCCCACCACCACAATGTCATAGTTACTCATAGTACCATATCTTAGTTTTAGTTAGTCTGTTAATTAATTTATATATTTCAAGGTAAAATAGAATAATTTCATAATATTTCTATTTTTAAATAAATTAATGCATTCATAGGAAATTTAGGATATTCCCAAGAGGATATCCTAAGAATATTCGAATTATAAATTCTAGCCAAATACTGAAAGGTCGTATTATAATTGGTTTCCTATACTACCTCTTAAATTTTTTGTCGTATTCTTCAGCTATAGATCTTCTCTTTGGCTGCTTTTTATAGGTTTTACGATCCTCAAATTCAATTTCATCCCCTTCAATCAGTCTGTTTATCATGGTTTCAACTTTTTCAGGGTTAGGGGTGTCCTCAAGCAGAAGCATTGTGCGTTCGTGTCCCCCAAATATTTGAATATCTCCTGAACGGAAAATCCGTTCCATTACACTCTGTGACACTGAAATATCTTGAATTTTATCGTAATGCATGTAAACTTTTTCTTTCCTTAGTATTCCGCTTTGGACTATTACCTTTTTATCCGTGATTAAGTATCTTCTGGATCTCCATGATAATATATCCCATAATATCCATAAAATCAAGACCAGTACAATGAGCAGGAGCAGTATGGTCACAGCTTCAACAAGGGGTATCTGGACCATGCTTACTAAATAATCCTGTAAAGATGTCGTTAAAGCCACAGCTGAATTGAAAAAGTACAGTACTATAAGAAGAATTACAAATTTAATTAAAGCAGGTTTTACGCTTACAATAAACTGAGGTTTTGTCTCAAACAAAACTCTTTCGGCTGGATGTGATTTTACATTTTTTCTCATCATTTTAATCACCTGAATGTTTAATCACTGGAATAGGATTCATATTTTTTATAACCCAATTGTATTACTATCTTTTATTTTATAATCTAATTTATATCTAAATATTTTATGTACTTAAAACAGATAAAATTTGATGACAACTTCGAGAATCATAAGGGAAAGGATCCAAATCGAAGAGACCAACATATTGCTCAAAACCGATCTTAAAAAACATTACCTCCCTAACTTTATACTGGAACAGAGAATGGAACTTACAGCTTACATACGAGTACATCCTGAATTTTTAACAAGCTTAGAACCTCTTGTTGTTGAAACCATGCCCCCAACCCCACTTATTGTGAGTATGATGGCAAGGGCAGGTAGAAGGGCCGAGGTAGGTCCAATGGCGGCTGTTGCAGGGACAATAGCGCAGCTTTCAATGGGTTTTATGTTAAAAAACGGCGCAAAATATGTTATCGCGGATAATGGTGGGGATGTGGCCCTAAAAACTAATAAAGATGTGACAGTGGGTTTGTATGCTGGAGAATCATCCCTTTCAGGAAAAATTGGTTTCAAGATAAAACATGAAAAAACTCCCATGGGCATATGTACTTCCTCCGGTACTGTGGGCCATTCTATAAGCTTTGGAAGGGCAGATTCTGTCACAATTTTTGCAGATGAAGCCAGTATTGCAGATGCCCTTGCAACATCCATTGCAAACAGTGCAGTGGGTGATTCAGATAATATTGCTGTTCATAACTGTCTTGAAAGGGCGGATAACTTCAAAGAACATATTCGGGGTACTATGGTTGTGGTTGGGGAGTCCGCAGGTACAATGGGCAAAATTCCAAAACTTGTGCAGACTGATAAGAAGGTTGTGCTTGGGGATTTCTTTGATGTGTACTGACTTCCATTATCTTAACTTTAACATCTTGAAATCATGTTTTCGGCTAAATTTAATCTGTTTTTTCATTTAAACCTGATCTTTCTATATTAAAGTCTTATTTTAAAAGTCTTTATTTTAACAAAATTAAAATAAGATTAGGAATAGGATTATAAATTAAATTAGAAATAAGGTTAAGGAATAGGACTCAAAAACAGTTCTAAACTTTCAGAATCGTTAGCAGATTCATATGTTAGCCATCACTATGAACGCGTTTTTATTTGCCCTTTCCCATTCAATATTTTTAAATCCAGATCTGCTCAAAAGGTCACAGATCTCTGATTCGGAGTAAATTTTAACGTCCCCACCACCATTAAAACATATGAATAAATTCATAATTTGCCTGAAGGGTGTTGACTGCCATGGATCTGCCATAACAATTTTTCCACCAGTTTTAAGAACTCTTCCCATTTCATTTAACACTTTTTCTGGATTGGGATAGTGATGAAATGAGTTTAAGCACATTACAACGTCAAATGATTCATCATCCCATGGGAGTTCCTCTGAATCGCCAAGTCTGAGATCCACACTTTCTCCAAGATTTTCTCTTGCAATGCTGAGCATTTGTGGTGATATATCAAGACCTGAAAACCGAACACCTTCACAAGATATGCGTGAGAGAACCTCTCCAGTACCGAACCCAACATCAAGAAGGGAAGAGTAGTCCAACGAATTCAATTTATCGATCATCAGATCGTACAGGGCTTTAGAATGTTTTCCATCGTGAGTTTCATAATACGTGTCAGCTTCTTCATCAAAATTTTTCCTTGATTGTTTCTTATAATCCATTGAATTCTTTTTAAACACAAGACCACCTTATTTAGGACGCGCTTTATTACTAAAAATTGTTTAAATTTATTAAATTTCTCAAACCTATGTTTTCAATTTATTTAGTTCTATAAATGACATATTTTCTGTGAATTTAGTCAACAGGCCGTCATTATACTAATTTAAAGTTCACTCAACGGCATTACAGTAACGTAACTTCCTTCTTGAATGATTTCAACGTTTTTTGGAATTTCAATAAATCCATCTGCCTCTGCAAGGGAAGATATTGCACCAGAATCCTTTAATATAGGGATGGCTGTTTCTTTATCAACTTTTACAAGAACATAGTGTAACCTGCCCTTTGCTGAGTGGTATCTTCTTGAGATCTTGAGTTCTCGGGTTTGTTTCTTGCCTCCCTCATCCTTCAGCGAAGCCATCTTCCTCAAAAATGGAGCAACAAAGACGTGGAATATTACGAGCGCTGATACGGGGTTACCTGGAAGTCCGATTATAACTTTTTTATCATTTTCACTAGGAATCAGTCCAACTATTGTGGGTTTGCCCGGTTTTACAGCTATTCCATGCACCAGAACATCACCTAACTCGTCCAAAACTGTCCTTAAAACATCCCCAGTACCTGCAGAAGTTCCTCCAGATGTGATGATTAGATCAACATCTTTAAATTCATTTATTTTACCCATAAACGATTTATAATCATCCTTAACTATCTCAGAATATACTGGTGTGCATCCACACTCTTCCACAGCATTTGAAATTGTCTGAGAGTTTATATCGTATATTTTACCATACTCCAACTTCTGATCGTTTTTTACTATTTCATTTCCCGTTGATATGACAGCTACTTTGGGCTTTGCAAAAACAGGTACTTTTTTCATCCCAATTGCACTCAAAACCCCTATTTTATTCGAATTTATCAGGGCTCCACTTGGAAGCAGAATTTCACCTTTTTTCACATCAGAGCCTGCCACCGCTATGTTCTCACCCATTGTAACGCTTTCATAAACCATGACCTCTTCCGAATTATTGTTTTTAGCTTTTCTTTGGGTAACTTCAACCATAACAACTCCATCAGCACCTTCCGGTACTGGAGCACCCGTTGAAATCTCTATACACGTTCCTTTTTCAACTTTGTTTTTGGGTATATCCCCTGCACCCACAGATTCCAAAAGTCTCAGTTTAACTGGATAATCTTCAGATGCTTTGAATGTGTCCTCTGACCTCACAGCATACCCATCCATGGATGCTCTGCTGAAAGGGGGAAGGTTGATAGTTGCATAAACATCTTCTGCAAGTACCCTTCTGTGAGCTTCCTTAATCAGTACATTTTCAACACTTTTTTTAACTGGAAGATCTCCAATGATTTTTTCCACATCTTCAGGTTCCATTATGTTTAAAAATACTTTTCCCATGTTACCACGTTTTTAAATTTAAATTGTAAATGTAGGTTGTACTAATCAACACGAAAACGATTTATTAATTTTTTATTCCTAATCCTATTGAATGTTGTCATTATAGTAATTTTACTTACTTCAATTTATTATGGGTGAAATGAGTGAATGTATCTAATGAAACTTTTTTTTGATAAAATGAAATTTTGATTAAATACTTGAGATAAGTAAACTGTCCATAATGAAAAGAATTTTAAATTTTATCAACAAAAATAAAAAGTAATAAAAATTTCATATACCCCAACTCATAATAAATGCTCTTTTTTATATACATCAAAACTCTATATAGATACTAAGATTAAATGATCAACAAAACAGTGCTACTGTTAAGTAAAATTTTATGAAAGATATTCATAATTATAATTGAATCAACATTATATACACCTATAAATCTTTACTTTTAATGATCTATTTAACCTAGGACAAATAATTCTAAAGAAGGAGGAGAGTATTTGAGAAGAGGACAAAATCAGGGAACTCAGGAAGTAAGGAGAGTGAGATCCCCTAGACGCGGGGAAATACCAGGAGTAGTTGAACAAATACTGGGCCATGGAAAACTAAAAGTCAGATGTGCGGATGGTAAAACAAGACTTACAAGAATTCCGGGTAAGATGAAGAAAAGAATATGGATCAGGGAAGGAGATGTAGTCCTTATAAAACCATGGGATTTCCAGAGCGACGAAAAAGCTGACGTCATATGGAGATATACACGTACAGAAGCCAACTGGCTTGAGCGCAGAGGTTATTTAAAACTATAATTTTAAAATAAAATTTATTAAAGTTATATAACTGTTCAAATATTTATTAACAAAATTTATACTATTTTAAAGCTTTTTGAAGCTATTGAAGCTTTTTAAAACTTTTTAAATGTTTTAAAAACTTAAAATGAATAATAGTTTTAGAGGTTTAGTTATGATATTTTAGGTAGTTCAATTTTTATGTGAGGAGTGTTCTATGTGTCAAAAGTATCAAAGGCAGATGATGATTTAAGAAAACTGTTGTCAGAGAAGAGAATAAAAGGCATTGAGGACAGACAAGTTGGAAGCGAAGTTTTCGATAGTATGACCCTTAAAACACTCTATAAACTGTCCAAAATGGGGCATATCCACATTTTAAAAGGGGCAATAAGTACAGGGAAAGAAGCAAATGTCTTCAAAGGATATAACAAAGATAATGAATTAGTTGCTGTTAAGATATACAGAGTTAGATCATCTGATTTTAAAAAAATGCAGTATTATATCCAGGGCGACCCCAGGTTTAATGTTAGAACCTCCAACAAACGCCAGATCATCAATACATGGGTTACTAAGGAATATAGAAACCTCATGAGAGCATATGAAGTTGGAGTAAATGTTCCAAAACCCATAATTGCAAAAAATAATGTTCTGGTAATGGAATTTGTAGGGGATGAAGAAGGAAACCCTGCACTACCCCTGAGACAATCAAAAATATCCAATCCTCAGGAAGTTTTAGAAAAAATAGTAGATTATGTTAAAATATTATATAAAGATGCTAAATTAGTCCATGGCGATTTATCAAGTTATAATATCTTAATTAATGATGGTGAACCCGTTATAATCGATATGGGCCAAGGTGTTTTGGTCAACCATCCTGTATCAATGGAGCTTTTAAACAGGGATATAGACAACTTAGTTAAAGATTTTAAAAAACTGGGTATTCATATCACTAAGGATGAGATTAAGAGTAAAATTATGGATTTATGAGGATAGAAAAGTATATTATAAAGGATATTGTAATATATTATTTAGACAACATGAGGTGAAATTATGCCTAACACTGAATATCTCAAGATCCCCCGTGAAAGGGTGGGAGTGGTCATTGGGAAACAAGGCATTGTAAAAGAAGAAATTGAAAATGCAACCAAAACAAACATAGAAATTGACAGTGAAACGGGAAGCATAGCCATATCACCACGGGAAGACACTGAAGACCCATTATCTGTCTGGAAGACTAGATACATCGTAAAAGCAATAGGTCGAGGTTTCAACCCTGAAATCGCCCTAAAGCTCACCAGTGATGATTTAATACTGGAAATAATAAATCTGCCAGATTACGTTGGAAAATCAAAAAAAGCAGTGCTGAGACAAAAGGGAAGGATAATAGGTAAAGACGGTAGGACACGAGACATAATCACAGACATGACTGGGGTTAACGTGTCAGTATACGGTAAAACAGTAGCCATGATAGGTGATATGGAACGTATCCACATTGCAAAAGAAGCCGTTGAGATGATTCTGAAAGGAGCAAGACATAAAAGCGTCTATGCATTCCTTGAAATGAAAAGTCGTGAACTGAAGATCAAAGAATTCCATAGCATAGCAAAAGAAGAAAATAAATTGCTATAATTTTTTAATTTATTATTTAATTTATTAAGTGCACTATGAAAAGTTTAATCTGACAATTTAATGAATAAATTCATGTTAAGTTGGATTAACCATAACCAATTAAAGATTGTAAGTTTAAAGGAGGAGGCTAACTTTGGAAAGAGAAGCATCAGAACTTTTTGAAGAGTTTAAAGAACTCTCAGCGTCAGAATTTTTCAGAAGAAACAAACAGATGCTGGGATTCTCCGGGAAAATACGATCTCTCACCATGGTTTTTCACGAGCTGATAACTAACAGCCTCGACGCTGCTGAAGAGGCAGGAATCCAGCCAGAAATAACCATAGACCTTAAGAGAGTTGATAAGGACCATTATATACTAAAACATAAGGATAACGGTCCGGGAATTCCTAAAAATTATATAACCAAGGTCTATTGTACCATGTTTGCAGGTTCCAAATTCAGGAACATCCAGTCAAGAGGTCAGCAGGGCCTTGGATGCAGTGGATGTGTCCTGCTCTCCCAGATGACCACAGGCCAGCCTGCCAGAGTGGTTTCAGGGTACAGGGATGGAAATGATCTCAAAGGAATTGAGATGACCTTTAAAATGGATGTTAAAAAGAACAAGGGGCTTGTATTAAAAAGGAAGCCTGTAGAAGTCCATTCAACAGGTGTTTTAATAGAACTGCAGTTTAAGGATGTTTCATACTCCTTGAGTGAACAGGGTGCATTTGAATACATGAGAAGAACTGTGATAGCAAACCCTCACGCAAAGATAATCTTCCGTGACCCCACAGGACAAAAATTTATCTTTGAAAGAGCAACAGATGTGATACCTCCACTTCCCAAGGAAGTTCTACCACATCCAAAGGGTGTTACAGCTGATGACCTCATATTCATGGCTAAACATACCGACAAAAGGAGATTCAGAAGTCTGCTTACCAGTTCCCTTTCAAGAATGTCAAACAAAAGGATTAACGAGATAGAGGAAGCAACAGGGATAGATCTTAATAAACGTCCTAAAGACATGAAATGGGAAGAAGCAGAGCAGATAGTTGATCTCTTCGGTCAAATGGATTTCATGGCTCCACCCACATCCGGTTTAATCCCAATAGGAAAAGAACAGATCGAGAAGGGTATAAGAGAAATTTTAGATCCAGAATTTGTTGCCACAACCACCAGAAAACCTAAAACGTACCGTGGAGGAGTTTCATTCATAATAGAAGCAGGAATATCCTACGGTGGAAAATCAGGAAGGGTGGTCGGTGACCAAAAACGTGCCGAAATAATGAGGTTTGCAAACAGGGTGCCACTAACATTTGACCAGGGAAGCTGTGCCATAACAGAAGCCCTGAAAAGCATAGACTGGAAACGTTACGGTATAAGGGATCTTGAAAACGCCCCAATAACTGTTTTCGTTAACATAGTTTCGACCAACGTGCCCTACCTTTCAACAGGTAAGCAGAGCGTTGCTCCAGAACCTGAGATACTCCACGAGGTTAGACAGGCCACAATGAAAATTGCCAGGAGCCTGCAAAAATATATTAACGCTAAAAGAGCTGCAAAAGAAGAGGAAATGCGTTCAAAAATTTTTGAAGCTTACGTACCTGTTATACTTAAAGAGGCCGCCATCCTTGCAGAGAGGGATGTTCCAGAATATGCCGATGTTCTAGCAAAGGTAACACGAAAACCAAAGATTTTAGGTGAGGTCAACAATGGATAAAAAAGATTTAATCCTGGGCAGACTCAGAGGCCTGGGAAATGGAATAATAGACGATGTTGAAAGGCATACCGTACCTGCAATAAAAGTCCCATCAAGAGGTACATCCAACATAGTTTACGATGATGCAAAACGTTACTACGTGCTGGGGGACCGTTACGGTAAAAGATCCCTTGGAAATGTGAAACAAATAAAAAAAGTGGCTCAGATGGTGAGCACTGCCAATTTCTGCAAGGGACTCGTAGAAACACAGAAAACTGCAACTATAAGGGAAATGTACTACGTATCAGAAGGTTGGGATGTTGATTTCGGCGACCAGCAGGAATCAAACCTTATAGGTGAAGATTTGGAAGTCACCCTTGGAGTAACCCGTGAAGATCTTGGACTAATGCCCGAAGAAGACGGTGCAGCAGTTTACGGAGACCTGACTGTCAAGGATGACGATGTGGAAGTAAACGCATTAAAATCCGGTAAATCAGGTTACAGTATATCACCAACCATAGATGATGTGGAATTTCTTGATCACGGTGTTGAACGTGTGATTGCAGTGGAAACAATGGGTATGTTCCACAGAATGGTTCAGGAAGAGGCTTACAAAAAGTTCAACTGTTTGATAGTTGGACTTAAAGGGCAGGCAGCTCGTGCAACCCGTAGATTCCTTAAAAGAACCAATGAAGAACTCGGTTTACCAGTTTACATCTGTAACGACGGAGACCCATGGGGATTCCATATCGCCATGGTTATTATCTCAGGAAGCGCAAAGCTGGCACACGTAAACCACGAACTTGCAACACCAAATGCTAAGTTCCTTGGAGTTACAGCATCAGATATTGTAAATTACGACCTCCCAACAGATAAATTAAAAGATATCGACGTTTTACGTCTTAAAGAGCTCTACAAAGATCCAAGGTACCACGAAGACTTCTGGAAACTTGAGATCAAGAAGATGCTCAAGATCGGGAAAAAAGCAGAGCAGCAGTCTTTCTCTAAATACGGTCTTGAATACGTAGTTGAAAAGTACCTGCCTGAAAAACTGGATGCAATGGAATCCTAAAACAACCCTTAAGATTTGCTAAATTTATAAGTATAAATTAGCAATAATTGATTTTATGGGTTGTTTCTTTTTTTCTTATTTTTTATGTTTTTATTTTTAAAATTGTTTTTATCATCTTTAGATCATTAAGAATTATCCTTTAAATTTATTTTTAACTTTCTAACCGTTTTTAATTCCCTTTAGTGTTTAGTTTTATTTTTTAAGAATTGGAATTTATTGAAGAGGAATTTATTTAAAATTTGAATCATTTTAGGTTCTAAAACAAATCACTAAAAAAATTAAAAATTGTTTTCGATTAGTTTGTAGTTTTAAAACTGTTAATAATTAGTTTTGCAGTTAAAAAAAAGTTTAATAATCCGTTTTATACCTGAAACTGGTTTTTCTCCAAAAAAATCATAATTTATAATAGCTTGAAAAAATAAAAAAATTAATAGAAACTGGTGTTTTTTTATGTTGAAGCTTGTAATCGAAGAGATAACCTCTCATCTGAAATGCATAGATGTGGACGAAGAGACAGTGGCTACTTTTAAAAAGTACTTAAAACAGGCATCAAAGATATTCATATGCGGATTTGGAGAGTCTGAACTAATTGGGAAGGCATTTGCATCCAGACTTAAAGGGCTTGATTTTAACGTTTTTGTTATCACAGAGACCATAGTTCCTGCAATAAATGAAAATGATGTTCTTGTAGCAATATCTGGAGCTGGGGACACCGAACCCACATTGACCACCGCAAAAAAGGCCAAAGAAAATGGTGCAAAGATCGTAACCATAACCTCATTTTCTGATTCACCTCTAGCAAAAATATCTGACCTGGTTGTGGAAATACCAGGTAGGATCAAAGCAAAAACTAAAGATTACATAGAAAGGCGAGTATCCGGTGAATATGAACCTATGACACCATTTGGAGCTTTATTTGAAATATCAACGAGAATATTCATAGAGGGAATCATTGCAGAACTTGTAGAAGATTAAGTTAAGATTCGAGGTAGGAACAAGTTCTTGTGACTTTATCTTAGTGATTAATCCTCATAATTCATTCTATTCCTTATATTTTTAATATTTCTTATTTTTAATCTTTATATCCCCATTTACTATTGCTTAAATGGTCTTCATAAACCAGTATCTAAAATATCTTTCTTATTTTTTCATCCACATATCAATCAACAACTTCAAAGTTTATATCCCCATTTTGACATAATATTAAAATAGAATGCTGTAAGAGCATATAATAACAATTAAGCTTCCCCATGCACATATAATCTTCTATTTTGCTATAATTTAGAGCATGTTAGTATTAAATTAAATTCTCAGAAAAAAATGAATTATTAATTGACCTTGAGATCGAAGCTCATTGAATTTTGGTATATACGGTATATACATATATACGGTATATACGGCTTCCAGGATACCCTTGTTTTTTTACTTATTTATTAATTAATTATTTAATTATTAATTAAATTATTTTTCATTTCTGTCCATTCAAAATTCTAAGTAAAAAAAAGATAAATAATGGATTTTTTTTACTCTGACATGTAGAATAACGCCACTGATCTAGAGAGGTACATGTAGATATATGGGTTTAAAATTAATGAAACCAATACTATTCCTACAATAGAGTTGATTAATGAGAAAATATTAGTTACAACGACTCCTATACTGAATATGATTAAATAAATGATTCCAGTCACTATGTACCATATTATAAGATTTTTCCATCCTTTGGTTGAGATTTTGTTGATTAGTTCATGAAATCTGAATGCTGAACCGAGTTTACTGTCATTATTTGCCATATTTGCTATTGCCATTAACAATATTGGAATAACTATGATTGCATACAAAATTGCAATAAGAGCCACAAATCCTATATTTAAAGATATATTAGAACTTGATATAGACACTATAAAAACCAGTATAATCAAGATAGCAGGAATTGCATAAACAAAACTAACTATAGATACTTTAATACCATCTACAAACATTTCAATCCAAGCATTAAACTCAGGAGGTTCATTCACACCATCCAAGGAGGATTTTATAATTCTAAATTCGTAGCCAAATATCAAAATACCAATAATTAATCCAATAATCACTAAATTAAGAGTTAATGTTCTTAAAGACGTAGAAAAGCTAAATAAGTTACTAACCAATACAATAATACCTAATAATAAAATTTTCTTCCAATCAGAAAACGGATATCTCAAAGAATCTTTTACTATTCCTTTTATGTTCATGGTTTTATACCCCAATCTTCAATTAAGTATGATAATTAGGGATATGGAGGTATAGTATATAAAATAGATGTCTAATTCTCTTTTTTATTCCTTTCATAGTGGTCTTTTCGTCGGTGATCTATTGTACAGTATTTTTGTCGAGCACAGGTAGTTTCAAATTCTTTACCACAGTACGCACAAATCTTTGTTATTTTGTTAAATTGATATTTTTTGTGCATAGTTCAATTAAGATATTGAGAACTATATTTTTTTCTGTTTTTGTGCGAGTCATTATAATTTATATAATGTAGTAAAATTCAAAGCCAAATTAAACCCCATTTAAATGGTACCACTATAAATGTCAAGAAAAGGTGGATGAAAATTAAGAAAAGTTTTTTAATAATAATAGTATATTAAGCAATAATTCAAGGAGGTGGTGTTAGGGTAGGATATTAAAAGACATGGTAAAAACATTTGGTAGTGATGTAGATGACTTAACTTATTGATATTTGTAATTATCTGATACTTTTAGATTGCAGAGAATATGAAATGATGTGATTTAAATGTTGGGATCTAAGGACAAACCTTTAAAGATTTTGGCTGATGAAGTGAAAGATAAAACAATATTCGAAGTGGATTTACCAATCATAAGGAGGCGTTTACTTAAAAAAATTGTTCCTAAGGATTCAAAATATAAAGAATCATATGAAGAATATTTAAGAAGTATTGCCAGAGACCTTGCTAATGAATTAAATAGTAAAACTGTACTATTCTTCCAAGTTATTGATCTATATTACAGTAAATATGAAGCTCAAATGTTAATACCTAAAGAAGAAATTCCACCAAAAACAGATTTAAGACGTTTAAGATTAGATATGGGTGATATTAAGGACGTCACAGATTTAATCAGGAAAAGAGAATATTAAAATTTTTTATTTTCTATTTTTTTAGAAATATGTTTTTATTTCTTGGATTTGGCTAAAAAAATAGAACCTTCAACCAGGTAAAGGTCAAAGGTTTTGCAACTGTCCAAAATTGTTGTGTTTTGTTGATTGTACAGTTTTTAACAACCTCTACAATTAAAATCTTCTAAAGTTGTAAATTTAACCCCCTTATTTCCCCATTCTTTCTCGGATCAAATCACAATACTCAGGATCCTGTTCTATCATAACACAATCCCTACCTAAATTGGAACAAGCAACGCCTGTTGTACCGCTACCTGCACAATTATCCAGGACCAAATCCCCAGGGTTAGTATAAGTCTTAATAATATACTCAAAAAGTTTAACAGGCTTCTGAGTAGGATGATAACTTTTCTTATCCCTTGAAAATGTTATAACATCCAAAGGGAACCTTTCACCATTACTCTTAGTTTCTGAAGACTTATAAGTTGAATAAACCGTATGTTCTCTCTGATTACCTGAACGTTTCTTATGATAAGGTTTACTCATCCACATCTGAGGATTATAAGTAGGTAACTTCTTATAAAATACCAGTAAAACTTCATGAGCTCGTAATGGCATTTTATGAGAATTTAAAAATCCAACAGGACAAGTTTTCTGCCATATCCATTCATAACGAAACATTTCACGATTACTTTGAATTAAATCCGCCGTAAATGGAGGCAACGAAGATAATACAATAGCCCCATGATCCTTTATAATTCGATTATATTCCCCCCAAAGAGGTTCTAATGGAATAATATTGTCCCATTTGCAATTTGTTGTTCCATAAGGTAAATCACACAGAATTAAATCTACACTTTTATCTTTTATAGATCGCATGACTTCAAGGCAATCTCCTTCATATAAATTATACATAGTTCTCTATACCCCTCTCACTAAATTTTTAATAAGGATGCTTACATAAAGCATCCCCTGTGGTTATAGAAAACCCATCCCCCCCATATAAGTATTTTAACTCCACTTTATGGGGGGGGGGGGGGTTTATATTTAATAAAAGATTCATAAAACAGGATGTGTGGGGAAAATCTTCTTGAATTACCAATTGCTCCAAATGATATTTATTGAGAAACATCCCCACATTAAAAAAAAGTTATTTTCCACCTACAAATCTATCTAACCTTTGTTGATCATGATCTAAAGAGATTAACACAATTTGTCTATCCTGACTTGAAAAGTGTTTATGTGCAAACTCATAGACTGTTTTACATAATTCTTTATGCTTTCTAAGATAGTCCATCCGTTTTAAACCTTTCAATTTTGCTATATCTTCTATATCTATATCGGTTTCACTAGCAAATACATAGAATAGTTCATTGTATAATTCACGAATTGTTCCAAGACCTCGTGTACTGCAATCAATCATAAGGTTTGATAATCGTTTATTCCAGCTTTCATTTTGAGTTATTGCCATTTCTTCTGTTCTTACACCTGTTAATTGTTCTAAGTTTCGTGTCATATTGTCAAGTAACTGTCTTGTAAGTACATTCTGATTTTCCAGTTCAGATTCATATTTACCAGTTTTACGAATTGATGGAAGAACCTTATCTGTAACCCAATCTTGAAATTTTTCAGCTTTTTTTGCTCTACTTCTAAAAATAAGGTTATAAAGCCCTGATTCTGTGATAAAAAGTTCTCCTGCATTATTAAATTTTCTATGTGGACTATTTGTCCCATCCGAATTTTTAATCAAAATCTTTTTATTATCACTCATTCTTTGAACAAATTTTTTTACAGCTTCATGAGTCATTTCTAAACATTCAACTATCGTATATGGATTAAATAAAGGTTCCCCATTTAACTCGATACATTCCAACTCTTCATCATTTTCAAATTTGAAGTTCATTAATTCATTCATAGCTCTCACTAGTCCATGTTAATTTGGTTTAAAAAAAAGAAAATATAAAAAAAGTTAATTAAGCTGTTAATTTCATTTTAAGCATTTCTGCATGAGCTGATACATATTTATCTTTTAGGAGTACCCAAAGATCAGTTGCATATTTTTTAGTGAAATATTCAGCATCAATATAACCGTAGCCATTTTCACCCCAGGAAGTGCCCCAGCTGTTCCTGAATATTAACCAGAGTTTTCCATTAGCATCTTTAAAGTAACCTACAGCTACAATTGCATGACCGCCTATGACTTTATCTTTTTTACCAGGTAATGGTATGTAGGGATTGGTGCCTATGTTGCCAGATGTATCACAAATGTTACTGTACAATGTTGTTCCAAATATAACAGGGATCCCCGCTGCAAGGCTTTTTTGAACAGCTGTTATATCTTTCAGACTAACATAAGTTACAGATTCAAATCCTGTGGCTTCCTTATAACATTTAGCTGAAGGCTTTTCATCAAACTTAGATACCAAATAAGGTAATGTTTTCTCAGTACAGGTACCAAACTGATTTAAAGACCTTCATAGTATCCCTTATTGTTGCTCCAGTATCCCCTGACTGCCCTTCAATCTCATGTCTGGTAACATAATAAGTGAATAGTCTAGAGGCATCAACGTAACCTTGTATATTATTCTTTTCCCAGTATTCAAGGATTCCTGCCAGTGCGTTTGCAGTACAGGATCCAAGATCTCCCTGGTCCTCAACAGGCGAACATTTATCCCTTAAATCAACCTTCTCTATAGAATCTATCAGGAAATGTGATGAATTTTACAAGGAGAATGCAATAGGAGAGGATTATTATAGTTTCCACAGAGCACATCATAAATTCTTGGATTGGAGCATTGATTATGTGCACTTCCGAGGATTCCAACAAGTACTGGCAAGTGCAGATCGAGAACTAGACATATTCAAATCTGGATTACGGGTGATGGATGCGTTGGACCATCTTTTAGAGAACTATAAAACATTAGGTTTTGATTTCACAATAGATAATGCCCTTGAAATTGTGAAAATAGTTAAAGAAAGAACAGAAAAAACAATTAGAGAGTATGATGAAACAATTCCACAAAGTAGAACAACAAGTAGAAACTGATGAATACTTCAAAAAAAACAAATACTTCCAAGACGTAGACAATTTAGGCTACAGGGATTTATCCTGGAAAAAATATATGGCATACATGTGTAACATTGGAACCAATAACAGCCCTGTTAAACCTAAAGACTAATTCTTTCCTATTCTTTTAATCAACTGGTTTTTTGGAACTTTTCTTAATTCAGGAAATTCTTAGGAAATTTTATAGTTAATTTCTTGACATTAACCTTTACAACCTTTACATTCTTGACACTAACCTTTACAAAACCTTTACAAAAATTTAAGTTAAATCTTTACAATTTAGGGTTTATTCTCGCGTCAAAAATTTAAATTACCTAATATCCGTGATAGAAATCGGTTACAGGTAACGTTACAAAGTGTTACATTTTTTAGAAGTGTAAAGTTACAAATAACATCTACATTCATTGCATTGTTTTACATTGTTTTACAATTTCTTTACATTGTTTTACACTTGAAACTATTACATCTGTTACAGTTCTTATTTAAAATAATCCATTAAAAAATAGAATTTAACAGGTTAAACCGGTTGATTAAACTATCATAAATAGGTTGTTTGGTATAATACTTAATGCCATATTTATACAAAGTTTTATCAGCTTTAAAGTAATTTATTACCCATTATTTTTAATTTTGTTAGGGTTTTTAATTTTTACTCCTATTAAACCACCAAATGCACCTACTAATCCGCATACAATTGTAATAATAATTGTATTGACTATGAGAGTGAAAACAGGGATTGGTATGGGCAAATTTGGGTAATAAATAAAAAATAATGATTGTAACATAAGTGGATAACCTAAACTACCAAAAAAACCGTTGATTATTCCATTTCTACTTTCTCCACCAGCAATATAACCAGAAATGAAACCGCACCCCAGAACAATTAATGTTGGACCTAAGATATTATATCTATTGCTAATAAAAAAAAAGATAGCTCCGACGATCAACCCAAACAAAATAGCTTTATAGTTTAAAAATATTTTTTTGTTATACAAATTTAAGCTACTCAATGTATCCCTTCTTATTAACTATTGATAATTTTTATATCACAATTCGATTAATAAAAAAATATGTTATTAAGGTTTAAACTGATTTGGGCATTTCCTCAATGATATTAACATCTCCTTCAGGATCTAGCGCGTGAAATAATTCAGATAATGGTTCATCCAAATTGCCTTCAATATTATTTCTAAGATTAAATATAAAAGGTGGTAAAGTCCCAAACAATTTATTACCTTCGCCATCATTACCCGTGGGATAATTAGAAAGATCACAACAAGTTACTATCCCATTACCCTGATTATCACTAATAGTATTTGAAATTATTTGACTATCTCCTGTAGTTACAAGACCATCTCCACCATTATGTTCAATAATGTTGGAATAAGTTAGACACTCAGAAACTATCATTCCATTTCCATAATTATTAGTACAATTGTTATTGCTGACTTCAAGGTTTCCGTCAACATAAAATCCTATTAAGTTATTTGTTTCAACAGTGTTCTGAGTTACCAATCCATTGTTTCCTTGTACAAAAATTCCACCACCATTAGTATTTGCGGTATTTCCAGAAATATCTCCATTATCACCAGATAATGAAATACCAAAACAAGTATTATTATTAGCAGTATTCCCTGAGATAGTTATATAACTACCAGAAAGCCAAATACCACTTCCTCCCTCAGAATTTAATGCATTAATTCTTTCACAAAGATCAACAAAAAATAATCTATATTCGTTCATATAATCTATTATTGACAATAACAAATCTTGAACATAACTTATAGGTTGATCAAAAATATTTGGACTGGGCACATTAACATTATCTATGGGATACGAAACATTATATCCATTACTAATTACAGTATTTCCAGAAACATTGGCATGATCACCAAATACAGAAATACCATTATTCCCATTATTAGTTACAACATTATCATTAACTACAGCATTAGAGCCAAATACACTTATTCCATTGTAACCGTTGTGATTTATGGAATTTTGTGAGATTTGTGCATAATCTCCACTCACCATAAGACCACTAAAAATATTATCATGAATAACATTGTTAGTTACAACCGAGAAAGATCCATTTACACTAATCCCAATACCTGCATTACTTGTGACAGTATTGTCAGAAACATTCCACATCATCACTAGTAACCGAAATACCATTACCTCCATTGTTGGTTATAGTATTGCCGGAAACATTTAAATTCCTTCCAAATGCAATAATTCCATTTCCACCATTATTGTAGATGTTGAATCCAATAAGATTTATGTTATTTCCATGCACCCAAAGACCAGTCCCGTTATTATCATGGATAACATTATCACCAGTAATAATTTCATTATTTCCAATTACATCTAATCCATCACCACTATTTCCAGCAACGGTATTCCTAGAAACAGTTGCGTAATCACCAGTAACTGAAATTCCATTATTACCTTTAGTGGTTAATGTATTGCCAGTAATATTTGCGTAATCACCAGTAACTGAAATTCCATTACCACCATTATTAGTCAATGTATTTCCAAAGATATTCAAATTTAGTCCAGGTGCATAAATTCCATCCTTACCATTATTGTAAATGTCAAATCCGCTGAGGTTTATATTATTTGCAATCACATAAAGTCCATAACCATCATTATCGTGAATAGTGTTGTCACTTGTGATAATTGGATTATTTCCAGTTGCAGAGATTCCATTACCATTGCCAGTCCCTTCATTACTTGAAACAGTCATGTTATCACCTGAGATGAAAATACCATTACCTCCGTTATTGGCTATGCCAAAAAATGAAGATAATGATGTTGACTTACCATTACCGGTCACAGTATTTCCATAAACATTAGCATTAGTGCCTGACACGACAATACCATTACCTGCAGCAGAATTTCCACCATATGCAGAATCTCTTGTTAAACTGTTACCATTACTGGTCACAATGTTTCCATAAATATTAGCATTATCCCCTGACACAACAATACCATTACTGCCAGCATAATTTCCCCTAAAGTCAGATATTGCTGTATTATCCCCCTTGTCAGTTACGATATTTCCAAAAACATTAGCACCATTACCATTAACTACTATTCCTGAACTACCAATACCATTCACATTAAAAAAGCTGGATGCACTCACATTATTACCATTACCTGTAACAGTGTTTCCAGTAACAATTGCATCATCACTTGACACTAAAATACCAACACTACCATAAGTAAGATCATACATGCTGGAATATGTTGCATTATCACCATTATTAGTTACAGTATTCCCTGAAATGGTTAAATTGGCACCGCTATATCAATTCCAGAATTACCATTATTGTAAATATTAAGTCCGCTGAGAATTATGTTATTTCCGCGCACGTAAAGACCATTTCCATTATTATTATAGATGTCAAATCCCGTGAGGTTTATGTTATTTCCACATATATAAAGCCCATTTCTACCATTATCATGGATAATATTGTCACTTGTAATGTTCGCATTATTTCCAGTTACAGAAATTCCGTCACCACCGTTACCAGTCACAATATTATTATAAGCTCTCATATTATCACCTGACACAACAATACCATTACCATCATTATTGGCTATGCCAAAAAATGAAGATAAGGAAGCTTCATCCCCATTATCAGTCACAGTATTTCCATAAATATTAGCATTAGTGCCTGACACTGAAATACCATTACCACCTGCAGAATTCCCACCATATGCAGAATGTCTTGTTAAATTATTTCCATTACCAGTCACTGTGTTTCCAAAAACATTTGCACTGTCACCTGACACAACAATACCATTACCACCCGCATAACTTCCCTCAAAGTCAGATATTGTTGTATCGTCTCCGTTATCAGTTACGATATTTCCAGAAACAGTAGCACCATTACCATTAACTACTATTCCAGAACCACCGATACCATTCACATTAAAAAAGCTGGATGCACTCACATTATTACCATTACCTGTAACAGTGTTTCCAGTAACAATTGCATTATCACCTGACACTAGAATACCAAACCCATCATAAGTAAGATCATACATGCTGGAATATATTGCCTTATCACCATTATTCATCACTGTATTCCCTGTAACAGTTAAATTAGCACCTGCTATATCAATTCCAGAATTACCATTATTGTAAATATTAAGTCCACTGATGGTTATGTTATTTCCACGCACGTAGAGACCTTTTCCTTTGTTGTCATGGATATTATTGTCACTTGTGATGATCGCATCATTACCATTTACATCAATTCCATCACCACTATTACCTGATACAGTATTCCCAGAAACAGTTGCATTAACACCATTAATTGTTATTCCTTTGCCGTTATTGTCATTCACGATATTTTCGCTAACATTCACACCATCACCATTAACAACTAAACCCATACCACCGTTACCAGTCACCGTATTCCCAGAAGTAAGTGTATTTCCTCCTGTTACATCAATTCCATCACCATTATTATTTGATGCAGTATTTCCAGAAACGGTTGCGTTAGCACCGGTAACTGATACTCCAGTACCACCATTTCCAGTTACGATGTTTTCTAAAATGGTAGGGGCATTACCATTAACTATTACTCCATATCCTCCATTGTTAGTCACAGTGTTCCCAGAAACAGTTAAATTAGCACCTGCTATGTCAATTCCAGAACCAGTATTATTGTAAATGTTAAATCCAGCTATAGTTATGTTATTTCCACGCACGTAGAGGCCTTTTCCTTTGTTGTCATGGATATTATTATCACTTGTGATGATCGCATCATTACCAGTTACGTCAATTCCATCACCATTATTATTTGATGCGGTATTTCCAGAAACGGTTGCGTTAGCACCGGTAACTGATACTCCAGTACCACCATTTCCAGTTACGATGTTTCCTGAAATGGTAGGAGCGTTACCATTAACTATTATCCCATATCCGCCATTGTTGGTCACAGTGTTCCCAGAAACAGTTAAATTAGCACCTGCTATGTCAATTCCAGAACCAGTATTGTTGTAAATAGTAAATCCTATAATGTTTATGTTACCTCCTCGAACGTAGAGGCCTTTTCCTTTGTTGTCATGGATACTATTATCGCTTGTGATGATGGCATCGTTTCCGGTTACATCAATTCCATAACCATTATTACCGGATGCAGTATTCCCAGAAACAGTCACATTAGCACCATTAATTATGACTCCATTATTGTTATTGTCATTCACGATATTTTCGCAAACATTCACACCATCACCATCAACAACTAAACCCATACCACCGTTACCTGTCACAGTATTTTCAAAAGTAAATGTATTTTCTCCTGTTACATCAATTCCATCCCAACTCCATCCGTTAATTCCATGAAGTCCATTATTCGTTACATTGTTGTCTGAAACAGTTGCAACATCACTATTTACTACTATTCCTGCGCAATTATTATCGGTCACAGTATTCCAGGACAGAGTTAAATTATCACCAGCTGTGTCAATTCCATAACCTCCATTATTATTAACTGTGTTTCCTGAAATGGTTGAATCAATTCCGGATAGGTTAATCCCATTGTTACCATTGTTGTAAATGGAATTTTGCAAGACTTGTGCATTATCGCCTTGTACATAAAGTCCATCTTCATTATTGTCATGGATGATATTACCATCTTTAATAATGGAATTATTTCCAATTATATCAATTCCAACATCATTACCAGAAACAGTATTTCCAGAAATAGTTATATTATTCCCGTTAATTAGTATTCCAATGCCTATATCATTAGTTACAGTGTTTTCTGAAATAGTTGTATTGTCTGCATTAATTAGTATTCCTGTAATTTGATCAGTCACAATATTTTCAGAAACAAATGCATTACAACTATTTACCAGAATTCCATTACCAATACTTTCAGTCACAGGACTTTGTAAAGACGAAACTCCCACATTAACACCATTACCAGTCACAGCATTTCCAGAAATAGTTGCATTATCCCCATTTACTGAAATTCCATTACCATTATTATCATTTGTATCATATATTCCTGTAATAGTTGAATTAACACCGTTGCCAGTCACAGTATTCCCTGAAATAGTTGCATTATCCCCATTTACTGAAATTCCATTACCACCGTTATAATTCGTGTACCATCCATGAATAATTGTATTAGCACCATTATCTGTCACAGTATTCCCTGAAATAGTTGCATTATCTCCATTTACTGAAATTCCATTACCACTAGTTATATTATCCCCATTGTAGCTGAAATTCTCATTACTGCCATTATCGGTCACAGTATTCCCTGAAATGGTTACATTATTTCCATTTACTGAAATTCCATTACCACCAGTTATATTCATACAATCATAGTATATTGTTCCAACGTAGTTATTTGTAACATTATTCCCTGTGATTGTGTCATTATTTGATGATTCTAAATCAATTCCATTAATGCCATTTGTAATGTAGTTTCCAGAGATAGTATTGTTATCGGAATTGTCAAGATAAATTCCATCACCAAAATAAATTGCATAACCATGAGAATTTACTATTTGGTTCTCGTTAATGGTATTATTGGAAGAAGTTTCTAGATCAATCCCTGTATAAAATCCTGTAATATTATTTTTTGAAATTATATTGTTGTTTGAATTAAAAAGATAAATTCCAATACTTCCATAATCATTAGAAAATGCATTATAATATATATTAACACTACTTGAGTCATAAATTTCAATACCATTACAGATATCAGAAAATGTATCATTGTCTATAATAATATTGCTTGAGTCATAAATTTCAATACCATTACAGATATCAGAAAATGTATCATTGTCTATAATAATATTACTTGAATTTTCGATGGAAACGCCCTCATTAGTACTTGAAATTATATTACTATTTAGAGTAATACTACTTGAATTGTAGATAACAATCCCGCAGTTGTTAAGGTTATTTTCAAGTAATACATCATTTGAGGAATTATAAAAGTAAATGCCTTCATCATTGTTAGTTATATTACAATTTTGAATTGTTGAATTAATGGTATTTACAATTAGGATACCATAATCATTTTCGGTGAGTGAAACCATGTCGTCTGTGTTTAAAATATTTTCTACGGTTACATTGTTGCATGAGATTAATGCTAGATACCCCATAGTTACTCCATCAAGTACTAATCCATTCTGCCCTACAATGTAATAAATAGGATTTCCATTTATAGTGTTACTTGTGTCAATATTCTGGATGTAATCGGAGACATCATCACCAGATATACCAAAATTGTAATCCCAATTATCTGTGAGTGTGTTATTTTGTAATGTGTTTTCAGGGGAGTTATCAATATAAATACCGTAGTTATATGTATTTGTTATATTATTTCCTGTGATCATGTTGTTTGTGGAGTTTTCTAAGTAAATTCCATTTTCACAACCAGATATGTTGTTTTCTGTGATTGTGTTATTTGAAGAATTCACAAGAGTAATTCCATTAACGTAATTTTCTGAAATTGTATTGTTATTAGACGATTCGAGGTATATAGCACCATTACTTGCGGTGTTAATGGCATTGCTAATGGAATTTGCATTAACAGTACTACTTAAAACTACACTACATACAGGTCCACCACCCCTATAATAGATACTGTTCCCCATAATCATGTTGTTATTAGATGATTCAAGGTAAACCTGGCCATTTATAGTATTTGCTGAAAATACATTATTTGAAGAATTCAAAAGTGAAATTGCACCATCCCAATTTCCTGAAAATATGTTACTTGAAGAATTCCAGAGATAAATATCATTACCATAATTATTTTCACAGTTTGAAAATGTTGAATTTGTAGTATCTACAAACAAAATTTGGCCACTACTTGTAATGCTAACATTATTAACAGTTATATTATCACAAGAGACTAATGTTAAATATCCCATGGATATCCCATCAAATACTAAGCCATTCTCTCCTACAAGATAGTAAATAGGATTTCCATTCACATTGTTACTGGTATCAATATTTTGGACATAATCAGATGTATCATCTCCAGAAACATCAAAATCATTATCCCAATTATCCGCAATCACATTATTTTGAAGTATGTTTTCAGGAGAATTATCCAAATAAATTCCATAACCACCATCAGTAACTGTATTGTTTTGAAGTATGTTTACAGAGGAATTATCCAAATAAATTCCATACCAATTATTTGTAATTGTATTGTTTTGAAGTGTGTTTGCAGGGGAATTATCCAAGTAAATTCCATAATTACAGTTATTTGTTATATTGTTTCCTGAAATCGTGTTGTTGGAAGACGAATCTAGATAGATACCGTTATCATTAGCATTGGATATTATGTTTTCAGTGATGGTACAATTATTAGTGGAATCTAGATAAATATCTTCAGAACCTCCAATGATGTTAAATCCTTGTATTGTTGAACCATTACCTGTACTTGTTATTGTGAAAACGGGAGTATTAGGGTCTGCTGCCTGAACAGTTACATTATCTCCAGCAATTACTGTTATAGTTAACATTTTATCAATTACAACATTCTCCGTGTAAGTGCCGTTTCCCACTGTTATAATATCCCCATTTAATGTACTAATATCATTTATGGCATCTTGTAAACTTGTGAAACCTTTTTGAGTTGTGATATCGTATATTCCCATCAAAGCAACTGTGCTAGAAACAGTTTGATTATCCAGAGTCACAGAAACATTAGCTACACCATTTGTGTTGTTGGAATCAAGTTTTGATGTGGTTTTTCCTTTGTTTGTGTATGTGGTGGTTGTTATGGTTCCGAAAGTTGTGTTGAAATTTATAGGTATGCCATCCGGAAGGTTGCCTGATGATGAGGTGTTATTGCCCTGGTTGTTATGGGTTAAATCTGCTGTAACATCAGATGTACCATCAATATAATCCGCAGAGCTCACATTCAAAACCAGCCACGGATCATAATTAACAGTCGCTGCATAGATATCACTTGGACCCGTTGAAGATACCACCGGATTATTAGTACCCCACCAATTGTTTATAGCATTTACAGTATTATTATCTGAATCATACAACCCATAAACAGTATTTTCAATGATCCTATTGAAATTGATGTTAGCTGAAGAATAGTAAATGTAAACACCATCGTTATTGTTATCTATTATATTATTCCCAATTATTGTAATATTCGAAGATAAGGCAAGATAAATACCATTATTATTATCAGATATTGTGTTTTCTGAAATTAAACAATTTGAATAAACAATTTGAAGTATTATTTAAGTAGATACCTGCATTGTTAGAACCTATTATTGTGAATCCTTCTATCACAGCATTAGTAGCATTAGAATTTAGAGTAAAACACGGTTGAGATGGATTAGCAGCCTGAACAGTAACGTTACCATTAGTTTTAACAGTTAAGTCTGTTTTATCTAAAATAACGTTTTCGTTGTAGGTTCCTTCATTCACAATTATGGTATCACCAGGAGCTGCGTTATTTACAGCATCTTGTATTGTTTGGTTGGAATAAACGTACCAATTTGTGGAGTTTGTTGAACTGTTATTTGTTACGTTATCTGCAGCTGCTACAGGGCCCATGCAAAACGAAAAAGCAAATAATAGACCAATTAAAGGCAGCATATAAGTTATAATTTTATGGTTTCTTGCCAATTTAATCATCATCCTTTAACAGCCGGTATTATCATACCATATTAATAAATTTTACTAAATTTAACAAATAGAAAATTTTAAATAACAAAAAAGAAGTTTCCAACTGTTTCAGCGCCTAAAAACCATTAATAACTAATTATTTTCCGCCAGAATGAGTTCCATTTAGTATTAACAAGATTTAAAGACTTGTAAAACTATGCACAACGATCCACAATAATCTATTTAATTTATAAATTATTAATATGACGCTATTATGAAAATAGAAGAAATATTTATATAAAAAATTTTATTTTTTTAAAAAATGAAGATGTTTGTATAAGGTTCAACTCTAATTTTTTTCATTCAAACGCTTTTCAACACGTTTCTGAATCTCTTCATCTTCAACGAAAACCTTTATCAATGGTGCAAACTCTTTATAATCTTCCATTTCTCGTTTCATCTCTTCAAACTCCTCCATAGCTGTTTCATATTTTTTCAGTTCTTCAGTTTTAACATCCTTAACCTCCGCACCATCCAGGGAAAGATAGGGTAAAACTTTCAAATACTCTTTTTTTAGTTCTTTGGGATCTGCAAACCAGTAGGCTCTCTCAGTTGCAGATATGGTATGACCTACAAGGTAATTTGCAAGCTCATGATTATGGGTTTTGTTAATAATTGTTGACATAAAATATTTTCGCATCCCATGACTCCTCCAGACTCTATATGAACCATCTTCATGTTTAAATCCTGATCTTTTCCCACAACCTTGATATAATCCTGTAATTGCTGCAGCCGTTATTTGTTCTCCCATAAATGGACCCTTATTCACAACAAATAATGAATCACTAATTCCTTTAGGATGTATTCGTTTATCACGATGGTTACAACGTTCACGGAGATAAACAATAATTGCTTTTGTGGCTTCTGGAGGTATGAATGTATGATAACAATAATTAACTTTCTGCCGAGTAATTTCAAGAGTTATAACTGTGTCTTTAATAAGCTCTTCCTCATGTTTAAATAATTCATTTAAACTGTTTATTTCCTGTTTTATTGCATTTCCTGCAGATTTTATAAACTTTTTAATTGTCAAGTTTCTAATTTCATTTTGGCTCATACCAGATAATGCCATAGTATATATTATTGCAGTGTCTCTTGTGCTTGAAACATCTATTAATTGTTTAATCTCTTTTTTAGTGATTAATCTGCCATAATTTTTTTCAAGTCCAATATCTCCTCCAGGAAGATTGATTTTTGGAGGGAGTATATCATTTGAATTATAAAATGAAAGTATGGCTGAAATGTATAAATTCATTGTATTTTTGGATTTGCCTAAATTTTTAAGATGTTCTTTGAATTGTAAAATATATCCTTGGTATTTCCTTTTTTTGAGTCTTATATTTGATTCCTCTTCCACGTCAGCCTCATTGAATAGTTCTGTAATTGTCTTTTTTAAGAGAGTACTGTACAGTTCTAATGAGTGTTTATACATTATTTGGGTTGTTTCACTATAATTTTCCTTTATAAACCAGTTTTTGAGTAATATTTTATCTTTTTCATCCATGGACTTACCGCCCCTTTTTTAAATGTTAGAGGCACATATATATAACCAGAGTCAGAGAGCATTTGAGAATTTTATATATACGTGCGAGTAACTAATAACAATTATATATGCACAATAAGGGATAATGGAGGTTAATTTATGAAAGCTGTTGGAATAAACGGATACGGTACCATAGGTAAAAGAGTTGCAGATGCAGTTGCTGCCCAGGATGACATGAAACTTGCAGGGGTCACCAAGCGTACACCTGACTTCGAGTCAAAGATGGCTGTTGAAAAAGGTTACCCCCTTTACATTAGCGTTCCTGAAAGGGAAGAACTGTTTGAAGAGGCGGGTATCAAAATAAGCGGTACAATCGAAGATTTCTACGATAAAGTGGATGTTATAGTTGACGCCACCCCTGAAGGTATCGGTGCAAAGAACATGGAAATCTACAAAAAACTTGGAATAAAATCCACATTCCAGGGCGGGGAAAAACACGACCAGATAGGTAAATCATTCAACTCATTCGCCAACTTCAAGGATTCAATTGGAGCAGACTACGTCAGGGTAGTGTCCTGCAACACCACAGGCCTTTGTAGAACCCTGAAACCAATAAACGACCTTGCAGGAATAAAAAAAGTCAGAGCAGTTATGGTGAGACGTGGAGCAGACCCGGCACAGGTCAAAAAAGGTCCAATAAATGCAATAGTTCCTAACCCGCCAACTGTGCCATCACACCACGGCCCAGACGTGCAAACTGTTATGAACGGCCTCAACATAACAACCATGGCATTACTTGTTCCAACAACACTTATGCACCAGCACAACCTCATGGTTGAACTTGAAAATTCGGTAAGTGCCGACGATGTGATTGACAAGTTAGAAAATACCCCGAGGGTTATTCTTGTAGAAGCTTCAAAGGGTTTAGGTTCAACAGCTCAGATAATGGAGTATGCAAAAGACCTTGGAAGGCCAAGAAGCGACCTATTCGAAATAGCAGTGTGGAAAGAGTCAATAAATGTTGTAGACGGGGAACTCTACTACATGCAGGCAGTTCATCAGGAATCGGATGTTGTACCTGAAAACGTGGATGCAATAAGGGCAATGCTGGAAATTGAAGAGGATCCGGCCAAATCCATTGCAAAAACAAATAAAGCCATGGGAATAAAAGGATAATATCCTTTGATCTTCCCTAAAATCCTATTTTTTTTATAAATCACTAATCTCACTGTATTATACAACTGCATGGATAAACTGTTAATCACGTAACCTTAAGTTATCTATATCAGTAATCCTACTAAATTTTTCATTAACAATTCGAAACATTTAATGCATTGATCTAGCAAACGAATTGTTAGATCAAATCAGGGTTAATCATCAGGTATAAAAAATGAACTATCACCTTAACGAGCACAAAACTGGATATTCTAATTTGTTGATAGCAATTTTTCTAACCATTTTAACTGTTGTAACTCGAGTACCCTTTGTAAGTAAATATCTATTTGAGTGGGATTCTGTAAACTTTGCACTGTCATTTAATAAATATGACATTGCAATGCAGCAGCCACAGTCTCCAGGATACATACTCTATGTATATCTTGGAAAAGTCGTAAATAGTATATTTCACGACCCTAACACCACAATGGTGTTTATAAGTATAATTTTCAGTATTTTAACTGTTTTGCTTGTGTACTTTCTTGCAAAACAGATGTTATCACAAAAAATAGCCATTATCAGCACTTTACTTCTAATTTTTAGCCCAATATTCTGGTTTTACGGTGAAATTGCCACTATATATCCTGTAGAATCTTTTTTAGCCGTGTTGATAGTTTACACATCTTACCAGATCTTGAGGGGTAAAACTAGATTCATCTACATCTCAGCACTGACCCTAGGTATTGCAGGAGGATTCAGACAGGAGCTCATAATCTTCATGCTGCCTTTATGGCTCTACTGCCTTCACCATCACTTTAAAGATATTAGAAGGTTATCTACATCTTTTATCATTTTTATCGTTTCAATAATGCTATGGGCCGTACCCACAGTTCTTTTTGCAGGTGGTTTAAAATCTTATATGGTATCTTCTGGACATTTCGCCGCGTCCTTCAAAACAACTTCTGCGTTCTTTGGAGCAGCCCCCACAACCCATATCTTAATGGATACTGCTCTCCTTTCATGGTTAATACTTGGAGTTGGGTTTGTTACAGCCATAATTCTTGTATTTTTCCTCTTAAAAAAATGGAAAACAATTCTAAACTTTGAAATGGTTAAAAATCCTATCTTCATGATTTTATTACTCTGGATCTTGCCGGAACTCCTTTTCCAGATTTTCATCCCACTTTCAAAACCGGGATACATTCTGACGTATCTGCCTGCCCTACTGATTATTGCAGGATATGCCTTCAATTTCCTTTCTTCAGATTTGAGTCGAAAGTTCAGTGTTTCTCCAAAATCCATTTTGGGTTGCCTGTTAATTATCACCATCATTTTAAACGGTGTATACTTCCTTTATCCTTACCATTTCAACAGTGAAGAAACTTGGGAAACCCCTGTAAGTCAGATGAATGAATCGCAGAAGATTGAACTGGGAATTGATATGTTAGCAATGTACAACTACGAAAAGATATATAAAAACGACAAAAATACAGAGATGCATATCCAAACCATTTTAGAACTGTCTAATTCAGATCCAGGAAGTACCATGGTAGTTGTAAGAGACATTACCCGTGAAGATCAGGGCTTCAGCTGGAGAAAATCCAGTTATTATCTGCCTGCTTCCGATAATTATTATTTCTTGGATTATGAGAATTCTCAGTTTAAAAGTGCCAAGATGACCTCAAATGTCTCGGTATTCTACGAAAAAAACGATCAAATTTCTGGTTTTGAAAATGAAACAGTTGTAATTCCAGTTAACTCATCTATAAAAAGGATTGTATGGATAATGAGTGACAAATCCGAGTTTTTCAAGGAAGTACAATCTAAAATAGGTTTAAAAGTCATAAATCTTCCAAACGGACTTAAAATCTACTATTCAGATATTAACGGCACAGATATGAATGTTAAAATCAACAACTTCATATTCAAAACATCCCAAACATAACAAATAAAGTTTCAAAGTATTTACATTTCAAATGCAATTTAAGGCAGTACTTGAATCATTTTCTTTATTGGATTTATTTGAACTTGAGCACCTGGAAAATATTAAAAGATGAAATGATTTAGTGCTTATCTCATTTTGTATTTTGAGTATTTTTGTCACCATCAAATTTTTTTAATTTGAATGTTAAATGAATCAGATATCCTCTACTTATTCTCATTAAAATTCCCAATAGTGTAAGGATTTAATATAAAAAAGAAATAGATCAAAATAAAGTAAAAATATTGTAAAATAAGTTAGATAAAGAATTGAAAATAAGTAAATAGGTATTGTAAAATTACGAATTATCAACATTTAACTTGCTGAAACATTTACAAAGGTGAAACATATGGAATGTCATGACTATGGACTCACAAGAAATACTGAAAGGAAGAATCTTAACCTAAACCCTCTCCAAAGAGGAGGTGTGCTCACCACTGAAGCTAGAAAAGCTCTTTATGAGTTTTCAGATGGTTACAGCGTCTGTGACTACTGCGCAGGCCGCCTGGATGAAATATCAAAACCCCCGATACATGGTTTTCTGGATGATCTGGCCCAGTTCATAAACACGGACCATGCAAGGACAGTTCACGGAGCTCGTGAAGGCAAATTTGCAGTTATGCACGCTCTTTGTAAGCCTGGAGATACCATAGTCGTTGATGGGAACGCACATTACACAACCCACGTTGCTGCAGAGCGCTGCGACCTTAACATGGTTGAAGTTCCAAACAGCGGACATCCTGACTACCGAATAGATCCTGAAGGCTACAAGAAGGTTCTCGATGATCTTGCAGACCAAGGAGAAGATGTCAGCTTAGTACTTTTAACCCACGTGGACGGTAACTATGGAAATTTAACAGATGCTCAGGCAGTTGCAAAATGTGCCCATAACACCGGTGTTCCACTACTTTTAAACTGCGCATACTCCATGGGCAGAATGCCTATAGATGCTAAGGCTCTCAACGCTGATTTTGTGGTTGGAAGTGGACACAAAAGTATGGCAGCTTCAGGTCCAATTGGAGTACTGGGTTTGAAGGATGAATGGGCAGATATTGTGCTTAGAAAGTCAGGGATGCACGCTGTAAAGGAGCTTGAGATGTTAGGATGCACGAGCCGTGGTGCACCAGTTGCAACCTTAATGGCCTCACTTCCATTTGTGGCTGAACGTGTTAAACACTGGGACGAAGAAGTTCAAAAAACAAGACAATTCGTTGATAAAATGGAAAAAATTGAAGGTGTTGAGCAGATTGGTGTAAAACCAAAAGAACACGACCTTGTCAGGTTTGAAACCCCTGTTTTTGATAAAATAGCTGAAAAACACCCACGTCGAGGATTCTTCCTCTACGAAGAACTTAAAAAGAGGCATATTGTGGGTATAAAGCGTGGTCAAACAAAATGGTTCAAATGCAGTGTATACGGTTTCACCGAAGAACAGAGGGATTATATTGCTGATTCTTTTGTTGAAATTGTGGATAAATATGGAGAATTAATTTAAGAACATTAAATAAGTTTATAAATCCAAAATAAATGCATTTATAAACTTTTTTACAAAAAATAAACTATTACGTTTACTATTTTTTAGATTTTACTATTTTTTAATTCTCTATTCCCCGTTAATAGCTTAAAACCGAATTTTATAAAAATTTCTCATTTAAAATTTTATTTTATGCAATGGGATACAAGTTAAAGATAAATAGTATTACTTTTAATATAAATATTATTAAAATAATTTCCAATGAGAATTTTAACCGACTCAAGAGGTGTTTAAATGGGACTATTTGATAGGTTTAAAAAAAGCGAAAATGATGAATTAATGCTATTTAAATCAAATTTTGAGAAATTTGAAGAAAATACAGAGATGATTAAAGAAAATACGGAAACCTCTGAATATTTCAAACCTACTAACCACAAAAAAGCCGATAAATGGTACATTAAAGGAATTGATTTTGGAGTACTTGGAAAGTACCATGAAGCGATAGCCTGTTACGATAAGGTTCTGGAAATAGACCCGGATCATTCTTCTGCATTGAATAACATGGGGATTGCCTTTGGAAAAATTGGAAAACATCAAGAAGAATTGTTATGCTACGCAGAAGCCATAAGAATAAATTCAGAAGACCATGAAACATGGTACAACATGGGACTTGCCTTTCTAGAAATTAAAACTCCCCATAACGCATTTAAATGTTTTGAAAAATCTCTAGAAATATATCCTGACTTTGAACATGCTAGAACAGCCCTAAAAATCACACTGAAACAGTTGGAGAGTGAAATTTAGATTTAAAATGAGACTTTCAACTTAACTAAATAAACTTTTCAGAATAGACACTCAATAACAAAGGTTTTAACCCTTGTTTTTTAGCTTAATCGCCAGCCTTGACCTTTCAAGTGCTATACCCAACTGCAGACCTATTGAGCTGAGATTTTCAAGACTTATTTTATTGTAGGTCTTTATCTGATGACTGGCCATATTCAAAAGCCCAATTATCTTTTTTCCACTTTTTATAGGCAGTATTAAAAGTGTTTTTATATCGCTTGCCCTGATTACCGGTTCAAGTGAATCATATTCTGCTGATTCTGATGTAATGTAAACCAGGTTCTTTTTTTCAAGTGTTTTACTGAAAAGTTCATTGAACATGCCAGCCATGCACATTTTTTTGAGATTTTCGGGAAGGTTCTTGTGCACCCTTAATGCAAGCTCTTCTTTATCATCATTAAGATATACGCAACCCATTTCAAACCCCAATGAGTTTATGGTGGAAGTTACCGCATTTTCAAGCATTTCATCCTCGGCTGTGGTAGAATTGATGACTCCAGAAACTTTATTCATGGCTATTAATGTGTTAACAAATTCTTCTTTCTCATTTCTCAGCCTCTGCATTTTAAAGTAACCTGAAAGTTCATCTGCTGCCATTTCCACGTTCTCGATACTGACGGAGCTGACATGTTTAGACGTGGTTAAAAGGAGTATGGCCCCCATTGCAGAATCTTCATCTATAATTGGGACAGAAACCATCATAGCAATTGAATTGTCTCCCAGTTCAGATTTAACTGTTTCAAGATAATAATCACCATCGCCTGCAGTTTCTGTTTCAAGTGCATTCATACTTTTTTCTGCAAATCCCTTAATGAATGAAGGTAGGATATCATTTCTTAATAGATCCTTCGTATGATAAGCAGAGCGTATCATTTTACCATCCTTCAAAATTATTGCACAGTGTTTGCATGAAATTAAATCATTAATTCCTTTTACTGCATCTTTCATAAGCTGTTTCTCATTCTGGGCCGAACCTGCAGCCCTAGCTATGAATAATAGCGTTTCCAGCTCGCGTTTGTTGCGCCGGGATTGGGAAAGTTCTTCCCCTATAATGGCAGTACCTACAGTATCATTACCCTTGTCTACAATGGACTGTAATGATAGTTTATACGGTCTGTATACACCATTTTTTTCCATTAAATCTATTTCAATAGTTACCGTGTTGTTACTTAAAGAGTGAAGTGCATTTTCAAGCATAATTACCTGTTCACGTCTCACCATCTCATGCAGATTTCTTTTCCCCGGGAAAAATGTGTCAAAGGTGTCGTTGGTGGCCACCACATCCATGTAGGTGTTGATTGTGAACACTATTGTGTCAGGGCTGTCAATTGATTTTCTAAGACTTAACTCCCTGGACATCAAAGTATGCAGTTTTGATGCCACCGTTACAAGTTCACTTGCATTTTCCTGCACATCCCGCATGGAAGATTCACTTATAACCTCTTCTATTTTTGACTTTGGGCTCAAAAACCATAATTTACTGCGACCCACAAATTTATAGTCCAGTACTCCTTTTACATTCAATATTTCCAGATATTTAAGCACTGTAGCTCTGCTCCTGCTTGTACCTCTGGTTATCTTGTCCAGCATACAATCTTCAGGCGCATGAGACCTGATATACGATACAATCAGTCTTTCTGTGTTGGATAACTCTTCCATATTTTCCATACTCCACTTTTTATACTGTATAGTATAACCCATCTACCCATATAAATATTGCGCACCAAAGATTGTGAACTTAGTTTTTTAGAAAATAATCCATATATGAATAGATATTTTCCCATGATCATGACAAACTTTATATAGTAATAGTTATACTATACAGTATAGTTATACTATAAAGTATAAATTGAGTGAGTTGTAATTTCCGGGAGGAATCAAACATGAACTACGAAAAAATAGTAAAGGAATTAGATGAATTGTTAAAACTAAAAGGAAGTCCTGTGGCCGTGAAACTCATAAAAAACGCAGATGAATTACCTGCAGGTTACAGTAAGATGCCAGAAAAGAAAAGACATTGCGAATTCGTTCAAAATGCAAGACTCAAAGGAGATGAGGGTTACGCAACTTCCAAAGAACATCTTTGTAAAGGCGGAGCCGGCGTGATGGGAATAGGAACACTGCCTGAAAGCGTTGCAAACGGCAGCATGTACCATAAACTGGGAAACTTCAAAACTGCTGAAGGTGCCCTTGAAACTGTTAACGACATACCAAAATCTAGTAAAGAGCACTATGCTTCCATTTATTCACCTTTAGAATCTGCAAAATTTGAACCAGATGTGGTTGTTCTTGTTCTTACACCAAAGCAGGCTTTGAGGATCACACAGGCATCCCTGCACCTCAAGGGAGGTAGGGTTTCAAGTGATTATTCTGGATTACAATCTGTGTGTGCCGATGCTGTTGTTGCAGTAAAAGAACGTGGCGTGGCCAACATGACCCTAGGATGCAATGGTTCCCGTAAAAATGCTGGCATAGCAGATGGTGAAGTTATCATGGGAATACCACCAGAAAATCTTGAAGAGATAGTAGATGCACTCAGGACATTTAAGGAAAAATGGGGATAGTATGAAGGTAGTTAAAGCCCATGGTATCAAAGCCCCTAACTCAGCAATACTGGCAGAAAACATTATAAAAAATAGTGAAGATGACGAATTCATACTAATGTTAAGCAAAGGATCAGATAATGGCCTTGAACGTGTTGCAAAGAAGTATGGGTTTACATTCGAAGTGGAGAACTCCGAAAAGGAGGTTGTGGTTAGATTGACAAAAGCAGAAGTTAAAGAATTGGATGTTACTGGAGAGACTTGTCCCGGACCCATTATGCTGGTAGGAGATAAACTCAGATCCATGGTCATTGGAGAACGTTTAAAAGTTGCAAGTAAAAGCAGTGAAGCTGTTGAGGATATTGCAGTTGCAATACCTGGTATGGGAGGTAAAGTCCTAGATCAGGGCACAGAAAATGGTAAAGATTACGTGGTAATAGAACGGATTGAAAAGAAACCCACTTCAACTGCAGCAGTTGATAGGGACAAAGTGCTGGTTGTACAGAGCAACGGCACAGGCAATGCAGAGCGGGCTTATGCTACATTTATATTTGCAAAGGCTGCCTTAAGCATGGGTAAAGAAGTGACAATATTCCTTTTAATGGATGGGGTAAGCATAGCCAGAAGAGGTAATGCAAAAACAGTAAAACACCCTTCTTTTGATAGGTTAGACCAAGTTATGGCAGAAACCATCCAAAAAGGTGCTCAGATGTACGTATGTGAGCTCAGTGCGAATTTCAGAGGTATAAAACAGACAGACCTTGTGGAAGGTGCCAAACTTGCAGGAGCTGCCACATACATCACTCTCTTAAGCGACCCCAGCTATGCAGTTGTAAACTTTTAAGATGAAACAAGTAAAAATAGTTTAAAATAGAAAAAATAGGTGAAAAAGATGGAAATCATATATCAAGTAATGATACTGGCAATACTCTTCAGTGGTTTAACCAGCGGATTTATAACCTTCAGAATGCTGGGCATGCGCCTGGCACCACACTTTGTTGTGATGATCCTTGCATTTATTGCCACCCTTGCAGGTATTGTAATGGGTAACTGGGTTGTTTATGCGGCGGCAATACTTCAGGTTCTTGCAGCTCTCACAGGATTTACACAGACCTGGACAACCTTGAAGTACAACTTCCAGACATCCCCCGCATATGCCCCTCATCTGGCTCTCATGGCTATGCTACCTGTACTTGCCATTGCGTCGGTACTTTAAATTTATCTTTTTTTATACTTTATTTTTAATTTTCGCCATCATTATAGATCCAATTAATTTGTATCTAACTATCCTTTCCAATTAACAACTCTCTTTTTTAACAACAGGAAATTGTATCTCTGTCATAAGTTCGATTTCAGGGAATTCCATTGGACTGTTAAGGTATATCTCCACTGGTGCACCCACCACCTCATAACCTTCCTTCATAACATGGTCCATCAAAGCCGCGTACGTTGGTCCTACCTCATGGTAAGGTCCCCTATGTACTACTGATAAAACCGTTTGATCTGGGATTTTTTTTACTTTCACCTTACCTTCGGGCTTTACCTCACCTATAAATGGTATTCCTACCTCATATTTCATTTGTTCAGGTGGTGTTTCTGATGGAACAGAGTAATATATTCCGTAGGGTGGTCCTGTAATTTGAAGGCCTTCAGACATTACCCATCCTACAACTTCACCCATTAAATCACTTAACTCCTCAATAGACCCTACGTGGAAAATATAGGCAACTTGCTTCTTTCTAACGTCTTTAAGCTCGATTTCCACATTTCAACCTCCTAAATAAAAAAAATTTGCTTTGGTTTTATAGTATTAATTTTGGTTATTTAATTATAATTAATTTTTTAATCAGATGTCTATCTTTCAATTTCATCTCGTTATCATGGATTGGTATATATCTTTAATTTATTTGATCACCAGAGTTTCTAGATCACTTATTAAATTAGAAGTAGCATGGATAATTTGACTAGAAATCTGTAGATCTATAAAAAGGATAAACGAATCTTTTAAGAAACATTAAAAAAATAAAAGGTAGTTTAAAGAAAACTTATATAAAAAAATCTTAACTCATTTTAATTACTGGTAAACGTACTTCAGTGAGCAATTCACTTTCTGAAACTAAACTTGGATCGTTGAGATAGACTTCAGTGACAGGTCCCACAATATCATAGCCATTTTTAACGGCATACTCAACTATACCCTGAATAACAGGCCCTACCTGAGTATAAGGTCCCTTGTGCACTGCTGCCAGGACTGTATGTTCTGGTATTTCCTTAACTCCTAATTTACCTTCCTGCTGGGCATCACCATTAAATGAAAATCCTATCTCGTACTGCAGCTGTTCCTCTGGCACATCTTCAGGGCTGTTGAAGTAAGTCCCATAGACAGTACCTGTCATTTCAAGGCCTTTCTCCATTACTAACTGCCCTACTTCCTGCATATACTCAGGAATCCTATCGTAACTACCAGTATACGGTACATAAGCTACCTTCATTTCGTCGATCCTTTTTTCCTTCACTTCCATAACGATTCCTCCACAGTTACTAAGTTCTCTATTGCTATTAATTATTGTTGTTAGTAAGAAACTCAATGATTTGATTGGAATTTAAATTTAAAGGTTTTTTAAGAAAAACAGAAATAGTTTCAAAACTAATAAAGATTAATGTAAAAAAGAGGTTAAAAAAGTTATTTAAACTATTTCATGTAATACAAGGTGGTTGATGTGTCCTAAGAATTATAGTACTGTCTGCAGAGTTTTTCAGGGCTACACTGAATGGTTCTGCTCCAATCACAATGGTTTTTTTCCCGTGCTCCTTGGCAATGTTTACCAGGGGGAAAAATTCAGTATTTCGCGTCATAAGGGCAACTATATCAACATTAGGATTGTGAATGAGTTCAAAAGCTTCTATTGCCATATGAACATCCGTTTCCCCAGCCACGATCATGGGTGAGAATCCCTCATTAGATACTGCTTCTATGAGTTTATTTGAAGCGTACTGATTCAGGAAAACCTTCGCAACTTTTATATTACCGTATTGCTCTATTATTTTTCTTACTACATCAAGATTAGAGTTAAATTCTTTTCGGAGCATGTTAGGCCCATCTACCAATAAACCAACATTTTTAACATGCGAACTTTCTTTAATAAGTGAGATGTAATCCTTAAATACAGCTAATTTCTCCATTTTTTTTGTCTCCAAAGGGGATTATATTCAATACATTAAATTTATTCTAACGTCTTGATGTGCTTTATAACTAATAATCAATAAGTATCTATGCCTAAATTACACCCAAATCTAATCTTAATCTAACCCTTATATACCTAAATTACACCCAAATTTGGTCTTAATCTAACCCCTTTTTTTTGTACATAAATCCCTTGATCTATACTTTAAATTTTTAACATGAAAGATTTATCTTTTATGAAGTATATATAATAATATGAAATTTACGATTTTGATGATTCCAAACCAGAGATGGTGGTTAAATGAAAAAAATTTCAATCGTTGGCGTGGGTATTCTTGTTTTAGTAGTTCTTGTTTCTGGATGTACCAACTACAACAACACTACATCTAATCAGACTTCCGGTTTGACGCTGCAAGTTATTTCTAATAATTCATGGAATGGTACCCTTGCTGATAGTAATGGAACTCAGAATATAAGTGGAAATGGAAACGCTACGTATAATCTAGGACAAACTCCAGGTGCTGTTACAGTTTCTTTACAGAATAATGGCAATGGAAATTTAACCGTAGAACTGGTTACAAAAAATGGAAACATTGCTGGATCTGAAAGCACATCTGCATATCGTGGAATCGTTACGTTAAAGCCTAATTCTTAACTCAAGCCTAATTCTTAACTCAATTTTCAATATATTTTTTTATAAGAACTATAAAATTATTAAAATCATAAAATAATAGTGATTTTAGTTGGTTTTCCAAAATTACGATCCTTAAATCTTTTTTATAATTTTAATTGAGATTGTTATAGTTTTTACTGTGAGATTTATGTCCACTTTCAATGTCCAGCTATTAAATAAAATTAATCTTTTTTTAAACAGGTTATACAAACAGTTTCTAAAATTGGATGATAAAGTTTGCAATAAATTTATATCATATCACGATATAATCATATAACGATATAAATTCAGGTTTGTGATCGCATGAACAAACAGGTAAAAGAAGCTGTTGAATACTGGAATCTTTTAAACAAAACCATACACTTAAAACATCATGAAACTGCCCGAAAATATGATCTAACCTTGGAACAGTTCCATTTACTGATAGAACTGAATGATCTGGAATTAATGGGTTTAAATAAGGGCTCGGCACCCACCATAGGTGATATGGCGGCCGAAATTGGTAACGCACCCCATACATTATCAGAAAGAATAAAAAGGCTTGAAAAGAAGGGTTTTGTGGATAAAATCAAGGATAAAGATGACTTAAGGATAAACAGAGTTAAACTCACAGTTAAAGGCCAAGAACTTGTTAAAAACATAAGAACAGAATCCAAAGACATCTTCTTTTACAGTGCACTGGAAAAAATGGATAAGAAATCCCTGGATTGTCTTGTAGAATGTTTTAAAGAGATACTTCATGAGTTATCTTGATAGTTAACTTTTCAAATATTAAAAAATCACAAATGCTAATTAAATAGAGGCAGAAAATGGTAGATACTTTTAGAAGTGACATTGCAAAACAATCATTCAATAATCGTTTCAAAATATTGATAATCGTTCTGACTGCCATGTTCATGGCGGTTCTTAACACAAACATAGTAAACGTTGCTCTTCCAACCATAACCAGTTTTTACAACGTTCCTGTTGGACTTTCCCAGTGGGTGATCACAGGTTATCAGGTTACAGCCACTGTAACGCCTTTAATATTTGCCAAACTATCAGATTATACTGGAAAATCCCGGCTTTTCATAATCGGCTTTTCTGTGTTTACAGTAAGTTCCCTTGCCTGCGGACTTTCAACATCCCTAACAGAACTCATAATATTCAGAATTGTGCAGGCTCTGGGAGGATCCATGGTTTTAAGCATCAACCTGGCAATTCTCATGCAAATTTTCCCATCCTATGAGAGAGGAAGGGTTATGGGATACTTTACCGCCATAATAGGCTTTGGAATGTTAATGGGACCAACAATCGGAGGTTTCATAATTGACACCATGGGATGGGCTTACATTTTCTTTGTGAACCTGCCAATCGGCATCGCCCTTCTCATACCTGCCTTCAAATACCTGAAAATAGAGGAGTATGAAAACAAAGCAAGATATGAGGATTATCTCGGTGCTATACTCTTTATTATTTCCATTACAACTTTCTTCATGGTTTTAAATGAAATTTCCAATGCACCTCTTAACCTGTCTTCGGTTGCATTTTACTCTGCTGTATGTGCATTGACATTTTTAGCCTTTATATTACGGGAAATAAGAATTCAAAAACCGTTTCTTGATATTTCCATCTTCAAAATTTGGAGTTTCACCCTGCCAAATATCAGTCTCCTTCTTTACTTCACCTCCACATTCATCCTAGTACTTATACAGCCATTCTACTTCGAGGGCGTTATGAACTTTTCTCCAGCAAAGGTTGGACTTGTTGCCTCTGTAATGCCCCTGGCTATGATGATAAGCTCACCTGTAAGTGGGAGGATTTATGACAGTCTGAAACTCAAAAAAAATGTATGGATTGTGGGAAATTATGCCATGATTGGAGTTGCAGTTATGGGCATTGCATACATTGTCTGCGGCTATGCATTCACCAAAGCCAACTTTATTCTGTTACTTACAACCTTTGTAGTTGCAGGACTCTGCCGTTCCATATTTCAAGGCCCTAACAATCTGGACATCATGGGGGCACTTCCACCTGAAAGGAGTGCCCTTGCATCGAGTATAACCGTTACCACACAGAGCTTTGGACTGGCTCTGGGTACTGCAATGGGAACTCTCCTTCTTTCTGTATTCTTATTTGCAACAGGATACTCTGGAAACGTAGCGCAGGCGGGTGCCGGTATTCTTGAGGGAATATGTGGAAACATAATGTACATAAGCGGTATTTTATGTTTTGTAGGGGCTGTTTTATCGTATAAAAAAATAAAATAAAGAAATTTTCGATATCCACTTTACTTAAAAACATTATTTTGAAAACCAGTTGCCAAAATAAGCCCCTAATATTCCCAGAACAAATCCTGCACCACCTATAGAAGTCCCAAAGAAAACAGACCCCATGTGTTCCAGTTGCTGAACCCCGCTGGTGTGCCCTGTAATAAAAATCCTGCTACCAACATGGCCAGACTTGATGTGATTCCACTCACACCCCCATTTATGATGTATTTACCCTTTCCTTTAGTAGTACATGAAGCTGTGAACCCTGATATGACGTTTGAAGTTAAAATTCCAGGTCCTGAGAACCCTAAAAATGCTGCGGCCACAGAAAAGACCATTCCCCCTATCGTTCCAAGGAGGATAGCCGATGCATCGTATTCAACCATGTACTGTAATATATTGTTTAAAACAGAAGACATTTTTGATAGATAAAGATTTAAAATGTAAGATCGAGTAATATTAGAACCCATTTCTTTCTTTATATCTGTCAAATTGATTCTGCAGTAACTTTCTGCTCCTTTCTTGCCCATGTCCTGGTATGAAAAGTTGAGAACCTGTTTTTAGAAGTTTATCCCAGCTATCAACCATCACCTTTATATCATCGGCAAATGGAGGAAATACAGACCCTCCGAAAACTCCAAACATGGCATCACCCACAATGGCTATTTCATCATCAACTATAACACTTATAGATCCCGGAGAATGACCTGGAGTATAGATGATGTACGCATTAATTCCCAGGGGATTTAGATCATATTTTTCATCCACCATAATATCACAGGCAACAGATTCATAGTTGTAATTCAACTGCATTCTCTTTCCCAAGTTCATGATGAATCTGGTGATGAAATTGGTGCCCGCAGGTAGTGGAGTATTTCCACGTCCTAAATATTCTGCCTCACTTTTGTGGGTAATTATTTTAGGGTTGTATTTTTCTTTTATTTTTGCAGCATTTTCAACGTGGTCAAAGTGGGTGTGGGTCAGTACCAGTGCCGATAACCTGTCCCCTTCAAGTATGCAGTCGAGTTTTTCTTCAAGGTTTTTCCACGAGTTTATTCTGCCTGTATCAACAAGAACATGGATGTTTCCTTTTGAAATTAAAAAAGAGTTGCTTCTACCTTCTAAAACCTGAGAAATCGTGTGGTTGCCATGGGTAATCCATTTTTTCATTTTAAATTCACCTGATGAACATAATATTAGTTCTAATTATCAAAACTAAGAAAGATCCACTTAATCTATTTTCTTTTTATTTTAGCTGAGATCTTAACTATTTTTATCAAGAAAATAAAACCCTCAAACTTCATTTCTTACTCATCTGTATTGAAATAACTTGAGCATCAGATCCTATAATTTAGCTAGAAGCATTATATCTGCGCAAAAAGATGAATAAACGACTTATTATCGATGCCAGTGAGAACAATGCGAGTAGTATTATTAAAAGTTGTCTTAAGACCTGTTCAGGAAATAAAAGTGACAAAAGGATCGTTAACATAAGAAAAGCCCCTAAATATTTACCTACAGGATCATAAACCGGTGTTTTAAGGCCAGATGTGACAACAAAAAGTGCGAACATCATGGTGATGAGTACAAGAATCAAAGGGTCGTACCAGCCAATGATAATATAAGCCAGAAAACATACAACTATCAAAATGAAATCAGCTGTTACGTCCAGATATGCCCCTATATTCGAAGTTGAATCGGTTCTTCTGGCAATATAACCATCCAACAAATCTGTAGCACATGCAAAAACAAATACCATTAAGGAAAATAGATATAGTTCACTTAAAATCGTGTAAAAAAATATGGGAGCTGCTATTAACCTAAGGGAAGTTATCCCCGATGGAATGAATGATTTATTAAACATTTCTTTCTCCAAAAAAGTGTGATTCCGCTTATTTTCAACTTCATCACACTTCAAAGTTTTTATTTTCATCCTTTTTGTATTCACAGATCATGAGCCCATGCCCTTATTTCATCCCAATCCCTGTAATCATGGCGTTTACTGGTATCTATTCCCTGCTTTTCTAATTCTTTTTTAATAAACTTCATTGTGACTTTGTACATTAAGCCTTGTTTGATTTCAGGGTCATATACACTACCAAAAAGTCCCATAGCCACAGGTTCATTGATAAGATTTTCCTGAGCCACTTTTTTCAGGTAGTTTTTCCGTGCTTCATCTTTCTTGTCCTCTTCGTTGGCAGCGCCGCAGGTGACAAAAAGGGCTACATTCCTTTCTGAAAGGGCTGACTTATTGTCCTTGAGAAATTTAAGCGACCCTTTGGTCCATTTACCGATTTTAATCCCGCTTCCCACAACCACCAGATCGTATAGAGAAACATCAAAATCTTTAAGACCTTTGGAATCCACTAGATCTACCTCAGCTCCATCATTTTTCATAACACAACCTATTTCTTCTGCAATTTCTGCGGCTGTACCATATCTAGTTCCATATACTATTAAAGCTTTCATTTTAATTACTCCTCATTCATTAAATTTTCAGTGCTTTTAAAAGCATTATTGAACACTTAAATCTGTTAATATTTTTTTTATTTCGAATTAAAACTTTATTATGATTTTTATCCAAGTTTATAAGTTTTAGCTTCTTTATATAAATTTTCAGATAATTTTTCAAGTTTACTCATTATTTCAAATAAATTCTTGACTTCAGTATCACCCAGGGATTCGAAGAGTGCAGACACCGATTTAACATCGTCTTCATTTCTTTTCTCCCAGTATCTTTGACACTCCTCAGTGAATTTCAACCTTAATATGCGTTTGTTGCTTTTATCCCGCTCTATTTTTAAGAATCCCCTTGCCTCCAACCTGGTGGCGAGCTGTTTAACATTTTGATGTGTGGTGCTCATTGCATCGGCCACTTCCTGCATAGAAGGGTCATGTTCGAAGGCGTTTCCTATTACAACCATCATCAGCCACTGTTTGGTCGTTATTTTGTCCTTGGCAAATTCTTTGTTTATTATGTAGCCCCAACGCTGCTGTATCAAAAACAGGACCACCAACATATATTTCTCCATTTCAAGTCTTTCAACACTGTACTCCGCTTTGAGTTCCTCTGAATCTTTCATTGTATTATCAACCTGAATTTAATTTAATTTGAAGACTTTAAAATCATTTGTACTTCCATTAATATTTTTATAGAAGGCTGTTGCAATTAGAATTCCTGCAACGGTCACCACTCCAAATAATAGGACTTGTACCACTGCAACGCTCACACCATTCCGTACCATGAAAAGTATCATGGAAAGTATGGCTGTCCCCAGTAGGGATACCTTTACAAGGAGTATTGAAATGATGGCATAACCCCATTGCTTACCTTTTAAGATTAGCAAACCTGCAATAAATGCAGCAGGAACAAGCACTCCAAGATCCAAAGCTTGAATCACCAGGGTTGTGTAACTTTCAAGCGCAGCAGGGGCAGTACCTGTTAAAAGTGACTCAATTATCATACTAAGCCACATCAGTGCAAGTAACAAACCCATGATAATTGAAAATACTCCGGCAATTTTAATGGTAACTCCTGGAGACACACTTTTTTTGATGGTTTTAACATCCATGGACAGCAGCCCATAGATAAAAGCGTATAGGGATATGGAGAATAATGCCACGTAGACCAGGAAAAGCTGGTTGTAAGACGTCAGAAATGACATGGAGGCATAGGAATAAAGGAAGTAAAACATGGTTCCCATCCAGATCAAATAACCCCGGAGGGAACCTCTGGAGATGAGGTATAGAGATCCCAGGAGTATGGGAACAGCTACTATCAACGTTATCAGATCCTGACCCATCATCTGAGCCACACCAGAGACCGTATCATGCATGTACAGCCCTTTCCAGAATAAGCCCGATGTAGTTGCAAACACTGCCAGAAGAGCAACAGCAATTGAATTTATATAAATTAGTTTTTTGTCCATTTTTCTCAACTCAATAGGTAATATATTACATGTTAATTTAGGTAATATATTACCTAATATATAAAGTTTTACTCAGAATAAATCACCTTACGTGAAATTTTTTACACTTGAAGTGTACGTCTAAACCCTATAAAAATGGATTTTTGATATGAAAAATAGAATTTACTAAAAATAAAAAATGATATAAACAATTATTTTTCTTTTATTACCAGTGTATGGGCTGCACGGTCTCCCAACCTTTGATTCTTATCACTTGAATCTATCAAAATGATTCCCACTATGTAAAAGAATAAACCATCTATTATCCTCAGGATGTTCCTTACAAAACTTTGAGTGTAACCCATTACGTCCACATCTTCCTCTTTTACAACCTTAATATGAATAAACCTTTTTCCAATGGTCTGACCGCCACCTAAACGTCCTTCCAAAAGGATGAAGTACCCGAAAAAGATTATAACATTAATTAAATAAGTAAAATCAGAAATGGTTTCATCAAATTGAAGCCCGCCCAAGACAATTATTAAACCTATTGCTACACCAAAACAGATAGCATATGTTATTAACAAGTCCAACAAGAAAGCAGCTACCCTATTACCTAAACTCGCTAATTCCGGTTTAAAATCAAGTTCTGCCCCACAATTTTGACAGAATTTAGCATTTTGTATATTAATTTCCCCACATTCACCACATAACATTTTGACACCATTTTAAGATTAAGAGAAAGGTAATATAAATCTTTCTTTTTATGCGCTAAATAATACCGTATCAATTTTAAAATATAAAAGAAAAAATTGGATATTTAATGAGTAAAAATAGTAAAGCTGTGAAATTATCTTTTCACCACAGGAAACTGAACCTCTGTTAAAAGTTCGCTTTCTGGAACCTCATCTGGACTGTTCAAATAGATCTCTTCCACGGGTCCAGCTATTTGAAGGTTATTTTTAGCTGCGTACTCAAATAAACTCCCGTAAACAGATGCTGCTTCACCATATGGCCCTTTAAATACTGTTGATACAGCTTCATGTTCTGGAACTTTTTTTATCTTGATGTCACCTTCAGGCTCTGCTTCACCAAGGAACGCTGCTCCAACTTCCCATTCCAGTTCTTCAGGAGGTACTTCATGGGGGCTGTTGAAGTATGCTCCGTAAACTGGTATCTGGATCTGCATGTTTTTCCTCATCAAAAACTCAACAACTTTTCCCAGAAGTTCCGGGATCTTCTCATAGCTGCCTTTATAACATATAAAGGCTACTTGGTGTTCTTTTACAGTTTTTAATTCTATTTTCATGTTTGATACCTCAAAAAATTATTCAAAAAATGGGTAGCACGTTGTGGGGGCAATCGTGCTGTTTTCTAGTTTGACTTTAAGGGAGATATGCTTTTTGGGAGCGCGTGGGAAGTAAAAATATATTAAATTCATCCAACATTTGACAAAGTTTATTCCTACAGATATTTATTTTCAACCTCAAACTACTCCCCAACATTTCCACAAAGCCTTAAAGATTGCCTCAAACTTGTAAACATCATTGTTCATGGTATTGTTTATTCTGATACATTATCAAGCAAATCTTTAAATAATACCATAATATATTACGATATTGTGATACTATGACTGATGGTTACCTTATCTGTAAAAAGTGTGGGGGATACTACGAACTCCAACCAGGAGAATCCCCTGAAGACTTTGATAGCTGCCAATGTGGAGGGAAACTTGAATATTATGCCCTCCAAAATCATGAAAAGGATCCCAACACAGCCAAAAATCTTCCTGAAGTACATGAAGTAAAATCAGTACCCCAATCAGCACACACAGATAACAGCACCATCCTGAAAATCGTGGCTTTGGCCGTAATACTGTACTTACTTTTAAATTTTTTTCCTGCTGTTATAGGCCTGTTCTATTTAGGACTTTATAGAAGTTCGGCAGATGGTTCTGGCAACTCATTATTTGTTTTAATGGGCATATTGTTGGCCATAAGTTTTTTAATTGTAATAATTCTTATTGGTTATTATCTAATCAAACTGTTATTTAAGAAATGAATTTTAATTTACTTTGAAATGGAAAATTCATTTCCTCATTAAAGATTAAGTTAAATCTAGGATCTAAACCGAACGATTGAATCATTACCCTAACCCTGAATCATTGCCTTAAATCAAACCATTCCCCAATCTTTCCAGTCACAACCTCAAAGGTTGCCTCAATATTGTAAATATCGTTGTGGAGTGCGTCATCTATCTGAATAACAGACAAACCATCGGATTTTAATTCCTTGCAGCTGGCCATTATGTCTGGCATGTCGCGTGAGCCGTAAACTATGAGTGTGTGATCTATGAGTTTGCGGTCATCTTCAGGTTTCCATATGGGAAGGCCAGAAAACACATCAAAAATAAGATCTGGAGAATCTGCTTTCACCCTGTAATCCCTTTTCCATTTAAGAGCATTTTGAGTTTCACTGCTGTAAATACTGCCGAGGGCCGGCGAGATTCCGACTGCATAATCTGCACTGCTTACAAGTGCAAGACGCCCTCCTAAAGAATGTCCTATTGCTGCAACCTTTCCAAACTGTCTACAATATGATATGGCAACTTCAAGGTCCGTAAGAATATTCCTATCCAAAGAGTTCGGATTTTCTCCATGGCCCCTGATGTCAATTGCACACGTTGTAATGCCCTTTAAAGCCACGCGCCATGCCAGTCCCAGCTGTTCTTCCTTGGAACCGCCGTAGCCATGGACAATCACTGCAGCACCCTTTGATTTGGAAGGTGTAAACTGGATGCAAGGTAATTTGAATTCCTCACCCTCTATCAGATCTCTTTTAATATCCATCTAATCACCCCACTCTATTTTCTCTCAAGTTGTGTAAAATTAAACTATCATTACTAGCTTTTGAATATAAAACTTTTTATCTTCAAACCATTTAAAATAATTCAAGCTTTAACCAAAACAAGAATTTTAGGATTATCAAAAAGTTACATAAAAAAAATAAAAAAAAGAATCATCAAAATATAAATCTGTGTTATATAATAAGTTAAAAAATACTAAAAAATATTTGGACGGTGCAAAATGGAAGTTTATCCTGGAATACATCATATTCAACGCGTATCCAACAGTTATCTGGTCGTGGATGAAGATATAATGCTCATAGATACAGGAATGCCTGGTAACTCCAGTAAAATTATTGATTACGTGCAGAACACCCTTAAGCGGGACCCAAATGATATAAAGACCATAGTGTTAACCCACCACCATTTCGACCATGTTGGAAGTGTGGAAAAGCTTAAAAATATCACAGGTGCCAGTGTTGCAGCCCATAAACTCGATGCTAATTACATCAACGGAACAAAAAGTCGTCCAGGACCTTTATTGCTGAGAACAGCCACAAACATAATGAAAATGGTCTCAAGAACAAAACCCATACAACCCGACATTCTCCTGAAAGATGGTAATATTATAAAAAGATATCATGTTATACACACACCAGGACATACTCCTGGAAGTATCTGCCTTTACAACCCTGAAAACAGGGTTATTTTTGTAGGCGACAACCTCCGGCAATCTAAAGGTGGAATGATTAAAGGACCCGTTCCCAAGTATACCCCAGATATGGATCTAGCTAAAAATTCCATTAAAAAACTGGGAGATCTGGATATTGACGTTATTTTAACTGGCCACAACTCACCGATCACATCTGATGCATCGTCCAAATTAAAAGAGTACCTTAAAACAATTTAATCTCTTTAATTTAATTTTTTGTAGTCGACAACACATCCTTAAGGTATTATGAAATAAAAGTGGATTTCTGTGAATTAAAGTTTTTATTAAAACAAAATAAGTAAAAAATGGAATATTTAAAGATCCAAATGTCTCATATGGTCTGCAAGTCCAATTCCTGGAATTATTTCATAATGGATAGACCTTGGAACTGACTTTTTTTTCAGGTAGTTCATTGCAAAGGAGTTAACATATTCCTCAGCATCTTCTTTTGTATCCCACTCATAGAGAGCCTGAAAATCTTCATTCCAATGGTTGATCATCCAATACTTTTCCCTGAAGCCTGGAAAACCCAGTACAGATAACATGGGCATTGAAGGTTTCATACTCTTTTCAGTGAAATGGAGTCTCACACACAGAACAACGGGATTAATTGCAGGCTTTGAATTTTTGATTGCATGTCTGAACACAGTAAATTTGTAGCCGTCATGCATTTGAACTGTTTTACCAATGTCATTTCTTTTAAAACGTGTTTTGAATGTCACAATATTTGTTATAGCTTTTATAAATGTGTATACTGAGTTCGAACTCATCGAGCATCCTCTCTAAGTAAGTTAATATTCTAAAAATAATATTTATAAAAATATAATATTTATAAAATAGATAATTTGGGAAGTAAATACGCCGGGACTGGGATTTGAACCCAGGTGGAGCGAGGCTCCACAGGATCTCAAGTCCTGCGCCTTCCCTGGCTAGGCTATCCCGGCATAAGATAAAAAAAAGGTTAAGCTAAATTAGCTTTTAAGTTCAATTTCTATACTCACATTATCCGGTACGTTGACCTTCATGACCTGACGCATAGCACGTTCATCGGCCTCAATTCCAACCAGCCTTTTGTGTATCCTGAGTTCCCATCTTTCCCATGTGGCTTTTCCTTCTCCATCTGGGGATTTTCGGGTTGGTACTACAAGTTTTTTAGTTGGTAATGGTATTGGTCCGGACAAGTCTACGCCTGTTCTCTCTGCTATTCTTTTGAGCTGGTCACATACGTATGCAAGTTTCTCTGGGTCTGTACCTGTGAGTTTTATTCTGGCTTTGTGCATTAAAATCCTCCATATAAAAATAAAAGAAGGTATTATAGATTAAACCTTCTAAATTTCAGTTATATAATTATTTTGCTGGCACGAGGTCAATACACATTCCTGCAGCCACGGTCTGACCCATATCACGGATAGCGAATCTTCCCATATGAGGAATGTCTTTAATTTTCTCGATTACCATTGGTTTTGTTGGTTTAACAACAACAAATGCAGCGTCCCCTGTTTTTAGGAAGTCTGGGTGTTCTTCTTTGGTTTGACCTGTTGCAGGGTCCAATTTTTTCTGGAGTTCAAGGAAGGTACAAGCTACCTGTGCTGTGTGACAGTGAAATACTGGTGTGTATCCTACGGTGATGACACCGGGGTGCTGTAACACAACGATCTGTGCTGTGAACTCTTTTGCAACGCTTGGTGGTGTGTTCGTGTGTCCTGCGACATCTCCTCTTCTTATGTCGTTTTTACCAACACCTCTGACGTTGAATCCTACATTGTCACCGGGTTCTGCTTGATCGAGTATCTCGTGGTGCATTTCTATGGATTTTACCTCTCCACTTACTCCTGCAGGTTCAAATATGACATTGTCAGCTTTTTTCATTATTCCAGTTTCTACCCTTCCCACTGGAACTGTTCCTACACCTGTGATGGAGTAAACATCCTGAACTGGTACCCTGAGTGGTAAGTTTGTTGGTTTTGCTGGTGCTTTGAGTTCACCAAGTGCGTCAACAAGTGATGGTCCTTTGTACCATGGTGTGTTTTCACTTTTCTTGGTTATGTTGTCCCCTTCGAATGCAGACAATGGTATGAAGTGTACATCTGATGGTTTGTATCCAACTGTTTTTATGAGTGCTCCAACTTCATCTTTGAGTTCGTTGAATTTTTTCTCATCGTATTTAACAAGGTCCATTTTGTTGATACCGATAATTATTTGTCCGATACCAAGAGTCCTTGCAAGAAATACGTGTTCTTTTGTCTGTGGCATGATACCGTCGTCTATTGCAACGACAAGCACACCTGCATCTGCTTGGGATGCTCCTGTGATCATGTTTTTAACGAAATCTCTGTGACCGGGACAGTCCACAATTGTGAATTCGTATTTTGGTGTTTCAAATTTTGCATGAGCGAGGTCTATTGTAACTCCTCTTTCCCTTTCTTCTGTCAGTTTGTCCATAACAAATCTGAACTTGTTTTCTCCAGATGAGAGCTGCTGCTCTGCTACTGCTCCAGCTTGAAGTAGTAAGTGTCCGACAAGTGTGGATTTACCATGGTCTACGTGTCCAATAAACGCTAAATTCATGTGTTCTTTTGTTTTAGCCATTAATTATACCTCCATTTAAATATTTTGCAAGTTTCATAACAAATTACTATTAAACAATCATTAACCCTTTTGTTTAATATTTGCTAGTATGATATTTTAATGCTTATGTTTAATTCATTAGTTAAATCTAATGTTTAATTTTTATTATCCCACATAGTGGTCTGGGCCATATGGCTCTGGGTTTAATCCTTTTCTAACCCTTATCTCTTTTATAATTTTCTTCTGAAGTTCGTTAGGGAGTCTTTCGAATCCTGCATTCTCAGTTGACCATAAACATCTACCCTCTGCGGCAGATCTTATATCCCCTGCAAATCCGAACATTTCAGCAACTGGTACTGTTGATTCCACTGTTGCCATGTCCCCTTCCTGGGACATGTCCACTATTTGTCCTCTTCTGTTCTGTATTTCCCTTGTTGCTGCACCCATATAGTCTTGTGGAACGTTGATAAATACTTTTTGTATAGGTTCTAGGAGTACTGGTTTTGCCATCATAATGGCTCCATAAGTAGCCTTTCTTATTGCAGGTAGAACCTGTGCTGGACCCCTGTGAACAGCGTCCTCGTGGATTTTAGCATCTTTAAGCATTACTTTGAGTCCCATAACCTTTTCTCGAGCTATTGGACCATCATCAAGTGCACTTTCAAATCCTTCAAGGAGTAATTCTTTTATCTCGTCCAGGTATTGGATACCACGGGTCATGTTGATGAAAAGAGATCTCTTGTAAACATCCCAAACTTTTTTTGCCTCGTCTTTTGGAAGACCATACTCTGTGAAAGTTGAAGTAGTTGGTTTTCCTTTTATTTTACCTTCTTTAATTTCACCTTTTTGTATAGCTTCAGATATAACTGGGTCTAATGGTTCAATTTCAAGGTAGAATTTGTTGTGTTTGTTTGGTGATTTACCTTCAACAGGACCTGCTTTTCCAGATATTGTTTCCCTGTAAACAACGATTGGTTCAGATGTCTCAATTTCTACACCTTTCTCGTCTATACGGTATGTTATGATCTCAAGGTGGAGTTCACCCATACCTGATATGAGGTGTTCACCTGTTTCCTCGTTGATCTCAACCCTGACTGTTGGGTCTTCTTTTCCAACCTGCCTTAAAACCTCTATGAGTTTTGGAAGGTCTTTGGTATTTTTAGCTTCAACTGCAACTGTAACAACTGGTTCGGATATGTGTTCAATACTCTCAAATGGAGCTATGTTAGTACCATAGTTGGTTATGGTTTCACCGGCAATAGCATTTTTGGCACCGGTTATTGCTACGATGTTTCCTGCAGGAACCTGATCTGTGTTGATCCTTTCTGGACCCATGTACACTCCAACTTGCTGGATTCTGGCTTTTCCCATGGATCCTACAAAGAATATTTCCGTTCCTTTTTCTATGGTTCCACCGTAAACCCTTCCGGTTGCGATTTCACCGGCGTGTTTATCTATGCTCACGTTTGTGACCATGACAGCCAGTGGGGAATCTGGGTCTGTGTGTACCATACCCTGTCCTTCAACACTTTCGATGTCACCAGACCAGATATTTGGTACCCTGTACTTCTGGGATATTTCTGGACTTGGGAGATGTTCCACAACCATTCCTAATAAAACATCACTGAGAGGAGCTTTTTCTGCTAATTCTTTTTGATTATCCTCTTTACAGTACTTACTAATATCGTGGAATGTTATACCTGTTTTCTGCATGGTTGGGACATTTATTGCCCAGTTGTGGTACGCTGAACCGAATGCAACACTTCCATCCCCAACTTTTGCAAGCCATTCTTCCTTGAACTGTTCTGGAGCCATGCTCCTTATGAGTTTGTTTGCGCCTGCTATGATCTTAATGAACCTCTGCTGAAGTTCGTCTCCACCGAGTTTTAACTCATTTATGAGACGGTCAACCTTGTTTATGAATAAAACTGGACGAACATTCTCTTTAAGTGCCTGACGCAGAACTGTTTCTGTTTGAGGCATGATTCCTTCAACTGCGCATACAACTACAACTGCACCGTCAACAGCCCTCATTGCCCTTGTAACGTCTCCACCAAAGTCAACGTGTCCTGGGGTGTCTATGAGGTTTATTAGATATTCATCATCTTTGTACTTGTGGACCATTGAAACGTTTGCTGCATCAATGGTTATTCCTCTTGCCTGTTCCTGTTCATCAAAATCAAGAAAACGCTGATCTCCTGCAAGTTCTGAGGATATCATTCCGGCACCTGCAAGCAGGTTGTCGGATAATGTGGTTTTTCCGTGGTCAATATGGGCCACTATACCTATGTTCCTGATGTACTGTGGTTGGTACATCAAATCCTTAATCTTCTCAATCATCTTAGTACGTCTACTCACCAAAATCACCTGAAAAACTGTAAGAGTCCGTTTACTATTCCTAAAATTAATAACGACATGAAACATTCTCATGCTCATTTTCATGTCTAATTATTGAATTTATTGCTGGAATTAGTGTGCGGATCTTGCAACTCTCTCCTTTTCTTCCTTCTTCTGGATTGCGAAACTCCTTGTGTCATATTCAGATGCAAATAGGAGTTCGTCTGCAAGGCACTCTGCTGCGGATCGTTTCCTTTTGAATGCTGACTGGAGAGCTCCTCTTGTTAAGAATCCTACTGCTAGGTCTATTCTTCTTTGAGGTGCTATGTCCACTGCAACCTGATATCCTATTCCACCGTACTTGATCCTTGTTGTTTCTTCCCTTGGAGCTGTGTTTTCAACAGCTTTAACGAGTACCTGTACAGGGTTCTTTTTCGCGCGTTTGTTTATAATATCGAATGCATCTTGAACTATGTTATAAGCCTTGTTCTTCTTTCCTGAGTTTCTCTGTGTCCTCATGATTTTATTCATGAGTCTTTCAACTATAGAAACTTTTGATTTTGCGAACTGTCTTTTAACATGTCTTCCGAGGGTGTGGGGAACCAGTATTTCATCTAAGCAGATGTAATTAACAAGACCCATGTCGTCCACTTTCACCTCTTCTAAATCCCATTTATCGAAGACCTTAAAACTCATGTAATTACCTCACTTATCTTACTGGTTTTTCTATTTTACCTTTAACCATCTGTTCTAATGCTACGTTGTTAACCTTTGTAACCTTCCATCTGACTCCAGGGATATCGCCCATGGACCTTCCGGATGGTCCTCCGATTCCTTCAATCATGACCTCATCGTGTTCATCGATGAACCCAATTGCACCATCTCCAGGAGCAAAGGCCGTTAATTGTTTACCATTTTTGATAAGCTGGACACGTACACATTTCCTTATAGCAGAGTTCGGCTGTTTTGCTTCTACACCCACTTTCTCAATTACAATTCCCCTTGCTTGAGGTGCTCCTTCTAATGGGTCGGCTTTAACATCTAACCTTAATTCTTTCCTTTTGTAATGAGTATCTTTCCATCTGAAATTTTGTCTATTTTTTTTAAGCTTGTTTGCTGCAAAAAGTCCTGGCAAATGAAATTCCTCCTTCTTAACACAGGATTTAACCGTTAGATAATTTTAATTAAGTATTTTTACTAATGCATTACCTACTTAAAATATCTAATCACTATCCATCAATCAAAATATCTAACTTCTAATTTGATCAGAATTATAAAAATATAATGATGATAATATTTTATTGGATAATATTTTACTTCAAAATATCTATTCTGTTAAATCTTGTTTAATCTTTTTTCTTCTATTTTATAATAATGTTATTTATATTATGTTGTCTCTTAGCTAAAAGCCTTGCTCTTTCGATGTTTTGACCGCCTTTTCCGATTGCGGTTCTTTTGTTTCTTGAATCGGTTTCAAGGGTTGCTATTTTCTCCCCGTTTTCCTTCTGAAGTATTCTTATACTTCTGATCTTAGCTGGGGCCATAAGGTTACCTATGAATTCCACAGGATCGTCGGAGTGTTCTATAACTTCAACACCTTTGTCAACGGTTTTCTGGACTTTCGTCACAGTACTTCCTCTTTTTCCAATTGCAAGACCCATGTCTCCTTTTTTAACAAGGAAAGTTATTTTAGCATGTTCATCATCCACTATGCAGTCTTTGACCATGGCTCCGGTCATGCTCTCAAAGAGGGCTATGTATCTTATCTCGTGCGTTGTAAATTTTATAGTCACAAAAATTACCCCATAACTTCTAGTATTGCAGAGTCACCAGGATCCTTTATTATAAGTGTCGCGACTGTGAAAGGTCTACCACACACGGATCCAAGTTCTACGCTTGTTCCATCATAACTGTAAACAGGAACTTCTGATAATTTTGAATAATGCTCAATATCTTCCTTTATATCCTTAGGACAATTTTTTGCGATGATCACGAGCTTTCCTTTACCAAGCTTTAAGGCCTGGATGGATTTATCAGATCCAAGTGTGACACTCCCTGTGTCTACAGCAACCCTTATTCCTCTTTCTATATCCATCTACCCTTCCTCCTACTTTTTGTCTTTCATAACGACACCAACAGATCCTGTTCCCAGTGGTATTGGTTGTCCTATTATAATATTCTCAATTATACCTGTGAGATGATCAACTTCACCCCTTATGCTGGCTCTTAAAAGGTGTTTACCTGTTTCCTCAAAAGAAGCCCTTGCAAGAACACTGGCTTTTTCACCACTTATACCATGCCGTCCTATGGACTTCACGATACCATCTGATGTCATCATATCTGCAACGAGCATTATGTGCCTCACATCAACTGTAAGACCCTGTTCTTCCATTGTGCTCTGTGCTTCATGTATGATTGCATTTCTTCCGGCTTCTATTCCAAGAACTTTCTCCACTTCATGTATGTCATTTGTGGTTGTTCTTGTCTTATCAACACCTTCCATCTTGAGGACTGCTCCAAGATTTGAACCTTCGGTATGTATAGCCCATTCTGTACCTTCTTTCCTTATTACGACTTTTCCAATGTTCTTAACACCACTAATCTGCAGATCGCGAACTTTGTCGGCTAAAAGTCTTAATTCTCTTATTGCATGTTTAGATTCAGAAATCGTAGGTTCAAAACTCAGTACATTTTTATCTATTTCTACTTTCTTAAAAGCTTTTTCTATCTTGGCTATGATCTCATCATATTCAAGTCTTTTCTCATTGACTTTATCCTCATCGATCTCAATGGTCAAGCTCATGTTGGCATAGTTTACATTGAAATCCTCTAAAACATCGTTGAGGATGATCTTACCGATCCTGTTGGCTATTTTCCTTACAAACTCTTCATCTGCGCCATATTCTTCTTCAAAGTAAATAGCCATTGTTGGGGTTGATATCTTCTTTCTGGCGTCAACGATCTCAATTAGACGTGGTAGTCCCAGTGTAACGTTGAGCTCTGCAACCCCTGCGTAGTGGAACGTACGCATGGTCATCTGTGTACCAGGCTCGCCAACGGATTGGGCTGCAACTGTACCAACTGCTTCTCCATTTTCAACTTTTGCACGTTGGTATGCTTTTTTTATCTCTTTAACAAGTTCGTCAAGTTCCTTATCACTGAGTTCATGCCTCTCGGCAGCTTCAGCTATCTCATGAATGAGTTTTTCTGGGAACTTGGCTCTTTTCTTTTTAACAACCTTTTCTACCTTCTCAATATCCACAAAACCACCTGGCTCCACTTTCTTTCCGTTAAATTATTTTATAAAATTGAATATTATTAAAATCAAAGGATTTATTTACTTGCCTTTGATTTTATCCTCATCTCTTCTATCATACGATCTATGTCTGCAACTTTACCGTAGTCACTTTTTGCAGGGTCAATTCCATCTTCACCGTAACGTGTCTGGACTACAATTCCCCTGTTGTCCCTAACAGTTCCATCGGTATGAACGCTCAAGTCCTGGAGTGCGTTTACCAGTCTTCTCTGCATGTAACCTGACTGTGCTGTACGAATAGCTGTGTCCACAAGACCTTCCCTACCACCCATTGCGTGGAAGAAAAACTCAAGTGGGTCTAAGCCTTTTTTGTAACTTGAATGAACAAATCCACTTGCTTTAGCACCAAGTTCTCCTTCATAGAAATGTGGAAGTGTCCTGTTGCTGTAACCTCTTTCTATACGTCCACCACGAACAGACTGCTGTCCCACACATGCTGCAATCTGGGTCAGGTTCAACATTGAACCCCTTGCACCAGTAAGTGCCATTATAACTGCGTGGTTATCCATTCCGAAATAACTCTCTGCTATTTCACCAGATTTATCCCTTGCCTCACCTAGAACCTGCATGATCTTCATCTCAAGGGTCTCCCTGAGACTTCTGCCAGGCAGTGCTTCAAGTTCTTCGTTGTGGTAAGCTGCAATAAGATTTTCAACCTTTTTCTCTGCATTTGCAAGAAGTTCTTCTATACGATCCTTGGCTTCCTGAGGTATCTCCTCATCAGCAGTACTTGTTGTGAATCCTCTTTTCATTATACCAGTTATTGCAAGTTTCGTGGATGAATCAAGGAACTCTCTGGCCGCATCTGTACCGTACTCCTTAACTATGGAGTCGAGGATTTTACCTGAAAATGCACCGTATGCCTTTTCATCTATAGCACCTGTTTTAAGTTCCCCATTTTCTATGACTACATACGCATCATTTTTACATTCCTGTTTGAGGCATTCGTCACATTTTCTGCATATCTCCGCATTGTAAACCATGTTGAGGTCCTTTGGAAGAAGAAGACTGAAAATTTCTTTACCAGTCCAATCTCTGCCTTTAGGTTTTGGAATTGGCATTCCTGCACGCATAACCATCTGGAATACGTCTTCATCTGAAAAATTAGATCCTAACCTTGTAAGGAGATATGCTCCAGATATGTGGTCGTGTATTCCTCCAATGATCGGTCCACCAAACCTTGGGGATAATATGTGTTCCTGAACCCTCATGAGTGATTTAGCTTCTGCACGTGATTCTTCTGTCTGGAAGATGTGCATGTTCATTTCGTCACCGTCAAAATCAGCGTTGTATGGTGGGCAGACACAAAGGTTTAATCTGAAGGTTTTGTAAGGAAGTACCTTTACTTCGTGGGCCATCATTGACATCCTGTGGAGTGAAGGCTGCCTGTTGAAAAGAACAACATCTCCATCTATCAGGTGTCTCTCAACAACAAAACCAGGTTCGAGTTTTTCGACTATGGTTTCCTTGGTTTCATCATAAACCCTTATCTTCCTTTGATCAGGTCTTATGACATAATTTGCACCAGGATGTTTTTTGGGACCGTTCATGATGTACTCTTTCATTTTATCAATGTTCCAGTCCGTTACATGAACAGGTACAGTGACTTCCGTGGCTATCATCTCTGGAACCCCAACCTCATTTATGCTTATGTTAGGATCTGGAGATATAACTGTCCTTGCTGAGAAGTTAACCCTTTTACCTGAAAGGTTGCTTCTGAAACGTCCTTCTTTACCTTTAAGACGTTGAGCAAGTGTTTTTAAAGGCCTTCCAGACCGGTGCCTGGCTGGTGGCACTCCAGATGCTTCATTATCAAAATAAGTTGTTACATGGTATTGTAAAAGTTCCCAGAGGTCCTCAACAATGAGCTGTGGTGCTCCTGCTTCCATGTTCTCCTTCAATCTCTGGTTTATACGTAAAATATCAACAAGTTTGTGTGTTAAGTCATCCTCTGACCTTTCCCCTGTTTCGAGTGTTATTGAAGGTCTTACAGTAACTGGTGGAACTGGCAGTACTGTTAAAACCATCCATTCAGGTCTTGCAACCTCAGAATTTATTCCAACGAAAAGATAATCCTCTTCAGGGATGGCTTCAAGACGTTCCCTTACTTCGCTTGCTGTCAATTTGTAGTTGCCCTCAACAATGGAAACAGGCTTATCTATTTTAACGTCTTCCTGCTCTGTTTCACAGTGGGGACATTTATCTCTCCGTGCTACAGTGTAAATCTCTTTTATAATCGAGGTTATACTCTCATTATTTTTTAAATGGGTCTCTAATTTGTCCCTGTAATCTACGATCTCACTTTCGGTGAGAAGAACTCTTCCACATTCTTTACATGTTGATCTTAAGACTTTATGTATTGTATCTGCAAAACCAACGTGTATCACAGGCCTTGCTAGGTTTATGTGTCCAAAATGTCCCTGGCAGTCTCCACCTTTTGATCCACACGACCTGCACCTGAGTCCTGGGTCTATAACTCCTAATCTAGGGTCCATGAGTCCAGCTTCTATTGGGTAACCGTCCTCGTCATAAGTATCAGGTGTTACAATTTTTGTAACTGACATTTTTCTTATGTTTTCTGGAGACATCAGACCAAAGTTTATTTGGGAAATCTTTTTTAAAATTCCTTTCAAGCTCATTCTCTCCTTTATATATTAATGCTCCTTATAAATAACGCATTTACCTTATTTTCCCCAATAATCATTTTAAACTTAATTGTGCCCTTATTCATTTGATTCATGCCTTGTCTTCAAGAACCAGTTTTGGGAATATGCAAAGGCTCTTGAGTTCATCGAGTAAAAGTTTGAATGCGTATGAAATTTCAACTGGGAAAGTTTCAGAATCTCCACAGATTGAACAGTATCTCTTATCCCTTATCCTGTCATAGATGGCAATCATTCCACATTCATTGCATACTATGGCTTCATATTTATCAGATTCATCAAGAAGCCTCTCTTTAAGTGCTAAAGCTGCTCCATGAGCTATGAGACAGTCTCTTTCCATCTCACCAAACCTTAAACCACCTTCTCTTGCTCTTCCTTCTGTTGGCTGACGTGTAAGTACCTGTACAGGCCCTCTTGACCTTGCATAAACTTTGTCTGCAGTCATGTGGTGCAGTTTCTGGTAGAAAGCAACTCCTACAAATATTTCAGCTTCTACTCTTTCACCGGTTATTCCATTGTAGAGTGATTCACGGCCGGCTGTTTCGAATCCGTTCTGTTTTAGAAGTTCCATTATTTCCGCTTCTTGTTTTCCACCGAATGGTGTACCGTCCATTCGTTTTCCTTCCATGGCACCTGCTTTACCAGCAAGCATCTCAAGCACCTGTCCAACTGACATCCTTGATGGAATAGCGTGAGGATTTACTATGAGATCTGGAACTACTCCTTCTTCTGTGAAGGGTACATTTTCCTGTGAAACTATGAGCCCCACAACACCTTTCTGACCGTGCCTTGATGCAAATTTATCACCAAATTCTGGCTGTCTCTGATCTCTTACCCTTATTTTAGCGAGCTTACTTCCTTCAACTGTTTCTGTGAGTAACACAGCATCGACTACACCATGTTCACCGTGTCTCACCGTAACTGAAGTTTCACGCCTTCTTTCTGCAACGGTTCCGAACTCGTCTATTTCCTCAAGGAACCTTGGTGGTGAAGTTTTACCTATGAGTACGTCACCTGATTTCACTTCAACTTCAGGGTTAACGATTCCATCTTCATCAAGATGTTTATAAACTTCTTCTGACCTGTAACCTCGAACTATGTTCTCTGGCACCTCAAACTTATCTTCCTGTCCTCCAGGATAACGTCTTTCTGAGGCTTCGTATGATCTGAAAAATGATGACCTTGCAAGTCCCCTTTCAAGTGATGCTTTGTTAAGGATGAGGGCGTCTTCCATGTTGTATCCCTCGTAGGACATAACAGCCACAACGAAGTTCTGACCTGAAGGTCTTTTATCGTACTTTGTGGCATCTATACTTCTTGTTTTAACTAATGGAACTTGAGGTTGGTGCAGTAAATGTGCACGTGTATCTGTCCTCATGTTGTAGTTTGAAACGTAAAGACCAAGTGCCTGTTTGGTCATACCTGCTTCCATGGTGTTCCTTGGTGAGGAGTTATGGTTTGCAAAAGGTATGATACCAGCACAGATTCCTAGCATGGTTGATGGGTCTATCTCAAGGTGTGTGTGGTTTTCTGTAATGTCATCCTCGAACATGGCTATGTATGAATTTTCTTCCTCTTCTGCATCCACATATTCAATTATTCCACTATTTATGAGCCCATTCCAATCCAGTTCGCCGTCTTCTATCTTTTTGATGTGCTCTTCTTTGAGCTTTGATTCCCCATCTTCTACAACAATAAGAGGTCTTCTTGTTCTTCCAGGATCTGTAAATATGTAGATCTCGTTTGTTCCAGGGTAGTAGGTTATGTTCATCTCATGGGAAACTTCTCCAGCCCTTCGTTTCTGCCTCATGGTTTCAACAAAGTCCAGTGGATCATCACATGTCCCGATGATCTTACCATTAATATATATCTTGGATTTTTTCACGAATTTGCCCCCATAACGGATTCGAGGATATTAAATGTCCCCAACCCTCATATGATATTTAACTTATTACTTTAGTTATAACTCCCATCTCAATCAACGCGCAGCATTTCAATCAATATAACCCCATATCAATCATTATAACATCCGCTGTTGATTACATACCATTAGATGGGATTTAAAACTCCCATTTTTTTGATTACCGCTTCAAGTTCCTCTGGATCTGAACCTTCAGATATTTTTGCAAGTATTGCAAGATTCTTAACCAGTCCACAGTTTGGACCCTCTGGTGTTTCGTTTGGACAGATCTTTCCAAACTGCGTTGGATGCAGGTCACGAGCTTCGAAGTGAGGCTGACTCCTTGAAAGTGGAGATACAACCCTTTTAAGGTGGGAAAGCGTTCCCATGTAACTTGTTCTGTCAAGCAGCTGGCTCACACCAGCACGTCCACCTACCCAGTTTCCTGTAGCTATTGCATGTTTTATATTCTCTGTGAGAACGTCAGAACGCACTGCCTGTTTTACAGATGGTTCTTTTCCTCTTGCAAGGCTTCTCTCAAGCTGGTAAGTCATGTCTCTTGTTAAACTTGTGAATGCAACTCTGAAAAGGTCTTCCATTAAGTCTCCAGATACTCGAAGTCTTTTATTAGCGTAGTGATCCTTATCGTGAGGTTCTCTCTTTTCAAATATTACTTGCAGAAGCATTTCAGTCATTTCAGCAAGATAAGTGGCTTTTTCAGCCCTTTTATCCGGTTCAACGCCTATATGTGGCAGTAAATATCTGTCAATTACATCTTCCGCTCTTTTTATCCTGTATTCCTCTGTCATTCCTTTTGCAACCCTGTTTCCGATATATTTAATTGCATCGTACTGGGTCATTATTTCAGAGGTTTGGATATCATCTATAAGAAGGAACTGTACGTCACTTTCATCTGAAACACTCATAACAAGTTCTTTATCTGTTTCAAGTCCAAGTGCCCTTAAAAGAACAACTAGTGGTATTTCCCCAGGTACGTAAGGGAAAGATATCCTCAGGAAAACTCCTTTTTTACGTGGTTTTCTGTATTCAAGTGTAATACGAGCTCGGAATCCGCTTTTTATTGATGTTACAATGGCTCTGGCACGTCTATCCTCTTTCTCACCTATACGTTCCAAAATTATTTTGTTAGGTGCTATTTCCTCCATAGTCACAATTGCCCTTTCTGAACCGTTTACTATGAAATATCCTCCAGGATCTTGTGGATCTTCACTTTTATCTTCAAGTTCAGCTTCGTTGAGTCCATTTAAGTGACATATATTGGATTTCAACATCACTGGTAGTTCACCAATGTAAACCTTCTCCAGTTCAGTGTCTTCCTCTTCTTCACCTTTTACAAGGGCCATTTCAAGATACATGTGGGCAGAGTAGGTTAAATTTCGCAGTCTCGCCTCTGTAGGGTACACTTTACTTTTTGATCCGTCCGCTTCCTTGATGAATGGCTTTTTGATCTCTAATTTCCCTGTTTTTATGCTATATTGGCCTTGCTCAAGGACTATTGGGTCGGTTATGTCAATTATGTCCTGTATTCTGTGATCTACAAAGTCGTTGTAGGATTTTATGTGATGGTCTACCAAGTTGTATTCATCAAAAAATGCATCAACCAGTTCCCATGCATTTTTTACCATTAAACTCCTCCAAAAAACAATTAATTTACATTTATATTAGTCTAATACCAAACGATAGGTAACAAATTTTCCAGCAGTCTGACTTTTTCGAGTTATTTCTAAAATATCACCAGGTTTAGCCCCAATTGCTTTCGCTACAGGGTCATCCACCTTTATCTTGGGAAGTTGCTCTTGGTGGATATCCAACTCTTTAAGTATTTTTTTAGCCTCTGTTTTCGACAAAATAGTATGATCTGGAACCAATTTGTGTTTTAAAATATCTTTTTTCACAATTTATCCTCCAGTTAAAAATCAAGAAACGGGCCCGACGGGAATTGAACCCGCGGCCACCTGGTTAAAAGCCAGGCGCTCTCCCAGACTGAGCTACGGGCCCCTTATACAAACGCCCTGGCCGGGATTTGAACCCGAGTCGCAGGCTCGACAGGCCTGCATGATAGCCCCTACACCACCAGGGCAGCTCTTAAGAATGAGAGTATATTGCTGTATACATGTACACGCTTAAATACTTTTCCTCTACCAACTAGTACTTCTTATTAGTATATAAAGGTTTGTATTTCAAACTCTATATTCTACTTCTCTTTCATTGCTGCTTATTCTATATAATAACCATTGTTTTATATAAACAACAGTATATGATCAAAATCCCGCCTGCCGGACTTGAACCAGCAACCCTCGGATCTACAGTCCGATGCTCTGCCAAATTGAGCTAAGGCGGGATATAAAATGGGACCACCCGGATTTGAACCGGAGTCTCAGGCTCCCAAAGCCCAAAGGATCGACCAAGCTACCCTATGGTCCCAAACGAATGTAATATTAGCCTTTAATGGTGGAGCTTAGAGCCCCGGGTGGGAATTGAACCCACGACCACGAGATTACAAGTCTCGCGCTCCACCAGACTGAGCTACCGAGGCATTTTTAGCTATATGGCATATTAGCTTAAATACTTTTGGGTTATATGCTTTTTTATCTAATTTAGTTATGCGAAAGTATCGGAAAAATTATGATATAATTCATGTGATATAATTTAATTTAGTAAATTTAGTCCAATATTGAGCGCATTTATAGGATTGAATTTACTAGTTTATTAATCTTTCCTTATTAAGTTTAGATATATTTATATCATTTATTTGAGATTATACGAGGGAAAATCCTCTTTTTTTAAAACGTATGTGATTATATCTTTTTCATCAACAATATTGTCATCAACAAACCCTTGCAAAATGTTTCGCTGTTTTTCCAATATAATATCAAAATTTCCTTTAAGATCCCATTTTAAATTTCTAAATAATCCATCTATTACCAGCTCGATCTTCTTTATATCCCCTCGGTTCTCTCTGTAATATCCTCACTTTACTTCGAACAATTAAAGCAACAGAAAGATTATTCTATCAGTAATTTATCATGTGTTTAAAATAAATCCATTTTTAAATCATTATATGATTTATACAATTATAATTTTGATAAATCAATTGAAAAAATATGGAAATTCAAATTTCTCACAGTTTTCTTGAGATCATTACCATTGCTTTTTTTTCTCAAAAAGAAACAAATAATATTATTTATAAGTTAAGGCCACTTGTTTCAGAACTTCGACTACAGGTAACTTTTCACCTGCAAGCATGTTTATTGATGCGCCACCACCACTGCTGATATGGCTTATCCCGGATAAACCCATCTGATTTGCTGCAGCTGCAAGGTGTCCCCCGCCGATTATTGAGAAACCTGGAGATGATGCTATGGCATTAAGAAGATCTTCAGTTCCTATGTTGAAGTCTTCCATTTCAAAAACACCTGCAGGTCCGTTTGCAAAGAGTGTTTCAGCAGATCTTATTATTTCAGCATACTGCTTTAAAGTCTCAGTTCCAATATCATATATGGGTTCATTTGGAAGTTTAGAAACAGGGAATTCCACCCTTTTACCCCCAATAAAAAGAGCTAGATCCACAGGAATCTTTATTTTGCCATTAAATTTCTTCAGGAGCTCCTCTGCCTTTTTAACATAATCCCAGTAACCCTTCGTCTCAATGAACTTTTTATTGTATTCACCTATATCAAAACCTGCACCAAGGAGGAAAATATTCGCAACCAAACCGGTTGTGAGCACGTAATCCGCGCTGCCATTTTCAAGGGTGTGTTCCATGACCATTATCGAGTCATCAACCTTCACTCCACCCAGCACATATACACATGGCTTTTTAACATTACTCAATGCATTGTAAAGGGCTTTAAGCTCACGTTCCATCACTCTCCCTGCTCCAGACGGCAGTTTAAATGCAAATCCAACTAAAGACGCATGAGATCTGTGAGCTGCTGCAAAAGCATCGTTTATGAAATAGTCTGCAAGTGGTGCAAGTTTCTTTACCATGTGGGTTTCGGCCTGGAGACGGGGTTCCCTCTTTAAAACTTCCTCAGAGTAGAACCTTACATTCTCCAATAAAATTATGTCACCTCTTTGCATACGGGATATTGCATTTCGCGCATTACTTCCAAATATATCATCAATATATCCAACTTCATGGTTTAAAATCTTTGAAAGTGACCTTGCATGTTGTTCCAGTGTTGTAAAATCCTTTTTGCCGGGTCTGCTTTGATGGGCCAGTATAACCGTTTTAGCTCCTTTATCTGAGAGCTCTTTTATGGTTCCGGCATGAAGTTTTATCCTTGTATCATCCAGTATCAGCCCCGTATTTGGGTCAACTGGCGAATTTATATCAACCCTTACAAGAACAGTTTTATCCTCAAGATCAAAGTCATCAATTGTGTAAAAATCAAGAGACATCTTTTCACCGTCTGATTATAATTATAACCTTTTTTCTATCTTTTTAATGTAATTGTTGTAAAAATATAATTTCTTAAAAATTTTATAGCAAACATATAGGGTACTATGAACTATAAGATACTATGAACTAATTTTTTTATATTGAAATTGTACCTAATGTTAAATATCCAGATTATATTTTAATATCTAATTACATTTTCAAATTATATTTTATATTTAGATCATATAGGATTAATTGTAGGCTTAATAACTTCTGAATTAATTTGAATTTTTTGAGTAAATTTGAATTACTTTGACTAATTACTCTGTTTTTGAGTAAAATTCTTGAATTAATTAATATTGAATTTACATATTCCTACAATTAAACTTTAATAACCCATTATATCTTACTTACAAGGTCAAGGAGTGCTTTTTTAGGATCATCTGCAAGTATTATTCCAGATGCAAGCAGGACACCTTCTGCACCAAGGCCAAGTGCAGCTTTCATGTCTTCACCTGTGGAGATACCAGCACCGCAGAGAACCTTCACATCGGGGTCTATTTTGTGTATCACATCAACTGTTCCTTCAACTACTTCAGGTTCTGCCTTTGAAACTGGTATGCCTGATCCTATGAGTTCTGGTGGTTCTATCGCTACAAAATCTGGTTTCAATGTTGCTGCAGCCGCACTTGTCTCAACGTTGTTTGTGCAGACAACACTCATCATACCTGCATTTTTAGCTTTTTTCACAACGACATCTATATCAGCAAGTTTAATTCTTTGCTCTGAATGATTTATCAGGGCACCTGATGCTCCTGCTTCTTTTACAGATTCAATAAGCACACTACCTGTGTGGCCCCCTGCATCCACAGGATCTATGTGCTGAGCAAGTACAGGTATGTTAACTTCCCCGGCAATTCTCCAGACGTCAGCATGCTGCGGTGCAACGGCTATGTTCATTCCTGTTTCATTTGCAACTTCCTCTGAGATCTTTGCAAGTTTTAGGGCTTTTTCCCCTGTGGATTCAAGATAGGTTTTAAAATTCAGAATTACAATTGGAGTTCTGGTAATCTGCTTCATAATATTCCCCCAAAAAGTATATTATTTTATATATCTTTTTATAATTCGGATATAAAAGTATTTTGCTATCTAATAATTTATACAAAAACAAGTATTCTTGCGATAGTTTCTGATAGTTTCATTAAATCTCTACATAAAATCCATATAAAAAAATTCATATTCCTATATAATATAGAACTTGATACATGCAACTGGAAAAATTAAATCAACTACAATTAAATATGAAGTATACTGTAAAGAGTTATACTAACATTTTCTATTTAATTTTTTAATATTTTAGTAAATACTTTAGTAGATTTTATAAATATCTACTAGAATTATACTTAAACCCCTGCAGGTTTTAAAATCCCTTAAAATCACCATGAAGATATAAAAACAATGATTAAATGAATTGAACGACAAAATAAAGTGAACGATAAAAATGTTACTTTCAGACAAAGATATACAGAATCTCGAGAAAAAAGGATACAGGTTTGCAGGCAATGAAAGGCATGCAGCAGCCAAAGTCTGCCACTGGACCCGTAAAAGCCTTGTTGATGAGGGAGTATGCTACAAGGAAAAGTTCTACGGAATACAAAGTCACAGGTGTCTGCAGATGTCTCCAAGCATCCCTTTCTGTCATCAAAAATGCCTTTTCTGCTGGAGAGATGTTTTAATCACAGGAACAACGTGGAATGAAGACTTCGATGAGCCTAAAAAAATTATAGACGACTGCATCGATGCTCAGAGAAACCTTCTCTGCGGTTACTTCGGGAACTCCAAAGTCAATATGAAAAAGCTGAAAGACGCTCAAGAACCCAATAACGCTGCAATATCCCTTGCAGGCGAGCCAATGCTTTATCCAAAGATAGAAGGTCTCATAGAAGAGTTTAAAAGAAGAGATTTCACCACATTCCTTGTTACAAATGGAATGACACCTTCAAAACTTAAAAATATGGAAACAGAACCAACACAACTTTACTTATCCGTTGATGCACCCAACAAAGATGTTTACAAAAAATTATGCGATCCTCAAGTTGATAAAGGCTGGGAAAGATTGAATAAATCCCTTGATCTGTTGTCAAGCTTCAAATGCAGGACTGTTATAAGGACAACCTGTGTTAAGGGTTACAACATGCTGAAACCCGAAGAATACGCAGATATAATCGAAAGGAGTAACCCTGATTTTGTTGAGATTAAGGCTTACATGTACGTTGGAAGCTCAAGGGAACGGTTAAAACTTGAAAACATGCCATTCTCTTCAGATATTCATGAATTTGCAGAGTCTGTTGCGAAACTCTGCGGCCGTGAGATCGTCAATGAATCACGTGAAAGCCGTGTACTTCTTTTATCATGATTTTTTTTCTTATCCTTACTTTATCAATTCATAAACTTTTTTTTATTTAAGATTGGAATGAAACACCTGTTTTTAGAACAATTTAAGCATAACTTCAAACATTAACAAAAAATACTTTACATTTCCTTCTAAAGTAATTCTAATGTTCATACAAATTTTTAAAGCTGTGATAGTGATGTTCATGGATTTTAAAATGAATTCAACGTATTTTAAAATTTGTTTCATCCCATAAAGTTTAATTAAGATGTTAATCAAATATTAAAAAAAGATTAGATCAACTAAGATTAAGTTAGATAAACTGTCTCAATAAAAAAATCTCAATAAAAAAAAAGATCTTACAAAGATCATGGTAACTTGAGCGTATTAATATAATACTAATTAAAGCAGTCTAAAAGGTTTAATTCAGTTTAAATTGAGTTTAATGATTTAAAAACTGTGATCTAAACTCTAAAAACTTAATTACAATAGGGCAAGATTAAGTCAATGAAAATAGTGATTCCCATGAAAAAGTTGTTAATAGGATTAGTTTTAATAATTGTAGCTTTAAGTCCAATTTACGCTGTTTCTGGATTTGCAGTAACTTATGGAGAAACAACATACGGAAATTCAGATTGGAAAAACTCAGTAAACAACTACTTCCAGTCACACACCTCTCAAAATATTAGCGATGCTAATTCAAAGGTCATAACTGCTTCTGAGGTAAATGAAATATCCCAAAATATAACTGGTAAAACATACCCTTCAAGCCAAATATACTCCTGTGCAATGGTTGATCTGAGTTACAGCAACGGTATTAAAATAATAGTTGATACAAGTAAAATAAACGTTGTAACACCTAAAATGTACGAAAATGCATTAGAATCATCAGGAATAACTAATGGATACGTTGTGGTAACATCACCTACCACCGCATCTGGAGAGGCAGCACTTGCAGGAGTATTTAAGTCCTATGAAATTGCAGTGGGAACTCCAATACCTGATCAGGCAAAAGAGGCAGCCACAGCAGAACTTTACACAGAAACTCAAATAGTCAATGAGACTGGTCAAAATGCAGACAACATAGCTGATCTATTTGACAAAATTAAAACTGAGGTTCAAAAACAGAATCTAGAGGATCCCTCCCAGATAAAAATCATAGTAATTAACATGGCAAACAGCGCGAACATCAACCTAACTGATGAACAAGCCCAACAGATTGCAAATGCTATTTCAAACTCCCAGAAAGCACAGGGAAGTCTTACTGACTTTAAAAACCAACTTAAAAATGTTACACAGCAGGCTACAGATGCTAGTGGTATTTTAAACCAAATAATGAATTATCTCCAGGGAATATTCGATTATTTAAAAGGACTCTTAGGGCAGTAAAATACATTATTCCCGATTTAAATTTCTATTTAAATCTTTTTAGGTTTAAATATTGACTTAAATTAAACAAAACTCCGTAATATGAATTTATAATCCAATATGGTAAATTTATACAACAATAAATACTAGTAATCATCCTAAACATCATAGTGATAAACCATGTTGATAGCCCAGAATCATCTTCAGTTCATAATAGAAGTCGCAATCCTTATACACATCGGAATACTGCTCTTATTCAACGCCATAGTGATCCCTTTGAGTATGGTTCTTTTTCTATCACTCGTATTAACAGTGATATTAGCTGCACTCTTCGGTTTGGATACAACCATCCTTTTTTTACCTTTTCTATCGCACCATGAGTTCACCCACCCCTTCGGCCCCATGGCTGTCTTTGCATGGGTGACCCTGGCTGCCTCTGCAAGCCTGTTAAATGAGGTCGAAATCAAATCTTCTTCAATAAAAACCTTAGCTTATGTGCTCTTCTTTGTGATAGCGGTTGCAGGGGGGCTAATGCATAGATCATTCCTGCTTCTTTGGTTCATTGGCTGGGCAGTGGGTGCTGTCATGATGTCAAAAAGCTTTAAAAGAACCTCTAGAATAACCCCAAAAAGGATAATAACCGTTATAATTACAGTATTAGGAAGTTTTGGAATTCTTGAACTACTTTCAAGAGTGCTTAGTACTCCCGTACTTAGTCCACTGCTTCGAATCTCACGGCTTGAAGATTATGCAATGCCAAGTTTATCCATGGTTATAAAAAACACCACACTCTGGGGCCACGTTCAGGGCTCCTGTTTTTGGGGAGCAAATTGCCTTGGAGGGTCCGATGGATATATATCATTACCAATGAACCTTATAAATTCATTAACACTACCATTTCCCCTATTTGCAGGTGTTCTGGTCACCAAAAAAGACATCATAGACTACATGCTGCCCGGAATATTTGGAGTAGCATTCGATTTTGGATACGGTAGCCTCATATTACTGTTAACATGGTGTATGATCGTAATATGCACAGGATTTTATATTCTGAGACAATACCGGAGCAAACGTAGAAATGGGAGCAGAAGATATTTAGGCCGTGAAGCTTTATTAATAGGTGCGTTAACAGCATTTATAGCCCAAAGCATCGTAGGACTCTTCCTCTTCAACAGGACCATTAACGGGGCTGCAATGGTTACCTACATGGTACTTTCCGCCCTTGTAATGGCCCATATAATCAGCATTCGAAGAAGAGTTTAACTAATTTTTAATTTTTTTAAAATACTCTTAAAATAATCTTAAATGTAAAAATAGATCTAAATGTAATATTTAATGTAAGTTGAATCCTTTGAGAAAATTCGTTAGATCTAGTATAAATCTTTATCTTTTGCTATTTCTTTATCTTATTTACTGGAATATGCTTTATGGATATGTCCTTAAAATAAAAAAATAATCTAAGAAATAGAACTCTCATGTTTACGTAGAAGTAACTCTCCTTAAACAAGAGATTCTAATTTAATCTAGTAAATTATTAAAAGAAACAGGAAGTTTAGATTATTTAGAAAAATAGAATAAATTTAATTGATTAACTCAATGACTTGCAGATTTTAACAGCCTTTTGTGCAGCTTCCTCCATAGAAGTCTCAAATGAAAGTCCTGCTTCAGCCAGAATCCTCTGTCCTTCATCTTCATTGGTACCAGTAAGTCTTATAACAATTGGTACATTACGTTGAGAAACATTTAAGACGTCTAAAACACCACGTGCAACATCATCTGCCCTCGTTATTCCGCCTAAAACATTCAAAAAGACAACTTTAACGTTTTCATTAGATATTACAAGTTTAATTGCCTTTGAAATGTTCTCCTGAGATGATCCACCACCTATATCAAGGAAAGTGGCTGGTTCTCCACCGTAAAGTTTTAGCATGTCCATTCCACTCAATGTGAGGCCTGCACCGTTTCCAATCACAGCTATGTCACCTGGAAGTTTCACATATGCAAACTCATCTTTCTGGACATTTTCTAGTTTTGCAAGCTTTTTTTGTCTGTAAATTGCATCATCATCAACTTCGAGCTTTGCATCAGCCGCCATGACCCCGTTATCAGTGAGTACCAGAGGGTTTATCTCTGCTATTGTGGCATCGTATTTCTTGAAAACATTGAATAACTTCCAGATTACGGATCCAACCTTTGAAATTAGATTATTTGGAACTCTCATTTTTCTGGCAACTTCCCTTGCCTGGTAAGGCAGAAACTCATCAAGGGGATTCAAATAATATCTAACAATTTTATCAGGGGTGTTATTGGCTATCTGTTCTATATCCATACCACCTTCTAAACTTGCCATTATTAAAGGTTTTTTAGCTGATCTGTCCATCACAACACTCACATAAAACTCTGATTTTATGTCAAGTTTTTCCTCGACCAACAATTTATCAACAATCTCCCCCTTTAATTCAGATCCAAAAAGTTCTTCTGCTATTTTATAAGCCATAGAAGGATTATCTGCAAATTTTATGCCTCCTGCTTTGCCTCTTCCACCTGCAAGAACTTGAGATTTCAGTACAACGGGTTTACCCAGTTTCTCTGCTACTTCCTGTACTTCTTGGGAAGTTTCTGCAATCTGACTTTGTGGTACTGATATTCCTTCCCATCCAAATATTTCCTTTGCTACGTGTTCATGAATTTTCAAGGTTAAACCTCCCCATCAGCCAGTGCTGCTCCAGCATCAAATGCAGCGAGGTTTTTATCCTGCGTTCCTTGTGGCACACTTTCCGCTACAGATTTACGGGCTGCTTCCTCTGATACTATCTTTGTTATCCTCGTTATAGCCCCAACCATCACGATGTTTGCAACGATGTTTAAGCCTAATTTTTCTGCGGCAGTTCTGGTTGCAGGTGCCCTGTAAAGTTTTATATTGTGTTCTGTAACAAATGGGAGCACCTCTTCCTCAACGATCATATCAGGATCTATTATGAGAATTCCCCCATCCTTTAGATCATCCAGATATGCCATTAGTGCCTCGTGAGACATTGCGATGAGTATATCTGGACTTTGAACTTTGGGATAATCTATTTCCTCATCACTTATAACAAGTTCTGTTCTTGAAGCTCCTCCTCTTGCTTCAGGACCGTAGGATTGTGTTTGAACTGCGTGTATGCCATCGTGTAGTGCGGCAGCTTTTCCAATGACAATCCCTGCCAGTATTATTCCCTGACCTCCGAATCCTGCTATTCTTACCTCTTTACGCAATTTTAATCCCCCTCATAAGCTGATCTAATGGATGACGGCTTGCCAGTTGCGCATTTTTCTCCAATGAGATTGCATAGTCTTTCTGAAAATTCAGGCCCTTCTTTATTCTGAAACTCGCCAATAACAATTTTTCCTTCAAGCTGACTTTCATCCATTTCCTCTGCCACTTTTTTAAAGACACTTGCTTCCTTAAACCATTGCATCATTTCAATTGGAGTTTTCATCTTGTTTTTACGTCCAAAGTAAGTTGGACACTGTGAAATTGCTTCCACAAATGAAAATCCTTTGTTTTTTAGGCCGCTTTTTATGGCGTATGAAAGCATTAACGGGTGGGCCGTAGTCCATCTTGCAACATAGGTTGCACCTGCAGCTTTTACAAGTTCTGAAAGATTAAAAGGTCGTTCAAGAGCCCCATAAGGTGCTGTACTTCCATAACTACCCTTAGGGCTGGTTGGGCTTATTTGACCACCAGTCATTCCATAAATGTTGTTGTTTATACATATGACAGTGATGTCTATGTTCCTTCTTGCCCCATGAATGAGGTGGTTACCCCCTATTGCGGCTGCGTCACCGTCTCCAGTGAATACCACAACATCCAAATCCGGATTTGCAAGCTTAAGCCCTGTTGCAAATGATATTGGTCTCCCATGGGTGGTATGCAATGAATCACACTTCAAATAACCTGGTATCCTTGAGGAACAGCCTATTCCCGAGACCAATGCTAAGTTGTCAAAATCAATTTCTGCAAGCTCCATGGCATTTAAGAAAGTGTTCATGATGATCCCATTTCCACATCCAGCACAAAAGATGTGTGGAAGCCTTTCTTTCCTGAGGTACTTCATAAAACGACTCTCTTTCCTTTTATCCATCTTTTTTCATCTCCGTATTGTAAGATCATGTTTCGATCATGTTTCAATTTTAAAATTACAACTGGTTAATTCCGTGATTATGAGGTTAATTTCTTGATTATGAAATTTTGAAATGGAAATTTCGAATTAGTTTAAGATCTTCTATTAAATTTTTTTTAATTGAATCATCTTTCAAAGGCAATAAATTCGTTTAAATTCACTGTTTTGGATAGATTTCCCTTAAATTATTTAAATTAAAATTATATCCATTTTTTTTGGATTTTGCATATTATAAAGAATTTAATCTTTGTTAAACTCCTTAATATCCCATATAATCAATTATCTGCATATCAATTATCTGCCTCAAACAGATTTTATCTTTTCAAGTATCTCTTCAGGAAGTTGCATTTCTCCACCTATCTTTGAGAGCAATACAACATCTTTATCCCTTAAAACCCTTTGAACCTCATAAAATACTTGACCCAAATTTAATTCGGCCACAATAATTTTTTGAGCATTTTCTGTGGCTTTTATCAATTTTTCCTCCGGGAAAGGCCAGACAGTGTCAATTTTTATGCATCCTGCTTTTATACCCGTTTCTCTTGCCTTTTTAGCAGCTGTTAAAGCAGATCTTGAAGGTGCACCGTATGAAATCACAATTATATCTGCATCTTCAGTGAATGTTGTTTTTATCCTTCCGATTTCATCTCTGTTTTTCAGGATCTTGTCGCAGAGCCTGTTCACCAGCTTTGAATGAGTCTGAGGATCTGAAGCATCAGGATAACCCCTTTCATCATGAGTTAAACCGGTTATGTGAAGTTTATAACCATCACCAAATGCAGGCATAGCTGGAGTTCCGTTTGGGTCTGCTTTGTACGGTAAAAACTTTTCAGGAGTCTCTTGCGGCATTTTACGTGGGGTGATGTCAACGTGTTCAGATATCGTGATTTTTTCTCTCATGTGCCCCACGATCTCATCGCCCATTACCATTACTGGAACTCTGTACTTCTCTGCAAGGTTGAAGGCTTCTACTGTGAAATCAAAGCATTCCTGGACAGATGAAGGAGATAATGTTATTACTTCATAATCTCCGTGGGAACCCCATCTTGCTTGCATCATGTCACTTTGGGATGCTCTTGTTGGCTGTCCCGTAGATGGTGAGCCCCTCTGCATGTTTATTATAACTAACGGCGTTTCTGTCATTGCTGCATAACCTACGTGCTCTTGCATCAAGGAGAAACCTGGTCCTGATGTTGCTGTCATGGCTTTCATACCACCCCAAACAGCACCTATAACCGCCCCCAACGCTGAAATCTCATCTTCCATCTGTATAAATGATCCTCCTTCCCTCGGAAGGAAAAGAGCCATGTCTTCTGCTACTTCTGTTGAGGGAGTTATTGGATATCCTGCGAAGAACCTGCAGCCCGCTTTTATGGCCCCTCTTGCGCAGGCTTCGTTGCCCTGTATAAATAATCGTTCAGTCTTCATCCTTCTCATCTACTTTTATTGCTTGATCTGGACACATCAAAGCACATAACCCACATTTTTTACATTTTTCCTCATTTTTTGGAATAGGCAACCGAATTCCTTTCTTATTAAGTTTTTCAGACTGCTCGTAGACCTTTTGAGGGCAGAATTCTGTGCAGATGTTGCATCCTTTGCATAAATTCTTATTAACTGTTATCATGTTCATTCCCTAATTTTAAATTCTATATTGTGTATGCATATGCTCATATAAAAATTGTAAGCAAATCTTAGTGATTCTCAAAACTTGAGAGAATCAACAACATATGTTGAGATTACAGATAATATAGGTAATATGATTTTAATTGTTAAAAAATACCAGATGCAGTATTAATAAGGTTATCAAACCTATTATCAATTTAATGAAAACCTATTTCATTTAATAATATTAACTGCACTAAAATCTAAAAAACTATCTATAAATCTGCTAAAATATATTAAATAAAAAAATTTAAATTAAAATTATATTTGGAGGATAAAAATTTCCCTAATCATTTCTATGGTTTTTTGGATGAAACTGTCTCTGATATAGTCTATCAAAATATAACCTGCGCAGTAATATATTATCAGCAGCAAAAGCAGTTATAACCATATAATTTTAGATTAATTAAAAATTAGTTAATAAAATAGAAATTAATTACTCAATCCTTTCAACGTACATTAACGGGTAATTAAGGTCTTCAATGTATCTGAGTCTTATAAAAGCTTTTCTATCACCGTACTCAGCTACAACTTTCACGTCCAACATGTCCCCTGTGAGAGACACGTAGCTATATTCATTTTTAACTTTTTCAAGGATTTCTTTGTTTATTACAACTTCAACCTTTTTTATACACGGCTGAAGTTCCATTGCATCTTTTATTGACCTTTCAAGTGTAGCTGCATTTTCAGTGTTTACAGGAGTTCCAACGAACTGGTGGAACAATGCACCCATTGTGATTGCACCTTCAAATATGGCTCTTTCTCTTTCTGAAATATTGTTAAAGTACTGTTCATTTACATCCATTTAAACACCCAAGAAATTATTTATATTTGATAATGCGGATTCAATGCCATCTGTAGGTAACTGGAAGAAGTATTCAACAACCAAAAATAGTGTTAATGCTATAATTGCTATGAATATTATGATCCTTTCATCCTTAACAGGGTAGATATAGCTCAAAAACGTTCCTCCTAAAAAGAACCCTAATATTATTAATGGAGCATAAGGTGCTTGAGGATTGGCTTTTTGCTCTGTTTTTTGAATTGGATAAATACTTCCCTGTTTAGCTTCTATTATCAACCTTTGGGCAGATGAACCCAACGGATAACATGTGATGAGGAAGAGTACATTGCCCTGATCCACCGACATCCTATACGAGGCCGGCACGATCGTTGAGTTCATGACTGTGTAATCAACATCCCCTATTCCTGGCCATTCAACAGTTATATTGTCCCCGGCCGTGAGTTTATCAAGGTTCAAAAATGGTGATCCATGCAGTGTTCTATGTCCAAATAATATAACAGTTCCAGAGCCGGGGTTTGCTGATGCAGGCTCATGGTAAACACCATAATTTATTGATTTGTTGTTTATGGCTTGTTCAAGCCCTATTTTTGATATGGTTACATATGGAACATCTGATGTATTTTTAGTTATTTCCTGGTAGGACACATAATAATCCACTTCCATAAAACAGTAAAGTGAGATTATTACCAAACCCAGCACCACAAAAAGGGTTGAAATTTTCATAAACAAACCATCCTCTTTGAAACTTTATCTCTCTATAAGGAATCAACTTTAGTTAGATCAACTGGTTTAATTCTACTACACAAGCATGATTATTCACTTAATCAACTTGATAGTAGATGATCTTTATGATCTGATAAATTTATGATCATAAATAATATTAATAATATTCTATTTGTAACAAAAGATTCCAACTTAGAAGAAAAAAATTAGAAAAATAGAATACATTGGCTAATGATTGAAGTTAATCATGAGCCAACACATTTTCGTCTAGCCATAGATCGATTTTAATTCAGTAATCATCCACTCTGGTGCACTCGACGTTGGAACAGTTAATACTACACTATTCATATTCTGTATGAGGAACAATGCATTCTCCCTTGGAACTTCGAGTACTATTAAATACTCTGCATCAAGGTCACCTAAATTGGATTCTCTCTCAAAGTCAGATAATTTCCATCCATATGAACTTAAAACTGCACTTACCTGTGAATCGTTCCATGTTCCGGATGATGCAGCTCTTAAAAGCTGTTCAACATCAGTGCTTGAAGATTGGGTTGCCATATAACCGGAACCCGACGAACTGGCCGTTGCTTCCGTCAAGTTAGCATCTATAGCTCCACTGTCCGTTGCCCTTAAAATTGCAAGAACCGTCGCTCCACTTATGTTAGGAGAATCACTGCTAGATGTCTGATTGCTTTCGTTGGTTGAGCTTGTAGAAGCATTTGTATTTAAATACACGTCAACTGAATCACCAACATTTATAAGACCACCTGCAGCTTGTAAACGGGAGATCATTATTGGAACTGCAACTGTATCAGGTGTATTTATCTCCATTTTAGACAGAACACTTGCATCTGCTTCATTAACTATTGTTTGTGCACTTGAATTGTTCATAAGAAGGTTCTTTTGATCATTTGCAGTGTACGTTATCATAACCCGTCCATAGGGATCCGTCTTGTTAACGATCTGCTGCTTCTGATACGTTCTCCATGAAGATGTTGCAGGTCCCATGACATCAACTGCAAGCACCTGTTCTGGCGTGACTCCAGCATCAATTTGAGCTAAAAGTGTCAGTTTTTTAGAATCCGTTGCTAAAGGTCCTGTAAAATACGAGTTGGTCTCGTTGATCTTTTCCATCTTTGCATTGTTCAAAGAGTCTTGATACGGTGAATAAAATATGAAATAGTAAGCTGCTATTCCAAGTACTATAAGAATAATTCCTACAACAGCTGCCCCTACCAATGTTCTCTGATCGTCATCATCAGGGATCTTCCTTCCAAAACCTCCTCCCCCAAATCCGGACTTTTTCTTAGTCTCAGGAGATCTTAATCTAGGTTTATCAAGAGGTTTAGGTTTTGGTTTAGGCATTGGTCTCGGTATCTTTTTATCAGATGAACCTTTGTTCTCATCTTTCCCATTAAAGGTATCATTTGCTTTCACGGATACTTTGCCTACCATATCCTTGAGTCGTCCCCCCATATCTGACTCAGATTTCTTTCCATTTTTATGAAGATCAGGGGTATCTTTTTTGTCGTTATCCTTTTTTCCTAATATTTTATCTAACATTTGGACCACTTCTGTGAAGCTTGGCGTATAAATCCATAAACGGCACTGCTAATAAATACATTAATGCGGCAACGAATAAAAGTTTTGCGGGAAGATTTGCAATTACAGATAGAATGTTTGGGGGTAAACATGTCAAAACTATCAAGACACTACCCGCTGCAACAAATTTTGTTTTCTTAAATTTTGGATACTCAACTGTACTTACCATAAGCACAGATATCACCGCCATTATTACCAGTGCAACATCCATCCTGAAGATACCTGAAAGATAAAATGATCCCAGGATCAAAGCTGTTGAAGGTATGGGCAATCCCACAAATTTTTCACCAACACCATTAATTGAATCTGTGAGCACATTGAACCTTGCAAGTCTTAATATTCCACATATAACTATTAGAAGACCTACTACTATATTAAGGTATGGTATACTATACGATACGCATGCAGAATAGAGAAGCATTCCCGGTGCAACACCAAAGGATATTACATCAGACAAGGAATCAATATTTTTTCCAAATCCAAACTCATCATCTCTTTTAGTCTTCCTTGCAACCCAACCATCCAATGAATCAAATATAACTGCAACAAGCATAAACATTGCAGAAAAAATCAAATTACCATTTACCACCATTAAAATTGAAAGAAACCCAAAAGAAGCGTTTCCAATAGAAACTAAATCTGCATAAGAAATATAATTCTTCATATTCATATTTAAGCTCATTTTATCAGTTTTTTTCCTTTATTATTGTTTATTGTTAATTAATCTAGCAACAATGGTTTCTCCAGCCTTTGGTTTTTGACCCTCTACGACCAGGAGTTTGAATTTTTCAGCGGGTATTATAACATCAACCCGGGATCCAAACCGTATCATCCCTAATCTGTCACCCCTGTCAACTTTGTCCCCTACATTGACGTACTGAACTATCCTTCTTGCTACAAAGCCTGCTATCTGGATTACTCCCACTTTTCCATACTCTGAATCTATCACTATTAAATTCTTTTCGTTTTCCTTTTGAACGTTTCCTGATGCGATCTTGAATTTGCCGGGGCAGTACTTCGTTTCCACGATCTCACCTGAAACAGGTACCCTTTGTACATGAACATCAAAGGGTGACATAAACGTACTTACACGGATGCCCTTCTCACCCTTCTTTAAAATATGTTTCATAAGGATATCATCATATTCAACCGTTTCTATCCTATCTATCTTTCCTTTAAATATCCTCCCATCTGCGGGCGCAACAATTACACCCTTCTGTGAAGGTATCTTTCGTTTCGGATCTCTAAAAAACTGCATTAAAAGAGCTATAAGTGAGAATAGGACAAAACTTACCAGGAAATAACCGAATAAGAAGGGTAAAACTGCTAATGTTAACAATATTCCTATTTTTTTTAAAGTTCCTTCCACAAACATGATTATCACGGTTTTATCAACTTGATCAAATTCAATCGTTTTAAAAAAAATCCTAAAAATCATTTTAAGGATACATGAATAACCAGTATTCATATAATAGAATACAACTATTCAATGTTTAATTATTTATCAAAAATTTTAATATCAAACTATCTTGGTTAGTTAGAACCTATTAAAATGGTTATCGATATTTACAAATGTTGTTTGGAACTATAAACATCGTTAAACTGATCATATCAAATTATTTTATATGTAACATTTTTAGTAGTCATATCCCACAATTACCAATTTAAACAGAATATTACGGATAGAAAACTTAAATAATGAAAACTCAATAACTTAAAACATTTATATATATTTGCATTGAGAGATAAATAATTGGTTGAAGAAATTATTATTAATTTTCAAGTATTGCTTTATCAACTGAAAGTCTTAATCCCTATTAAATATAATCTGAATAAGATGTTTGAGTTTTATATTGAGTGTTCTTTTATTAATTAAATCTGTATTAAATTTTATAACGACATTAACTGAGTTTTAAGAATTTTGAAGGATTAAATTCACTTCATATCCTAAAACTGGAAATTGTAAAAATATATATGGTAAGTAATGAAAAAGAACCAATTCATTTATTATTAACAGAACCTTAGTAAACTAGCAATTAGTAAAACTTTAACGATAATTACTATTCGTAAAGATTAAAGTGATACTAATATTACTAATTCATCCGTAACTTTATTTAATAAAACATAGTAGAACTAATTTAGTATAGAATATTTAGCATAGGAATATATTAATTAAAAAATCCATCAGAATTGTGTTGTAAATTAGTGTTGTATTGAACTGTATTGTACTAAATAACCCAGATATTTACACTTAAATATTTACAATTCATAGGTAATTCATCGTAATAAACATAATTATATCCACATGAGAAGTGGTTTGATGATAGAAAATAAAATTAAAACCTTGAGAAGAGCTGCAAAAGTTTCTACAATGCCGGATTCAGATAAGATATGGTGTGTAATAGCCGGTAACGAAGAAATGGTCAACAACGTTGCATATGCGGCCATAATAGATAAAGAACGGGTTAAAATCCTTTGCAGGGAGCACATCAGCACCAAGGAATCATTCGTGACAAAAAAATTTGATTTCATCCTGCTGTACGGAGATATAAACAAAATAAGAGAATTAAGTTTAATCTGCAAGGAAAATGGAGGTTCATATCTTAAAATAGCACCTTATTATGTCCTCAATGAGCCAAACCTCATGTTAACTGTTGGACCTGATAACTCCATAAAAAAATTCATGGGAGACTGTGAAAAAAATAGGGTTAAACTTTCATTTTTATTGGAAGATAAAACCACCGGTTTTATAGAAACAGATGTTTACATAACCAGCAAATTACCTGCTTTTGTCAGAAGTACCATTGATCCGTTGTTTAAAATGGCGGATGTTGCTCTTTCAACCGTTTTAATATCTACTGATCAAGTTTACATCGAAAAGATCAAGGAAATTGCAAAATTAAACAAAATATTCGTAATAGAGTTTAGTAAGATTTTAAAGGAGGAATAAAATGATCAATCTTTTTGGAAAAAAGGAAGAAGAAGTAGAAGGAGAAGTTAAGAAAAAAGGTTTAACAAACACTTTAGGAATAGATCTAGGAACTTTAAACACCGTAGTTGCAAAACCATCCGGTGACAAATTTGACTTATACAAAATACCATCAGTAGTGGCTGTTAAAAAAGAAGACCCTACCTACGTACTCGCAGTAGGTGAAGAAGCTAAGGCCATGTTAGGAAGAACCCCTGAAGACATAATTGCCGTAAGGCCTCTCAAAAAAGGTGTTATTGAAAGTATATCTCAAGCAGAAGCTCTTTTAGTTTATGCAATGGATAAAGGTTCAAACGATGCCATAGACAGCATTGACAGGATAGTGGTGGGCATACCTGGAGACGCATCAGAAGTTGAAAAACGTGCAGTCGAAGACATAGGTAAAAAAGCAGGGGCTAACTACGTTCTAGTCATAAGCGAAGGACTTTCAGCAGCAATTGGAGCAGGTCTCCCAATTGCAGAGGCAGAAGGTACCATGGTGATCGACCTCGGTGCAGGTTCAAGTGACATAGTGGTCATATCCCTCGGTGGAATCACAGACATTGAAACCATAAGAAACGGTGGAGATGACATAGATAAAAACATCGTCGATAAAGTCAAAGAACTTTACAAAGTTGAAATAGGAATCCATGAAGCTGAAAAGGCCAAGATAAATGTTGGAATGGTTCATTCATCAGCAACCATAGAGCCAACCAAAACAGCAGCCATTGGAAAATCAATGGAAACCAACAAACCTAAAAAAGTAGAGATAGATTCCAAACTGGTTGCAGATGCTGCAGAACCTATAGTGGTCAGGCTTATCGAAGCATTAGCACTGGTACTTGAGAGAATGTCACCTGAGCTCATATCCGGTGTCTACAACAAAACAGTTGTTGTGGGAGGAACATCCCAACTTAAAGGATTAAAAGAAAGGATATACGAAGAAGTTGGAGTCCCAGTGGAAATTTCAGACGACCCTATGACCGTTGTTGCTAAAGGTGCTGCAATAGTAGCTGCAGAACCAAGGGCACTTGAGCCAGAGGTACGTTTAAAAGCCATGAAATGAGTGTTTAACTAATTCCTAAACTTTTTAATTTTTTAAATTTATTTTCTAAAAAATTATTTTTTTAGAACGATCCCGCTTTTTTTAATCCAACTTTTTTTAGAATTATTTGACTTTGTTATTTGACTTTTTTAAAAATATTTTTTTCTAATTAAATCCTGATTTTTTGGTGGATTACTTTGAACTAATTTTAGATCAATAATCTTTAGACCAATAAAAAAAAACTTTTAGATTAATTTAAATATAATTCTGAATAATTCCAGATCATTGATTAAAAAATTAAGATAAGAACATATTATTAAAAAAGCAATGCTTAATAAGGTTTACAGGCTTAAAAATGAAAATAGTAGGTATAGATGAAGCAGGAAGAGGATCTGTACTTGGTCCTTTAGTGGTATGTGGAGTTGCAATCGAAGAGAACAGAGTCAAGTACCTTGAAAGATTGAAATTAAGGGACTCAAAAAAGTTATCTCCAAAAAGAAGGATAGTTTTATCAAGAAAGATAAAAAAAATCGCAGAATGTTATCCTGTGAAAATAACAGCCCAGGACATAGACCTTCTGAGGTCGAAGGACGTGAACCTCAACGAAATTGAGAAGATCGCAATGAAAAAGATCATAGGAGACTCAGAACCTGATATCTCCATAATAGATTGTATAGACGTAAAACCAAAGAGATTTAAGGCTGAAATTGAAACATACAAAGAAAATCTTGAGGTAGTGGCTGAACACAAAGCAGATGATAAGTATGTTATTGTTTCAGCGGCTTCAATTGTTGCAAAGGTTGAAAGGGACAGTGAAGTCCAAAAAATAAGGAAAGAATTTAAAGAAATTGGATCTGGCTATCCCAGCGACCCTAAAACCATTGCATTTCTAAAGAAAACCTCTTACGAGGATCTGCCCGATTTTGTCAGGAAATCATGGGCAACAGTAGCAAAAACAAGATAAAGTTGGAGATAACATGATATTAGAATTTTTTAACAGTGCTTTTGGAACTATAATGGAGATGTTCAAAAACGGAGGAATTATAACCTATGTAATAACCGTTATAGGCATTTACGGTCTCGCATCTTCCTTAGAGAAAATTCATCACATGCGAAAAATATCCAAAGTGGAACTGCCCCAAATAATGGGGGACGTAAACAAAGCTATGGAAAAAGGTGGTTCCCTAGAAGCATTACGCTCAATAGGAAAATACCAAAACCCATTATCCAAAATAATATCAGAAGCCCTTAAGATTGGATATCGAAACAGAGCCGAAGTGGAAGATGCCATGGAAAGGGTTTTCATCGTGGAGATGGGGCGCATGACCAAGGGTCTAGATACTATCAGGACCATAATTGAAATTGCACCACTTTTAGGACTTATAGGAACGGTTCTTGGTATGTGGTACACATTCAAATCACTTGGTGTTGACGCAAACCCAACAACAATGGCCCTGGGAATTAATATAGCTCTCATCACTACTATAGCAGGTTTAACAGTTGCAATAACCTTACTTCCATTCCACTCATACATAAATAGCAAGATAGAAAATGAAATAGATGCAATAGACATAGCTAAGAAGATGACCAACTGGAGAATCGCCGAAATGAAGATAAAAGTGGATTCAAATATAGAAAAATCTGTTGAAGCTTTGAAAGAATCCGATGGAGTGGTTAAGGTCAGGAAACTTCTTGATTCCGAGGCGAATATCTGGATCTCCATAAACCCAAACATGCTTGAAAAGAGCATTAAAAACATAATAATGGAAAAATGCAACACACAAGTAAAGATCGTTGAGAGTAAGTTAAGACAGTAATTTATTTTAGCGATTTAAACCTTGAATAAATCTTAATATTCCAATAATCATAGCAGTAATGTATAGCAGTAATGTTTACTAGGAGTTATTCCAAATGCCATTGGATACAAAAAGATACAAGAACAGATTAAGACGCAACAAAGCTCAGGTTAATTTAGTTCCACTCATAGATGTTATTTTTACAATCCTCATATTTTTAATGGTGACAAGCAGTTTTCAGGCCGCCACCCAAACCAGCACCACCTCCGGCAAACCTGAAGTATCACAAACCAGCGGAACCTCAGAATACTACCTTATTCCTGTTGCTGGTCTCAAAAATGTTACAGTAAATGGAGTGGATATGTCACAGGATATTAAAAATGGGGCAATTGCAGTACACACAGACGTTATAGACGAAGGGGAGATCGTGATAAAATCAAAAGAGGGCGCAATCATCATTACAACACCAACTGGAATGTCTCCTGAAGAGGCTGTAACAACTCCAAGCTCTTGAAACCATCAATAAATGAATAAAAAAAGTTTAAATTTTTTTAGATCTTGAATTTTTTAGATCTTGAATAAATCAAAATGGATCGTTTAGATCACATAAAACCAAACCCCAAGTAAATATTAGATCATTAAATGAAAAAGGTGATTATATGTATCTAGGGAGAATATTAGCCGTCGGAAATACTGAAAAAGGGAAATTTGTTTCGTACAGGGTTTCAAGCCGTTCTTTTCCAAATAGGATAGCAAGATCCTTCGAAAACAGGGTTTCAATTGTGCCCACAGAAGGAAATGAGAAAGATGTGTTTGAAAACCCCTACATAACGTACAACTGCATAAGAATAGTTGACGACGTTGCCGTGGTATCAAACGGTGCTCACACCGATGTTATAGCAGATAAAATAGATTTAGGCATGAACGTACGAGATTCAATAGCATTATCCTTACTTTCAATGGACTACGAAAAGGACGATTACAACACCCCCCGTATAGCTGGCGTAGTATCACCCCGCGAAGGCACATACATTGGAATTGTGACTCACAAAGGTTTAATCGTTGAAAAAGTGGAAGAAGGAAAAGCAGCCTACATATCAACTTACGAACAAACAAAACCAGCTTATGTGAAATTTACGGCAGATACTGCTGCCAGTGCAGCACAATTCATAATAGATGGTGGTAAATTTGTAGAGTTCACCAATCCTGTGACATCAGCAGCCGCTTTTGGTAGTCCAAATGGAAAAAAATGGGACATAAGTTCAATTTAAATTAAAAATCTAGATTAAATTCAATCTAAACTTTTTTTTATCCAATTTTTATCCCAAATTCACTTGAGATGCGAAAATAAATTTAATTGGTCTTCAATCTAATAAAGAGATATTTAAATGAATTAAAAAAAATGTTTTTAAACCCTAATACTTTATTTAAATGAAATAAATAAGAGAAAAACAAAAGGAATCAACTAAATTGGTGTTAATATGGACGTAAAACTCATTGGGCTCAGAAAAATACCATTAATAAAAGAAAATGACGATATTGCAAGGATCATATTAGATTCCATGGATTTAGAGGGTATAGAAATCCTTGACGGAGATATCTTCGTTATAGCAGAGACTGCAGTATCAAAATCAGAGGGAACTATAATCGATCTTAACAGTATAACACCAAGTAAACTGGCATTTGAACTTTCCAAGAAAACTGGAAAAAAACCTGAGATTGTTGAAGCCATAATCCAGGAATCAAATGAAATAATAAAAGTTGGGCCGGATTTTATAATATCTGAAACAAAACACGGTTTTGTATGTGCTAATGCGGGCATAGATGAGTCTAATGTGGACGGTGGACTTGCAACACCAATGCCAGTTGATCCGGACAAAAGTGCCTCAGATATAAGGATAAAACTAGAAAATGCTGCAGGATCAGAGATTGCAATTATAATATCAGATACACAGGGAAGGGCTTTTAGAGAAGGTGCAGTAGGAACTGCTATTGGAATATCCGGTATGGAAGCACTGTGGGACAGACGTGGAGAAAATGATCTTTATGGAAGGGAGCTTGAAACCACCAGTATAGCCGTAGCAGATGAATTAGCTTCAGCAGCATCCATTATAATGGGACAGGCCAATGAAGGAATACCTGTAGTTATAATTAGAGGCATAGAATACTTTAAAAAATTAAAAACTGATTCTTCAACTGCTAAATCATTGTTAAGACCTAAAAAATACGATGTTTTTAGATGAGATCGTGTACTTCTAAACTTTATTGTGTTTGAAACAACACAGGATACTGTGTTTGAGAAATGTATGAAAATTGTAAAAATAGAAGTGTTTGAAAAGAAATGTTTGATATTCAAAAATTTCTTAAACAGGAAAACATTAGATAAATTTAGGTTATAATAAAAACGTAAAATTAGAATACCCACGTAAAACCACATATTTTAAATATTAAATAGAATTTAACCAAACACAGGCAAGAACAAATATGATAACCATACTTTCAGGCGGAACAGGGACACCAAAACTTATTCAAGGGATTGTCAAGTTAATTGACCCTAAAGATATTAACATCGTTGTTAACACCCTTGAAAACTCCTATTTCTCTGGTGTTTACGTTGCAGCAGATGTTGACACCGTTATGTACACCCTTGCAGAGATCATCAACGAAAAAACATGGTACGGTATTGACAATGATACCTTTATAACACATGAAACTTTAAAGGAGATTAACTGCCCTGAAACCCTTAAAATTGGAGATAGGGACAGGGCCACAAAGATACAAAAAACCATGCTCATGGAACAGTATCCTCTTTCGAAGGTTGTTAACATCCAGAGGAAGTCCCTGGGTGTTGAATCCCACGTAATACCCATGAGCGATGAAGAATCTCACTTAAAGATAAAAACAGATGAGGGGGATATGGAGTTCCACAAGTTTCTCATTGAGAGACGTGGAGAACCTGAGGTTCTTGATCTTGAGTACAACAGCGTTAAACCTGCACATGGAGTTATTGAATCCATTGAAGAAGCAGATTTGGTGGTCATTGGACCTTCAAACCCTGTGACATCAATAGGACCCATAATATCCATGGAAGGCGTTTCAGATGCCCTTAAAAAATCTTATGTTACTGCAGTTTCGCCCATAATTGGTGGAACTCCTGTTAGCGGCCCAGCTGCAAAGTTCATGAGAGCTTTAGGGCATGAGGTATCTTGTAGAGGTGTTGCGGCCATGTATCAAGAATTCTTAGACAAATTTATAGTAGATACTGAGGATCGTGTTTACAAAAAAGAAATAGAAAAACTAATATCGGATGTTGTTGTAACAAACACCAACATGAAAAACATCGGAGATAAAATGATGTTAGCCAGAAGTATTTTGGGTGAAATTTTATGATTCAAATGACATTAATTCAGATCGATAATTATGGTCCATGGACCGTGACCCCCACACCAAGGGCCGAAGCAGATCTTCAGATTTTACAGTCGGAGCTCTACGCAGATCTTCAGAGACAATTCGCAGCTAAAGGAGGCCTTGTGTTCTTCACTCGCTTCGACAATATGCTCGCAGTCACAAACGGCGTCGATCTGGATGACCATCGCAGAATTCAAAAGTCCATAGGAAACAGATACCCCATAACAGTAAGTATGGGAGTTGGTGCTGCAGAAACACCATACGAAGCACAGAAAATTGCCACAAATGCCCTTCAAAACTATGGAGGAGCACAATCAGAGGAAAGGAAAGAAATACTTGCAATAGACAGCATGACAAAAAAGGAAGACAGCTTCGTACAGATAGCCCATATAGACATAAACGGCATCACGGACACTCTCACAGATATAATTCCTGCATACGATACTAATTTTATTGTGAACCGAGTTCAACACTTTCTAATGAAAAAATTAATCAAAAAAGGATCTCTTTTATTCTTCATAGGCGGAGACAACTTCATGTCACCATGTAATGGCTTGGACCCTGAGGGAATCCTCAAAATAATTGAGGAAATTAAGGATGAAATAAACATATCACTCAAAGCAGGTGTTGGAAAGGCCCCAACTGCTGAAAAAGCAGCAAACCTTGCTGATCTTGCCCTCGAAGAGATAAGAGGTGGATTCACCTACAATCTGGTTCACGTGATGAAGAATAAAGATTGAAAGTGAATAGAATTTGATAGTAATAGTAAAGGAAAATCTAATAATTATCTATAACTGATTCCTAGTTTCCATAATTTTTAGTTGTTTAAAAAAAATGTAAAATTAATAAACTCAATTATTAAAAATTGACATCAAACTTGAATTTCTTAAATTAATTAATGGATTAAAGATAAATTAAAATTTCTAAAAAATTAGGAATCTCATAAATGATTAATAAATCCAATTATTATTTTCATTAGGTGGTTTTATTGAAGTTTTAGCGCCTATGGCGGGCATAACCAACGGAAACTTCTGTAGGAAAATGTCATCATTCGGATTTGATATGGTTACCCTTGGAGGGTACAACATAGATAAACCATCCATAGAAGCGGGTTGTAAAATAATTGCACGTGGAAGACCTGAATTTGAGGTTGCAGAAGAAAATGTTTTGTCCAACATAAAAAGTCAGGTTAACATAGTCAGATCTCAAAACCCGTGGAAAGGAAAAGTTTCAGTTAACCTCAGGGCAACCTCTCCAGAACCTATAATAACCGTTTCAAAACTCGATGGTGTAGATGTGGTTGAAATAAACACCCATTGTAGGCAATCAGAACTTGTAGATGCCGGATGCGGCCAAGCACTTCTCCAAAACCTTACTAAATTGGGCGATTTCATAGAAGAAGTTGTAAAAAACTCAGGGAGTAAAGTTTCTGTAAAAGTACGGGCTAACGTTCCGGGAGTGGACGATTTTGCAGTTGCAGAGGCTGTTAACAATGCAGGTGCAAACTATCTACATATTGACGCCATGAAACCAGGATATACTTGTGCAGATTACAACTTAATAAGATCAATTAAAAAAAATACAGATATATTTTTAATAGGGAACAATTCAATAAGAGATTTGAAATCCGCCAGAAAAATGGTTGATGCTGGTGCAGATGGAATATCAATTGCACGGGCTGCCATAGGAGGGGAACTTCCATTTGATCTTGCCCGTGTATAATTCTCAAATTTCATAAGATCTCAATATCATTTAAATCAACGATCATTTAATTATAAAAAATGTGTTAAAATAAAAATATTAATAATTAATTCAATTTAATTGAATAACAAATTAATTAATGTTTTGCAAACTCAAAAAAAAAGGTGGTTGCATTGTCTTTTATAGAGGTTAGGAACGTTACTAAGACTTTTAAAGGTGTGGATGTTTTAAAGAATGTTAGTATGACCATAGATGAGGGTACTGTTTTAGGTATTCTTGGAAGAAGTGGTGCGGGTAAATCAGTTCTTATACAAATGCTCAGAGGAATGAAGGATTACAAGCCAGACCAAGGTCAAATAATCTACAACATAGCCTTTTGTCCTGATTGTATCCGAGTTGAAACACCATCACAAGCCGGGCAAAAATGCAGCTGCGGATGTGAATTCCAGGCAATGAGTGTTGATTTCTGGAACTGCGACCGAATACTGTTTGCAGCCATCAAAAGAAGAATCTCAATAATGCTCCAAAGAACCTTCGCCCTCTACGAGGACGATACAGTCATAGACAACGTTCTAAAAGCAATTCACGACCATGATGAGGAAGAAAGCATCTCAATAGCCATAGACCTTCTGGAAATGGCTCAAATGACCCACAGAATAACCCACATAGCAAGAGACCTCAGCGGAGGGGAAAAACAAGAGTCGTGCTCGCCAGACAAATGGCCAAAGAAACCCATGATATTCCTAGCAGACGAACCCACAGGAACACTCGACCCCAAAACAGCAGAACTAATACATGAAGCACTGCTCGACGGAGTGAAAAACAAAGGCAAAACAATGATCATATCCTCCCACTGGCCAGAAGTCATGAAAAAACTATCAGACCAAGTAATATGGCTCGAAAAAGGAGAAATAATCGAACAAGGCAACCCCACCAAAATCGTGAAAAAATTCCTACAACAAGTACCCCTACCAGAAAAAGGAGAAGTCTTCAAAACAGGCGGACCCATAATAAAAATGGAAAACGTGAAAAAACATTACTACTCCATAGAAAGAGGAGTAGTCAAAGCAGTTGACGGAATAAACCTAACAGTAGATGAAAGCGAAATATTCGGAGTCGTAGGCCTCAGCGGCGCAGGAAAAACAACACTATCACGAATACTCTACGGCCTAACAGAACCCAGCACAGGCAACATCCAAGTCAAACTAGGAGAAACCTGGATAGACATGACACAAAAAGGCCCATACGGAAGAGGAAGAGTCAAACCCTACCTAGGAATACTCCACCAAGAATACAGCCTCTACCCGCACAGAAACGTGCTCGGAAACCTCACAGAAGCCATAAGCCTCGAACTACCCGCAGAATTCGCAAAAATGAAAGCCATATACGTCCTCAAAGCCGTAGGATTCGACGAAACATACGCCACAACCATACTAAACAAATACCCAGACGAACTCAGCAGCGGAGAAAGACACAGAGTAGCACTAGCACAAGTCCTCATCAAAGAACCCAAAATAATAATCCTAGACGAACCCACAGGAACCATGGACCCCATAACAAGAGTACAAGTCACAGACTCAATAATAAAAGCACGAGACGAACTAAACCAAACATTCCTAATCATATCACACGACATGGACTTCGTACTCGACGTATGCGACAAAGCTGCCCTAATGCGCGGAGGAAAAATCCTAAAACAAGGAAACCCAAAAACAATAATCCAAGACCTAACACCCACAGAAAAAAAGAAAATGCTTAAGGAGGAATAAAATGGTATGGGACGATTCACCATCACACGTATGCAGGGGAGGGGATAAAAGAGCCTTAGCGTTCTGCTGTCCGCCCGTAAAGCCCTGTCCAATTATCTATGCATTAGAGGATGCCAATCTCACACCTCAAGATTACATAGAGATAAAAGAAAAATTTGGAGAAAAAACCAGACTAGGCCAGGGTGAAGGAACATGTTTCGGATCGCTGGTATGGTGCTGCAAGCCATCAAAACCATGTCCTTTACGGGATATGGTGCTGCGCAGAATAAATATGAGCAGTGACGAATACATGCAGCTTAAAAAAGAGCTTTCAGAGGAACTTGTTGGAAAACATGAATCAACAACAGAAGAAAGTGTTAAGGCGCTCTCTGAAACATTTAACGTTCCGGAAGAAGAGGCTTCCAAAGTTCTTAGTGACTGTGGTAACGATGTGAAAACTGCGGTTAAATTACTTAGAATGAAAAATTTGGAGCCATAAAATGGGTTGGACTCCCCTCTTCCTTGAAATGCGTGACAAAAAGGTTTTAGTAGTAGGCGCAGGGGAAGTAGGGGAAAGACGAGCCAAAAGATTCCTGAAAGCAGGGGCCCATGTTGTGATCCTGGGGAATACTGCTTCAGAGGAAATCATCGATCTGGGAGCATCATTAAAATCAATTGACAATGCATCTAAATGGGTTGAATGGTCAGACCTTGTGGTTATTGCAACAGGAGACCATAATTTAAACGAAGAAATCGCACATCTGGCTGATTATAAGTTAGTTAACCGGGCTGATTACCCACAAAAGGGTAACTTGATCGTGCCCACATCTTTTTTCATAGAAGATGTGCAAATATGCGTATTCACAGGCGGCAAAAGCCCCCTCATGGCAAAACAGTTAAGAAAAAAGATACAAAAAGTAATAAAAAATGAGGATATTTTACAGTTGGAACTTCAAGATTTCACCAGAAAACTTCTCAAGGATAAAGTGAAGGACCAAAAAGATCGCAGATCATATTTATATAAAATTTTAAATGATAAAACAGTTGAAAAACTTCTAAAGGATGGTAACCTCAACCAGGCAAAGGTATATGTTGAGGAGTTATTACTAAATCTAAATAAAGAGGTTTAAAAGTAATAAATAGGTTTAAAAGAAATTTTAAAGAAAGATTTAATTAAATAAGTTAATACAATATTGATTTAAAGTGATCTAAAATTAATCAATTTATTTCGATCAACTTTCCAAAAATCTGGAGGGAAATACGTGATCCTCAATATCAGAGTCGATTATAAAACAGCAAGCATCAGTACAATGGAAAGATCAGCACAGAAACTTGAAGGTATCTTCAAGGATCTGCAGAAACATTACTCTGTTAAAGAGCATCTCCAGATAAAAACCTGCAACCGGACTGAATTTTACCTAGTTTTAGATGAATGCAAAACCCCAGACATAGATTGCGAGGACTTCATGATTGAAACGGATGAAGATGCAGTGAAACATCTTTTAAGACTTGCATCTGGATTAGAGTCCATGATAATCGGTGAAGATCAGATACTTGGCCAGATAAAAGAAGCTCAAAAAAAGAGCATTAAAGAAGGTGGTTGCGGTAATGTTTTAAGAACCGTATTCACCAAAGCTGTCCACGTTGGTCAGGCCGTACGGAAGAAGACCAAAATAAACGAAGGGTCAGTATCAATCGGTTCTGCAGCAGTTAAACTTGCAGAATCAGTGCATGGAAACCTTAAATGTAAAAAAGTGCTTGTTATAGGTGCGGGTAAAATGGGAACACTCGTTGCAAAGGCTCTGGTCGAGAAAAATCTTAAGGCAATAGTCGTTGCAAACAGAACCCATGACAGGGCAGTGAACCTTGCAAAAGAACTTGGAGGTTTCGCCATACGCTTTGACAAGCTTGATGAAGCAATAAAAGATGCAGATGTTGTTATAAGTGCTACAGGAGCACCTCACCCCATATTAACCTACGAAAAAGTAAAAGAAGCCATACCACAGGAGAATCTTAATAAGATCGTGATGGTTGACATTGCAAACCCACGTGATATAGATGAACGAGTTGCAGAGCTTGGTGTTAGACTATTCAATATGGATAACCTGCGCACCATATCAGATAAAAACAAGAATATGCGTGAAGCTGCAGCCTGTGACGCTGAGAAGATAATTGAAACAGAATTTGAGCTTTTGAAAAGATCCCTGAAACAGCTTGAAGTTGAACCAATCATATCAAATATTAGAACCAGTGCAGAGAATATAAGGGTCAAAGATACCCAAAAAGCATTTAGAAAGCTTGGAGATATGAAGGGGAATGAAAAAGTTGTTGAAGACCTTACAAAGGTCATGGTTGAACACATTTTTTATGATATAATTAAGAATTTAAAACATGCAGCTGAAAATGATGAACAAGAAGTTATAAACGCTGCAGAAGCTATTTTTAACCGCAACTGATTTTTTTTAATTTAACTGTGAATATTTTTATTTGTAGTAAATATTTCTGTAATAGTTCTTTAATTCCATGAATGAATATACTTCAATCTGTCAAATAGCATTTTAGTTGATCTTTATGATTCCTCAACTATCCTGAAAAGATAGCCAGTCTCCCGCATTTCCAACACGAGACCTATCAAAATCAGTGCAATATCCATATCTACAGCACTAAAACTCACTACGGCTCAAAAAAAGTGAAGTAAAAATAGGAAAAGAGTTTATGAGTCAAAAAAGGATATAAAAGGGGAAAAATAGCAGACAATAGTAAAGAAAGGTTCTAATTTATGCAAACATTCCTTTAGGTTCATTTTTCTCTTTTTTATACTGTTTAAGGGCATATTTAATATGATCCATAGTCACGGTATCCATATCCTCTGAAATTGCTTTATGGAGGGCAACTTTCAGAAATTTATCCTTAATGTCCCTTCCGGACATTTTTTTAGTACATTTAGAGAGTCTTTTAACATCAGCTTTAACAGCCAATGGCATAGATTTTATGTAAAGCTCAAGAATGGTTTGTCTCTCATTTTCATCGGGCAGTACGAATTCTATTTCCTCTTCAAACCGGCTCCTTATTGCAAAGTCTAAAAGGTGAGGGTTGTTGGTAGCCCCTATGGTCACAACACCATTGTTACTATCTATACCATCCATTTCAGTTAAAAGAGCGTTTACAACCTCTGAAACATCCCCACGAAGTGACTGGTATTTCCTGTCAAGGCCTATGGCATCTATCTCATCTATAAATATCACTGCGGGAGATAAAGCTGATGCCTCCTCAAAAAGATCGTGTATCTGCCTCGAACCATCACCAACATGTTCTCCTATGAGACTCGTGGCCTTCACAAGGAACAACGGCACTTGAAGTTCGTTTGAGAGGGATTTTGCAAGCATTGTCTTTCCTGTTCCGGGAGTTCCATGGAACAAAACATTTTTTGGAGCCCAATCTCTAAAACTAGCTGGATCCTGTAAATATTTTATTATTACCTTACATTTGGTCTTTGCACGTTCCTGCCCTATGACATCTTCCATTCGAACGTTGCTTTCTATTTTTTTAATCTCACGGGATTCTTGAACTTCCATGAGGAGTATTGAAGTATTATCAGTTATTTTAGAATTATCTGGATGTGCTTTTATTATTTTAAAGGCATAATCAGGCAATAATTTCTGATCAAAAAGAAAAGAGCCTTCTTTTGCCGTGTATCCTTCCCATTGTTCTTTTGCATAGAGCTCAAAAAGTTCTTTGTCGAATATTTCTATTTTAGGATTCTCAACGAGATTGCATAAGAAAGGATAACCTACCGACTGGAGTACAACCAGTTTAGATTCTTTATCCGGTTCAGTTACATTTTTTAATATTTTTTTATCTGATACAACTTGATCAGGAACTATATTGTTTAGTTTCACTAGGAATACCTACCAACTTTGTTGTTAAATCGAAAATTTTATGTTTCGAATAATATTAATCAATTTGACTTAATCAATCTGATCTTATTTGATTGATTTTATTTCTTTTATGTGATGATGATCTTATTTTAATTATAGTTTATACACTGATGGATAAAAGTTTTTCTTTGATAGATCAGGGAGTAATTAATTGCATATTCATAGAAGGAAAACTGGGAAAATAAATAAAAAAATTAAAAAACATCCAAATATTTATTCTTTTTACATTTGAAGAGTTTAAACCACTTAAATTTAAATTAAACAGGATAAATATCTTTTTTGATCACTTCAATAATCAAAGCCCAAACAAATAATCGCAAAATCATATAAATTATGCAGAATAATAAGGTAACTTGATGTACATACCCAACTTCACGTATACTAATAAAACCATTGATAATATAGCCGAAATTGAGTTAGTGCGAGGCATCATCCTTAATGCAGCAATTAAACCTGAAATTAATAGTTTTTTAAAGAGAAATGCCCTTATTAAATCATCTCATGCTTCTACAGCAGTTGAAGGGAACACTTTAACAATTGCCGAAGTAAATAGGATTTTAGACAGGCCAGAAGTTACAGAAAACAAAGAAGAACAGGAAGTACTTAACTACCTCAACGTTTTGAAGGGGATCGAGAGGTATCAGGAAAATGGGAAAATCACAGAAGAACTGCTTTTGGAAATGAACAGTGAAATAACTAAAAAGACACCGAATGGAATACCTCATAAGAAACATTATCGTAACGTTCATGTGAACGATGCAAATTTCAAAAAAGATCATATTGAATATAGACCTCCATCCCCGGAACATATCCCTAGATTAATGGAAGAACTTCTTAAATGGATCAATAATAACTCCACTGAAATCTCTCCAATAACTGTTGCAGGAACTGCACATTATGAACTTGTGAGGATCCAGCCATTCAAAGAAGGTAACAGCAGGACTGCAAGAGCTTTAACAGAGTTAATTTTATATTTAAGACTTTTTGATCCGGAAAAATATTTTCCATTGGAGCAGTACTACGAAGCGGACAAAAAAGCCTATTTAAACGCTTTAAATTTGAGTTTTGGAGATCCAAACGGCCTGACGAAATGGATGGAATATTTCACAGATGGAATCAATGTGTCACTATCAAAGGTTAGAGACGAGATCTCAAAACTAATAAATGTTCCAGTAGCTTCAAACAACCAACCAACCCTTAAAAAGGACCATATAAGAGAAAAGCAGATAAAAATGAACCAAATACGGATTATAACTTTCTTGCATGAATATGGGAAAATAACCCTAGAAGAAACCCAAAAATTACTGGGAACAACAAAGCATGAATCAGTTAATCAACTCCAAAAACTGGAAGAACTCTCAGTGATTAAGGAGAAAAAAAGAAAGGGTTCCATTTATTACATTTTAAAAATTCGGGACGACCAGCGAAAAAAACAGTGGAAAACTCTCTTCAAAAAAGGTTCCATGAATCGAAAAAAATAAATTACATCCAACTCCATCAAAGTTCTTTAATTTCAGAATTCCATAAAGTTCATTTAATTTTCAGGATATCTTCGTACAAAACCTTCATCTTAATGGCATCATGGTCTAAAAAGGGGGTTTCACAGATTACAGTCACATCCCAACCGCAATCAACAATTTCTTCAAGCAGAGGTTCAAGAGGCGGTCCGTAACTATCCTCAGCAAGTGTATGATGTTTTCTTTCACCGGCATCTGTGTACTCTATCCTTGTAAAATGGGAATGTAATGACTTTAGTCCCAGTTCATCCTCTAACTTCTGGAATATTTTGTTATAAGCATTTTTATCTTTGATAGAACCTCCAGATCTGGCATGAACATGGGCAAAGTCCACGGTCGGTGCAAAATGTTCAAATGAACCGCATATTTCTATTATCTCATCAAGGTTACCCAGCTGGGATTTTTTACCAGTTGTTTCCGGTGCGAAGGTATACTCATTAACACTCTGAGCCTCAAGTTCATCCTGGATCTCAGTAATTGCTTTTTTACAGCACTTCATTGCTTCTTCTGGAGTGTAAGTGGTGTAAAAACCCGGGTGAAATACTGTGCGGTATGCTCCCATCCATTCTGATGCTTTAGCGGCCTGAACAAGCCGTTTAACCGATCTTTCAATTACATCAGCCTTGTTAGATGACAGGTTAATGTAATAGGGCGCATGCATTGAAACCAGGACATCATTGTCCTTCGAGTTTTTTTTGAGTTCTATTGCAGATTGTTTTGATATTTTAACGCCATAAGTTGCCTGATATTCATAGGCATCGAGTCTTTCTGCATTTATATAAGTGCATACATCATTAGTTTTGCCCTTGTAATCAATGGGTTTACCTGCAGGGCCAAATCTCACAACAGCCATAAAATAACCTCTAAAATAACATTTAAATTTTATTCATTTAATTTATTGCTTTTTAATTCTATTTTTTTGAAAATTTTTTTTGAATACTTTTTTTGATAATATAAAAACTTCAAATTTTGATGATAAAAACTTTCAAAATATTTCTAAAAGATATTTTTTTACTCTTTTTTACTCTTCCATTTTAATGTCGTTGTAAGCAGATTCAGCAGCCACTGCCCCCTCTGCGCAGGCCACAATTATCTGTTTCAAACCACCTGTAACATCACCTGCAGCATATACATGAGGCACATTGGTTTTCTGGTCCTTATCTGTGATTATATAACCACCTCTGTCAATTTCAACCCCTATCGGTCCTGCAAGTTGGCTTGAAGGTATTTCTCCGACTGCTATGAACATTCCCGCGATATCAAGTTCTTCCTCAACATCTCTAACACGATCGTAGATCACAACACTTTTAAGGAACGTATCACCCTTTATTTCTTTTACAACAGAATTCCAGACGATTGGAATGCCTTCTTTTTTGATTTTATCCTGAAGATATTTTTGAGCCCTCAGTTCATCCCTTCTATGTACCATTTTAACTTTACATCCTATGTCATTGAGGTGGAGGGCGTGTTCAGCTGCGGAGTTTCCTCCCCCAACCACGAGAACCTCTTTACCCCTGAAGAACATGCCGTCACATATTGAACAGTAGGATATGCCCTTTCCAATAAATTCCTGCTCACCCGGTACTCCTAACTCTCTGTATTTGGTTCCTGTTGATATTATAAGAGATTTTGCAGCATATTCATTCTTATTCGTGGTTACCATTATCTTTCCATCCATTTTTTCAACTTTCTGGATTTCTTCAGACTCTTTTATGTCCATGTAACCCGATGCATGGTCTCCTATTCTCTTTAAAAGTTCAAGGCCAGTTATGGATTTAAATCCAGGGAAGTTTAAAACTAGAGGGGCAACATTTCCCATGCCTCCTTTAAGAGCCTTTTCCAAAATAATTGCTTTTAAACCTTCTCTTCCAGCATATATCCCCGCAGTAAGCCCTGCAGGTCCTGCACCTGCTATTACAATATCATATTGTTCCATACAATCACCTTACAGGTTGAATAAATAAGGAATTTTTTTTCTAGATATTTTTTAATTATAATTTTATTTATCTTTATTTATTCTGTAGTTTATCCCTCAAAAGTTTATTCACAAGTTTGCCGTCAGCTTTTCCCTTGAGTTTGGCCATGGCTTTACCCATAAGAGCACCCATTGCACCCATTCCCCTTTCTTCAACCATTTTACTGTTTGAAGAAATTATATCATCGATTACTGATTCAACATCTTCTTCAGACAACATCGTAAGGTTCAAATCCTTTGCTGCTTGTTCTGGAGACTTTTCACCGTCACAGACACCCACAAGAACCTCCTGAACTGCTTCTTTTGTGATCTTACCCTTTTCAACAAGGGCAAAGGTTTCCTTTAAACAGTCAGTCGTCAGTTTTAAAATGTCCTTTCCGTCCCTTTTAAGCTCTTTAATAGTGTAGGCAAAGGTTGATGCTACCGTTGTTGAGTCCAGATTGGAAGATGCCATGATCTCCTCGAAGTCACCAGCCCTGTTCCTTCTGACAAGTTGATGTGCAAGATCCTCGCTCAAGTTGTATTGCTGGATTATTCTGGCCTTTTTTTCATCTGGAAGCTCTGGTAAGTTGTTTTTTATGTTCTCAAGGTAATCTCGGGATATTACCGTAGTTGGTATGTCCGTTTCAACGTACATACGGCTTGCAGTTGGCAGTGGCCGGAGGTACTCGCTGTTAGCATTTTCCAAGGCTTTTCTGGTCTCTTCCGGGATCTCGATGATGGCTGTTTTGGCCCTTCTTAAAACCTCAAGCAGAGCATTTCTTGCCTTTTCATCATCATCTGCAACCAGTACAAATGCATCCTCTTCACCTGCTTTAACAAATTCTAAAACTGTATCAACCTCTTTTTGGGTTATACCATAGGCTGGAAGCTCATCTGTGTGGAATATACCCGAAACTCCCATTTTTTTGGCGTAACCTGCAAGTTCAGTTCCGAACCTTCTGCTGGGCTGGACTTCTTTCCCAATTAAACCTGCAAATCCATTTAGTTTTATTGCAAGAACTGAGCCATCTTTTAGGGCTTTTGCTATTATTTTAGACTCTGTCTGCTTGAACAAATCCTTTACATCGTATATTGTGTCATCAACATGGGCATCTCTTTTTTGAAGTTCTTTCATTATTTCAAGGAGATTTATCTGCCTTTTTACCTCGTTTTCAACCATTTGAGCCATTAAATCTAGATCTTGAACTCCTTTTAGTTCCACACGGGCTCCTTCACGTATGGATATGTTAAGGTCCTGTCTTATTGTTCCAAGTCCCCTTTTAACCTTTGTACTCCGGAGAACTTGACCTATCTGGTATGCAACTTCCTTAACCTGATCAGGGTGCTTCATAGATGGGTCAGTGGTTATCTCAACTAGAGGAATACCGAGTCTGTCGAGTCTGAAGACTACATTTCCCTTTTTTTGACCTATACGCCTTGCTGCATCCTCTTCCAGGCACAGATTTTCTATTATAACCCTTCCATACTCTGTGTCCATGTAACCATTGGTTGCAACAAGACCAGTCCTTTGGAAACCTCCTGTGTTACTCCCATCTATGACCTGTTTTCTCATGGTGTGTAATTCATCAACAACGTTCATGTTGAGAAGTGATGCAACTATGAGAGATATTTTAACGGCTTCCTTATTTAAAGGGTGAGGAGGTTCCTCATCAACCTCAACAAGACACGTTTCATTTTTGTACGCTTCATAGATAAACTGTAATTTCCTTCTTGACTCTTCAAAGGCAGCCCTATCTACCTTTCCAAGCTCACTCTGTGTTGGTCTAAGGTTCCTTAAAACTTTATAATCCGGTTTTTTGTCTGTAAGTTCACACGAACATGGACAGAAAAGTTTTTCATCTGTATTGAGTTGTTGATGTACCTCAAGACCCATTTTAAGACCTAATTTATCATAATCCATCCTATCACCGCTATTTAATGTATTTTGTAATAGTTCAACTTGGTTTAAATGATCTTTAAACTTGTTAAATCGTTGATCATTAAGAATTTAATGTATTTGTGTATAATCCCTGTGCATAACCTTTATTAATTCCCTACTCACTTTTTACGATTCAATGAGATTCAAATAACTTAAATCAATAATCATATATTCAATCTATATTTAATCATCATAGGGAATTAAATTAGAATGCTTGATATCATATCAAAAGAATTTTTGGGATGATTTAGCTCCAATCTCACCTTTCAGGTTGGTCTGCATGATTTTTCTCACTTCTTCCATGTTGTCAGTCTGTCCTAGAGTCCACACAAGCTTGACGTATGCAGTTTCAGGCAGCATGTCCAGGGCAGATATAACACCAGCTGATACAAGTTCCCTACCTGTACTATAAACGTTCATGTTCACCCTACCGTACAAGCACTGGGAACCCATAACCACAGGAATTCCACTGTCTGTTGCCCTATTAACCGCAGGTATCAAATAATCTGGACAGTGCCCCAGACCTGTTCCCTCTATAACGATTCCTTTGTAACCTTTATCAATATGATAATCAATAATTTCCCCCGAAATTCCAGGATAACTTTTTATAAATGCTACTTTAGGTTCTAAATTATCTTGAAGCTTCACTTCTCCATTTTCACGCTTTTTGTATTCTTGATTTTCATCGAGAATTGTTATATTGCCGTTGCGAACCTTTGCAATGGGCTGGGTGTTTATACTGCGGAAAGTGTCCCTTCGGGACGTGTGCATCTTCCTGACCTTGGTACCACGGTGAAGGTAGCAGTAAGAATCATCCTCCGTGGCATGCATACACACCATAACTTCAGCTATGTCCGATTTAGCGGCTGTAACAGACCCCATAAGGTTTAAAAATGCATCAGATGATGGCCTGTCTGAACTCCTCTGGGCACCTGTCAAAACCACAGGAACAGGTGTGTCCAAGATGAAACTCAAGGCCGCAGAGGTGTAATGCATGGTGTCTGTACCATGAGCCACCACAACACCATAAGCACCGTTATTAATTTCATCTGCTATGGAACGCGCTGCTTTAATCCAGTAATCAGGTTTCATGTTCTCGCTCAGGATGTTTAAAATAGCTTCCCCATTTATGTTCGCATGTTCCAAAAGCTCTGGTGTGGCACGTAAAAGATCATCAGCTGTAAATGCAGGGTGCACAGCCCCTGTTTTATAGTCTATAATAGATGCAACCGTCCCTCCGGTTGATATTATGGATATATCCCGTTTTTTACCATCTTTTTCTATTTCAAGTGGTTGAAGTTCTATTTTAGGTTTCTCACCCTTCTCCAGAAGTTTCGCCTCTGCATCCAGTATGTCCAATCCTACGTTGTAGCCACTTGCAAGTTTCAAGACGATATGCTTTTCATCAGCATCTTCTGCCCTTTCAAGAACCATCCCCTCATAGGATACGTCCTTTTTGGTTATTCTGATTTTATCTCCAATTGATATGTCTTGTGAATCTAAAAATTGTTTTGAAGCTCCTCTGTAACTCATAAAAACCCTCTATAAGATTTCTTTTAAAATTCCATGTATTAATAAAGTCTTTAAATGTTTGATCAAATCAGAAAGATCAAATCAAATTCATGAATGTTAATTAACTGGTTGGTTAACATCTCATAAAACCTTTTAAATTTATATTTCTCGTAAAATAAATTTTTAAGTATTATTTTGGAATGGTTTTCAGGAAGTTGAAAATCACTATTTCAGTTAACCAATTTCAAATTTTAATCAATAATAAGTTCTCTTCAAAATTCAATTCAAACCTTTAATTTTAGCATGTTGTATGTCAACGCTGCGATCCAAAAAATGGCAAAAAATGCTGCCAACCATTCAAATAGAGGAGCAGGAAGACCTGTATAAATTCTGAACATAACTATGAAAAAGAGATCCACCAAAACTGCCAGCAGACCGAAATAGAATATTGGCCTCATGAACTTTGGATGATCAAACAAAGAAATGTTGATAAGTATCAAAAATATTAAAATAGTAATAAAAAGGATTGATGACCAGATCCAATGCATCTTAGGGTCGGTTTCAGGAAAAATTCCGACCATGATCATTGCAAATGCTGAAATAAACCCTACAATCTGTGCAGAAACTAAAATAATGTTATCCCATTTTTTATCGGTGTGCCACCTGTAAAGCCCTGTAAAAAATGGAATGAATATTGTACCTGCCAAGATACAGCCTGTGTTAAAGAAAATTGCCCCAGAAGGGTTAAAATTTGGATTTCCAAGGTCGCTGAGCCAGTTGGTAACCGGTGTAAAATTCCCGGGAAAACATGCTACAGCTATCGATGTAAAAATTAAAAATATTAAAATGGAAACTAGTCCCAATACATGTGCCATGTACTTTTTTAAGAGGTTTAAGTTCATTTGAAACATTTTTACAAAATTTATTTTACAAATTTAGTAAAGAATTTATAAGAATTTTTAATCCCCTAAAACAACCTCAATACCCACAGGACAGTGATCTGAGCCCATGACATCCTTCAGGATGAATGATGATTTGATATGATTCATAAACTCCTCGTTCACAAAGAAATAATCAAGTCTCCACCCAACGTTTCGATCCCGGGCTCTGGTACGGTAACTCCACCATGTGTACTGGCCTTCTTCCTGGTTGAACTCCCGGAATGTGTCCACGTAGCCATGATTTAAAAATTCATCGATCCATGCCCTTTCTTCGGGTAAAAATCCTGAAATTTTCTCGTTTTCCTTTGGACGAGCCAGATCTATTTCTTTATGAGCTGTATTCACATCTCCACATACGACTATGTTCTTACCTTCATCCTTGAGTTTGTCTGCGTATTCCATGAATGCATCGTAGAAATCCATCTTGTACTGCAACCTTTCAGGGGACATTTTACCGTTTGGGAAGTATATGTTGAATAAAACAAAATCTCCATAATCTGCAATCAATGTTCTGCCTTCAAGGTCGAATTTATCTATTCCAAATCCATATTCAACCTTTTCCGGCTTTATTCTTGTGTACAATGCCACTCCACTGTAGCCCTTTCTATCAGCCTCGGATAGATAGGTGTGGTAACCTTCAAATTCCCTTATATCCCGGGGCACCTGCTTTCGAACGGCTTTTGTCTCCTGAACACATAAAATATCCGGCTGTTCTGTCTTAAACCATTCACCAAATCCTTTTTTGTGCACGGCCCTTATTCCATTTACGTTCCACGATAAGATCCTGATTTTGTCCATTTTGTTTCCCTACCCAACTTATCTTAGCTACTTTTAATCAACATAAAAATATTCAACACTTAATATTTAGTTCAAATGTCAATATAAAAGAAAGCTAGTTCAACCACCACTTGTCCCAATGTGATAAGGGTCAAAATCTGGATTTTTAAGGATCTAAATAAACGTTTAAACATTTTATTTATAGATATGCTTTATACACAGATATCTACAGAAGATTAAATTCTCCTAAATAGCCCAGTTTTGTGTTCTAAGATTTTACACCATTACAATACTCATTACAGTGAATTACTCAAAATATGGATCATTTTTTTGAGTCCATAAGTTCCCTTAACCTAGGCATGTGGAACTCTCTTTTGTACATTGGTGATTTATCCTTACTGTAAACTGTTAAATTTTCTTCAAATGTCCTTTTGGGATTGATATAAAATATGCCCAGAGGATACTTTTCAGTTTCTACTGACCTTTTAAACGCCTGATTTCTGTCATATGGGTCGTGGGACTCGTCCAAATAATACGTGTTGTTTTTAAACCACTGAAATGTGTTCACTTTGTTGAATGTGACACATGGCTGGAATATATCCACCAGAGCATATCCTTTATGTTTTATTGCTTTTTTCAGGATTTCTTTTGTCTGAGAGATATCTCCACTAAATGCCCTGGCCACAAAAGACGCATCAAGGGCTATTGCAATGGATAATGGATTGAAAGGTTCTGAAATTACCCCCTCAGCCTGTAAAGGTGTTTTGAACTCCTTTTGACTTGTTGGAGATGCCTGTCCCTTTGTCAGACCATAAACCATGTTGTTGTGTACTACGTTGGTGATATCGGGATTCCTACGGATGTTGTGGATGAAGTGATTACCTCCTTCACCATAGGTGCATCCATCTCCACTCACATTTATTACGGTAAGCTCAGGATTTACAGCTTTTATTGTAGTTGATGCAGGTAAAGACCGACCATGAAGTCCGTTGAAAACATTCGATTTAAGGTAATGGGGCAATTTACCCGCCTGCCCTATTCCAGATACCAAGACCAGCTCCTGCGGACTTATTTCCAGTTCAGCCAGAACTTCCTTCAGTGCTCTTAGGATTGAAAAGTCTCCGCAACCCGGACACCATGCAACATCTGCACCTTCAACATCAAACATTTTAGGATCCATATTAACCCTCCAAAAGCTCTTTGAGATTTTCTTCCACTTCCTCAACGGAAAATGGCATTCCGTTATACTTTAAAACCTTGCTTTCAATATTAAATCCAGTTTTAAGTTTTATTAAATCCGCAAACTGTGATTGAGCATTGTTCTCAAATATTACTGTTCTTTCAGCATTTTTAAGATATTTTTCTGTAGATGGATGTAGGGGATAGAGTTGCTTGAAATATAAAAAGCTCATGTCCTCTGCTTTTAGATTATCCAGAGCTTCCTTTATTGGGCCATAGGTTGAACCCCACCCTATAACCAACGTACTGTAATCATGGTTCCCGACAAGTTCAGGTGGAATCACATCCTTTTGAACTTCATTTAACTTTCTGAGGCGTTTATCCACCATTTTTTCCCTGATGTCCAGGTCCTCTGTTAAATGTCCCTCCTCATCGTGTTCATCAGAATCAACGATCACCAAACCATCACCAAATCCAGGGATTCCACGGGGAGATATTCCATTTTGGGTTATTTTGTATCGTTTGTAATCTTTACCCGTCTTTATGGTATGATCTTCAACTTCAAGACCCTCAAGGTCAAATGGAGACTGGTTGTAAAAAACATCTGCAAAGTACTGATCCGAAAGTATGAAAACCGGCACCTGACAACGATCTGCAAGATTAAACGCCTTTTGAGACAGTTCAAATGCATCTTCCAGGTTACCTGGTGCAAATATGGCTCTTGGAAACTCTCCAGGCCCTGAGTAAAATGCAAGGTTCAGGTCTTCCTGGGCAGTCCTGGTGGGAAGTCCCACGGCAGGTCCCGGCCTTTGACCTATGTATATCACAACAGGGGTTTCTATGATACCTGAAAGACCTACACCCTCTTCCATAAGTGCAAAACCACTTCCAGATGTTGCAACCATTGATCTGGCTCCTGCATAAAATCCGGCTATGGCCATATTAATTGCAGCTATCTCATCTTCCGCCTGTTCAAATATAATGTCAAAATCTTTCGAATTTTGAGCTATAAACGTTTGAAGAGGTGTTGAAGGAGTCATAGGATATGAAGACATGAATCTACAGCCCCCAGCAATACAGCCCAAACCTACAGCTTCTGTTCCATCTAAAAGAAGTTCATCAGCGACTTTAGGATTGGTTTCTATATCTACCTTGATCCTTCCAGAATCAACCAGTTCCTTACCAATTTCATAGCCCTTCATACCTGCTGCTATGTCTTTTTTAACAATACCTTCACCTTTCCGGGCAAATATCTCCTCAATACAACTTTCAAATATGGATCTAGGTATGTTCAAAATGCATGCTATCGCCCCGGCTGCTATCACGTTTGAGAAGATAACTCCTCCCATTTCCTTTGCCATATCTAAAAGAGGAATTTTAATGAGATCATATCCTTCCTTCAGAGATTTTAGATGCTGATCATCCCCCATTATAACCGTTTTTGAGGATATACGATTTTCAAGATGAGGAACCGCTCCTTTACTTAGTGAGAGTAGGATATCAATCCTATCAACGTAAGAAATCACTCTTTTTGATGATATCCTTATTTCAGTTGAATTTTCACCTCCCCTAACCCTGGACATGTACTCCTTCGTTGAGAAAACATGGTATCCTCCCTTTTTAATGGCATGAACCAGTATTGATTCTACAGTTTGGATTCCCTGGCCCGCTTCTCCACATAAAACTATAGATACATCTTCTTTAAACGAATCAAACGACATTGTCACCACCCGTAACCAAAAATTAGTACCATTCCAATGTAAAAATATGTGTTTCAATTTACTTAAAATTAGCATCAAAATCATGATTTCTGATGAAATTTCTGATCAAAAATCCATGAAATTTAAAAAAATTTAAAATGTATGAAAAAATCGTTATAATGAAAAAATCTTCTAAAGCAGACAACAACGATCTTTAAACCATATCCTCTAAACTTATTTATAAATGGAATTAACGTTGTTAAACATCAGAAAATATAAAAATCATTACATATAATGACAAAATACGACTTTTAATCTTTAAATTGATAAAAAATTGAATAAAAAAGGAAGGTTAAAAAAAAATTTAAAAATTGATATATAAATTAAAATACACATCCCTTGAATAAAAAAATGAACAACGAGGGCATTTGAACAAAATAAAATTCAAGAAATTTATATGAATTAACTTAAAAGATTCAGGAAAGATTCTAAATTCCTTAAAATAATATATCTTAAAATAAAAGGATATTGGACTTACTCATTTCAGTCCAATCCAAAATTTTATTTCAGATTTTTATTTGCCCATCCTGCCCCGGCTTCCAGTATCTCAATGTTAGTCGGGACAAGTTTAGGTTTTTTGGCAAATGTGTGTTTTACCGCATGTTTAAAATCATCATCTGAAAGGTCTGTGGATGCAATGGCCATTAAAACACCGAGCATTGCAGTGTTTGCAGCTTTAGGAACACCGTGCTCCTTAGCAATTTCCAGTGCAGGAACTGGTATTGTCCTGACGCCTTCAGGAGCCTCAAATTCTCCGATTTCTACATCGTATAATATTACACCGTCTTTTTTAACTCTATCTGCGAATTTTTCAAGCGATGGTTTGTTGAGTGCCACAAGAACATCGTAATTGTAAACAACAGGTGAACCTATTGTTTCTCCAGATATAACTACTGTACAATTAGATGTTCCACCACGCTGTTCTGGTCCGTAGGATGGGTACCATGAAACATGACGCTGGGCGTTACATGCTGCCTGGGCAATTATGAGGCCCATGCTAAGAACTCCCTGGCCTCCAAACCCTGAAATTTTAACAACCTTTGTTTCAAAGTCCGGATCATCAATTGCTTCCATTGCGCTTTCGCTTTCAACATCAAATATTTTATCAAGCGATTCCTTGGAGAAATCACTTTTATCCCTGCATAATGGTTCAGTTTCCTTGATTTTATCCCTGAAATTTGCAAGGGGGAATTCTACTTCCATCTGTTCATTTAGAAACTTTTCTGTACCTTCTGCATCTTGTTTAAGGTTTGTTGGGCATGGTGATAAAACCTCAACAAAAGCGTATCCCTTACCATCCCTCTGTACTTCCAAAGCTTTTTTAACAGTTTTTTTAGCTTTTCTTATGTGAGATGGGTCTGAAAGTGAAACCCTTTCAATGAACACAGGGGCTCTGAGGTTGTTGAGAAGCTCACACATATGAAGAGGATACCCTGCAAAGCGCGGGTCACGGCCGTTCTGACATGTAACTGTTTTTTCACCTATAAGTGTTGTAGGGGCCATTTGACCTCCAGTCATCCCATAAACAGTATTGTTCACGAAGAAAACCGCCATTTTTTCCCCTCGGTTTGCTGCCTGAATCGTTTCGTTAAGACCTATCGAAGCTAGATCCCCATCTCCCTGATAGAGTATGACAACAGAGTTGTCTTCAGCCCTTGACATTCCTGTTCCAACTGCTGGGGCCCTTCCATGTGCTGTCTGAACGTTTCCACAGTCAAAGTAATAGTATGCAAATACTGCACAGCCCACAGGACTTGTTAGTATGGTTCGATCCTGGATTTCAAGTTCGTCTAGAGATTCCCCTATGAGTTTGTGAAGGATTCCATGGCCACAGCCAGGACAGTAATGGGTTGCTGTAGGTGCGCTTCCACCTTTGCGGGGAAATTCATTGAGCATTGATTTGGGTTTTTCTATGACTTTTTCGACGTTTTCCTCGATAACGTTATCTTCAACGATCCTATCTGCCATGTTAGTCACCTCCTCCATTTCCATCAATTTTATCTCCAATTGCTTTATCTGGGTCAATCTTATCTATTTTCCCAATTCCCTCAAATTTGCCTTCAACTTTTTTACCAGCGATTTCCTTTATCTTACTCATGATACTGTCCCTGTCCATGAGGTTTCCACCCATCCGGTTTACAAGTTCCACAGGGCGCTTGCATTCTATTGCAAGTCTTATATCATCACGCATCTGGCCGTTGCTCATTTCAACTGACAGGAATTTGCATTCCCGTTCTTCTGCTATTTTTTTAAGCTCATTTTTTGGGAAGGGGAAGAGGGTTTGGGGTCTGAAAAGCCCGACTTTTATCCCCTCAGCACGGGCAGATTCAACTGCAGCCCTTGCAATTCTGCTGCTTATTCCATAGGCCACAAGAATGATCTCAGCATCTTCCATCTGATACTCCTCAAATCTTACTTCATTTTCCTCCATTACAGCATATTTTTCCTGGATCCTGTAATTGAAATCCTCGAGCTGGTCGAAGTTAAGAAATATTGATGTTACCAAGTTTTTCTTTGTTTCGGCGTTCCCGCAGACAGCCCATGACGTATCAATTTTAGGCTGGAACGCAGTTTCAGGGAAGTGTAGAGGTTCTACCATCTGACCGAGGACTCCATCTGCTAGCACTATAACAGGGTTCCGGTATTTTTCTGCCAGTTCAAATGCCTTGGCTGTGAAGTCACACATTTCCTGGACAGAGTTGGGGGCAAGAACTATGTTTTTGTAGTTTCCATGGCCACCACCTTTAACTATCTGGTTGTAGTCACCTTGTTCAGGCCCTATGTTCCCTAAACCCGGACCTGCCCTTACAATATCCACTATGACACATGGAAGTTCTGCCCCTGCAAGGAAAGATATTCCTTCCTGTTTCAGACTTATACCTGGACCTGATGATGCTGTCATAACACGGTGCCCTGTTGATGCTCCCCCATAAACCATGTTTATGGCAGCTTCCTCTGATTCCGCCTGAACGAACTTCCTTCCAACCATTGGGAAGTACTTTGAAGCTTCGTGAAGAATTTCTGTGGCCGGTGTTATTGGGTATCCAAAGTAGCAATCACATCCTGCGTACATTGCACCTATTATAACGGCTGTATTTCCCTTAATGAGCTGCGTGGCCATTGTTTCTTCTCCCCTTCATTTTTTTTATCTTTTTTGGGTATATGAATCTCTATTGCAAGTGGTTCAGGGCAGGTGTAGTAACAATCACCACATCCTGAGCATCCTTCACCCTTGTAAACTACGTAACGATATCCTCTTTCGTTTGTATCATCACTTAACTTTAAAACACCCTTTCTACATGCTAAAACACATCTTCCACATGCTTTACATTCCAGAGTGTTGATCACTGGATACGGCTCCTTTTTTTGAATCTTTTCAGACATGATATCAAACTTCTAATTGTTTATAATCAAGTTTAAGTCGTTAAATAAACGATTTATAATCACTTTAATTCTTCTTAATCGGTTTAAATAATGTTTAATTAATTTCATTTAAAATTATCCTAAATTTAATTTCAGTAAATATTTTGTTTAAATGAGTAATAATAATAAAAATTATAATGATTTTACCCAGCTAACCCTTAACTGACGTTTCTAGGTTTCTGAACCACCAGATACATTTCCCAAATCTTTTTCCCTTATTTCCACACGTTTTATTTTACCACTTATGGTTTTTGGAAGCTCTTCAACAAATTCAACAACACGTGGATACTTATAAGGAGCTGTTACACCTTTAACATGGTTTTGTATATCCTTTTTAAGTTCTTCTGAAGGTTTATAACCCTTGGCAAGTACTATGGTTGCCTTTATCACCTGCCCCCTTATGGGGTGGGGTACACCCGTTATTGCACATTCAAGAACTGAAGGATGGGATATTACGGCGCTCTCAACTTCGAAAGGCCCTATCCTGTAGCCTGAACTTTTGATTATGTCATCGTTACGTCCCACAAACCAGAGGTAGCCATCTTCATCCTTCCAGGCCGTGTCTCCTGTGTGGTAGTAACCTCCGTGGCATGCTTCCCTCGTTTTCTCAGGTTTGCGGTAGTAACCTGTGAAAAGTCCTATTGGCCTTTTATGGATTCTGAAACATATCTCCCCTTCTTCTCCAACATCACAGGGTTTTCCCTCTTTGTCAAGAAGCATAACATCATATCCTGGAGATGGTTTTCCCATTGATCCAGGTTTAGGTTTGATCCATGGGAAGTTAGCAACAGATGCAACGGTTTCAGTCTGTCCGAAGCCTTCTCTCAATTTTAAACCTGTGAACTCATAGAATTTGTTGTAAACCTCCGGATTCAATGGTTCACCGGCTGTAACCACGTATTGAAGATTTGAAAAATCATATTTGGAAAGATCTTCTTTTATGAGGAATCTATAGATTGTTGGAGGTGCACAGAAGGTTGTAACTCCATGTTTTGATGCTTTATCCAGGACATGGGCTGCGTCGAATCTGTCATAATCGTATATAAATACGGCACTTCCTGCAATCCACTGCCCATATATCTGACCCCACAGGGCCTTACCCCATCCAGTGTCTGCAATCGTGTAGTGCAATCCATCCTCTAAAACATTTTGCCAATACTTTGCCGTGATTATGTGGCCAAGAGGATAGGTATAACTGTGGTTAACCATTTTAGGGAGTCCTGTGGTTCCTGATGAGAATAACCCAATTGAAACATCAGAAACTTTTGTTTCAGCATCCCCCTTAGGTCTTTCAAACTCTGGTGAAGCTTTTTCAATTCCTTCACGTAGATTAAACCATCCTTCACGTTCTCCATCACCCACGAAAGCTTTTAAAAGTTTTGTATCCTTGAGTTGTGCCTCTGCCTCATCGAAATAGTCGGGGACTCCATTTTCTGTTATGCAGATAGCCATACTGATTCCTGCACTTGTTATCCTGTAGGTTATGTCCTTGGTTTTTAGCATGTGAGTTGCAGGGATTGCTATTGCCCCTAACTTGTGCAAGGCCAACAGGCAGAACCAGAACTCATATCGACTTTTAAGGGTTAAAATAACTCTGTCACCCTTTTCTACTCCGCATTGCCTGAGGAAGTTGGCTGTTTTGTTGCTGTAATTTTTAAGGTCCCTGAAGGTGAAGATCTTCTCCTGATCATCATCACACCAGACAAGGCCAACCTTCTCAGGGTACTTACTGGCATATTCATCAACAACGTCAAAGGCGAAGTTGAAGTTTTCGGGAAATTCTATCCTGAAATTCTCTTTAAAATCTTTATATGATTCAAATTCAGTTTTTGGAACAAATTTATTCAGTAAATGTGACATCAATACCACTTTCCATTTAATGATTTTATTAATTGCAAGAATTTTTACATCACTATTGCAAGGAATTTAGCAGTTTTATTGTTTAATGCTTCCATTGCATGTTCATATGTTGAATCAAAAAATACTGAGTCTCCTTTTTCGAGTATTATCTCATTTTCGTGAATGTACAACTTCAAAGAGCCCATTATAACATAGTTAAACTCCTGACCGGGATGTGAGTTGGTTGATGGTTTGCTGCCATCAGCTCTAGGTTCAACTGTCACAACGAATGGCTCCGCTTTTTTGTGAATGAATTTTTCGGCGAGGTTCTCGTACTTGTACTGTTTTCTCCTATCAACCTTGACACCCTTCCCCTTCCTTGTCACGGTGAATATATGCATTCTGGTTTCTTCACCGGTAAGTAAAAGGCCCATGTCCACATTCAACTTGTGGGCAATTTCATACAGAATACTTGCAGGGATGTCATAGATCCCATCTTCATACTGTTTGTAAGTTTCAATTGGTATGTTCAGATATTGTGCCATCTCCTCGGCACCAATTTCAGACAGTTCTCTCAACTCTGAAATACGTAAAGCAATTTCTCTCATTTTTTCTTTCATGTTGAAACCTCATCTAGCTCTCAAAATGACAATGTGAATTTAATATATGAATTTTATATTTGATTGTTATAATTATGGCATTCCTACTATATTTTTTGATGGTTTGACAATTTAATTCAAAACCCAGTCTTTGGCTTATTTTTTACCGAGTTTAATACTTTGGTAAATTCAATTCATCAAGCAACAATACAAAGATGATCTCATAGATCATCTGTTTTCCTGTTTGTTGTTTTTTAATTTTTTAAAACATATTAGTTCTACCCAATAATATTGTATTCTCATTTGTTCCTATTTTTGATCATTAAATAATACAAAAAGGATTAAATTATAATGATTGTTAATGACAATTTATGAAAATCTGATATATATAATGATCGTAGAACATTATCGTTAGAAAATTTTTTTTATTCTAGGAGAAGTTAAATAAAGTTTATATTATATGATTTATACTGTATAAACTACAATAATCTTTTTTAAATAAGAATGAATAACAAAGCATGAATAAAATTAACAGATAAAACAGTAACAATGATACTAAATGGAAAACTTGCAAGTTTAACCTGTGATTTTAGTTTTAATTGAGGACACACTATGAACATATATGCCGTCATATCTCTGCTCGCATCGGTGATATGCATCTTTTTAGGGAACTTCATTTACTACAAGAATCCTAAAAGCCAACTAAATAAGCTGATTGCAATTTTATGTATATTTGTTGGATTTCTGGCTTTCACAGAATTTGGATATCGGCAGGCTGAAAATGCAAGCACCGCTTACTTCTGGTTAAAATTAAGTACCTTATGGCCATTTGTACCTGCTTTACTGCTGCATATAGCATTAATCTTCACAGAAAAACGCGACTTCCTTAAAAGTAAAATGATTTACCTGGTGTATCTACCCGCCATAATACTCTCGGGGCTGGGACTCACAACTGATCTAATCATAAACGGAGCTTTAAGAGAATATTGGGGTTGGACCTACACCGTGCCATTTGATCCAACTTTATTTGGGATAATGAGTCTATGGAGTATGTTTGGAGGGTTCACAGCTGCCGCCCTATTCTTCTTATATTACTCGAAGACCACAAAACCCATGGAAAAAAAGCAGACCAAGTACATATTCATAGGTCTCTACATTCCCCTAATTATTAGCTTAATAAGCGATCTTATTTTCCCATTGGTATCAATAAGAGTTCCAGAACTCACAATGACAAGTATAACTATAGGACTCCTGTTTATTGCTTACGGAATCTATAAGTATCATTTCCCTATTCTTACACCTGCAATGGCTGCAGATAAAATAATAGCCACCATGTCTAACTTCCTTATCATATTAAACCCTAAAAAAAGGATAGTAACAGTGAACAACGCATCTTTAAAACTTTTAGGATACTCTGAAGAAAAAATTAAGGGTAAACCATTACAATTTATTTTTAAGGATGAAAAAACGTTAGATAAGATTTTAAAAAATTTAAATGAAGATCAGATGGAAAATGGAGACGTAAAAACTTTTGAAACCAAATTAAAGGCAAAAAATAACAAAATTATACCCGTACTCCTGTCTGTATCAGGTATTAAAATCATAGACGATGAGCCACTTGGAATTGTATGTATTGGAAGTGATTTAACTGAAAAGAAAAATATGATGACGGCGCTTCACAAAACTGAGGAACTCTACAAAACTTTGGTAAAAACAGACCCTGATTCTGTTGTTACAACAGATATGGCAGGTAAAATTACCTACTTATCCCCAAGAGCCCTTGAAATGCACGAATATGAAACCCCTGATGAACTGCTTGGGAAAAACATCCTTGAATTAATAACCCCTGAAGACCACCAAAAAGCCGGTTTAGACATGCAAAAAACCATCCAAAGGGGCATTTTAAGAAATTTAGAGTACATTATGAAGAAAAAGGATGGTAAACAGTTTATAGGAGAATTAAATGCAACACTTATTAAAAACATTGACGGAGAACCCTTTGCATTCCTGACAACAACCAGAGACATAACACATCACAAAAAAACAGAAGCACAGATAAAAGCTTCCCTTGAAGAGAAGGATGTTCTCTTAAAGGAAATCCACCACCGTGTTAAAAACAACCTCCAAATTGTCTCAAGCCTCCTGAACCTTCAGTCTGGTTACATTGAAGATAAAGAAGCTCAGAATGTTTTTAAAGAAAGTCAAAATAGGGTTAAATCCATGGCAATGATCCATGAAAAATTATACCAATCAGAAAACTTTGCACGCATCAACTTTGGGGATTACATCAAAAACCTGGCATCAGGACTGTTCAGCTCATATGGAGTAAATATAACCGTTATTAAGCTTAAAATAAATGTTGACAGTATATTACTGGACATAAACACAGCAATCCCCTGCGGACTCATTTTAAACGAACTTGTGACCAACTCAGTGAAACATGCATTTCCCAAAGGGATGCATGGAGAAATAGAAATCGGTTTTTTTAGAAATAATAATGATGAAAACGTTTTAACTGTGATTGATACAGGTATAGGTTTCCCGGAAGATATGGACTTTAGAAATACAGATACTTTAGGAATGCGTTTAATAACAAGCCTAACAGACCAAATTGACGGGGAATTAGAACTTATAACTGAAGGAAGGACCGAATTCAGGATTACTTTTACATGATGGGAATTGTTTCGTGTTCTAGTGTTTCATGTCTACTCCTAGATAATATTAATCTTTTTTTATAAGAATTGGATTTACATTTGACTTGGGATATGCTTAAAAACTGTCCAAAATCTAGCTAAATACTGATTAAAACCCTTAAAAACTGTTTTTAAAACTGTTTTTAAAACTGCTTATTTACATCACATCCCAATCACAGATATCTTGGATTATGCGAAGTTAAATTAAATTACCTTAAGGATCATATTAAGCATGGAGGAGTTTTAATGGATTTAGAAATTAAAATTGTTAAATTAGAGGTTCCAGATGACTGCAACATAATCCTTGGACAGAGCCATTTCATAAAAACAGTTGAAGACCTTTATGAAGCTATTTTTAACACAGTTCCCCAGGCAGAGTTTGGTATCGCTTTTGGAGAGGCATCAGGCGACTGTCTTGTAAGATGTGCTGGCAACAACAAAGAGCTGGTGAAAATTGCCAGCAACAAGATGCTTGAAATCGGGTGCGGACACTCGTTTCTCATATACCTCAAAAATGCCTTTCCAATCAACGTCACACAACGTATAAAAAGCGTGCCAGAAGTTGTAAACCTATTTTGTGCCACATCTAACCCCGTTGAAGTTTTAATAGTTGAAACGGAGCAGGGTAGAGGCATAATTGGAGTTGTAGATGGATTTATACCTAAAGGAATTGAAACTGAAGAAGACGTGAATCAGAGGAAAGCCTTCCTTAGAAGCATCGGTTACAAATTCTGACCGATACTAAAACCTTCAATTTTAGGATAATAAACCTATAAATTCACTATTTTTTTATTTAATAAAGCCCCATAGACCTTCTTTTTTCAACACTGAAAGTTTCTGTGAAAAAAATTTATACTTTTAGCTACAAAAATATTATCAGATAAAAAAATCCAATGGTTAAGAAGGGGGTTAATTATGGGAGAATCAACTGTGCTTTTTCGTAGAAGTGGTGGAAATAAGAGAACAGGTGAAGATGAGTTTGAAGTAAGTGATGAATATGTTAAACTTCAAGATAAAGGTCAGGGATTGTTGGTAATAAATTTCAGAGCTCCAAAAGAAAATTTAAAGGATATTTATGAATTTTTTGACAATATAGATGACATGGAACCTTTATACATGAATATAGCAGGTACTGGTGAAATTGAGCACTATTTCAGGGGTGTTTCTCCCATAAACGAGGAAGAAGAGGAAGGATGGTATAAATTCGGTGTTACAGTGCAACATTTAAGAAAGTTAATTTAATACATAATCTATTCCTTAACCTCTTAAACAGAATATTTTTTGAAAATTATGGGAATATCATCGGGATATTCAAATACAAATGTATTTTCCATACCTGCCAGCTTTTCAACATGTTCAGCATCCGCCCGGGTTATCTTAAGATCGAGATCACGCCCGTTTGGGAGTTTAGTGGTCACTGTTCCCTCTCGAAAGTCTGTGGGCATTATGTAAATGGGTGTTGATGTTTTTTGACCCATAATAGCTGCATTTGTAAGTAGAGTATCTGCTATACGCAACGAAATTTTTGCAACAGTGTTAGAAGTAGCAGGAGCCAGAAGTAAGAATTCAAAACTTCCAAGCTGTATTTGGCCGGCTAAAAATGGTGCATTAGCATTTATTTCAGTCCAAGTTTTGTCAAATATTGTTTCAAGCGTATTGGATAAGTTGTAGTACTTCAACACCTGGTCCCCTGCCTTTGAAACGAAAACCCTTACATCAAATTCTTTTTTATATTTTTCCTTCATTTTTTCCATGATTTCCACTGTTTCAACTAATTTCTCACCACTTCCAGTGATGCCCCATGCTATCTTCCTTCTTTTCCCTTTTTTTATCATAAGAAATTTTATGTTTTTACTACATAAATCTATTTTTCCATTAAGTAAAATTTGATTCTACAAATTTCTACTAATAGTTCTACAAAAATTATATAACCTAAAGTAGAGAGTTACTAATGAATAGTTAAAGATCATGTGGGATAAACGCATTAAAAATCCCAAATTGAATTAAAAAACTGAAATTAGAACTATTCTTTACTTTATGGGGGTGTTCCAAATAAAATCCACGAAAAATCACGAAACTCCATGTGAAGGAGATGAAAACAGCAAAAAAAATCCTGAAAAGATAGAAACATGCTACTTCTGCAATAAGAAATTCGATATAAACAAGGATGATTCAAGCCACTACAAATACGATAAATACCCAATGTGCGATTACTGCTCCCGATTCTATGGTTTTTATGATTAACTTCTATTAACCTTTATTTCTATTAAATTTCATTAAAAATTATATTCCTTCTTAAACAATTTAAAACAATTTATATTATATCTAATACTTATTTTATTGATAAACGAATTTTAACGTCAAAATTAAAAAAATAACGATGCAAAGAGTATCAAGAACAAAAAAAACGAAAAAGTATGGGAATGATAAAATAAAATGGTAAAAATTTTCAGGATTTCAAATGGTCTTTAACTAGTGTTATACCCCATTCAGCCATTTTTTTAGCGTCTGCATGTTTTTGGGCCTCTGCAAAACATCTGAATATTGGCTCTGTTCCTGAAGGTCTTATTATAACCCAGCCATCCTCTGTGAATATTTTAACACCGTCAGTTGTATCAACTTCATGTTTTTGGGTTGCCTCTGCGATCTTATTCATGACCTCAACTTTGCGGTTGTCTGGACATTCTACCTTCATCTTCTCTGAATAATATAATGGGAGTTCAGATATAAGTTTTGAAAGTGGTTTTTTCTCCTTTGCAATTATCTCAACGATTTTAGCCGTTGCAAGTGCTGCATCCCTTCCGTAGACAAAGTCTGGGAAGATTAAGCCACCATTTTCTTCACCGCCGAAGAGGCCATTCACATTTTTAAGTTCCCTTGCAACAACCAAATCTCCAACTTTGGTTGCTATAACTTCACCACCGTATTCTTTTGCTATGTCGTAGATTGCAGATGATGTTGCAACCGTTGTAACAATGGTACCTCCTCTGTTTTCCATCAGCATGTGTTTTTCAACCAGAGTGAAGGTCTTGTCACCAAAAACGAAGTTCCCCTTCTCATCTATACATATTGTACGGTCCGCATCACCATCGTGGGCTATCCCAAGGTCTGCTCCTGTTGCTTTAACAACTTTCATGAGCTCTTCAAGGTTTTCTGCCGTTGGTTCCGGGTTTCTTCCTGGGAAATATCCATCGGGCTGACAGTTCATAGTGGTAACATCACACCCCAGCCTTCTTAAAAGATATGGCGTTGTAAAGCATGCTGCACCACTTCCACAGTCCACAACAACCTTCAACTTCGCATCCGCAATTGCACCGCTGTCAACACGGTCTATAACATTTTCAATATATTCCTCTATGATTCCAGAGTTTTCTGAAATTTCCCCTATCTTGTTCCATGACACACGATCGGGGTTTTCATCAAAAAACATGCCTTCTATTTTTTCTTCCATATCCTCGGGGATTCCTATCCCATCTGAATCCACGAACTTTATTCCATTATATTTTGGAGGATTGTGAGAAGCTGTTATCATCACCCCGCCATCATAATAATTTCTAACAGCAAACTGAACTGTAGGAGTTGGTAGAACTCCCAGATCAATGACGTCACAACCAGATGATAGGAGACCTGAAATTACTGCATGTTTTATCATACTTGTGGATGTTCTTGTGTCTCCCCCAACAGCCACTTTACCCTTTACAATTGTTCCATATGCCGCTGCGAGTTTTGATGCGAATTCAGGCGTTAATTCTTTATTAGCAATTCTTCTAACCCCAAAGGTTCCAAATAAACGTTTCATATCTGCACTTCCTTCAAAATCATAAAACTAATTTCACTGCTCAAATGATGTATCCTATTAGTTTATGCATGTTTTTATATAAAGAATTCATCTGTACCGTTATCAATATTAGGGTATTTCTCAAAAAGTTTAATGAAAAACTTTGATTTCGGTACGCTTCAAAATTAACAGACATGTATAATGACCGCAAAAATGACCGAAAAATAATAGTTAATGCTTATTTTCCTTAAATCTATATAAAATGTCCATATTCCATGCATTTTAATATTGAATGACATATCTAATATACACATTTCAAGATCGTTAATAATTTTGATAACTATATTTGATAATTTATATATCATTATGATGGATAGGAAATTAAAATGAAATTAATAACAATAATTCCCGCTTATAACGAAGAAGTAGCCATAAAAAATGTTGTAGAAACTGCTTTAGCGTATTCTGATGTTCTGGTGGTTGACGACGGCTCAACAGATAGGACTTCCCAACTTGCAAAGGAAGCTGGTGCAGAAGTATTTAAACATCCACAGAATGAAGGTAAAGGCGCTGCCATAAAAACAGGTCTTAAAACTGGATTGGAACATGGATACAATACTTTTGTTGTGCTCGATGGAGACGGCCAACATGACCCCAACGATATTCCATCCTTAACTTCTGCCATTAATGGAGCAGAGGTTGTAATAGGTTCTAGATTCAAAAAAAACTTACCAGAAAACATACCTATACAAAGAAAGCTTTCAAATGCCATTACAACCAAATTTATGCGTTATGTAACAGGTTACACTCTTACAGACAGCCAATGTGGATTTAGAGCAATTTCAAATGATGCTGCAAAATTATTTTTAGACATAAAATACGATGATTATGTCTATGAATCGGAAATGTTTTATGTGGCATCAAAAAATAATATAACCATCGAAGAAGCATCAATATCCTGTAAGTACGGTGATGAAAAATCATATGTCACATGGAGAAGTGTATTGAACTATATTTTCTTCATTTTAATGATTCTTTTAAGGAAATTAAAGGAGAGTATTAAACTTTGAAACAGTTATACGTTCTTTTTGTTAGTTTAATCCTTTTAGTTTTGCTGGTACTGTGGATAGGTCCATCGAACATAATCACTGCAGTGAAAACAGCAAATATCTGGCTTATCTTGCTTGCAGTTTTAATCCATCTTGTTGTCATAGGTGTGAGGTCTGTGAGGTGGGGTTTCATAATAAAACAGCCCTATGAATTCAAAAAAAATTACGTTGTAAAGACTATTGGACTTTTTGCAGGAAATTTCAGTCCTGCTAGAACTGCAGGAGAACTCATGAATGCAGTGGCAGGCAAAAGGATCAACAAGATAAGTTTATCAGAGGGACTTTCAGCAGGGCTTACTGAAAGATTCTTTGACATTATAATATGTGCCATACTACTTATTTTAGCATCCTATTTTATGCCCAAAATACGTTATATGGCATTAATTGGAGGATTAGCGTCATTTACTGTTGTTTTACTTATTTACTTCATAAATTGGAGGGAAGATAGCAGTTTATGGATATATGAAAAAATTCACCCATTAATAAGCAGGTTACCTATTAAAAAGGAAGTACTTGATAACCTGTACACCAAATTCACAACAGGATTGAGGGGAATGATCGAGTACACCAATTCCTTCAGCAACTTCAAAAACCTTTCATTTGTATTTACGTTGTCCGCAGTTTCTTGGCTGCTCGAATGTATCCGACTTTTAACTGTTTTCTACGCATTCAACGTTAAAATAAGTTTTTCAGCCATTGTGATCATATTCCTACTTGCTAACATAGTCGGCATCGTAACGGCCCTTCCTGGAGGAATGGGATCCATAGAAATATCTCTCACAGGTTTGTTTGTGTTATTTGGAGTTTCTGGATCTTTAGCGGGCAGTATCGCCCTGGTCGATAGGTTAGCATCTTTCTGGGTTGTAAGTGTCCTTGGAATAATTTTCGCATCCTACTACGCAAGGGACATCCTCGGTGAGATCAAAAGGTACACCCTGGATCTGAAGACTTCTAAATGATTAATTTGACCCTCTTTATATTTTATAAAATTAATCGTAAAATCACTTAAAAACAGCATCACTTAAAAAATTATATTATGTCTAAAATTTATGTCTAAACTTACCAAAAAAAATACTAAGAAATTACCTTCAGAGATTTGGAATCCTTCAATATCAATTCAGTGCTGCCTTTGTACTCACTTACAGTACCCACAACATTTATTCGCTGCTTATCCATACTTTGAACAGTTAAATTTTGTTCTTTTTGAAGATCAGTTGCTGTGCTGTCAAAAATAACCAAGGTAGTCTTTCCTGTACCCTCCATTAGATCAAGAAAATATGTGTTGCTGCCCTTGGCTTTACCAATGTTTTCAACAACACCTTCAACCGCCACATCTTCGTCGAGCATTCCCCTGCTTATATCACTTATTTTTACCTCCCGAGGCATTATCTGTCCCGCAAAAAATATCATTCCAACCAATCCAATGATCGATGTTATGAGGGCGATCCTGAATATGTAATGGTCTTCCATCTAGTTTCCCCGTTTTTTTTGAGTTAAGTCAGTGCCATATATCTTAATTTTAAAGAATTTTTATTATCTTGTTAGATTATAATTAATAATACTATTTATATTTTTAGTAATAATAAATATAAATTTTAACTTAATTTTAAAACAACACTAAAAACAATGTTTTTTTAAAACTTTTAAAACTTCAATGTTAAAAATCGTTTTAACGAATCTTATAGAGTTTAAACAAATTATAAAGGATTAAAATAAGACTAAAAAATTTTTTAATTTTCGTTAAGATATTAAAAGTTAAACTAATTGCAATAAAATTTAATAGACAGTTAGTTTTAATGCAAAAAAAGGAAGTTTACAACGTTAAACAGTTTTAAATAATAACTTTAAAATTCATAACGTTTCAAATCAGGTAATTGATAGTTAAACATGGTTTAAATACATAAAGCCACTTTAAAATTAAGTAGTAAATTAAAAGTAAAAAGTGTTTAAAGTTTTTTTTAAACTTCTTTAAACATGGAGTCAACCCTTTCAACAGTATCAATATCATCAAGACCAATATCTTCTCTTATCCTCTTGACAACAGGGAACCTCAAGGAGTAACCGCTCTCGTATTCTGGACTTTTCACTATTTCACTGTAGGCAATCTCAAGAATTATTGAAGGAGTTATTTCAACCTTTCGACCCATCTTCTTCACAATAAGCGGTTCAACCATTCTGGAAAGTTCAATTAACATGTTATCATCCAGTCCTGTTGCTGCATGGGCTAAAGTTTTGAAATCATTGTTTTCATCCCTAACCGCAAGTAAATAAGAACCTATAACATGAGCCCTCCTCCCTTTGCCGTAGGTTCCGCCAACAATAACAAGATCAAGAGTTTCAGGTACTGCCTTTAATTTAAGCATTTTTTTACCCCGTATACCAGGCATATATGGTGCATGTGGATCCTTTATCATTATACCCTCATGCCCACCTTTTATGGATGCTGTAAAAAGATCTTCAGCCTTCCATATTTCTTCAGGTGTTGTTTTGACCTGGCTGGAAAGTTCAAGCTTGTGTTCTGTAACAGTTACAATTGATTCAAGTATCCTTCGCCTCTCCTCAAACGGAGTATCAATCTGAGGCCCATCGTAGTAAAGAACGTCAAATAAATAGAGTTTCAGAGGAACCTTCTCCCTCATCTTCTCAATATCATACTTCCTCCTAACCCTCTGGAGTATGTACTGGAATGAAATTGGTTTTCCATCTCGGGTAACAATTATTTCACCTTCAACAATGAAGTCACAGGCAGGTAACGATTTTCTTATGTATTCAACGATTTCAGGTACTGCATTTGAAATGTTTTCAAGTCTTCGGGTGAATATGTTGATATCATCTCCCAATCTGTGAATCTGAACCCGTATACCATCATATTTTGTTTCACAGAGAGCCCATCCCATTTCTTCTACGCTGATTTTGATACCTGGTGATAACTGTGCAAGCATGGGTTTAACAGGCTTTCCGGGTTTCAGAGTAAGTTTTCCAAGTCCTTCCTCACCTTCTTCCTTTGCTACCTCTGCAACAAGCCCCAGATCGTTTGTGAGCATGTGTGCCCGCTCAACAGCGGTTTTTTCAACTTCAAATGCCTCTGAAATGGCATCTTTTATTGTTCCCTCACCCACTCCAACTCTTAACTCTTCTAAAACTGTTCTTGTTATGTATTTGGCCTCTTTAGGTGATGCAGATGAGAATAACTCCCTTAAAATTTCCATCTTCTTATTTTGGGCTCTGTTTCCCGATATCTTTGTTATCTTTATTAAGTTGCTGTGAACCTTCTCAATGGTTAATGGTTGCCTTGCAAAAAGAGTTGACTGCTGCTTTCTTTTGAGGAGTGTCTCTGCAGCCAGGCCTATATCCCCTGCATCCCTCGTCATGTTTTCAACATCATCAGGGCCCACACCAGCAACCAGAGATATTGCTTTCATAAGAAGTTTAGAACCCAATCCGAGTTCTTCCTCACTCCATGTTGGAAATATTCTTCCAAGTGACATCAAAGTAACAATTGGGAGAAGTTCAGGCTCTTCGTTTCCCATGATCTTAAAGAACTTCGCTAAAATTGAGGTTTTCTCAAGCCGTTTAGTTGTGGAATCCAATGCTTCATAAACTTCCACAAGCTCCATATATTTCATATTGATTTTTGAATTCATAATATCTCCACCTGCTCCACAACTTTATCATAGCTATCACAAACAGGTTAATCAGATTTTTAATTTTTCGAAATTTTTTTTAAACAGTTTTTGAGGCTGTCCGGTACCTATTTTTTAACAGTACAATTTTACTTATTTCTGAGTTTAAGGCCATATTTACCATATTTTTTTCAGATTTTGAATTATTGGACAGCCTTTAGATTAAAATTGGACAAACTTTAGATAAAAAAATATCTTTTAATTTGGAAAATGAAATTACTTTTGTTAGAAACTTTTTAAACCTCTTTAAAGTTTGTTTATAATTAGTTTTTAGTTATATTTGTTGTATTATCTATCTAAGTTTATTGCTTTAATTAATTGTTTTATTATAATCTAAAAATAATAATCAGAAATAATGAGAATTTTTGAATGTTAAAAAAAGAAGACTTTTTAAAATTGTTTTTTTAAAAATTGAAATCCATTTAAGACAATTCCCCTAAAAATAGAACAAACTTTTTAGTAAAATTTTAATTTAATTATTTGAAGCTCAGTTAATTATCTGAAACCTAGTATTCTAATTCCTTAAATTTAATCTGAAATTTAGTACCATTATTTTGTACAAGATCTATTGTACCATTTAACTGTTTTACAAGAGTTTTTACAAGTTTTAAACCGATTCTATTGGTACTTTCAAAGTCTAAACCTTCCGGGAAACCTACTCCATTGTCTTCAATAGTTAATACACAGTTTCCATAGTCGTCTCTGTTAAAATCAATGCAAATTTTGCCATTAATTCCTTTGGGAAATGCATACTTTATGGAATTTGTAACCAGTTCATTTGAAATGAGTCCACATGGAATAGCCGTATAAATATCTAGTATGCTATCAAAAGTTATATCAAACTTTATAATATTCTCATCAACCCCATAAGAGTCTATTATACCTTTTATAAGGTTTCTTATGTACTCTGAGAAGTCAATTATTCCAAAGTCATCTGACTGGATAAGCCCATCATAAATCATAGAAATTGATTTAACACGGCTTTTGCTATCCAAACTTTCACTATTATTAGTATGTTCTATATCTAATTGAAGTTGGAACAAGTCAGCTATCATTTGCATGTACTTAGTGACCCTTTCATGGATCTCTTCCAACAACATCTCTTTCTCCTCAAGAGCTGCACTTATATCGTTTTGACTTTTTTTACGTTCTGTAATGTCCTTTGAAACATTCAAAAATCCTGCGAGGTTTCCATTTGAATCAAGCATTTTGGTTACCCTAACATCCATCCAAACTTTGGAACCATCCTTCCGCATGCATTCATTTTCCTTCACACAATCCTTTCCATTTAATACATGGTCTAAATCCCTTTCAAACTGTTTTTTATCTGTATTATGGCAAATTAGTGCCATATCACTTCCAATTGCCTCTTCAGGAGAGTAGCCAAAGATAGAACTTGCACCTTTATTCCAGTAAATAATTTTCCCATGGAGATCCGTTACAATAACAGAGTCCCAAACATTTTCCAAAATATTTGCCTGGAACCTAATCCGTTTTTCTGATTCATTTCTCTGGGTTATATCACGAATTATAGAAGTTATGTACCTCTTTCCATTGATCTTCCATGTGGAAAGGGAAATATCAATGGGAAACTTGCTTCCATCCTTTCTTAAACCCAAAATTTCGTGCATATTCCCTATAAAAGTGTATTTATTGTCTATGTTGTATCGTTCAAAACCTTTTTCAAAATTAAGCCTTGTTTCTTCAGGCACCAGCATTTCAACCTGTTTTCCAGCTAATTCTCCTTTTTTATAACCATATAAGGATAGTGCGGCATCATTACAGAATGTTAACTTACCAGATGAATCAGCTATAAAAATTGCGTCACTTGCAGTTTCTGCAAGAGTTCGGAATTTCTTTTCACTTTCCTTTAACTTTCTTTCAGATTCCTTAAGATCTGTGATGTCCCGCCCAGAAGCCTGAATTTCAGCAATGTCACATTTATCTTTGAATATAACACTGTAATACCACCGTATCCACTTCATTTCCCCATTTGAGTATTTCCAAACGTCTTCGGTCATTCCCTTGTAATTTTTCTTGCTAATTGACTTTATGAATTCTTCAATTCTTCTACGACCATCTACTGATAAAAAATCAAAGAAACTGCTTCCTATTATGGGTTCCTTATCTACACCAAAAAATTTGCATTGGGCTTCATTAACAAATGTTAAAGTTCCATCTGGCAGAAAACGGCTTATCATGTCTTTTTGATCTTCCACAATAGCACGGTACCTTTCTTGACTCAACATAAGTGATTTTTCAGCCTTTTTACGCTCGGTAATATCTATAAATGATGCTATACTTTTTTTTGTACCCGGAATGGTTGCTATGGTTATAAAAGCATCTCCAATACTGCCATCTTTTTTTTTGAATCGGAATTCATAGTTGCGGGGGGCAGACTTTGGATTAATCATCCTCAAATTATGGTATTTATCGACTCTTTCAGAATCTTCATCAGAAATTATATCTAACCATTTTTTACCGTCTAAATCCTTTTGCAAGTAACCTGTGAGCTTTTGAAATTCATTATTTACCAGCGTTATCGATGCGTCCTCATCTAAAAATAGAGTTGCAGCCCCCGTATTCTCGAATATTGCCCGATAATAAGCTTCTGATTCAAACAAATCTCTTTCTTTTTTTCCATGCAGTTCTGGAAGTCTTTTGGATCCGCTCATAAAAAACCTCAACTAATTTAACAGGATTATGTTTTTAGTTATTATCTTTTAGATATTATATCTTTTGAAATTCATTTTAAAGTTAAATTTAATACATTCAAATTATAATAACTAAACGTACTTTTATGGATTTTAAGGACTTCAATAAAACTTTAGCTTATTAGAATCTTGGTTTAAATTCTTTAAAACTCCTTAAATAATGGTTAAAAGCCTATACACACATCAAAACCCCATTCTGTGGCAAGATTTTATTCAATGAAATAAAACTTTAGTTTATTAGGATTCCAACTTAAATTCTTTAGCACTCCTTAAATAGTGGTTAAAAAGTCTGTTTCCCCATGAAATTGCCTCTTCACCATCACAATTTTCATTTTCACTGATTAAAAAAACGTTAACATCGTAGGATCCTTCAGTTGAAAAAAGTCCCATGGAAATGAAGTTATCTCCCATTGTGAAGAAAATTTTCATACCATCGTTTACAATCCATAATTTGAGATCTCCTGCCAAAATTGGTTTTTTCAGTTTTTCAACGCCGACCATTCCAATAAACTTGTTCAAAACCTCCTCGGTGAGTATAAGATCAAGTTTAACATTATTTTCAATGACTTTAAGGAATAATTCTGCAATCTGAGGATAAAACACCGATGATAGATGTTTAACATTTTTTGTTTTTGATAAAAGATTTGAAAGGGTTGTATGCGGTTTTAATATGTCTATAGATGTTGATTTTACGGTATAAGCATTGCTCAAACAGCCAATATCTTTAATAAGGCTCTGAGGAATAGACTTTATCTCATGGTTCAAAAACAGACATTTACAGGTGTTCACGGAATTAACGGCCCTCGTTGTGTCTATTATCTTATTGGTCAATATTTCCCCGGTCTGAGAAAGTGAATATTGCCCTGACTCCCTAAAGACAAGTTCTTTCTCCCTAAGTTGATTCATTCCATGTAGAATTGTGGATGGGCTACGATGAATGTCACTCCTAAGATCCGCAAGGTTCTTCGGCCCCTCAGTCAAGCTTATGAGTATTTTTGCCCGAACCTCAGATGCTGTGAAAAACTTCATATCATCCTTAGTATTCTCATAGATCTCAAATATATCCTCAATATCCACCATATTTCACCGATAATTTAATTATGCAACTTCAATTCAAAATCACTTTTTATGTATCAATTAATTTTTATGTAGTAGTTAACAATAACTGATTATAAAGTTTTGTATTAACTGGGGATTAGGGAATACCGTTATCAATTATTAAAAATATTCCTGCTCTTACTAATTTTCTTTCATAATATTTAACTGACAAATTTTATTCTTAAAATTTAGAAAAAATAGATCAATATAATCGTAATTCAATTAATTTTAATCGACTTTAGTACATAGAAATAAAAAAAATAGAAATTTAATTTATAGAAAAACTTTAGATTTATAATACCTAAATTTTGATTCTAATTCATGAAAAGATTTTAATTCATGAAAAAAACTTCTGTTTGGATTCAGCAGAAGTTAAATGAACCTTTCAAACCTCACCTTGGAAACCTTACATATAGGGCAGATTTCAGGCGGTTCTTCCCTTGCACAGAGGTATCCGCAAACCTTACACCTCCAAACAGGCATTTTCAGGGTAGATATAGTTTCAGTAGCTTGTTGCGCCTTTAATTTTGCACGTTCCTCTACACGTTCATCAGGAGAAGGTCTTCTCTCAGGTATGGATGTTAACTTATCCTCACCGCTCAAAATTTTCCCTGAAACGTACAGCCCACAGTAACAGGCACCATAATCCGTTAGATCGGGGTCTCTGTAATCACATGGGCAGACAATATCATAATCTTCCGTTTTATCCCCCGATGCCAGCCTGCAGGGGCATGCACCATAGCCGTAGCGTTTCTCGTTTACGATTATACTTCTCAAAAGTTCCTTTGTGAAATCCACATCAGGATTGAGGTGATATCCTACAGATTCTATTTGTTTTTTAAGCTTTTTGTAAAATACATCGACCTCATCATCGGTGATGTCTGATACACCACTCATGCCAGGTTCTCCTTGATTTCATCCTCTTTGAATCCAACTATGACTTTTTCATCGTTGACAACAAGTGTTGGGAAAGAAAGTTGTGGATTCCATTTTTTAATTTCTTCTACGATCTCCGTCCTCTCATCTCCTTTTAAGAGATCAACGTATATGTAATCATATTCTGTTCCAAGTTCTTCAATTAACATTCTGGTTTTTTTACACCATTGACATGTACTTAAAGCAAAAAGAACTAATTTACCCTTATTTTCACCATCTACGTGCTGCATTGGCATATCTTAACCCCCGTAACAGATGTAATTTTTTTATATAACTTTCAAGGAACATACTAAAATATTTAAAATATTTTTTACCTACAATATTTCTTAAATTATGTAAAAGATTATATTAATAGTTATAAGAAGAGTTTTATGAAAAAATATGAATATTTTGAATAAAAGCTGGTTTTTAAATAAAAAAAATGAAATTAGCCTTTTAAAAATAAAAAATATGGATTAATAAAGGTTATCTAATACATTAAGGGCCAAATTAAGGTCAATTTGATAAAACCCTAATTCTTTTAAATATTATCTCTCACAAGCCTTAAAGCACAGAACTCCCCACACATGGTGCACATATCCTCCTCGGTGGGCTTACGTCCCCTGCATTTTCTGGGTTTTTCATGGTCAAAGGCAAGTTCAAACTGTTTTTCCCAGTCAAAATCTTTTCTTGCATGGGCCATTTCAAGTTCTCGTTTCCAAGCATTTCCTACGCCCTTTGCAACATCAGCTGCTTCAGCAGCTATTTTAGATGCTATCACACCGTCTTTAACATCCTCAACGTTGGGTATTGCAAGGTGTTCTGCAGGTGTAACGTAACACAGGAAGTCAGCACCAGATGCTGCTGCAATTGCTCCGCCTATTGCAGAGGTTATATGATCGTAACCGGGCGCAAGATCAGTTACAAGTGGTCCTAAGACATAAAATGGTGCTTCTTTACAGACTGTCTTCTGGATCTGCATGTTTGCCTGTATCTGGTTTATTGGAACATGCCCCGGCCCTTCGACCATCACTTGAACTCCCTTCTCTCTGGCCCTTTCAACAAGCCCCCCCAGTGTTACAAGTTCCTGAATCTGAGGCACATCCGATGCATCATGGAGGCATCCCGGCCTTAATCCATCTCCAAGACTTAAAGTCACATCGTATTCTGCTGCTATTTCCAGAAGATAATCATAATTGCTGTAAAGTGGGTTTTCTTCCTGATTCTTGAGTATCCACGCTGCCAGGAACGACCCACCCCTGCTCACAATTCCCATTATCCTGTTGGACGTTTTAACCTTTTCAATCAAGTCCATGGTTATTCCACAGTGCACAGTTATAAAATCTACACCTGCCTTGGCCTGGTTTTCTATGGCATGGAACATATCGTCTTCATCCATGTTTATAACCGCGCCCCTTTTCTTTGAAGCTGTAATACCTGCCTCGTAAATTGGTACTGTGCCTATTGGAACATCAACAGATTCCATTATGGCTTTTCGAACCTTTTCATAGTCCTGACCTGTGCTCAAATCCATTACTGTATCTGCACCATATTTTACGGCAGCTTTTGCCTTTTCAACTTCCCATTTCACTTTTTCAAGTTCTGAAGAGGATCCAACGTTTGCATTGATCTTGGTGGCGAGACCCTTACCAATCCCCACAGCTCTGCTTTTGCCCTCAATATTTTTTGGAATGATGATACGTCCCTCTGCCAATCCTCTGACGAGTTTATGAATATCAATGTCTTCCATTTCCGCTACTTTTTTCATTTCATCTGTGATCTGGCCTTTTAGGGCCTGCTGCATCTGAGTCACTTTTCATCCCTCATTTTAACATGAATTTTGAAATACATAATCTGAAATACAAATGCCTAAAATACAAATATCTTAAAATTACCGCATTCTAAAGACATAACTATAATTCAAGTAGTATTATCATATTTGTTTTAACCATTTAATGGTATACCAAAATTCCTATATCTATCTATCCCATTTATTGTGTCAAACTGATCTTGTAATCAAAACTGATCACAGTCAAAAGTGATCACAAGAATTTCCATAGTAATTACCATTAACTGATCCTAAATTTTCCTTAGAGAGGTTTATACAACTAGTTTTATAGAGTGACCACTAATAATTAATAACATAAGAAATTTTTATGATTCTTGATGATCCAAAATGAAATATTTCGGAGGGAGTTATGGAAGAAAATTTTAAGGATTCAAAATCCAAGATTGGCTGGACTGCCCTCATAATTGTTTCTTTATCTGCTTTTGTAATAGCCCTTGATTCCACATTTATGAACGTTGCAATCACAACCCTTGTCAAGGATCTAAACACCACGGTAAGTGTTATACAAACCATTATTTCAGTTTATACCCTAACAATGGCATCTTTAATGCTTATAGGCGGTAAGATGCAAGATGTTCTGGGGAAAAAAAGAGCATTTCTTATAGGGGCATCTATCTATGGTGTTGGAACTGCAATTGCCGCTTTAAGTATTAATTCGTTCATGTTACTAATTGGCTGGTCTATACTGGAAGGTGTAGGTGCTGCCCTCATGACACCAGCCACTGCATCAATTATCACAGGAACCTACAGTGGAAAAGACCGCGCCTTTGCACTTGGGATCTGGACCGCCATGGCTGGGGTGGCAGCAGCTATTGGCCCACTTATTGGAGGTTTTCTCACCACATTCTTCAGTTGGAGATGGGGTTTTGGACTGGAACTGATTGTGATAGCTGCAATACTTATCAACTCCCACAAAATAAAATACTTCCCACCCACAATGAAAAAATCTCAAATAGACATCATAGGAGGAATATTATCCGCTTCAGGATTGTTATTAATAGTTTTAGGAGTATTAAGTCTTAATAGCCTTAAAAGGTGGGAACAAGCACCATTTCTCATAGGGGGAGGAGTATTAGTCTTATCTTTATTTTACATCAGAGAAAAGAGAAGAGTAAAGGGGGATAAAAAACCTCTAACCGATATCAGGTTATTTAAAGACAGAAATTTCACCCTGGGAACCCTGAGCAGATTGATAATGCAACTGGCGCTGGCCGGTGCCGTATTTGTACTACCTGTTTTCTTACAGGGAGTGCTCGGTGCAGATGCATTCACAACAGGTCTGGTTCTTCTACCTTTAACTGTTGGTCTATTAATATTTTCCATAGCTTCTTCCAAAATATCATCCTATATTTCACCTCGCCGTATGATCTCTATGGGATTTTTAGTAGGTATGGCAGGCAGCCTGTTGCTCCGCTACCAGTTCAACCTGAACACACAGATTACAGATCTTATACCTGGAACATTTCTGATTGGGGTTGGATTGGGACTATCAATTCCGCCCACTGCAAATTTAATATTATCTTCTGCAGGAGCAGATAAACAGGCCGATGCATCTGGTGTGATGACAACAGGAGCTAATCTAGGATCATCCATTGGAACAGCCCTTATAGGTGTTGTACTCCTGCTTGGAACATTCAGCGGTTTATCCACTGCAGTACAACAGAATTTTCCCAATGAATACTCCAAACAAGAAGTTCAGCAGAACTTAATGACATGGGTAGAAAAGATGAAAACAGTAGATATTCCTGGTTTGAAGGAAAATGAAAAATCAACTGCTTACATCGTTGTAAATTCCACCCTAAGCTCCGCCATGAAAAGCGCTTTTGATAGCGTCTCAATAGTTATGTTGCTAGGATTTATATTATCCCTATTTTTAAGGCCCCCAAAGCCCAATAAGGGCTTTATACCTCCATAATTTACACAATTCATTGACATTTTGTAATTAATTCATAAAAGAGGTTAAATAAGTTTAAAACAAATGTTTAGAACAGATAAGATAAAAATTATGAAGTCTAAAATAAATGGAAATTCTTAAGGGAAATTCTTAAATTAGAATTCCATAAAAAATTGGTAAATGATTTGATGGAGGGGTTGAAACGTTATCTGGAAAGAAAAATTTGGATAAGATGAAGAGATCTGAAAAGGAATTAACCACCACCTACGGAAGCAGATATTTTGCTGAAAGTGTCCCAAAATATGTGATGCCCGAAGATGGTATGCCTGCACGTGCAGCATACCAATTGATACATGATGAACTGAATTTGGATGGCAATCCTGCTTTGAATCTGGCCAGTTTTGTAACCACATGGATGGAACCTGAAGCAGACAAATTGATAATGGAAAGCATCGATAAAAACTTTGTTGACAACGATGAATACCCTCAAACCGAAAAAATACATGAAAGAGTGATTAACATGCTTGCAAGGCTGTTTAATGCTCCAAAGGAATGTCATTCAGTTGGAACAGGCACCATAGGTTCATCAGAAGCCATTATGCTGGGACTTCTGGCCCATAAATGGACCTGGAAAAAACGCAGACAAGCGGAAGGAAAGCCATTTGGCAAACCCAACATTGTGATGGGTGCGGATGTGCACACTGTCTGGGAGAAGTTTGCCCTTTACTTCGATGTGGAATTGAAATTAATACCACTAGAAAGGGATACTTACACTGTAACCGTGGATCAGGTTGCAGAAGAAATTGATGAAAACACCATCTGCGTTGGTGCTGTTTTAGGGACAACATTTACAGGACAGATGGATCCCATAAACGAGATTAACCAGCTTTTAATTGATATCAAAAAAGAAAAGGGCTGGGACATACCAATACATGTTGATGGAGCCAGCGGGGGATTTGTAGCCCCCTTCCTGTATCCAGATCTTGAATGGGATTTCAAACTCCAACAGGTAAAATCCATCAATGTATCCGGCCACAAATACGGGCTTGTTTACCCAGGAGTTGGTTGGTTGATTTTCAGAGACAAAAAAGACCTTCCTGAAGAGTTAATCTTTAAAGTAAACTACCTTGGTGGTTTAATGCCAAATTATTCCCTTAACTTCTCAAAGGGAAGTAGCACCATAATTGCTCAATATTACAACTTCATAAGACTTGGAAAAAGTGGTTACAGGGAAATTATGGAAAATATGATTGATAACAGCAAGTATCTTGCCAGAAAACTTGAAGAATCGGGTAAATTTGATGTGATCAACAAAGATATCATGTTTCCATTGGTCACCATGAGCTTAAAGAATTCAGACTTCACAGTCTTCCATCTTTCAGAAAAACTGCGGCAGAAAGGTTGGATAATACCTGCATACACTCTTCCAAAGAATGCAGAGGACGTAGCTGTTATGAGGATGGTTATCAAAGAAAACTTCGGCAGAGAAATGGTAGACATGCTTTTAGACGATTTAATAGAGGCTTATCACACGTTAGAGGAAGAAGATACCGAAAAGGAAGGTTTTGAAACTGGTGAAAATCCTTCTTTGCTGTATTAATTCTTTTTCCGTATTAAATCCCTAGAATCCTTCTTCAATTTTTTTTACTGAATTTATTTTCCTTTACTGAATTTTTTAATCCCATGGTTTCTATCCACCTTAAAATTTTTTTAAATGTTTTTGCAACGAAGTGAATTCAAAGATTATGAATACTCTGATGGAATAAAATTATGAATCCATGATAGAATCATCTTTTTCAGAGTTTTTAAGTTCATTTGTCTGGGTACGTTCAGGAAGGAGCAGCATCGCCCCAACAAAGAAACAGACCGCCCCAACAAAAGTACCAATATTTACCAGTGCAACATTGATAAACTGGCCTGTAGCAGGTAATGTATAGGCAGAAATTGCTGAAATGCCAAATCCAATAGAACCAATCATATTCAGGGCCACAACCCACCATGAGATATTTTGAGGTTTCCAGGACCAGACAGAGTGAACAACCTCAAACCATGCAAGCGAGCTAGCAATCAGGAAACATCCAGAACCAAGCATATCCGGAGCCCACACTAAATGGTTTGCTTGCGCGGTTAAAAGGTTCGTTCGCAGGGCTTCAAACGTGTTAACGTTAAAAAGTAGGGTGCCAACAAACTGCACAACAGTTGACCACCAATCAATACGCTTCGGCTCCCATGTCATTAGTTTTAGCCTTTCCATTATTTTAAAGCCTTTAGGGCTCCTAATAGCGTTTACAGCTTCAAAATATTGGAGAAACGCTGCTGTGGTAAAAAACAATGACCCTGCAAAAAAAGTCAACCCATTTAATCTATTCCCAACCCATGTAGCGTAGTTAGGTGCAGATCCCAGCGCAAAACTGGTCGCGCCCATAGCAAATAACACGCCAATCCACCATCCCACAGCACCGGGCGCCCACCATGTCGATCCATGACTTTTTTCAAGTAAAGGGTTATGTTTACGATTATATCGTGATTTCCATGTGATAAAATAACCTTTCGGATGTTTGAAGGTTGCCTTGGTGACAAATGGCCCTATACCCTCAGATGAGACGTAATCCCAGTCCTTGGGCAGATCCAGAGCAGGCAAATTATTATTGGCACTTTGATCTATTTTCTCATTCTGGGTCCTTTTATTTGGTTCGTCTGGCATGTTGGTTTAAAACCTTCCAAATTGTATCCTATTTAATTGTAGTTTCCTTAAATTTTAAGTTTAATGTCCACAATCTTATCTTTACGCAAGAAATCAAAGAATCACATAAATTCAACGTTTACTAAAAAATAACTGCATAAACCCCAAAACATGATTTAATTTATACCTTTTTACTACTAAAAAATGATTCATGCAAGATTTTTTCAAAAATTATTGGCTTCAATAAAAAAATTAAATTTATAAAATGGATAAGTTTTCTTTTAGAATTTCATGAAATGATTATAACTTAATCCCAGTTTAAATTATTTTAAATTAGTTATTTATTATTATAAGCAATTTTAAGATTAAATATAATAAATAGAGCCAAATAGAATTATACAAATCAAAATAATGAATTAATATTTACTAAAAATTATTATTTTTTTGTTCTGGAAAATTAATAAATAAGTGTTCATACATATTATGTAAGTAGCTATGAAAAGTTGATTATTTAAATTTTCATCATAAATTTCCACCATATGGTTCGTTTTTGGTTTTGAGATTTTATGAAACTAGGTTTGTGTAGGTGGGAAGTATTATGGCTAGGAATATAGCTAAAAATCAAGAATCAGATTCTAATGTCCTCCTTGAAAAATGTGTCGAAGAAAATGCCTACACAATAGGCACCCAGGCATACATATGGGGGATTGGCCCTTATATTTCATATTCTACTCGTTTTACTGAACTTTACGGAGATAATAAAAATTTAGTAGCACCGGCCGGTGTTTTTTTTGGATTAAATGAGCTTGGAAATGTGGACAATACATACAATGCAATGCCCAATAACAATACACTCTATGCCCGAGCCTGGGCCTTTGTCGGCAATGAACCCCTGATCCTGTCCATACCTGACATGAACCCATCCATATATTATTCTGTGGCTCTGATTGATTTTTATCAGAACACTTTCAAGATATTTGGGACAAACACAATCGGCCAGAAGGGAGGTAATTTCGCCATCACTGGTCCTAAATGGCAGGGAGATCTACCCTCATGCCTTAACGGAAGTTTTGTGGCCCCAACACCCTGGATCTGGTTGTTACAGCGTATTGCGCCTAAAAACATTCGCGATGAAAATGTCAAACCTCTGGAAGCTCTTCAGAAAGGAATCCTTCTCACTCCACTGTCTCAGTGGGGAAATCCCAACTACACTCCGCCTTCAAGGTACGGAAACCCCAAAGACCAGATGGATCCAGACTTCAGCAACGATCCACTCCACTTCTTCGAGCTGCTGAACGGAATCATAAATGAGAATCCTCCTCCTCTGGATCAAAAACAAGAGGGTTTGATGGCTCTTTTCAGCCAGATTGGAATCAGTCCTGGCATGAAGTTTGATCGTGACGAGTTTGGTTCTGCAGTGCATAAAGGTCTTTTGAGAGCTGTAGACACTGGATCCAAGATCATTGAGTCAGCCACTTATCATGCCCCCACTATCCTCAATGGTTGGACAATTCCCCCGAAAGAAATGGGAAATTACGGCTTAAAGTATTTAGATCGGGCAGTTTACGCCACAAGAGCCATTGGGGCCCTGCCAAAAGATGAAGTTGTCTATGTAACTGCATTCGAAGATAGTGATGGTAATCCACTCAAAGGAACTAACAAATACATTTTGAAGTTACCCAAAACTATTTACTCTCAACATGACGCTTTCTGGTCTCTTACCCTTTACAACGCTGATATGATGTTCGTACCCAACTCTATCAACCGTTATCAAGTGGGATCACAGGTCCCCGGCTTAAAATACAATGAAGATGAATCTATTGATATATACCTGCAAAGCACCACCCCTCAAACTGGAAAAGAATCTAATTGGTTACCCGCACCAAAAAACTCATTTAATGTAACTTTTAGATGGTATTTGCCTAAAAAACCCGTTTTAGGTATTTACAAAGGAATTTTCAAGCTACCCCCAATTCAAAAAAAATAGATTAAATTTTTGATTTGCATTTAGTTGGATTTACTTTAAACCTTCAGCATGTTTGAATCTTTTGATATAATCTGATTTTAATGATCTTGGTATCCTCTAATTTAATATCCTTTTGATCAACATGGGGTTTTGATCTTTCAAATTATTTAAATAGATCAAATCAACAAAAATAGTTCCATGATAAAGAACCTACACGCCAAGGACATCATGATCAGCGAAGTGCATGTAACCACACCCACAGACCTTGTAGCAGCTGCAAAACTCAAAATGATGCGCTGCAACGTGGGGGGATTGCCAGTTGTTGATAAAAAAAGACTTTTAGGTATCATAACCCATCGAGACATTCTCCTTGCCGGTGGCGAGGCCCTTGGACTTAAGGTGAACGATTTAATGAGTAAGGACCTCATGGTAGTTAATAGGGAAACCCAAATAAAGGATATAACAAGAATAATGGCAGATAAAGGTTACCAGAGGATCCCTGTTGTTGAAGATGGGAAACTGGTAGGTCTCATAACCCAGAGTTCCCTCATTCGCGCCCTCGCAGATCTGGACGATTAATTGGATTTCCTAAAAATTTAATCTAAATTTTTATGTTTTTTTATAAAAATCAACATGGCAATATACAAATGGATAACATAACCCAATTATTGTTCCAAATGCCCCAAACACATGTTCATTCATACTATCACCATTTCTGCACTTGAATTTTAAATTAACCTAATTAAGTAGTTATAACAATTGAAAATTTGTTTAATTTGTTTAATAACAATTCATCTCTAATTTTATAAAGCTTTAATAATGATTTTGTAAAGTTGAATATTTACCGTAATATTCTGTCTAAATAATAGAAAATAGGTAAAAACATCATAAAAACATTTTTAAGCTACGTTGTTGATAGAAAAGTATAAGTTAGATGAAATCTAACAGCTTATAAGCCACGCCGGGGTGGCTCAGTTGGTTAGAGCGCACGGCTCATAGGGTATTTAAGCAGTGCTCTGACTTTTTCCTGGGATACCGTGAGGCCGCGGGTTCGAATCCCGCCCCCGGCACTTCACAATAACTTGAAGGCCTCTTTCAGTTTTCAGGACTCTTTAATTTTCATATTTTTATAAAAAGTGACCATAACCATCTTTTTTTTGTAATAACTCAGTTTAAATGTAAATATAACTAGTTTTTGAACTCTTTTGAGTAAAAAATCCTTTTAGAAGATGTTTTTTAAAAACTATAATTAAAAACCAATTTTATCTTTATGAAATCCCGTTTTTTACGACGTACTTTAAGTGATCCAATTTATGATCTCCGGATAAATCAATTATGAAAAAAATTGGTTTTTTTATGATGGGAAAGTTTAAAAAATAGTAAGGGATGATTATGAACCATATTAATAGATCCCAAACCAATACCTTAATTTCTATTAATTTCATGAAAATTTAATGGAAAATTGGCCTTTTCCAACTTGTAGTTTTTCCAACTTACAGTTGTTTAAAAGTATGGAGATACCCTGAAAAATGGAGGTTTCAACTATGGAAGACATATATACACGCTCACTCAATGGAGAAATCACAAAAGAAGATGCTTTAAAGCTGGTGGATTCAAATCCATTCGAGTTATTTGATGTTGCTGACAGACTGCGTCGAGAGATTGTAGGTGATGAAGTTACCTTTGTTGCCAACAAGGCAATTGATATCACGGATCACTGCATGATCGGATGTACCTTTTGCTCTTTTAGGGACCATATCGGATATGAAATGACAACTGACGAGATATTACAAAGTATCAACGAAGCAAAAGAAGTAGGGGCTACTGAAATATGTTTATTCGGTGGTATCATGCCCCACATGACAGTTGACTATTACTGTGACCTTATCAGTGCCATCAAATCAAAATTTGATATCTGCCTTCATGCATTGTCCCCCGTGGAAATTTATCAAACTGCAAAATCCTCAGAAATGACCACAATAGAGGCACTGAAGGCTCTTAAAAAGGCAGGAATGGACACCATGACAGGAGCGTCTGCAGAGATCCTTGTGGATTCTGTTAGGGAAAAGATATGCCCTAAAAAAGTTTCAACAGAGGAATGGGTGAATATAATCAAAGAAGCTCACAGTCTAGGCATCCCAACCACGTCCACCATTATGTACGGTAGTGTAGAAACCTGGGAGGACCGTATCGACCATATGTTGATACTGCGAGATATACAGCGTGAAACTCAGGGATTCACAGAACTAGTTCCAATGACCTTCCTAAACCAGAACAACGAGTTGGGCCAAGTATCAGAGGGTGCAAGTGGAATGGAAGATCTGAAGATGCATGCCCTTGCAAGGGTGATCCTCGGTAGGGACATGCCCAACATCCAGGTTTCCTGGGTAAAACTGGGAATCAGAACATCACAGATAGCCCTCTGTTGCGGAGCCAATGATCTGGGCGGTACCATGATGGAGGACAAGATATCCATAGCTGCAGGGGCATCCTACGGAGAATACATGCCCCGTGAAAAAATGGTTGAAACAGTAGAAGCCATAGGACGTATACCCGTAGAGCGTACCACCACCTATGAACGCGTTTAACTCAATAATATCTCCATATTCCCCATTCTTTTTAAAATTACTTTTTTTTAGGAGCTAACTCTCAGGAATTATCCCCAAAATTTAATTGTCCTAGATTTTAAATTACTTTTTTTTAGGTGCTTAGAGATTAGACTAAATCATGAAGTCGTATAAAAATAAGTTTATGAATAAGTTTATGTGTTAATTGAGGTATGTACAATTCTTCATAAATTTAACAGGAAAAACAGGGATCATATCTTGAAATACTCATAAGAAACCAGTGCAAAAAATTTCATCTTAGTTTTAGAGTATTAAGTTAAAGCAATTACAGTAACCAAAACACTTATAATGGTCTATTGAAATACATTTGCTATATCTCACTATTACCTATTTGATGATAAAACCTCCGCTAAGAATCATTTTAATTTACAAAGAGCGAGAGCGTTAAAAATTAAATAGGTGATCAAATGTTTAAAGATATCCTAATATCAATGCGACCCAAACAGTGGTACAAAAACCTAATTATATTCATTGGGATCGTATTTTCACTGAATCTTCTGAATTTTAACTTATGGATAAATGTTATTTCTGCATTTATAGTATTCTGCTTGCTTTCGGGAAGCATGTACATTATCAATGATTATTTGGACATTGATAAGGATCGAAATCATCCCAAAAAATGTAAGCGTCCCTTAGCATCTGGAAGGTTAAAAGCATCCCATGCACTGTTTTTCTCAACAATTTTCATCATAACAGCCTTGGGATTGGCTTACCTGGTGAACATATCCTTATTTATAGTTTCACTCGGCTTCTTCAGCCTGATCCTGATCTACTCATTGTTCCTAAAAAAGATCAGTATAGTGGACATCCTAGTCATTTCCACAGGTTTTGTACTCAGAGCTGTTGCAGGATGCGTGGCTATTGGTGTTTTCGTGTCTCCATGGCTTATAATCGCTACATTTCTTCTAGCTTTATTCCTGGCTCTGGGAAAACGGAGACATGAGCTGATTTTACTCAAGGATAAAGCAACAAGTCACAGGAACATACTGGATGGTTACTCCACGGATATGCTGGATCAAATGATGAACATCACCACTGCTTCATTGATCATGTCTTACTCCATCTACACCTTTTTTTCAAAGAGTCTCTACATCATGCTAACCATACCCCTGGCATTCTACGGTATATTCCGTTATTTATACCTTATCAATGCCAAAGAAATGGGCGGAGATCCTGAAATGTTGTTTAAAGATAAGGGAATGGTGCTAAGCATGGCATTGTGGGCTTTCTTAGTGATTGGAGTTCTTTATTTTAATAAACTGACAGTTTTAATATGAAAATGAGATTGAAATAGAAAATCCAATTCAAATAAGAAAATTAAATCATTCTAAATTAACTCAATCAAAAAAAAGAGATGTTTACATGAAATATGACTTCCACACACACTCTAAATACTCCCCAGACAGTTGGATGGAACCTGAAACCATGGTCAAAACAGCTGTCAAAAAAGGCCTATCTGGAATAGCGGTAACAGATCACAACACAATTAAAGGAGGGTTAGAAACTAAAAAATTTGAAAGAAAAAATTTCAAGGTTATAGTTGGCTCTGAAATAAGTACAGAACGTGGTGAGGTGATAGGTCTTTTCCTATCGGAAGATATCCTTTCACATAAATTTTCAGCGGTAATTGACAAAATAAAGGAACAAAACGGCCTTGTTGTACTGCCACACCCCTTTGATGAACTTCGTGGAAATGGACTTAAACCCACAGAGGATGATGCAGGATTGATCGATTACGTAGAAATATTCAATTCTCGCTGTTTTCTCAGCAAGTACAATGAAAAAGCCAAAGAATATGCAAAAAAACATGGATTAAATGTTATAGCTGGGAGCGATGCCCATTTTGCCCATGAAATTGGGAACGCCGGCATTGATACCGGGTCAGAGGATCCGGCAGATGCATTCAAAGAGGGGGATTTCACAATTTTTGGTCAAAAATCTTCCTTCATTAACTTAGGACTCACCAAGGTGCTGAAAACATGGAAAAAAACAAGTTCTGGTTAATACTCGTCTTTGCAGTGGTAGTTTACCTGATTCTCGGAGTGTACGCCGATTTTGATAAACTTTTATCTGCCATGGAAAGTTTTAACTGGATTTTCCTCATTTTATTATTGGCTTTGACCACTCTGGGCTACTTCATACGGTTTATCCGCTGGGATTTCTTCCTCAAACAGGTTGGTATCAATTTAAAACTCAGTGACAACCTCTTCGTGTATTTCAGTGGACTTTGCATGACCATAACCCCGGCCAAAGCAGGTGAAATATGGAAAGGATGGCTTATAAAAGAAATAAATGGTGAAAGTCTCAGTAAAACAGTTCCTGTGGTTATAAGTGACCGTTTAATTGATATATTGGCCCTGGTGTTCCTTTCCCTACTGGGTATAATCTACTACAAACAGGGAGCCTACGTCATCTTGGTGATCCTCCTCTTATTTGCCGTGTTTGTCCTGGCAATTAGATCTCCAAGAATTTCAGACAAGTTAATCAGTATTCTGGAGGGGAGAGCAGGAAAATACTCCAAAGATGTTCGAAGTATGCACGAAACATTCCAGAAAACATTAACACCTAAAAATCTCATAATAACCACCATTTTAGGTTTAATGGCATGGTTTATGGAATGTTTGGCCCTTTTCATGGCCATCTACGCCTTTGGCCAGCACCTCAGCATATTAGTGTCCACCTTCACATTTAGCTTTGCTTCCCTGGCAGGGGCTCTTAGTATGATCCCCGGAGGTTTAGGTGTTGCTGAAGCCACATTATCAGGATTGCTGCAATTTTTTGGACTAACCGCCACCATAGCTGTTGGTGTAGCTATTATAGTACGTTTCGCCACCTTATGGTATGGAACCCTCCTGGGTCTTGCAGTTTATCTGCTGGGAAAATCAAAAATAAATAAAAAGTAACGAATCATACTAAATGAATCATTTTAATAACCCAAATCATTTAAAAAATAAATTTAAGAAAATATTTAAGAAAATAGTAAGTAAAAAATGCTTTAGGAGGCAAATTAATGTCAACAGTATCCATTTTAAAAACATCACCTGAAACACTGGTACAAGATTACCAGGAATTAATGCACATGGCTCAATACAATAAAACCATTTCCCATGAAAATGAAACCATTCTCAAACTAAACCTTTCATGGACCCTTTTTTATCCAGCCTGTTCCACTCCCCCTTGGCAACTGGAAGGTGTTTTAAAAACCTTAAAAGAAGATGAATTCCAGAATGTCACAGCTGTGGAAAATCAGACCGTTGTAACTCATCCATGGAAAGGAGCATATTTAAACAAGTGGCTTCCCCTCCTTGAAAAATATCAGACAGATTTTCAGCCTTTAACTAATGTAGAATGGACTGTTCATCATCCAAAATCTGAAATGATGGTGATGGAGGAAATATTCGGCGAGGTTCTGGTTCCAAAGATGTTTTATGGCAACAACATCATCCATCTTCCAACTATGAAAACCCATGGCCACACCACAACCACAGGATCCATGAAGAACGCCTTCGGAGGTTTAATACCCAAATACAGACACCACGCCCATAAAAAGATCCATGAAGTGCTGGTTGATCTTCTGGCAATTCAAAAAGAGATTCATCCCGGTATCTTTACAGTTATGGATGGATGCGTCTGTGGAAATGGCGCAGGTCCACGTACCATGGACCCATTTATAGGAAATGTGATACTGGCCAGTTCAGACCCGGTTGCAATAGATGCATTAGCGGCTAAAATTATGGGATTTGACCCGCTAAAAATAGATTACATCAAAATGGCCCATGATAGGGGGCTTGGAATGGGAGATGTGGATCAGATCGAAGTTGTTGGTATGGATAAAGGAGAGTTGAAGGATCTTAACTTTGGATTCCATGTAAATAAGAGTCCTGTTATTAAATGGGATCAGAGAATCAGGAAGAAAACCATGAATATCAAATGGCTGCACCACCTATTATTCAACTCCCCCATCTTCAAAACATTCATATTCGCTTCAGAATTTTATCATGACAAACTCTGGTACCCTAGAACTGGTAAAAAGAATATAGATGAGTTCAAAAAAACTGAATGGGGACATATGTTTGAAAAATATGAATATGGGGAATTTCCTAAATTTACCGAAGTAAAGGAGTGGGATCCTTATTAAATAGACATAAATATTTGTTCTAAATTATTCAGGGGTGATTTAAAGCTTTATTTTTAAAACATTTATCTGAAATTAATCCTTTGGGATATTCCAATTCTTTTTTTAATTCTTATCTAATTTTTCTTTCGTTCTTATACAATTCCTAACCAATAACCAATTCCTAACCAATAACCAATTCCTATCCTTTCATGAGCTACCTAAAAATATCTTTTATCTTATTTAAGTAAGCCATTTCAATGTTTAAATTAAATTTTTTTAAGCCCTTTAAGAATTTTATTTCTATAAAAAACCATTTATAACAGTTTAAATATCAATTATAAACTTTAAATATCAATTAAAATTAAAAATTGTAGGGATTTTAGTTCTTAATTGATAACAAAGAATAATACTATTTTTAAAATTATGTTTAGTCCAAAATATCAGGTTAATTCCTTTATAAACAGCAATTAAGGTGAAAATTGGGGGAGATTTGGGAAAACACTTATTAAACATTTCAATGAGATTGAATGTTGTCCTCGGAGGGACATGAGAATAGGTTTTGATGGGTGTCTGGACTTTGGTCTATGACTCTTTCAGTCCCATCTTAATTATTATTTAATATATTTAATTAAATACCATTTTAACCAGGTATTAACTTCAGTGAGCCGTCTCTAATCGTGTTAGCTTACCAACCATTTTTTTTTAGAAATTTTCAGGAGTTCATGAATGTTAAACCCATTTAACTATTTCAAATCCAAAACCAGCTTCAAACAGAATCTTTTAATCCCCCTGATTTTAGGCCTGCTTGTAATTATCACGAGAGTCCCCTTCATGAGTAAAGCCCTCTATGAATGGGATTCTGTGAACTATGCTTTGGCATTTGAAAAATACAATACATTACAACAACAGCCCCATCCACCGGGTTACATTCTTTACGTTGCCTTTGGAAAAGCCGTTAACTATATATTTAACGATCCCAACACCAGCATGATAGTTTTATCAATAACCTTCAGTATCTTTACCGTTGTTCTTGTTTACTTCATGGTAAGAGAGATCTTCTCCAAAAATGTGGCTATTACGGCTGCCATACTCATGATATTCAATCCATTGATATGGTTCTACGGAGAAATTGCCAGCATATACATTTTTGAAGCATTTTTTGGTGTGTTAATAGCTTACTCTTCCTACAAGCTTCTTAAAGGAAATGAAAAATTCATTTACATCTCTGCATTTGTACTTGGTTTAGCCGGTGGTTTCAGAATAGACATTGTAGAATTCATGTTTCCACTGTGGATATTCTGCGTATGGTACGCAAGGCCTTCCTACACCAAAATAATCAAAGGTCTATTTGTATTCATTATGAGTATATCATTATGGCTTGTTCCAACCATTTTGTTAACAGGAGGTTATAAAGAGTACTTCGCACTTCTAAAAACCACATCCAAAGCTGCAACACAAACCTCCATTGTCTTCGGTGCCAGTATATCCCAGCAGATTTTAAATTCAGGAGCCTTCATAATATGGTCTGCTTTGGGATTAACTTTCCTGGGAATTTTAATAACTGCACTGTTTCTGGTATGTCATCGAAAAGGTTTGAAGTCCAAATTCAGGGTTTACCTTAAAAATCCGTTAACAATCTTTTTCTTGTTGTGGATCGGACCCGCCTCATTATTCTACTTAGTTATCTACGTGGTAAAACCAGGATACCTGTTAAACTATTTGCCTGCAGTTATAATCATCCTGAGCTATATATTAAACCGTTTATCTCATGATTTAAGTTTTAAATTCCCAAAAATTTCATATAAGCAAACCATAATTTCTTTGTTAGTGTTATACGCCGTATTAAGCTCCATATGCTTCTTGTATCCCTACGATATTCACGAGGGTCAGATCTGGGAAACACCTATGGAAAAAATGGGAGTATCACAGGATGTTTCCTTTGGCCTAGATGTAGGCCTATTTTATAACAACGCAAAGATCAACGCCAACGATGCAAACACCCAACTACACATTAATGACATATTAAACATTTCAAATTCAGACCCCCGTAGTACCATAGTTGTTATAAGGGACATCACCCGCGAAGATGAGGGTTTCAACTGGAGAAAGGCCATGTACTACCTGCCAGGCTACGATGTTTATTACCTCTGCGACCAGGAAAACACAGGGATCACCGGTCAAGTTTCTTCATGGCATGGTAAAAATCATAGCTATAACATCTCACAAGCCCCAGTTCTGGACATACCTCTCAACTCAGCCACCAAAATCGTGTGGATAATGAATGATCAATCAAGTTTCTACCAGGAAGTGAAGGATAGATTAGGAGTTAGTTCCATCAGTCTTCCAAACGGTCTGAACATATACTACTCTAACATTGGAAACCAGACTTCAGATTTCCAGATCAGTAATTTTATATTCCAACGTTAACTTAAACAAGCTTAATAATAAGGAGTGATTTTATGGATAAACTGGAAGAAGCACTTGACCAGATGTCTAAAATGCCTCAAGAACAAAGGGATAACCTAATTGAAATGGAAAAAAAGAGGGTATGTGTGTGCAAGAAATGTACAAGTTATTCTGAGTGTATGAAAGACTCAAATGAAGGACTTTTCTGTATTTTAGGTAAAAGCAGCTGCAAAGTTAATGTGGATACTTGTATGTGTAAGGATTGCCCAGCTTACAACAGTTTCAACTTAAAAAACGATTTTTATTGCATGGTAGGTCCGGAAATGGATTTGAGGAGGGGTTGATCTTTTCCACCATCCACTTCAATTAATAAAAACTCCATTTACAGGATTTCATTTTAAATTCCTTAACTCATTTCACAAAACATTATTTCATATACATCTTTTTTAAAAGTCTGCTGAAAATATCTGGTGCGTACTTCCTCCTCCACACGTTGAATCCCACAACCAAAACAACAAAAGCAAGGCGTAGATACACACTTACAGGTGCAAAAAGTGCTATAACAATGATTAATATCCCAACAAGAGTGTGCATAAGCCAGTTTCTCCAGTCAGATAAGTAAGCTTTTATCCCGCTGAACAATCTCCTCACAACTGAACCTCCATATATAATACTATATCAATATTTGATATACTAAATTAAGATATATCGATATTTGATATAAATCTTGTTACCAAAACTATTCTAGTATTCCCAATCAAACAAGAATTATAGAATATAGTAAAGAAATTAATCAGAATACGAATAATAATTATATAATATTTTAAAAATTAAAAGAAGAGTGTTTTTATGCTTAATAAGTATCCTGAAGAGAATTACTGGGAAATAATAGATAGGCAGAAGGGAATTTTAAACAAAAAAGAACAACTAAAACTTAAAGACTCAAAAATAACAGTTATAGGGTGTGGAGGCATCGGCGGGGCTGTTATAGAGATGCTTGCAAGAATGGGTGTTGGAAACCTTCGAATTGTGGATAAAGATTCCTTCGACCTTTCAAACATCAACAGACAGCTCATGAGCAGCACTGAAAGTATCGGAAGGCCAAAAACCGAGGTCACAAAGGAAATCATAAGTTCAATAACTCCTTTCACAGAGGTGGAAGCTTTTAACACGGAGTTGAACGAAAACAACGTTCAAAAAATTCTTGAAGGCAGCGATGTGATTGTGGACGCCCTTGACAACATCATATCAAGAATTTTAACAAGTCGATGTGCTGTTAAACTTGGAATACCCTTTGTTCACGGTGCAATCCATGGCACAATGGGTCAGATAACAACATTGACCCCTGAAACACCTTCTTATGAAGAAACCTTTAAGTTACCCTCTGCTGGAAAAGATTTAACTCCAGAAATCATATCAAAGGTTCAAAAACTTAACAAAGAAGTTCCGCCAGTTATAGGGCCCGTTCCAAATATTATAGGATGCCTGCAGGCCTTTGAAGTTGTTAAAATTCTTACAGGCCGAGAAAATATCATAACTGCCCCAGATGTTTTAATGTTCGACCTTCTTAAAAAAGACCCATTTTTCATGTTTAAATTTTGATTTGAAGGTAATATTTAAAGAATAAATATTTTAAATTATTAATAAAATCCTTTTAACTTTATTTATTGATAATTTAGTTGAAATTAGTTTGAATGAAACAATAAAGTAGATTTATCATATTATATTTGAGTATACTATAAAAAAATGACCATGACCTAAAAAAATCTGTATCAAGCGCTGCTTTGATGGTCTTTTTGTGGAAAGAGAATGTTTCCAAACATTTATATAGCATTAAAAGGAAACTTCTTTCCGGTATAAAGTTCATGGATTTCATGGAGGTAATTAATTTGCAAGATAAAATAGGAAATATTGTTAAAAAGATCGATTCATGTGGCATAAAGTTTGTAAGGCTACAATTTGTGGACATACACGGAACTCCAAAGAATATGGCAGTCCCCCTGGCAAAACCAGAAGATATTGAGGATATACTAAAAGAAGGTTTATTATTTGACGGTTCCTCAATAGAAGGATTCGTTGACATCAACGAAAGTGATTTAATAATAAAACCGGATCCTGACACATTCTCAACTTTACCATGGAGACCAGAGGAAAAGGGTGTTTGCAGGTTCATCTGCGACATTTACTGGCCTGACATGACCCCATTTGAGGGAGACCCACGGTACATACTTAAAAAAGCACTCGCAAAAGCAGAGGAAAAAGGATACGAGTTCAACGTAGGCCCAGAACCAGAATTCTTCATAGTAGGAGAAGACGAATCTGGAAACATTGTACCACACGATGAAGGAATTTACTTCGATGTTGAACCAGTTGACCAGGGAACAGACGTCAGAAGGGAACTTGTCTTAGGGCTCGAAGAACTCAACTTTGATGTGGAAGTGAGCCATCACGAGGTTGGTCCAGGCCAGCACGAGATAGACTTCAAATTCGACGACGCGTTAAAAACAGCAGACGCTGTTATAACCTTCAAACAGGCCACAAAAGCTATCGTTGATAACATGGGTTACATGGTAACCTTCATGCCAAAACCATTCTTCGGTGTTAACGGAAGTGGAATGCACTGCCACCAAAGCCTTTTTAAAGACGGTAAAAACGCTTTTTACGACCCTAATGGTAAAGACGAACTTTCCCAAGAAGCAAGGTACTTCATAGGCGGTTTATTAAAACACTCAAAAGCACTTTCAGCAATTGTTGCACCTACAGTCAACTCTTACAAAAGGCTTGTCCCAGGATACGAAGCACCATGTTACATAGCTTACGGTCTTAAAAACAGGTCAACACTTGTCAGGATCCCAGCAAGCAGAGGTAACGGTACAAGAGTGGAATTCAGATGCCCAGACCCATCATGCAACCCCTACCTTGCATTTGCAGCATTATTAGAAGCAGGAATGGACGGTATCGAAAACAAAATAGACCCTGGTGAAGCAACAGAACTTGACGTCTTCGAATTAGACGCTGAAGGACTTGCTAAACATGGAATAGATGTTTTACCATCCAGTCTATGGGAAGCATACCACGCTCTTGAAGATGATGAAATTGTTAAAGCATCCTTAGGCGACCATGTATACGAGCAGTTCATGGCCCTTAAACGTGCTGAATGGGACGACTACAGAATACAAGTATTCCCATACGAATTAGACAGATATCTGGAGATTTAATCTCCAAAACTTTTCTTTTTTTATTTTGTTCTGTATTAATTGTTTATCAAAATTTATCTGTGTATTAAAAAGGTATTTAAAATAACCAAAATAAAAGAGTTAAAAGATAAACAATTATAAAATTAACAATTAATTAACTTTAACCAACTTATAACGGATAACGGTGAATAAATGCCACAAGATACCGATCGTAAAATGATGGAAATCCTTAGGATCCTGGCGGATAAGGAAGGGGTTCTAGGCGCCAAAACCATTGCAGAAGAACTGAAAAAGAAAGGATACAACCTTGGGGAGAGGGCTGTGAGATATCACATGCGTATCCTGGATGAAAAGGGATTCACAGAACGTATAGGATATGCAGGGCGCCAGATAACCGAAAAAGGACTTAACGAACTGGAAAAAGGCTTAATTTACGATCAAGTCGACTTTATTTTCTCCAAATTTGAAGATATGATATATCAAACAACACTTGACCCTTCAAAAGGCAAAGGGGCTGTTGTTGTGAACAACTCCACCTTCACCTACAGTAAAAAGGTAATGGATATTATAGAGAAAGTCTTCAAAATGGGGATCGCTGTGAGCCCCTACACGAATACATATCCCATCAAAGACGGAAACAACAAAATAAAGGTTGAAACAGTCTGCGGAACAACAATAGATGGGATGCTCCTGAATCAAGGAATACCAGTTATCCCCCAGTATGGAGGAGTTGTTAAAGTTGAAGACCATGTGCCTGTAAGGTTCACAGAACTCATAGCCTACAAAAAGACATCAATGACACCACTTGAAGCATTTACAGACCGTGAAATGACATCTGTACTCCAGGTTATTGATGAAGGAAACGGGCTCATCCCTGCAAACTTCAGGATCATCCCTGCAAGTGCAAAGACTCAGGCCATGGAAATATTCAAGGATCTTGAGAAAATAGGAATATTCGGGCTACTCAAGATTGGTGATGACGGAGAATCAGTACTCGGAATTCCTGTAGACGATAATATGGTAGGTATAGCAGTTATAGGAGGAATATCCCCATTATGCGCTGCAAATGAAGCAGGATTTGATGTTGACATTAAACTTGCAGAAAATACGGCAGAATTCAGCGAAATGAAAAGCATAACATCACCTAAACCTCTACTAAAAACATCATACTCTGAAACCGATGCAAAGGTGAAGTTTCTGCTTTCAAAAGCATGGAACCTCATATACAACGTTGATTTTAACCTTGAAACTCAAAAGGGTAAGGTCATTGCAAATGTATCCTACGTAAAAAACGAGGACCTGGAGGATGCCCTCCAAATATTTGACCGTGTTATGGCTTCCAAACCAAATTACTGCACAAACAAGTTTTTCAAGATAATTCCCGATGTTGAACCCGGTAAAACTGGCATAGCCACAATTTGTAGCCTGACAATAGACGGCATACTCACAAAAAATGGTATACCTGCCATACCCCAGTATGGAGGAATACTCGAAACAGAAGGGAAAGAACCCCGGTTTATCGAGCTTACAGCTTACAGTGGCTCATCGCTCGATCCTCATGAAGTATACATCTCAAAGAATATGACATCTGTTTTAGACTCTTTGAATGGGAAAGGGAGGATACTTGCAAGTTTAAGGGAGATCCCTTACATAGCCCGTCCCAGAGCCATTGAAGTCTTAGAAGACGTGAAAGAAGCAGGATTTTCCATCCTTAAAGTTGGAAAACCAAGCGAACTCGTATACAATGCAAAAGTTGAACTCTACAGGGCAGGTATTGTTGCTCCCGGTGGTTTAAATCCAATTGCAGCCATAAGAGAAGCTGGAATTCATGTGGAACCCAAGGCGGTTGAGACGTTGATGAACATTTCCGATATGGAAGAATTTTAACCTTAACTAAATCCATATTCCTAATTTCATTGAGATTTCTAAAAAAAGAGAATTTCTAAAAAACTTAAGAAGTTCTATATCGAAATTAAAAAAATATTTCAAATAATTTTTAATAAAAATTTTAAAAGAATAATATCTAGATAAATATTTATCCAGATCTATTCATTTATCTTCAATTAATCCATAAAACGTCTATCTGACTTTTTATTAGAAGCTTTCTGATGCTTATCCTCAAACCATCCTACACAAACCTTTTCATCGGATTTTCTATCAAAATGGGGAATGTAAGGTTTTATGTCAAGTAAAGGCGTGCCATCAACTATGTCCACATTTGATATGTGTACGATGTTACCCTCCACATTCTCAAGCTTTACAACAGAAATACCTATTGGATTTGGCCTTTTTGGCGCTCTTGTAGCAAATATTCCATGTTTTTTATCGTCCAAAAATGGTTTAACCCTTAAAGAGTAACCATTTGATAAATGTAAATGGTAAATGAGCATTATGTGTGAAAATTCTTCAAGATCATCGAGTCCTTCCTTGTACTCTTCTTTGAGGTGAATTTCACCATGAACGCCACAAGCGCCGATTGGTTGGATGGGCATACCATTTAACTGCTTAAATGGAGACTTTATAACACCAATTGGTTTGTACTGAATTAATTCCATTTTATCACCGTTAACTTTTTTAGTTTAAATAGATCGAGATGATCCTTAACACATGAGAATTCTTTTATAGAATTAAGTATATAATATAACTTAATGTGGGGGGATATTTATGAAAATTAGTGCAAGAAATGTGATGGAAGGAACTGTGAAGAACGTTGAAACAGGCCCTATTATGGCAAACGTTAAAATAGAAATAAAATCTCCAGGAGTTGTAACTGCCATAATAACTAAAGAATCTGTTGAAAAACTTGGAATTAAAGAAGGGGACACAGTTTCAGCAATAGTAAAATCAACAGAAGTCATGATTGCAAAGGATTAAGGATATAAATTTTTATTTTTTTATTGTAACATATTTATTTTATATATTTTCTAGTTTATTTTAGGAAGAGTTCTTAAGAAGCTTTAAAATCTTTTAATTTACTTCATTTTAATAAATTTTGCTAATTTTTAAGAGTTATACTCTTAAATTAAGCTTATATCTCTAAATCGTGGGCTTGATGCCCCATTCTATTATTCTCATATTTTACATGAAATTTTAGAGACATTATTCCCAACGTTCTTGGAACAAAATCGATACGTTTATATATACATATCGGATAGGGTTATTATCCAATAAATTTTCAAGGTGATAACAAATGTCAGTAGTCATAGATGCGGAGAAATGTGGAAAGATCAAGGACTGTCCTGGTGAAGGGCTTTGCATTAAACTGTGTGAAAAGGGAGCTATTATTGAAGAAAATGGAAACATAGTCATAAAGCCAGAAAATTGCGACGATTGCGATATATGCATTCAGAACTGTCCAAATCAAGCCATGTCCAAAGCATGATAATTTAACTTACGATAATAAGACAATAGTAAGTATAATGTATTAATTATAGAAACTGATAAATTGAATTAAAAATCGGTAAAATATAAAGGAAAGATAAAATGATTTCTATAAAAAGAAATGGAGAAGAAACCCGTTCTCTGACACATATAAACGAAAAATGTGTTGGATGCGGAATATGTAAAGATATATGTCCTACGGAAGCTATTAAAACCGGCCCAATACTCCCCATAGCAAGAGGGCTTGTGAAAATGGATTACATAAATCTTGATGGAAATAAATGTGCCCTCTGTGGACTATGCGCAACTGCATGTCCATTTGATGCACTGGACTTTCAGATAGATGGTTCAAACATTAAGGATATGGAAGAATACCCTAAATGGAACCATGATGCCGAAATAAACGATGCAGAATGTATATACTGTAAGGCATGTGAAAGTTCATGTCCACAAGACGCCATAACCATTGCAAGACAGTTTCCAACAAGATCAAAACTTGTAACCGGCGAAATAAGTGTTAACCAGGAAAAATGCATTAACTGCAAGGTTTGCGAAGAAATGTGCCCTGCAGAAGCAATCAAGATCGAACAGGCCAGTCCAACATCGTATGAAGTCAAGATCGACGAAGAGAAATGTGTTTACTGCCTGGTTTGCAAACGTGCATGTCCAACAGAAGCTATTAAAGCTGTTTGCGCATCCTGTGCATACTCTGAGTACAATCTGAAACCTGAAGATGCCAAAATAACAGGTCAATCATTTTTGAACAAAGAAAACTGTGTGAACTGCGGATGGTGCCAGGAAATCTGTCCAGTTGATGCTGCAGTAATTACAAAACCATTTGAAGGAAGCATAACAACAGATAGAGAAGTTTGTAAAGGCGAATCATGCCATGCATGTATGGACGTATGCCCCTGCAACGCAGTGAGTCTGGTTGACGGCAAATCTCAAATAGACCAAAAATTCTGCATACTCTGCGGTGCCTGCACCCAGGTCTGCCCACAAAGCGGTATAGACCTGAAAAGGGAAAGTGTGAACCTCGACAATGTACGTTCAAAATCTTGGCAGAAACATATGAAAAAACTTGTAACTGGCAGTACTTGCAGTAAATAATCCATTTTTTCTTTTATTTCATTTTTATAAAATTAAGGGTTAAAATTTTTTAATTATTAATAGTTTTAATTATTAATAGTTTTAATTATTAATAATTTTTTCATTTTTTAAAATTGATATTCTCAGAGGGGACACTGTTAAGTTGTTATTAAATTCAAAACAATGATTTAATATTGTTTTTAAGGGAGAATGCTACGTGAAGTTAGATCCAATAAATGATATGTTTATATAAACATTTCGATAATTAGATTGTGAATAGGTGAAAAAAATGAGTGACTATGAGATTTTAATTAACAAAGCACAAAAACTGCACGGTGAAATATGCCCTGGCGTCATAATGGGAACACGTATGAGTATGGCTGCAATGAAAGAACTTAATATGAATCCATTAGAACCAAACGAAAACCTTATAGTTTGCGTAGAAGTGGACAGGTGCATGCCAGATGCCATACAGGCATTAACTGGTTGTACAGTGGGCCGTAGAACCCTAAAATGTCTTGATTACGGTAAATTTGTGGCAACGTTCACTGACATGGAGACGGGAAGAAGGATTAGAGTTTCTGCAAGGGATGATAAAATAAAATCCCATCCTGGACTATGGACCTGGTTTGAAAATGTCTCAAAACTGGCAAAAGAAAAGAATATGCCTAAAATAATGGAAGAAAAAAAATCTGGAATCAAAAAACTCTCTGAAATGCCAGATGATGAACTTCTTACAATTGAGGAATTGGATGAGAAATTGCCAGAAATTCCAGGCCTTCCAAAGGATATAACAATTTGTTCAATCTGTGGAGAGCATGTAATGGATGGAAAAGAAGTCAAAATAGATAATAAAATTGTATGCAGATCTTGTGCAAATGAAAACATTTAACAGTTGAAATTTAGGGGAATGTGAAAAAATGGATGATTATAAAATACTCGTTGAAAAAGCCAGAAAATTCCATGGAGGAATATGTCCAGGCATAGTTATGGGAACCAGAATGACAATTGCAGCCATGAAAGAACTGGGCCTTGACCCAAAAGAGAGAAGCCATGACCTTATTGTATACGTTGAAATTGACAGATGCATGACAGATGCAGTCCAAGCCATTACAGGATGTTCCTTAGGTCATAGAAGCCTGAAATATGTGGATTACGGTAAATTTGCAGCAACCTTCATCAACATGAAAACAGGAAAAGCTGTAAGGGTTTCATCAATTGAAGACAGATCAAAGGACCCTGCAAACCAGAGCATGGAAGACGCTGTTAAAAAACTTGCAACCATGCCTGAAGAAGAACTTCTGAAACTGGAAGAAGTTAAACTGAAAGTACCTGAAAATGACATTCCGGGTTTACCACAGCACAAAGCAGTTTGTTCAAAATGTGGAGAACGTATAATGGACGGCAGAGATGTTTTGGTAGATGGAAAAGTAGTTTGCAAGGCCTGTGCAGATAGGCCATACTACCAGCCAGCAGGTTAAATGGTTTGGAGGTGGAATTTTGAAGGAAATGAAACTTATTGATGATTTAATTGAAGCAAACAGTGCAAACACTGCTCCAGTTAAAGATGTTAGAGTGGGTGTAGGCTGGACTTGTGCTCATGGAAAGTACGGAGGGGTTTCCAAAACCTACGGTATACCCGTGGTACATGGAAACTACACCCAAGACATGGGAAATCTTACAGATAAAACCACCCTTGAACTGGCAGAGTACTCCAGATCATGGAATCTTGTGGAAGCCAGTATTGGTGTTGCAGCCATAAACTCCATGATCAAACCCAAAGGAAAAACAAATATCAATGCCCAGGATCTGATCATGGAAGAGGGTAAAAACAAAAAGATCACCATGGTTGGTAAATTCCCAAAAATAGATGAAATAAGGGCTGTTGCAAAGGAATTATGGGTTCTTGAATGTGATCCTACACTTCTAAATCCAAAAAAAGGAATAATAACCGAATCTGCAGCAGAATACGTTTTTCCGGGAAGCGATATAATCGTTATAACTGGCTCCACATTGATCAACAAAAGTCTGGAACGTTATTTGGAACTTGCCAGACATGAAGATGCTTACACTATCCTCCTTGGTCCGAGCACATCTATGAGTGAAGTTTTATTTGATTATGGTGCAGATATGCTCGCGGGTGTTGAAATAATTGATCCTGAAACCATACTCCAAAAGATCAGTCAGAGTGGAGGAATGATAAACACCAAGGTGTGTAAAGGTGAGATCAAGTTCAGAGTAATGGAAAAGTAATAATGGAAGAGTAACATGAAAACAGACCCTGAAAGGATGGACTTTATATCAAAAGGGACTTTTGCACCAATATATCCTTTGATAGCCAAACAGATCATCGAAAAATTTTGTGTTAATGAGGGAGTATGCATCGACGTGGGCGCAGGCCCTGCACCCCTTTCAATAGCCCTTGCAAAAATTACAGACCTTAATATATATGCACTGGACATTTCAGATGACATGTGCAGAAAGGCACAGGAAAACATATATACGGAAGGTTTATACGGCAGAATCATTCCATTGCAGGGTGATGTGCAAAACATACCATTTAAAGACAACTTGGTAGATTTAGTGGTTAGTAGAGGGTCAATACCCTTCTGGCAAGATTTATCATCCTCTTTTAAAGAGATAAATCGCGTTCTAAAGCCTGAAGGGGTGGGATATGTTGGTGGAGGTTTTGGAAGCTCCAAAATGAAGCAAAAAATAGAAAAAACGATGACTAAAGAATTTAAAAGTAAAGAGATTGACTTTAAAGAACGTTACAACCCACCAAAAAAGATCAGCCCAAAAGACCTAGAAAAAGCCATTCATAAAGCAAATATTAATAATTATGAGGTAATAAATGATGATTCTGGTTTGTGGGTGACAATTAGAAAGGTTTGAGTTAATATGACTCTTTAATTAATATGTTGATTAATTAGGTTGATTAAAGAAATATTTGCTCATTAATAATCATTAGAGGTGATAAAATGGACAAAAATCTAAATAAAATAAATGATCCTGATTTAGAGGCCCAGATCGAAAAGGTAGTTCCGTTCCATGGTTATTTAAGTACAGGGGCTTTTATAGGAATCCAGATGCTAAACCTTGCAAGGAACTTGCTTGACATAAAGGAGGGAGAACGAATTTTCGTTACTTGTGAAACCCAGAATTGCCTTCCAGACCCATTTCAAATACTCCGTGGTTGCACAATAGGTAACAAAGGTTTACACATTGTTGATCATGGAAAGATGGCAGCAACCATAAATAAATCGGCAGAAAATGGAGAAAAAACCATTAAAGCCGTTAGAATCGTCCTTGACCCTGAAAAAACCATTAATTATCCCGTATTCCATGCATGGTACATGAACGAAAGGAAGGTTTCCCATGAAGATGCCATATCTGAACTTATAAAAGCTGATGGAGACGTTTACAGTTGGTACTTTATTGAAGTGCCTGTGCCTGTCAAGGGGAAAAAGAACGTGACCATTTGCAGTATTTGCGGTGAGTCATTCATCGCAGAAGAAAACGAATCCCTGTGCAAATGGTGTGCAAATCCAGAAAACCAAGAATGGTGATTCAGTATGGACAAACAAATAACAATGAAAATACCTCAAGACATGTACCGTGATTTAAGGACGCTTTCAGAGAAAAAAGGTAACGTTCCAATGGCAGATATTATTAGAAAAGCTGTGGATGATTATATAAGAAAAAGTAGATTAAAAGGAATTTTATAATAAATTTATGGTTTATTTATAGTCAATTTAAATTTAAACAAACCCAAACTCTCACTTTAAGATTCACAGTTTAATTTTCTTTGTCAATTTTTGTGCAATAATGGCAATTTTGTACAATAGGACGACGGGCTAAAAATCGATATGGTTATATATACATATCACAAATGAAAAACTATCCAAAGGGAATAGTAGGGATCCAAATAAAAAAGTAGTTTTCCTAATTAATCACCAATAAATCTGATTTAACACGTATCATAATTTAAAAGAACCACATCTAAAATAATTAAGTTTATTTTTTTGGTTTATTCATGATTTTTAATAAACTGTAATTAAATAGGTCATTTAATAAATCATTCATGTAAATCGATATGATATCTTAAACTTATCGATGAGTGAATATAAAATGAATGAATATAAAAATTGGAGGTGGGAAGATAGAACAAAAAAATGATATTGAAAGTATAGAGGATATTAAGTGGAATGAAATGTGGAATCATGCCCTTAAAGAAATGCCCAGCAAAAATGATAAAAAAAGATGGGACAAAATAGCATCAAAATTCAATGAATGGATGAAAACAGATGATTACCCCCAAAATTTTGCTGACAAAGTTCATAAAAAACCAGATTACACAGTGCTTGATCTGGGCTGTGGTAACGGAAGCATCACCCTGAAGGTTGCAAAGCAGGTTAAACACGTAACTGCAGTTGATATGTCAAATGAAATGTTGAAACTGGTTGAAGAGAATGCAGAAAATGAAGGCATTTCAAACATCAAGTACATCCAAAGCACGGTTGAAGATCTTGACCCAGAACTTGTGGGACAGCATGATGTTGTAATAGCTTCACGCTCACTTGGAGGCATCTACAACCTCAAAGATGAGCTTAAAAAGATAGACGGCCTTGCAAAGAATTACGTTTACATGACAATATGGGGTGCAAACGGAAGAAGATTCGAAAGAGAACTCTGCAACACCATGGGCACAGAGTACCACCAACACCCAGACTACATCTACGTCTGTAACATGCTCTACCAAATGGGCATATATGCCAACATTGAGATGCTTGATTGTGAAAGCAGACCTGTTTACAGTGACCTTGAAGATGCAATGGATCGTTGCACATGGAAGCTGGGGTGGAATGGTAAAGAGATCAAACCCGAAGACAAAACAAAACTCGAAAAATTTCTAAAAGAAAATGCAGTTCAAAGAGAAGATGGAACAATTGATTACCCCACAAACAACCCGGATTGGGTTATGATATGGTGGAAAAAAGAAGATTGTGATTACAGGTGAAGTATTATGGATAAAAAGATCGTAGTAGCTTTAATAGCTGTTGTTGCTTTAATAACTGTAATCGCAGCATATACTTGTTACAGCAACTCAATTCCAGGTACAGGAAATACAACCATTACAGACATGACAGGAAGATCTGTCCATGTACCTGGAGAGATAAACAAAGTTCTTACAGTGTCCCCTCCAACAACCAACTTAGTTTATATGTTGGCCCCTGACAAGTTGGAAGGCTGGAATTTTAATTTAACAGATAATGAGAAAGAATACATGCCTTCCAAGTATCAGAGCTTGCCAATTATAGGTGGATGGTTCTCCACATACCAGGGAAACCCTGAAACATTTATAGCTCAAAGTCCGGATGTTATTTTAGACGATGTGAACGTTATGGGAAATAGTTCCCCAACACTGGATACTATGCAAAATAAAATGGGAAGTATATCAGTAGTGGGCTTAAACAGTTCAACAAACATCACCAATTACGCTCCATCCATTAAATTTGTTGGAAAACTGCTTGGTGCAGAGGATCAGGCAAATAAACTGATAAATTTCTATGACAACATGACAACAACTGTTAACAGTACAGTTTCAAACATTTCCCAAGGAGATAAAGTAACAGTTTATTATGCTGAAGGTACGTCGGGATTGCAAACAGACCCTAACGGTTCAGCACACTCACAGCTTATAACATTCTGTGGAGGTATTAATGTTGCCAATGTGGCTCTTAAACAGGGAAATGGAATGTCAGATGTTTCAATGGAACAGTTACTTGTTTGGAACCCTGAAGTTATCATAACCAACAATCCACAGTTCTATAACGGTGTTTATTCCAACTCTTCATGGCAGGATGTAACTGCTGTTCAAAATAAAAGAGTTTATCTTGCACCAACAGTTCCTGAGGGCTGGTTCGACAGACCACCGGGTGTTAACACCATTATCGGAATACCATGGACGGCTAAGGTACTTTACCCAGACAAATTCCAGAACCTAAACATGACAAGCTTAACAGAAGAATTTTACTCAGAATTTTACCATGTAAACCTAACAGACAGTGACGTGAAGAACATACTAAGCAACGAAACATTCAACGATACACAAACATACAACACCTAAACAATAAAATCTGGCATGGGGCAGGACACACATCCTGCTAATTTTTTTAATTTTTCTAAAGATTCGGATACATTTGATAAATTCTTTTAGATAAATTCAAAGTAAATTAACCCTAGACCAACTTTCTTATATTATTTTAACAAATCTGCAAAAAGAAAAAGAAGAGTGAACGAATGAACAGGACAAAAATAGGGTCCATAACAACAACAACCGCATTGATCCTCCTGCCAATCCTTGTATTTTTGGGATCATTCCTGATAGGAAGGTATCCTGTGTCACCTACAGATGTTTTGGTGGCAATTGTATCGGTTTTTGTACCAATAAAAACAAACCTGTCCTCTGCCATCTACACCGTGGTTTGGAATATACGATTACCACGAATAGTAGCAGCTATGATAGTCGGTGCAGCTTTATCCATATCAGGAGCTTCATTTCAAGGAACATTCCAAAACCCCCTAGTATCCCCAGATATATTAGGGGTTTCTGCAGGTGCAGGTTTTGGAGCAGCACTGGCAATTTTACTAAGTTTCTCTACTGTGATGATCCAGGTAACCGCATTCATTTTTGGACTCGTTGCAGTAAGTCTTACATACTTTCTCAGTAAAAGCTTTAAAGGAAACACCATGCTTATGATGGTGCTTGGAGGAATAGCCATTGGATCCCTATTTTCAGCACTCATTTCATGCATTAAATATGTTGCAGATCCTGAAAGCAAGCTGCCTGAAATTGTATACTGGCTAATGGGCAGCCTCTCTACAGTTGACAGTAGCAGCGTGATGATGATCATAATTCCCGTGTTAATTGGTTTTACTGTTTTACTCCTTCTTAGATGGAGACTTAACGTTCTTTCTATGGGTGATGAAGAAGCCAGATCTCTTGGTGTTGATACAGAAAAACTGAGAATAATAGTAATTCTCTGTTGTACCCTTCTAACTTCCGCTGCTGTTAGTATAAGTGGTATTATAGGGTGGGTTGGTCTTGTAATACCCCACATAGCCAGAATGATTGTTGGCCCGGATCATAAAAAACTTCTACCTGCAAGCATTTCAATAGGTGCAGTATTCTTATTAGTTGTGGATGACGTCTGCAGAACAGCAACATCCATTGAAATTCCGCTTGGAATATTAACTGCATTAATTGGAGCCCCATTTTTCATTTATCTCCTTAAAAAAGGTTATGAGGGTTGGTCATGAGTAAAATATTGGAAATAAATAATGCAGAGTTCTCTTACAATGGGAAAAAGAAAATTTTTGAAGATATTAACCTTTCAATTGAAAATAAAGATGTTTTATGCATTCTGGGACCAAATGGAACCGGTAAATCAACATTAATTAAATGTATAAACGGTCTGCTTAAATTAAACAGAGGAAATATTTTCCTAAATAATAAGGATATTTATTCCATGGATAATGTTGATCTGGCAAAGATAATTGGTTACATACCACAATCACACAGTTCAACCTTTGCATTTTCAGTTTTTGATGTGGTTTTAATGGGAAGAGCACCACATCTAAGTTTAACATCCACACCCGGAGAAAAAGACTTTAAAATAGCAGATAAAGCGCTTAAAAGTCTTAATATATCTCATTTGAAGGATAAAACCTACACTGAGATCAGTGGAGGAGAAATGCAACTCGTACTTCTGGCAAGGGTTCTGGCCCAGCAGCCCCAAGTTTTGCTGCTCGACGAACCAACATCTCACCTTGACTTCGGAAACCAAATAAGAACCCTGGAAGTTATAAACAGGTTATCAAAAAGTGGGTTATCCGTTATAATGACGTCCCATTATCCAGACCATGCATTCCTCTCTTCCAACAAGGTGGCCATCATGAACAGGGGCTCTATTATGGCTATGGGAAGTCCAGAGGATGTCATAACAGAAGAGAATATGAGAGATGCCTATGGAATAAATGTTAAAGTAATGGATGTGGACGAGACAAGGAAAGCATGTATTCCTATGCAGATAAAATAGATGATATTTCATAGTTTATCGAATTTTACAATGCGGTTTGTACTGGGTTAACATCATATTATATTTACAACCGCTCTTTAAATTGGCATAGATTTCCCCCCTAAAATTTTGAATATTCAACAATCATAAGTTAGGGGATTAATATAGTGAAAATAGGCATCCAAATTCATTAGATAACATTAATGCCAAAAATTAGTAACTAATATACTATAATAACTTTATCCAAAAAATAATCTCCTTTTGTGCAGATTATAAAATAATATTTTTTTATCCATTAACTTTAGACATATGTTTGAATTTCTTTTAAAAGTCTTTGACACCCCTTTTTTTTAATGGAATTATATAAATCAAAATTCTTTTGTTTAAGATTGTTCTATTAATCCATTAAATTCTCTCCGAAAAAAATAGCATCTTAAAAAATTTACGAAGAAAGCTTACTCATAACCAGAAATGATAATTACAACGATAACTCATTCATAACATTTCATGCATCCCAGAAACGTTCAAAACTCTTTTGCATTTTTTACAAACAAAATAACTGCTTTACATTAAAATGTTGTCTGAATAAAATTTGTATCAGAAGGCGGTTGCCGGCAACCGGTACAATTATATATAGATGTCAGCTTATGAAAATATGTGAAACAAACCCTGAATTTCATTGCCTTATCAAATTTTCTATAATCCTGTTTATGAACTACCTCCAACATTGAATTTAGTGAAAATTTAAGGCAATGTTTAAATTTTCTGGTAGTAACATACTGAAAAAAAAATTAGGAAATAGGGGATACTATGAACATATACGAAATTATCGGAAATTATTTGGATAGTGACAAAACAGGCGCCATTGCAACCATAGTGACAAAAGAAGGATCTGGTCCAAGGAACGTGGGTGCAAAAATGTTTGTAGGGGAAGATGGAAAAATTTATGGAACCATAGGAGGTGGCAGTTTAGAGTTTAATGTTTACAAAGAAGCCATGGCCCAAATGGGCGAACACAATCCCCACATGATACATATAAAAATGGATTCTGAAGAAGTAGTTGGCAAATATATGATATGTGGTGGAAATGTTGATATTTTCTTGGAACCTGTAATTAAAAAATATGACAAAATTTACAGACGCCTTGGATACATGGAAAAAACCGATAAAAATGGAGTCCTCATAACCCAGTTCAACAACGAAAAATTTCTCAAAACGATCATAGAAAAAAATGAAGATATTTTTGACTCTGAGATAAATGAAAACACCTTTGGCTTTGAGATAAGTGAGGATGAAAAAGAAGTGTTTCAGGAACGTTTACACGATTCAAAAATTTATGTTAACAATGAAATCCTTATTGAAACCCTTAACCATTTGCCAACACTTTATATTTTTGGAGCAGGGCACATTTCACAGTTTATAGCGAAATTTGCCAAAATAGCAGGTTTTTATGTTGTTGTCACCGACGACCGTGCGGAATTTGCCAACAAAGAGAGGTTCCCCGAGGCCGATGAAATTCTCGTTGAACCAATTCCAGATGTTTTTAACAGTTTACAGTTTTCTGGAAACGAATTTGTAGTTATTGTTACTCGAGGTCACCAGTTTGATGCAGATGTATTAAGAGAATCTTTAAAAAGAGATACGAAGTATGTAGGTATGATAGGAAGCAAAAGAAAAGTGAAGATGATTTTCGATCACATGAAAAAGTGTGGATTCAGTGAGGATATCATATCAAATGTTTATTCCCCAATTGGTCTTTCTATCAATGCAGAAACACCCCAAGAAATTGCCGTTAGCATTGTAGCAGAACTTATAATGGTAAGAAGGGGATAAAATGAGTTTGAAAACATGATTTTATTTAATAAAAAAATCTTATAAAACAGTTAACAGTAGTAGTTTAATAGAGACTTAAAATTCTTTGTTAAATAAAACAAAAATATTAAAAAAACAGCAAAGTGGAGGCTTGAATTTGAAAATACGAGGCGATTTCGTTACAAACAGCAGTTCAGCCAGTTTTGTACTAACAGCTGAAAAAGATGTATTGGAAGACAACATAAAACACTTTAAAGATAGTGAAAAAAACGGAGAAGTACAACTATTAACATTTTTAAGGGACGAACTGGAAAAAGAAGGCATAAAAACCAATATTATGGGTCGTGAGTACTACACCACAACCAAAAAATTCAGCTTGGGAAAATCTGTTTTCCTTGATGACAGCATAAATTCCGATGAAATACAAAAAACAGACTTCAGCAAACTCTCAAATGATGAAATGTGGGATTTAATTAATTGGATAGTTGTTAAAGGTAAAGGCAGTGACTTGTTTGGTGTCGGAGCAACCCAAACCAAAGAGTTAAAATGTGAATGTGAAGAGGACCCAAGAGACAGCCAATGATACGAAAACATTTCAAAGGATATAACTTCATCTGCATTCGGGAGACAGGTGCAACCTTCAGGTGGGGAGACAGTTTATCTGAAAACCCCTATATGGCTCCTTGGCCAGAACTTGCAGACATATCCATATCCAATTACTGTACAAACGCATGTGAATACTGCTACAAATCAAGTAACGAAGAAGGTAGGTTCATGTCACTTGAAGAGTATAAATTCGTACTCGATCAACTTACAAGCGAAAAATATGGCGGTGTATTCCAGGTAGCACTTGGAGGGGGGGAACCGCTCCGCCATCCCAAGTTTAACGAGATTTTGGAGGTTACAGAACAACATAATATAATACCCAACTACACAACCTGCGGAAGGTTCTTCAACCAAGAAAACATTGAATCAACCAGAAAGTACTGCGGTTCTGTGGCTATCTCATGGGACCCCTACAGGAACAATCTCTCTCTTGAAGAGCTTTCAAAGCTTGGATCTCACCTCGCTGATGAAGGAATCAAAACCAACATCCACTACGTAATCTCTGAAAAGACAATTGAAATGGCAACCAAGATGCTAGAGGGGGAATACGATGATTACATCAAAGATTTCAATGCAATCATATTCCTAACCTACAAGCCCACAGGCAGGGCAAACAGCAGAGATAGTATAAAATCACCAGATAAACTTAGATCATTTCTGAAAATGGTTGATAATCCAACTACAGAAATAAAGATTGGTTTTGATGCATGTTTCGTTCCAAGCTTGCTTAAGGGAACAAATGTCGATAACAATCTGATAGACAGCTGCGAATGCGGTTTCTTCTCAGTCTACGTAAGCGAGAACCTGGATGTTTCACCGTGCTCCTTCTGTAACAACACAGATTACAGTTACAGCTTAAAAAAGTTCAGCTTTGAGGATATTTGGCAGAACCAATTTTCAGGTTACAGGAACTACGTTGATAACAACTGTAAATCAAATTGTTTTAACTGTGTCAAAAGCTCTGATTGTAGGGGAAAATGTCCATTTTTTGATGAGCTGTTCTTATGTGATTTAATTTAGAATGATTCTGTTAGAAATGATTCTGTCAAATGATGAATTCTTAAAATGGATTTTCCGCTGATAAAGCTACTTTAAGCACATCTTCAGATTTATTTTGAGATTTAAGGTGCAAAAAGTGGTTTAACTTATTTTTTTATTTAAATCAACGCCACTTCTTTGAGGTTTTTAAAATCGATATGTTTATAAATACATGTCTTTTAATTATCTATAGGTAATGAATTAGTATTCATAACCATATTAAAACTATATAAGGAGACGAAACAGTATGGATTCAAAACAAGTAGCTGTTATTGCTATTATATTGATCTTAGTCGTAGTTGCTGGATTGTATGCCAGTGGACTTTTAACAGGCGGAAACAGTGCACAAGGTAATATCACTGTACTTGCTGGTGCTGGAACTATGAGTGCTATGAATGAATTAAAAACTAGCTTCGAGAAACAAAACCCTGGAACCACAGTTAATATACAATATGGTAACAGCGGAGAGCTTTTTGCAGCATTACAAACACAGAAAACTGCGGATGTTATAGTTCCTGGAGACTTAACATTTATGGACAATGCTAAAAACAAGGGTTACATAATAAATGACACTGTCAAACCTATAGTTTACCACATACCTGTTATAGCCGTTCAAAAAGGAAACCCTAAAAATATAACTTCAGTAACAGACTTGGGTAAATCTGGCATTAAAGTGGCTTTAGGAGATACCAATGCTACTGCTGTAGGTAAAGAGAGTATAAAACTATTGAACAAAACAGGAGAACTAACTGCAGTTCAAAGTAATGTTGTTGTTTATGCCCCTACCGTAAACCAGTTATTAACATACCTAACATCTGGACAGGTAGACGCGGCCATAGTAACAGAGGACATAGCAAACACAAGTGCTGCCCAGGGCAAAATCGACGTGATTCAGATTCCACAGGACCAAAATGCTATTGCTACAATAGGTGTAGGTTTAACCAGCTTCACCCAAAACAAAGATGCAGCCACCAAATTTGAAAACTACATAACCTCATCTGAAGGATTATCCATATGGGAGAAACATGGATTTAAACCTGTGAATCAATAAATAATATAAAAAAAGGATTTATATAATAAAAGGATGATGGAAGGTTAATTCAACTAAAATCCTGCACACCTAATTTAGGAAAACTTTGAAGGGGATAAAATGAAAAGCAAGTTTGAAATTACCTTTATATCCATATCCTTTATTTTTACTTCCTTTTTGTTCGTAATTATAGGCAGTATATTTTTAATTCCATCCCCACAAGGATTCATTGAATCCCTTTTTTCAGATGAAATGTTAACAGCCCTGAAGTTAACCTTATCCACCTCAATACTTGCAGTAGTGCTTGTGATGTTGGTGGCTGTGCCAACTGCTTACTCCATTTCTCGATATTCTTTTCCTCTTAAAAGTATAGTAAAAAGTATTTTAGACCTTCCTATGGCTTTTCCAGAAATAGTTTTGGGCATCGCCCTATTGATGCTGTTTGGGAATAATTTATTTGGGAACCTGCTGCGAAGTTTAGGTATAGATATTGTTTTCACAACAACAGGGATCATTGTGGCCCAATTTTTTGTTGCATTTCCATACGCTGTAAAAATAATTTACTCTACATTTAGTTACATCAACCCCCGATACGAACTTGTTTCCAGGAGTTTGGGATATGGGGAGTTTGAAACTTTTAAAAATATAACCCTACCCTTAGCCAAAAATGGAATATTTGCTTCTTCTGTGGTTACGCTGGCCCGATGCATCGGAACCTTTGCTGCAGTTCTTTTGGTGGGCGGAGGAACCTACCTTAAAACTGAAACCTTGCCAATTGCCATTTATTTCAATTTATCACTTGGAAATATAGATATGGCCATAACAGCAGGGATAATACTTGTTTTAATATCTTTTGTAGCCATATTTACACTAGAAAAATATTCAAATGAAAATATAAAAGGAATGAATTAAGATGACGTTTTTAGAGGTTCAAAATGTGAGTGTGGATCTTGGAGAGTTCCATCTGGCCCATGCAAATCTTAAATTGAACAAAAATGATTACATGGTAATTATAGGGCCAACTGGATCCGGTAAATCTGTACTTTTAGAAACAATTGCTGGTTTTTACAACCCAGATAATGGTAAAATATTTCTTGAAGGGAATGAGATAACCAATTTAACCCCTGAAAACAGAGGAATTAGTATTGTTTATCAGGATTACATGCTCTTTCCCCATATGAACATTTTTGAAAATATAGCTTATGGACTGAAGAAAAAAATAAAAAATCAGGATATTATCAAATCCAAAGTTTTAGAGATGGCTGAACTCTTAAAAATAGATCATCTGTTTGATAGAAATCCTGAAACCCTCAGTGGAGGTGAAAAACAAAGAACTGCAATAGCACGTTCCCTTATTGTTGAACCTAAAATACTGCTCATGGATGAACCGTTTGCTGCACTGGATGTTAACACACACGCTTACCTTACAAAACTCATTAAAGAGGTAATTACAGACTGCCAAACTACATGCATTCATGTATCTCATAACTTTAATGATGTCTATAACTTAGCAGAGCAAGTGGCAGTTATGAAAGATGGTAAAATTCTCCAGCAGGGTACCTGTCAGGATGTTTTTTCCAAACCAACTCATAACTTTGTGGCAGACTTTGTAGGAGTTCACAATGTCTTTGAGGGTACAGTAACAGAAATAAAAAATGGCATAACAACTGTAAAATTAAAAAACGACATTCTAATTAGAAGCGCCGACACACCACCTAAAACAAAACAGGAACATGTTTTGGCGGCTGTAAGGCCTGAGAACATTATTATATCAAATGAACCATTTTTATCATCATTAAGAAACCAAATGAAAGGAGTTGTAGAGGATTTTATCGTCAGAGGCCCAACTGTATGGGTTGCAACCAACGTAAATGGTACCGTATTTAAGGGTATGATAACACTTAGTTCTTACGATCTCTTAAAAATTGAGAAAGGAAAAGAAGTTTATATAAGCTTTAAATCATTGAATGTTAAAATAATAGATGTATATGAATCTTAAAAAGGTAACGTTAAAAGATATATCAAAACATGTGCACGGCCGTGGCCTTGAATTCTGCCCAGACTGTTTTACCTATATTCAATTCAAGATCTAAAAATGATTTGTGGGTCAAGAAAACCACTAAAGGTTCTCCAACATCAACAGTTAATTTTATTAAAGCACCATTTTCTGTTATTTCCCTAATTTTTCCTTCAAAAGCATTTCTAGCACTTGTAATCACTTTTTTCTGTGATAAGGTAATGTCTTCGGGCCTTATGGTTAAATGAACATCTCCAGTTTTTTGTTCGGCAGAGTAGACCAGAATATTTCCTGTATCCACTATGGTAATCTTTTCAGCACCCATGCGTGCAACACCTTTGATTATATTTTCCACCCCTACAAAAGCAGCTACAAATTTATCGGCGGGATGTCTGAAAATTTCAACTGAGTCCCCAACCTGGGAAATTGTACCTTTTTTCATTATGGCTATTCTATCTGCAAGCATCAATGCTTCATCAAAGTTGTGGGTCACGTGTATGATAGTGATGTCAAACTTCCTGTGTACCTCTTTCAGCTGTTTTATCAGCTCATCGCTTGTTTTTTTATCCAGTGCACTCAAAGGCTCGTCCAAAAGCAGAACTTTAGGATATATAATAAGAGCCCGGGCTAAAGCTGTTCTCTGCTGTTCTCCACCACTTAAAGTTCTTGGTAAACGATTTGCCAGAGCAGAAATACCAAAAAGTTTCATCATTTCATTTACTTGGGTTTTTATCTCTTCTTTACTGACTTTTCTTAATTTTAGTCCAAATGCAATGTTTTCAAACACTGTTTTGTGTGGGAAAAGCATGTAATCCTGGTAAACAAATCCAACTCCTCTCTGTTCTGGAGGAAGCCGTGTGACCTCCTGGTTATCCATATAAATTTTCCCAGAGTCGGGGTTCCACATTCCTGCAATTGTTTCCAGAAGCATGGTCTTACCAGATCCACTTGGACCTAAAATTACGAAATATTCACCATCTTCCACCTGCAGTTCTATGGAATTTAACTTAAATTCTTTCCAGTCCCTTGAAAGATCTTCAATTTTTATCATAGGTTCTCCATCCTTTTATAAGCACTCTAACCGCTATAAAGACCGTTAAACATATTAATACAAGTATAACCGCAACTGGTGTTGATTCAGATAATCCAAAATCGGAAAATCTTTGGTATATGAGGGTTGGTGCGGCCATTGGATAATATGCCAATATTACAAGGGCTCCAAATTCACTTACTGCCCTTGCCCAGCACATTATGGCCCCCACCACAATATTTCTCAATCCTAATGGCAGTGTTATGGTGAAAAAGGTTCTTAAGCTCCCGCAACCCAGTGTTCTAGCCACTTTTTCCATTCTGGGGTCAATGCTTTCAAATCCTTCCCTTGCAGAGTTAACAACAAATGAACCACTTACAAACAGCATTGCAATGACAACCCCTGGAAATGCATCTACAAAAACAAGTCCTAACTTATTCAAAGGCATTCCCAGTACGCCTGTGGAAGAAAAAACAAGCAGAAGTGCTATACCTACAACAGTATGGGGGATTACAACAGGAACATCAATTATTGACTCCACAAATCCTTTTCCAGTAAAATCGTGCCTTGCAAGAACATATGCGAGAGGTACACCAAAAAGAAGGGCTATCAGTGTTGCTATAAGTGCAGAATATATGCTGACAAAAATGGAACTCATCACTTGGCTATCCTGAAGATTGCTTAAAATAGAAGAGAGGTTTGAAGAAACTATTAAATTAGCTATCGGAATAAAAATAAATAAAACCATAAAGGATCCCATTATGGCAAAAAAAACAGTGGTATAATCTATTTTCCGCATGTTAAATCTCCAAAATTACTAAAAAATACTAAAAAACTTGTTGTTTACTATTTTATATGTTTTGAATATATCTTTTTCGAATTGTAAAATATCCTTTCGAAATGTAAATCTACATTATTTAAAAAAAAATAGGATAAGGAGATTAATATCATCCCCAAATTAAAGGTCTTCCTAGTTACGTTTAAGTTTTAACGTACTGCTGAAGTGCACTTGGAATATTACTGGAGTCGTTAGTTGCTATCGCAGGACTTATTGGGTTCTGGAAGCTGTCCTGAATTATCTGTGTACCTGTAGGGCTTAATAAAAGCTGTACAAACTCTATTGCAAGTTGTCTCTCTGGAGCATTGTTAAGCACCGTGATACCGTAAACTATTGGCGATAATTTTATTACTTTGCTCTGATTGCTACCACTGAACTCTGTTAAGCTTATTTTATTGTAATCTGAGGTATAGTTTGTGTTGTTTAAGCTCAATTCACCAGGAAGTTCCATATACTTAACACCTGAACTTTTCTGCTGCTCTGCAATGTTTTTGTATGTGATAACATAGTCTATGTCACCAGATTCTAATGAAGGCATTAATTGAGCTGCATCTGATCTGATCATGATGTTGGAACTTGGATTCAAACTACTTGGCGCACTTATTATGTAACCAGTGCCATTCTTCTGTGATGTAATTGCAGAGTTATTAGCCACCAGATTGTTGAATATGGTGCTGTTGTTGTAGTAAGTATCTGCAAGTTGTATCATCATCACTGCCCGGTATCCTGCCGGATCCGCGTTTGGATCGCTGAAACCGAATTTAACACCAGAAGTTGATAAGATCTGGTACCAGTTGGTTCCATTTATCTGGCTGCTGTTTTTACTTTTATCTGTGTATGCAATTACCAAGTCATTACTTGCATATTTGAGGTTGAAACTGGTATAATTTGGTATCATCTGCTTGTCTATAAGGCCATAATCCGCTGAAACCATAATATCTGCGGATTTATTAAGGTCTGTCACCTGTTTAATTGCAGCCTGACTTCCAGAGTAATGTATCTGCACATCAACATTTGGATGCTCCGACTTAAATTTGGCAGTAGTTGCATTCAATTGCTGTCCAAGGCTGTCTGCTGCGTATATAGTTATAGTGCCTTTTTCCTGGCTACCGCTGTATGTACTGTAGGCATAAATACCTACCCCTATAACAGCAATTATTATTATGATTATTACTGCTAACATCTTGTTATCCATTATTTTACCTCCTTAAGATATTTCACTAATTCTCCATAAGTACCATCCCTAAAATGGGATATATTTCTATTTTACGAGATGTATATATAAGCATTTCGAATAGTCTAAGATACAATGAATACTTACTAAGAATCATCCCATTTTCTAAGGCAGCTCATTGCTACTTTCAAAAATAAAGATTAAATATTTATTGTAACCAGAAGAAGGTTACACTTGAAAAAAGTTCTAGTTTGAAGTTCTAGTTTGATTATTTAACAAAAATATAATTACATTTCCTAAAAATATTTAATGAAAACTCATTCAACTTCTGTCTCGCACCTTTCTATGGTGATTATGGTAGCTTCTTCTCCATTTTTTGGTATGTGCTTGATTTCAACCAGATCATCCTTTACTTCCTCAAGGTCAACCTCAACGCTCTGGGACACCAGATCGCCTGCGACTTGTATCATTACCCTGAAGCTTTTTTTACCCTTTCGATCATCTGTATCAATACTTAAAACTTCACCAGGCGTGAAAATCCTGTGGTAAGACAATTCAAGGACATCATAGACTTCAACATTCTCTTCTACGTAGTTTATAGCATCTTCACAGTCCATTGTTAACGTTCTTTCCACTAAAACACCTTCTTATAAAGCTTTTTTTTATAAACAAGATTTTTAAGTTGCATTATATTTATAATTTAAGATTCAACAACAATCACAGTAGTTTTATCATTTGTTACATGCCTTATCTCTACGAGTTCATCCTTTACTTCCTCAAGGTCTAATTGTACAGTTTCATGTATAATTTCACCTTTCATCTTCAACATAAGATTCAAACTATTTTCACCATTTTTTGTGCCCACATTTATATCAAGAACTTCCGCAGGGACGAAAACCCTGTTATAAGATAATTCAAGGGTATCGTATGTTTCAACATTGTTTTTTACGTAATCCAGTGCTTCATCAGCTTTTAAGTTTATTTCTTCTTCCATGAAAATCACCCATAAAAATATAGAACCTTCAAGCATAAAAAGTTTGATTAAATTATTTGAAAACTAAAAAATAAAAAAAATAGAGTAGAAAATAGAAAGTTTACAATAAGTCCCTGTTTTTCTCAGCGTTGAGCCAAAGACTTCCTTTTCCGTCTACCCCTATGTCACCAATGTATTTTATGTACTTACCCGGAAGCTGTTTTCCGTGGACCTCAGGATTTGTGTAAACTCCTTCTGGTTCGAAACCTTCAAGTAATCTACCAAGTTTTCCTTTGACAACAATAGTACCATTTTTCATCTGTCCACCAGGCCATCGGGTCACATTTCCACCTATTTCAATGTAACCTTTGGTCATATGGATTCCAGCGAGTATGTCACAGTCACCGTCAACGTAAATTTCACCGCCAGACATACAGTCTGCAAGTTGTTTTCCTGCGTTTCCGTGGACTTTTATAACTCCACCACTCATACCTCTCCATTCACCGATGTACGAAGTTCCACAGTACTCCTTAACGTTACCCATGATTTCCAGGCTTCCACCTTTCATTTCCCTGCCAGGATAAGTTTCTGTGTTTCCATTTACTGTAATGGAACCACCTTCCATCTCTGCACCAACGTGGATGTCTGCATCACCGTTGACTATTATTTCTCCGGCACCCATTTTACATCCTATATATTTGACTCTGCCCATATCTCCATCACATATCATTTTGACTTCTTCTGGACCTTCAGCAGAACCTTCTACCTGAATATCAAAGTAGTCACTCAATGGGAATCTTGAATTCCCCCTTGGTACCTGATATTTTTCTAGATCTTCTTTGGTCCAGTTATATATCTTATCCGGAATAAGTTCATCAAATTCCAGAGCTATGCTGGAAAATTTTTTTGGAGTTAATGTTATAGTTTTCATTTAAACACTCCTTCTTATTTACTTGCTTTAACCTTGTACTCAATTGAAGGTTCTATGTAGTGATCGTGTACCTTGTAGTTTTCAAATTTGATGGTGTAATACTTGTTGAACATCGGCATGATATCTTCAAGCACCTTTTTCTCTTGCTGTTCGAATCCCTGTATGTTGGTCCATAAATGGCGACTTGGAACTACTTTTGCGATTTCACCATCTTTAACAAGGATCTGACCATCTTTAATTGTGTATAAAGCTCTTCCCAATACATCTTCTACCACTGCAGCGTTTGCAGCTTTGGTTGGGTCGAAGTTTTCTGGTTCAATATCGTAAACTGCCACATCAGCGTTTGCTCCAACACCTAAGTGTCCTCTCTCTTCAAATCCTAAAATTTTAGCAGGTGCAGACCTTGTTACTGTTGCTATGTCATTCCAATCGTAAACCCTGTCAAGTGTTGGTAGATCAGTTCTTTTACTTACCCATTTGTGTACTTCTTTGTTTTCAATCATCTCAGTCCTACGGTCACTGCTCATGAGCCAGGAGATGATTCTTGGGTATCTTATGAATGGACCTGCGTTAGGACTGTCTGTTGTGAGAACAACCTTCCATGGGTCGTCTATCATGAGGAATAACTCTAATCCAATAGCCCATTGTAATGAGCTAACTGGTGCTTTTCCAGAGTATATGCAAGGTATTAAACCAGATGCTGTTTCAAGTTCAATGTCCTTATTGGCCCATTTTAAACCGCTGAGTTTGTAGAGATCGTATTCCATTGGTGCGTCTGCAGTCATGGTTGTGGTCTCATCAAGAGTTACCTGCCCTACATCACATGTAATGTGGTCGTGTTTGTTTATGTAATCTGCAAGTGGCTTTGCACCAGATTTAGCATCTCTCCACGTAGTACCTCCGTAGGCATGGAACTGAAGGTGGGTACAGTGCATTATCTGGTTCCTGCTTACTGAAGGATTTTTCTTCAGGTCTTCAACAGCTTTCATGGTTTCCAGGGTTGTTTTATAGTTTCCTGGGTGTCCGAGGTCGTTAGTGTGTATGTGCATGGAATGTGGTAGTCCAAGCATTTCATTTACCTTTGTCAATGCTACCATAACTTGTCTACCAGTTACATCCCAGTATGGTGCAGGGTCGTCAATTCCATGTACGTTCATACCCCAGCCCCATGCTTCACTTCCACAGGGGTTAACAACTTTCATTCCATAACATTTGCTTATTTTGAGCCATGCGGATACGAATGCTGCTAAACCTTCGAGATCTCCCTCTTTAACAAACTGCAGTACAAACCAATTGTTTCCAAACAGAGCGAGTGGTGAAATGTCTATGTTTGGAATGGCCATTATTTCTTCATGGGTGTGTTTTGCCTCAAGTGGTGGAACTGCAGCCTCTGCAACTGTTCCGTAACCCATTTTTGAGTATCTGTATCCGGTTGCAGGACAGCTTGGTATTGAAAACCCTGTTTCAGCCCTTGCAGTTGCTGTTTTAGCTTTCACCCCTCTTCTTTCATCTTCTGGCCTGTAAAGTCTTCCAACACAGAGTTTAGGACCTGCAATGTGGGAATGAACATCTACACCTGCAGCCATTACCAGTTTGTTTGTAACATCAATTACTTGAGCATCAGAAGAGACGCTGTCAACGATCTTTCCATCGCGGATCATTACGTCCTTCTTCTCACCTTTTATGTTGTTAGTTGGATCATATACTATACCATTTTTTAATATGCTTTCCATGAGATCACCTATTTACTAGCTTCCTTTATTTTCTTAACCCTTTGGAATAACTCATTTACGATCCATTCATCTTCCCTACATGTTTCAGGTGGATCTATGGCTTTTTTCATGTGAATTGGGACTGAGTCCATCCTATAGCTGGTTCCTGCAGTTTCCACACCTATGAAAGTTCCTGGAAGTACGATATCTGCAATTTCTGTTGATGGTCCCCAGTGTATATCGATCTGGATGACCGGTATTTCTGTAAGGTGTTTAAGGGCCCCACCAGGGAAGTGTGCACCAGGGTCTGCAGCTATTACCATGAATACGTCGGGTTCTTTCCTGTTTAAGAGGTCTATGGTTGTTGTTTCTCCTATCATGTATCTTGGGTATCCTCTACAGAAGTCAACACCGTATGGGAATCCCATCTCGTAGGATAAGAAGATGTTGAATCCATTAACGTTGTAGTGACCCCTCATTGGAAGAAGCACCCATTTGGTGTATGCATTGAGGTCCTGAACAAGCTGAATTGCAATGTCTATGTTTCTCTGTTTGGATAAGGTGTGGGTTAATCCTAATCCAAAGAAAAGAGCTCCAAATTCAACTTTGGTCATTGCCTCGGTGAGTTCAACTATGTCTTCTTTGGGTATACCTGCAATAACATCTTTTTTAAGTTCTTTACCCTTTAAAACTGCTCTTATAGCATCTACAAATTCGTAGTCACCGTTTTCTTCAAATGGTACCCATATGTCCGACATTTTTGCTGTGTCTGAGAATTTTGGATCCCATGTAACGAGTGTCCTGTCGAATCTTCCTCTTTGTCTGAACCATCCCCTTGGGAATGTTGTGTACCTGGAAAGGTGCCTTGGGTGTGCGTTCATTGGATTACTTCCAGTGTAAACAACCATGTCTGCCCTGTTTTTCACTTCACCCAGAGTCATAAGGGGGTATCCCACGTTCTGAACTGCCTGGACAGTTGGTCCGTGGCAGATTGTTGCTTGATTGTCTATAACTGCTCCAACATATTCTGTAAGCTCTAATCCTCTTTTCATACATTCTATTGAAGTTTCACTCCACCCGTAGAATAGCGGTCTTACAGAGTTTGCTATGAGTTCAGCTGCCTTATCAAGAGCCGTGTCCCAGTCAACTTCAACCAGTTCACCGTTTTCATCCCTTACCATTGGGACTAATAACCTCTGATCCTCGTCTTCCATGATCTTACTTGCACCAAGTCTGCAGGCATGTCTTACACCAACAACGTGGTTATCTTTAACCAGGTAATCTAAATCGTCACAGTTACTTCCGCAAAATGCACATGTGCAGTTTTCGACGATTTTATCGTAATCAGTAACAGGTTCTTCGTATGCCATGTTACGTCCTCCTTATTTTTTTTTGTAGACAGGCATCTCTCCAAGTGAAGAGAGCTCGCCAACGTCCTTTTCAGTTTTAACGTATTTTTTGTAAACTGCCCTCATGAGGTCAGCCATTAAAAGAACTTCTTTGTCAGTTTTTTCAACTGTTGCGTCGATTCCCTTGTAAGTTGGGTCGTTGCAGCAGTAAGTTTCAGGACTCACAATTACGTTTGCCCATGGTCCTTTTGGAATGAATATCATTCCTTCGTGGGGTGCATCCCTTGAATGTGCTGCGTAAACAACAACTTCACCCCAGTCAGATTTTACAAGAACACTTTCCCAGTTGGCAACACCTAACTTGGCCATGTCCTTTGGGTCCATGTAAGCTATTCCTGCAACCTTCCTGTACTCATCTTTAAGGGTAGAGCCTCTTTTTTTGCAGGCTCCTTGATAAATATCTGTTCCTGTGTTGAGCATGACCTCTAATTTATTGACCTTTGCTACGTTGGGGTCTTCAAGTTTCACAACGTTTGAAACTGTAGGTTTATCCACATACGTCATTCTAACACCTCACTCCAGCCAGATTGCATCTGTTGGGCAGAAAAGTTGACATGTGCCGCATTTGGTGCATTTATCTGGGCTAAATAGTTTAATAACTCCATTTTCAACCATCATGATTATATCAGTTGTTTTAGATCCATGACCACCCGCTACTTCTGGACTGATGGATGCATTTACCGGGCATGCAACCACACAAACACCGCAGCCAAGGCAGTTATCTTGATTTACTTTAAGTTCCATTTAATCACCCTTAGGTTTTAGTTTTAAGAGATTCCAATCTCTTTCCCCATGATTTTGACTTTGTAGGTGTGTGTTTTATATCTGTTCTCTTAACGTTTATTGCTTTAACAGGGCAAACATTTTCACATGCACCACAGTATATGCAGTATTTCTCATCTGAACTGACTTTTTCAGCTATTTTTCCAGGTTCGGTGGAACTTGGGAATGAGAGTACGTTACATGGGCAGATATCAACACATGCTCCGCATGCCTGACAAGTGTCCTGATCAATTGATAATTCACCCTCGAATGGTTTGGTGACTTCTGCTGCGTCTACTGGACAGATTTCCTGACACCATCCGCAGTTCACACATGCTTCCTCATCTATAAAGGAACTTCCTTTGATTTCAGTATCTTCTGGGTTTAAGTCGTATTCTCCGTATGAACAGCTTCTGCAGACTGCTTTTATTGCGTCAACAGGGCATGCTTTTTTACAGACTAGACAGTAAACACATTTGTCTTTGTCAACGTTTATGTCAGAGGCTACCGTAGGATCATCGGATGTTGGTAATTTGTGATCTATTGTTATTGCGTCTGCAGGGCACATCTCTTCACAAACACCGCAATTTATGCATGTTTCTTTATCTATCTCAATTTCACCTGTTACGAGTTTGGATCTATCTGGTAAGTCCCTTGCAATGGTTATTGCTTCTCGTGGACATGCTGTTTCACATGCCCGGCAGTAAATACATGTATCATCTTCAATTTCTGCGGATGATAAGAGATGTGGATATATATCCATGTCTTTTATGGATTTTTCGTCTATTTTAAAGTCTAAAGCATCTACAGGACATCCAACACTGCACATACCACATAATACACATTTATCTTCATCTACATTTATTTTGGATTCATCAGCACCTGTTCTTACTATTGCGCCGATATCGCCAAGTTCTATTGCTTCGACTGGGCATATCTTTTCACAGATACCGCAACCAACACAAACGTCATCTTTAAAAGAAAGCTCGCGCTTTTCTTCTGCTGACCTTCCAATATCAAAGTCCCTGGCTTTGACCTCTTTCGTATTAGAAACCATTTTTTACCTCCAAAATTTCTATTGAGTTAGTAGGGCAAGTTTCCCTACACATGAGACATCCACAGCACCAATTAGAATCTATTTGTGCCTTAAGATCGTTTAACACAATGGCTTTCATCAGACATGTGTCTGCACAAAGTCCACAACCAATACATGAATCCTTCACCGTTCCCTTGTATTCTCTCTTTGAGCAAGTTTTAATTATTATCCTTGCTTTTTCCTGCATGAGGGCATAGGCTAAAGTCAAAAAGTCCCTGGGACAAAGTTCTGTAATCAACTTCGCTATCTCTATGGAGTTCCATGAAATATTTCTACCATTTAAATAGTGTGAAACGGTTGATCTATCCATGTCCAACATTTGGGCGACTTCTTTCTGATTATGCCCTTCCCTTATCAGTTCAACTGCTGCTAGATACTTCAATCCTGAAATTATATGTTTTGGCATTTGGACACCATGTGTGTTGATTACACTTTTCTTTACCATTAATATATAAATTGCTACTGGAATAAAAAAGAAAATTATATATATTGTTGTGTAGTAATCACACTTAAATGTTTGGATATCAATTTCTTAAAAGGACTGTTGAAAAGAAGTTACTTCTTAAAATAGAAAATATGCTTAAATCAGATTTATAAATAACAAACAAAACATTCAAATTTAACTATCGAAAAATTCAGAATTTTGAAGTTAAACTGTTAAGACAGTTAATACCACTAAGTTTATTTTAGATAACCATGATAAAACACGTGTTAGTTTTAATTTTACTTAAGTATAATACTAAAAAAATTATTTAAAATTTTTAAAAAAAATAAGTTAGAATAAATTAATTCTTTAAGGTACTTATAAAAAAATCAGGTTTATCCAAATAATAGAGGGTAATCCTTAAAAATAAAAATAGTAGTTGGTGCTTTGATGTATCCAGAACTCATCCCTGTAAAAGAAGCCTTGAATATAATTGAAGATTTAAAAACAAAACCTAAAAAAGAGAAAATAACTCTTGAAGATGCAAATTCAAGGGTTTTAGCCCAGAAAGTGACTGTTTTAATAGATGTTCCACCATTTGATAGGGCTGCAATGGATGGATACGCAGTTATTGCAGACGACACCAAGGAAGCTTCCAAATCAAAACCAGTTTACCTTGATGTTGTAGGTGAAATTGGGGCGGGTTCAATTTATCAATCTGTTTTGAAAAGTGGAGAGGCGCTCAGAATAGCTACAGGAGCTCCAATGCCCAAAGGTTCTGACGCTGTCGTTATGCATGAGCACGTGGAACTATCAGAAAACAAAATAAAGATTAACTCATCCTTAAAATTTCAAAAAGATGTATCATTCCAAGGAGAAGACCTCAAAAGGGGAGAAGTGATCTTAAAGGCAGACCAATTACTGGGTCCTCATCACGTTGCATTAATTGCATCAGCAGGCCATAAAACCGTTGAAGTATTTAAAAAACCAAAAATAGGCATCATAACAACGGGAAGCGAATTGGTTGAGCCTTCAAAAGATTTAAAACCTGGCAAAATAATTAATTCTAATAGATATGCTTTAAAATGTCTTATAGAAGATACAATGGCAGTACCCTACTTGATAAACTGTCCTGACAATATTGGAACACTGCTTAAAGAATTGAAAGATGCAGTAGGTAGATATGACGCAGTTATAACAACTGGCGGAACAGCAATAAGCAAAGGAGACCTTGTAATAGATGCAGTAAATAGTTTAGGAGAAGTTTTAATACACGGAGTTTCAGCCAAACCTGGAAAACCCGTGGGTTTCGGAGTTGTGAACAAAAAACCTGTTTTCATGCTTTCAGGCTATCCTGTCGCTGCAGCTGTCCAGTACGATGCCTTTGTTAGGAGTTATATTCTTAAAATGCAAAACATTCAAAAAGAATTCCCATTAACTGAATACGTGGCTGGAAACGATATCAGATCATCCAAAGAAAAACACAACATCATAAGAGCTGATTTAAAAGAGGATAAAGGTATAGTTTATCCAATAAGAACCAAAGCAGGAATAAACAAATCCATAGTCCTTTCGAATTGTTACATAATTGCAGAGGAAGGTGTTGGCGAAATCAAAAAAGGGGATAAATGTAAAGTTTTGAAGTACAGCTCCCTTAAAGTCTGTTGAACCTAAAATTTTATTTACAATCTTTTAAGATTAGATCTTATTAAATGTTTATTTCATCGTTCTGATATTCTTAACTTTATTTTTATAAAGTGATGGCCTTCATCTAATCCACCAACACTAATTTAATGATTTTTAAGTGAATTATTTCTTTTAAGTGAATTCATTCAAGTTACCCATATTATTTTTTTTATAACTATCTTGATCAATAATTTTATAAGTAAAATTTATAGACAAATAATAAATTCAGTAGAATTTTTCATTATCCAATGAATTGCGTTGATGATCCCAAAAGTTAATTGTAAGGTGTAAAAATGAAGATCATAACAGTTGTAGGGACAAAAAATACGGGTAAAACCACGTTAGTCACCAAAATCGTTAAGGAGCTTGTTAATAGAGGATTTAAAGTTGGAACTGTCAAACACTCCCACCACAGCTTCGACATGGCCGAAAGCGATACGGGCAAACATAAGGATGCTGGTGCTGAAATTGTTGTAGGTACGGGAGCAGAAACTTTTTTCACATTAAAAGACAGTAAAGAGCTTGAAGACATTTTGAGCATGATGAAATTCATCAAAAACATTGATTTTGTGGTTTTAGAAGGATTCAAAGAATTAAGCTACGCTAAAGTCTCAACATCCAGTTTTAAGGATGAGTTCACGATAAAAAATGTGAACGTGATGGAAATGAATGATGAAGATGTTAAATCCCTTGTGGATCTTGTAGATGAAAGAAGTTTTGGAACGATCCAGAATCTCAACTGTAAAAAATGCGGTTTCAGCAACTGCACGGAATTTATAAGTGCCAACATCAAGGGAGAAGCTAATACCCAATGCAAAACAGAGTCAGACGACGTCCTTCTTAAGATCGACAATCACTTGATACCTTTAAATCCATTCGTGAGAGACTTTGTCAAGGAAACTATCACAGGAATGGTTAAATCATTGAAAACCGGTGAATTTGGAGTCGACGAATTTAAAAAGATTGAGCTGTTGATAAGAGATGAATTTAGGAAAGAATAAACCCCTAAACAGGATTGAGGGTGAATTTAAGGATAAAATACAGGATAATTTTAAAAGACCCTTGATATCACTGAGAATCTCCATAACCAACCGTTGCAACGTGAAGTGTTTCTACTGCCATCATGACGGCATGGTACCCCGGGCCTATGAAATGACAGCAGAGGAAATGGAAAGAATTGTTAGAGTTGCCAAGGAACTGGGTATAGAAAAGATAAGGCTATCTGGAGGAGAACCCCTTGTAAGAAATGATATAATTGAGATTGTGCGCAGGATAGCTTCAGTGGGCTTTCGGGACATCTCAATCACAACCAATGGAGTTCTTTTAGGTAAGCTGGCAGAAGATCTTTTTAAAGCAGGTTTAAACCGGGTTAATGTTAGCTTTGACACCCTGAACCCTGAAACCTACCTCTTCATAACCAGGAGAGATTACATGGAATTTGCAAGAGATGGGATAAAAAAAGCAATTGATGCAGGGCTCAACCCGGTTAAAGTGAACATGGTTGTGATGAAGGGAATAAACGACCATGAGATATGGGATATGTTCCAGTTCTGCAAGGAAAATGGGGTTGTTTTACAGCTTATAGAGCTTTTAAAAACCGAAAACTGTGAAGAATCAGAATTTCTCAATGAATACCATTACGATATGGGGGAACTTGAAGGAGAACTTGCTGAAATTTCAACAAAGGTTAAAAAAAGACGTTTTATGCAGGACAGAAAGAAATATTTCGTTGATGGTGGTGAAATCGAAGTTGTGCGGCCCATGGACAATACCCAATTTTGCAAAAACTGCACCAGACTGAGGATAACCCCTGATGGAAAGATAAAACCGTGCCTACTTAGAAATGACAATTTGGTTGACATTGTAAAACCCATGCACAATGGTTATTCTGATAAAGAACTTAAAAAAGTATTTTTAGAAGCAATAAACAATAGAGAACCATTTTATGCCGATTCTAATGAAGATACATGTGATTCATCTGGATAATTTATTTTTAGATTTTTTAAGTTGAGCTTATATTTTTTTCATTTTTGAGTCTTTTATTTCATTCATTTTTACAGTAACAAAAAAAATATCATTCATCAACCAACTAATTCCAAAGTCGGAAGAATTTATATATATCATAATATTTATCTATTTATTAAATCATTAAATATTCACAATAACATTATAACAGCTTGTTCAGGGTGATTTAATATGTTCACATCAGTCCAAAAAGAGATCTTACAAATTTTGATTGATCTTTACAAGAAATTAAATTACCGGCCTGTTAAAGGGGAAGAAATTGCCTTGGTTATGAACCGTAACCCTGGAACCATAAGGAATCAAATGCAATATTTAAGGAGTTTAGGCCTTGTAAAAGGCATTCCAGGTCCCAGAGGAGGATATAAACCAACTATAAAAGCTTATCATGCTTTAAACATTAACATAGCTGATGAAGAAGCAACAGTACCCCTATTTAAAAAAGGAAAAAAATTAGAAAATTTAACTGTCACTAAAATAGAATTTGTAAGCATTCATCACCCTGGAGGATGTGAAGCTATAATAAAAGTAATGGGTAATATAAAGCAACTCAATCTTGGAGATAAGATCATAGTAGGTCCAACTCCTATTAATAAGCTTGTGTTGAATGGCACTATTGTTGGAAGAGACGACACTGATAACATTTTGCTTTTAAATATTAAGAATATACAAAGTACCCCCAACAAATCTGTGATAGAAATTGCTAGCCAAAATCTCATAACATTAGAACCTCATATGGATATAAAAGAAGCAGCATGGATTTTATCAAATAACGGAATAGGTGGGGCACCTGTAATTGAAGGTCCGGATGTTGTCGGAATTCTAACGCTTACTGACATCACAAAGGCAATTGCCAATGAAGAAAAAGATCTTAAAATAACAAAACTGATGTCAAAGTACATAATAACCGTGAAAAGGGATGTGATGATTCCAGAAGCCATTAAAATCATGAACAAAAATAAAATTGGGCGTCTTATTGTAGTTGATGAAAATGAAAAGCCCATCGGAATTGTAACAAAAACCGATATTTTAAACATAGAAAATGATTTTATGAACTGAATACCATGCAAGGGTCTAAACTATCTTTTCTAATTAAACTTGCTTAAAATAAACATATCAATAATCTCTCCACACTACATATCCTTCCATGTAAGGTTTTTAACATTATTTTAAAGATAAATACGATAATAAGCGGTGTTTTAATACTCGTCCACCATATGCCCCTTCAATTGGGTTCCTCTTTGTTATGGGTTGTTTTAAAAAAAATTATCCGTGTTGTAAAATAGTACATTTCGATAATTTCAACACTGCAAGACAAGGAATATTCTACTTTTCTCAGTGAATTCTCCAGGGATTATTTGGTTAAACTACTTCTAAAGAATTATATTAATCCCTAATAAACAGATTAAACCCCTGATTATCTGGTTCTTTTTATGATCTATATGCTGAAACCTGCATAACGGATATAAACCTTTCGGAATGGTTCTTTTCATAAAAATTTATATATTACTTATTAGGAGAGCATTCATATCCAATATATCATGAACATTCATGGAGGATTTGATTAATTATCCCAAAAAACAGTGCCTAATCCATTGTAATAAAAATTAGTTACTGAAAGATCATGATAGATTGATCATAGCCAGATCCATATAATATCCATGTTATATTCGGGTAAAAAAATAGAAAATCTAATTGAAGATTGAAGGAGGTCGGATATAACATTGTTGGTAAAGTATCGGAATATGGTCCCAATAATGGCTTTCGTGCCATCAGATGAACACGTTGTTGCAAACATGTTCTTTATACCTGTCAGAAATATTCCTGAGTGGAGTACTGGACAGTTCTTATAAACAACATGATCCCTGCTAAATTAAGTAACATCATCTGGTGGAGCAAATATCCGTACATGTATCTAATGGTGGACATTCCTGAGAAGAACAGCGAAAGTTTAATTGTTGGAAAATTGGTAAGGTTTGTGAAATCTTCATATCTTTCATTTTTATTTTCTTCGATTGAAAAAGAGAAAGATTTCAAATATGATTCAATGTATGATTTGCAAAAAAAATGAGGAGATAAAAATATGGATATTAAATACGTGCCAACTATCTGTCCTTACTGCGGTGTTGGATGTGGTATGAACCTAGTTGTAAAGGACAAAAAAGTAGTTGGCGTAGAACCCTGGAAAAGAAACCCTGTAAATGAAGGAAAATTATGTCCAAAGGGGAACTTCTGTTATGAAATTATCCACAGGGATGATAGATTAACCACCCCCCTTATCAAAGAAAATGGTGAATTCAGAGAAGCTACTTGGGACGAAGCCTATGATCTAATAACATCCAAACTTGGTGCATACGATCCTAAGGAAATAGGTTTCTTCTGCTGTGCAAGATCCCCCAATGAAAACATCTACGTAAACCAGAAATTTGCACGGATAGTTATTGGGACACACAACATCGATCACTGCGCAAGACTTTGTCACGGCCCTACCGTAGCGGGACTTGCCGCTTCCTTTGGTTCTGGAGCCATGACCAACTCCTATGCGAGTTTTGAGGACGCAGATCTTATATTCTCAATTGGAGCAAACAGTCTTGAAGCCCACCCCCTCGTGGGAAGAAGACTACTCAGAGCAAAGATGAATGGAGCATACTTCATAGTGGCTGACCCAAGATACACTCCAACTGCCAAACATGCCAACCAGTATGTTCCATTCAAAACCGGGACTGATGTTGCATTAATAAATGCCATGATGAACGTAATCATCAGCGAAGGTTTGGAAGATAAAAAATTCATAGAAGAGAGAACCAAGAACTACGAGAAATTAAAAGAAGTGGTAGCAAAATACACTCCTGAAAAAGTCGAAGAAATAACTCAAGTACCAGCTGAAACCATCAGAGACATAGCCATAAAATACGCTAAAGCTGATAAAGCAGCCATAGTTTACTCATTAGGTATAACTGAACACTCGCACGGTGTAGACAACGTTATGCAAACAGCCAACCTTGCAATGCTCACTGGAAACATTGGAAGATTAGGAACTGGAGTAAACCCACTAAGAGGTCAAAACAACGTTCAAGGTGCTTGTGATATGGGAGCATTACCAACCGATTACCCAGGATATCGAAAAGTAGTTGATAAAGACATAATGGAAGATATTACGTGCTCCTGGGGATGCAGTGACTTAAAATGTGAACCCGGACTTAAAATCCCAGAAATGATAGATGCCGCTGCAAAAGGTGACCTGAAAGTCCTTTACGTCACTGGTGAAGACCCAGTAATTTCTGACCCTGACACCCACCACGTTGAAGAAGCACTGAACAACCTGGACTTCTTTGTAGTACAGGATATTTTCATGACCGACACCGCTAAATTTGCAGATGTTGTATTACCTGCTGCCTGCTGGGCTGAACAGGAAGGAACATTCACCAATGGTGAGAGGAGAGTTCAACTGATAAGGAAAGCTGTAGATGCACCAGGAGAATCCAAAGTTGACTGGGAAATATTCTGCGACTTAGCCAAGAGAATGGGTGCAGATCCTAAAATGTTCACCTACGAATCTGCCCAAGATATATTCGAAGAAGTTAGAACCGTAACTCCGCAATACGCAGGTATGAACAGGGAAAGACTTGAAAGACCCGAAGCACTTCACTGGCCTTGCCCATCCGAAGATCACCCAGGAACCGCTATGATGCACGTTGAGAAATTTGCACACCCAGACGGACTAGGAATATTCATGCCTCTTGAAGAACAGGGACCAATGGAAACACCAGATGAAGAATACCCATTAATACTAACAACCACTCGCCTCTTATTCCATTACCACGCTGCAATGACCAGAAGAGCCCCAACACTGGATCGCGAAGTACCAACAGGATACGTAGAAATAAACACTGAAGACGCAGCTGAACTTGGAATAGCCAACAAAGAAAAAGTTAAAGTTAAATCCAGAAGAGGCGAAATCGAAATAACTGCCAGAGTCACTCCTGACATCATGAAAGGAATAGTAAACATTCCTATGCACTTTAGAGAGTGTTCTGCAAACATTTTAACCAACGCTGCTGCAATAGACCCAAAATCTGGAATGCCAGAATACAAAGCATGTGCTGTTGCAATATCTAAAATGGAGGGATCAGAATGATCAAAGCAAACGACATGTTCTACGCAAAATCTTCTGATGCAGAAATTGCCGAAGCTGGAGAGTACGGTGGTGCAGTTACAACACTTCTGAAATTCTTACTCTCAGAGGGAATTGTAGATGCCGTTCTAGCCGTAGAAGAAGGTTCAGACCTTTATGATGCGGTTCCAATACTGATAGAAGATCCTGAGAAAGTTGTAGGGGCTGCTGGTTCTCTCCACTTTGGAACACTCAACCTTGCCAAAGTAGTTACCCGCTACCTTAACGGTGCTCAGGACATGAAAATTGCCGTCACTGTCAAACCATGCGATGCAATGACTATGGTTGAACTCATGAAAAGAGAAAAAGTCAACGCAGACAACGTGATAATGGTCGGTTTAAACTGTGGAGGAACCATGCCTCCAGTTAAAGGCCGTCAGATGATGGAAAAATTCTACGAAGTTGATCCGGACTCTGTTGTCAAGGAAGAAATTGCCAAAGGTAAACTTATTGTGGAAACTGAAGATGGTACCGAAAAAGAAATTCCAATAGACGTATTGGAAGACGAAGGATTCGGTAGAAGAACCAACTGCAGAAGATGCGAAGTCAACATTCCAAGAATGGCAGATCTCGCATGTGGTAACTGGGGAGTTATAGGACCTCTTGCTGGAAAAGCAACGTTTATCGAAGTTTGCTCTCCTAAAGGTGCCGAAGTTCTCGAAAAAGCCAAAGAAGCAGGAGTATTAGATTTGGAAGCCCCAATACCAAAAGGAATTGAAATAAGGGAAAAAATCGACGGAGCGATGGTTAAACTCGCAGACAAATGGCAAAACAAAGACTGGGAAGACGTTGCCGGCCGTGAAATCCTATCCGTTCTCACAGGATACAAGGACGATTTCTCAAGATGCCTGAAATGTTATGGATGCAGAGAAGCTTGCCCAATATGTTACTGTGAAGACTGCTGTCTAGAGGCTAACAATGGTCCGGACTGGTTGACTAAAGGAGAACTTCCACCATCACCAATGTTCCACATGGAAAGAATGCTTCACATGGTAGAATCTTGTACAAACTGTGGACAATGTGAAGAAGTTTGCCCTGCAGAAATACCACTAGCCAAAATCTGGCATGAGGTAAACACTAAAATAAAGAACACTTTTGGATACACCAAAGGAGTTGGAGAAGGAAAACCACCTATTGCATATTTCTCGTCTGAAAAATAAGGTGAAATCTACTTAATTATTCATGTACTGTTTTATCAGTTCTTTAGCATGTCTAAGACACAGTATCAAAATTCAGTAAACCACTAACAAAATGAAGGTCTAATTAAGGATGATTATCGCTCAAAATCACCTCTGTAATTATGGCCTGAATTTCCAAAAATGTGGTTTACTGTTAATTTTTGAAGTTTTTGAAGTTTTTTGGATTCATTGGGGATAACATATAAAATGAATGTAGTGATTATGGGCATAAACAGGATCGGGCTAAATCAAAACTTAATTTTTACAAAATGTGGTTTACCATAATTCTCCAGTGGAAAAAAGAAAGATCAGTCAAAGTTAATTGGGAGAATAAAATATGGAATGGAATCCTAAAATAATAGTCTTTTGTTGTAACTGGTGTTCCTATGGAGGGGCCGATACTGCAGGTACAGCAAGGATGCAGTATCCCCCTAACGTCCGTATTATCAGAGTTATGTGCTCTGGTAGGATAAATCCACTTTTCATCTTAAAATCATTCGATGATGGTGCAGATGGCGTTATGGTTGCAGGATGCCACTTTGGAGATTGTCATTATGATAGGGGTAATTACGCTTGTGATCGTAGGATGACAGCTTTGAAAACCATCATGAAAAGCTTGGGAATCAGTGAAGGTAGATTTTACTTAGAATGGATATCTGCATCAGAAGGAGAAAAATTTGCTAACACCATGAAGAAAGTGAGTGAACAAGTAAAAGAACTTGGTCCTTTTTCTTGGAGACATAAAAAGGCTAAAATGGAGTGATCATATGGTTCAAGTAAATGACATGTACTATGCATGGTCTCCAAACGAAGAAATAGTGAATAATGGAGAATGCGGAGGAGCCGTGACCTCCATACTCAAATTTCTTTTAGAAGATAGTATAGTTGATGCGGTTCTAGCCGTCAAAAAAGGTTCAGACATCTACGACGCAGTTCCTACTCTAGTCAACGACCCTAAAAAAATAATCGAAACTGGTGGTTCCTTACACTGCGGAACCCTCAACATTGCCAAACCACTAGAAAAATACCTCAACGGATCTAAAGACATGAAAATCGCTGTCACTGTCAAACCATGCGATGCCATGAGCATAGTGGAACTTATAAAGAGGAAAAGAGTTGATAACAACAAATTGGTAATGGTGGGGGTTAACTGTGGAGGAACCATGCCTCCTGTGAAAGCCAGAGAAATGATCGAAAAATTCTATAAAATCGACCCAGATGACGTAATAAAAGAAGAAATTGCCAAAGGAAAACTCATAATCGGAACAAAAGACCACGAAGAACAGGAAATAGATATAGACGAACTGGAAGAAGCAGGATACGGACGGAGAACCAATTGTAGACGGTGCGAAATAAACATACCTCGAATGGCAGACCTGGCTTTAGGAAACTGGGGAGTTATAGGACCATTATCTGGAAAAGCCACATTTATAGAAGTATTAACAGACAAAGGTGCAGATATTCTGGACAAAACCATAAAAGCAGGAGCTTTAAGGACTAAAGATCCAGAGCCTAAAGGTGTGGAAATCCGAGCAAATATCGACAAAATCATGGTCAAGCTGGCCAAAAAATGGCAATCCAAAGATTTCAACCAAGAAAATGAACTCATGGACATTGACCAATACATGGATGAGTTCAGTAAATGCATCAAATGCTACGGCTGCCGAGAGGCTTGTCCTCTTTGTTTCTGCAAAGAGTGTGCTATAGAATCAGATTCCCCATTATGGGCACCCAAAGGTGTGATACCACCATCACCCATGTTCCACTGGGTAAGGTTAATCCATATAGTTGATTCATGTACCAACTGTGGGCAATGCCAAGAAGTATGCCCTGCAGAAATACCACTAACCAAAATCTACCATAAACTTAACCGTCAACTGCAAGATGTCTTTAGTTATCGTACCGGAATGGATGTAACTCAAAAACCACCACTCTCCATAGTTGATAAAGAACCAAGTGAGGAGTAATTTGCTCACTCTCATTTATTTTTTGGTGATATTATGATAATTGACAAGATATTAAAGGCCAACGAAGATTTTATCAAGGCATTTGAGCCTAAAAAAATGAGTCATCTCCCTCAAAAGAAACTTTGCATTGTTACATGTATGGATACCAGGCTTACAGGATTCTTAGAGCCCGCTTTAGGTATTGAAAGGGGTGATGCCAAGATAATTAAAAATGCGGGTAACACCGTGGTGGACCAAGATGTGATCCGATCCGTGGCTGCTTCTATCCTCACCTTAGGCGTGGAAGAGGTGATGGTCATCGGCCACACCAACTGTGGTATGGCCAATGTGAACCCAGAAAAACTTAAAACTGCTATGGAAGAAAGAGGAATTGATCCTAAAGAAATAGCCAAAGTAAATTTAAAAGAATGGATAGGTGCTATTGACGATGAAGAATCCAACGTTTTCCAGACAGTTGAACAGATTAAGAACTCTCCATTTATTCCAGAAGATGCACCAATACATGGACTTATAATAGACATAGAAAGTGGTGCATTAAAGGTTCTGGTCGATGGCAGCTAACATCTTTTCTTGCCCGTTTATCTTTCTTACATAATAAGTGGTAAAAACAATTCACAGAGTTAAACTGTATGGAAAAATCAACTATAAAATCTGTAATTGCACTGGAAAGGAATACTGTTTAATATTCATATCCCTCACTCTCTTAAAAAATATATTCAATCAAAGGAATATTATAATTAAAGAAATGGGGGGTATTTATGTTAAATAAAAAAGTCAACAAAGATTTACCCGAACATTATGTGAGCATAAGAAAAAGGTTTAAAGAGTATGGTGAAGCTTTAAATAATCTTGGAATCATATCAAAAGAAAGTGGACCCATTGATGAGAAAACTTCACAATTAGTGCAGCTTGCAGCATCAACCGCCATAAGATCAGAGGGGGCTGTTCACAGCCATGCAAAAAGAGCTCTGAAAGCAGGAGCAACACCTGAAGAAGTTTATCAGTCCTTACTACTCCTTACAAGTACTATTGGATTCCCAAATGTTGCAGCTGCAGTTTCCTGGGTGGACGACCTTTTTGAAGAATGATAAGATTGATAAAGTAATCAACCATTAAGAGATCTTGTAAAAAATCTTGGTCAAAATTATCTTGGATAAGGAAGAATATCTTGGATAAGGAGTAATTTATCATGACAGAAATGTTTAAAAGTGTGAACGCTGTAAGGGTTGAAGGAAAATCCTCTTACATTGAAGAAAAAATAGTCAACGATGAAGAAATAGAACTTTTGATAAACGAAAACGTTTCCAGACGTTTTTCCATAAGTCCAAATTCACTCAAAGAATTCACAGTAGGATACCTTCTTGGAGAAGGATTGATCACATCTGCAGACAACATCACAAATATAACAATCAAAGCCAACACCATCAAAGCAACAATCGACCTTACAGACTTTGACATCAGAAAGGAGCTCGTTGTGGGTTCTGACTGTTTTGGAGGATGGAGAACTAAAATAGAATTTGTCGGAGAGGTGGAATCAAACTTTAAAGTTGCAAAAGAGGATATATTCAAGTGTTTCAACATGCTGCGCGAAAAAGCAGAGGTCTGGCAGGAAACAGGCGGTACACACATTGCAGGACTTGTAACTCCTGAAAGTTTCATAGCAATAGAAGATGTGAGTCGCCATGTTGCTGTTGACAAAGTCATAGGTGCAGGAGCACTTGCAAAATGCGATTTCTCAAGGAGTTTCATTGTTTACAGCGGCAGAATGCCTGCAGATATGCTCATAAAAATCGCGAGGGTTGGCATTCCAATCATAGCATCCAATGCAGCCCCAACATCTTCAGGAGTTGCAGTTGCTGAAGAAACCCATGTAACAATGGTAGGCTTTGTAAGGGGAAATAGATTCAATATTTACACTCATCCAGACAGGATATCCATTTAAAATTGGAAATATTTAAGAATGGAAATAATCTTTAAATCTTTTAAATTTAATAGTAATATCATTTAATTTCATTTTAAATCAAATTCAGATAGTACTGATTTATAGTACTGATTTTTGTGTATTTAGTTGATTTTATTGTTTATTTCAGAGGCTGTCTAATAATTCAAATTTGTAAAAAATAAAAAATTATAAAAATTGACTTTAAAACAGATTAATCAACGTTATAAATAAATTATCTTTTGATTCTTTTCCTATTCTCTTTCTTGATTCTTAAATTCCACGATTGGTAAATGTATTTTACACAGAATTCATTCTAGGACTGTATGCCTCTGTTTGAGATCATTTTCTGTTTTCCCCATTCTATCCATGAGCTGTGCTATAACCCCATCAAGGAATATCAGGGTTGTAACTTCGAATAAAGTTCCAAGAGGCGAAAGGGATTGATGTCTCCCATTTATCTGCCGTTTTATATAATTTTTTTCTGAATCAATTTTTGTACGGCCTTTTATTGATATTATAAGGTCTGACATTTTTCCAAGTGATGAATCATCATAGGATGTTACTGAAACAATTTTTGCACCTCTCTTTTTAGCGATTTTGGCAGTGCTTAAAATGTAACTCGTTTCTCCAGATCCTGAAATTGCAAGGAGACAGTCTTCTTCGTTTATAGATGGAGTTATTGTTTCCCCTACAACGTAAACCCCCATTCCAAGGTGCATGAGCCGCATTGCAAATGCCCTTGCAACCAGACCAGACCTTCCCTGTCCAAGGAGAAAAACGTTCTTTGATGATGTTAAAATTTCTAACATTTCCATAATGGTTTCTTCGTCAAGTTCTGCTGAAACAGCATTTATATTATCGACTATTTCGTCTATTGCATCGTTTAAAATCATGTGTTCACCGAATAAGGACTACTTAAGATTATTTATACTTTCTTTATACCTATATCTATGATTGTTGTTTATATATATTCAAGTAGGATCGTCTTAAAAACTTTAGATCATCACTTAAGTTACATAAAATAATTGAACATTACAATATATTAAGACTATACAAACACCTCTTAAATCAAAATATTGCAAATCTAGATAGGATATATTTAAATGGATATACCCTAATGGACTAAATCATCTCAAAATGCCCAAATAATGTTTTGAAGACTCTAAAAATTAGTTAGTAGAGTCTTGCGGTTAATGAAAGTTATTGGTAAAATTGCATCTAATAAAAGTTATTTGGTAGAATTACGGCTAATGAAAAAATTAGGTTAATAAATGTGCAAGTGGTCAGATGAAGTACGATCCAAAACTGAATCTCTTTGTAGATGGACATGAGTTTAGTTACAAACTCTTTGAAACTTTGAAGTGCGTTTCAAAAACCTGGTCCCAGCGCGAAGCTGCAAGAAGACTTGGAATATCCCATGCAGTATTGAATCGCCGTATAAGAGAATCAGAGGAAAAACTAGGTATTAAACTGGTTGACACAACAGGTGCAGGTTCTGGGCTGACAGAATATGGTTTTAAAATTCTCGGAAGATATGAAAAATACATGAGCCGCCTGGAAGAGCGTAAAAAACCTGTAATTTGTGGTGGACATATCTCAGCAGGACTTCTAGAACTTTTATCAAAGGAATATGGGTTGGATGCCACCATATACCAGACAGATGATGAGAGTGCATTAAAACTTGCAAGTATGGATATGGTGGATATTTTAACGCTTGACGACCCTGTACGCGCTTTCATGTGGGATCTAGATTTTACCCCAATAGCCTACGACCACCTTGTCCTTGTATCAAACCAACCCAGATCATTTAAAAGTTTGGAAGACATTGAAGGTCGGGAATTCGTTGAAGTGGAGGGTTCTTCCCAGCGTCTGGCATGGAACACTCTTGACAACAGGAATATAAACTACAAAATTGTCGAAGTTGTTAAATCACCATACAATGCCCTCAAAATTGTTCAAAAGAGTGAATATCTCTGCACTTTCCTTAACAGCAGTTTTACATATGGTTCAAATATTTTAAAATCTGATACAAAACACATTATAAGTGTTGTTCTACCTAACAATGAAAATGAGTTTTTAAAGGATTTTTTAGGTTTTATTTTAGGAGAAGGACAAAATATAATAGATAATTATGGTTTTGAAAGAATTTAAAACGTATTTATGTTTTTGCGTTAGGTTTTAACGGCTTTTTCTTGTTCTATGAACTTTTCTTGTTCTATAAACTATATCAAACCCGGGATTTCCATTTTAAAAGAATTTTGTAATATTTGGAGATATTTAATGATAAAATTTAGGTTAATTTTAAATATTTCAAAAATAAACATATTGCGGGTGATTGATTGAGTGATAAAACAGATTTACTAGCAATTGGGCACACAGCCTTTGATTACATAATACAAGTGGGGGAATTCCCACAACCGAACTCATCAACAGCAATAAAAAGGATGCGAACCTTTTTTGGTGGGGCAGCAGCAAATGTAGCAGTTGTTGCATCAACTTTAGGACTTAAATCATCCCTGGTATCTGCAGTTGGAGGTGAGTTCATTGGATCTGATTACGATAATAAACTAAAAACTCTTGGAATAGACACGGAAAGCAGAATAGTGATTGAGGATGAGAAAACACCCACAGCATTCGTGTTTACAGATTCTTCAAAGGATCAGATAAGTTATTTTTACTGGGGAGCAGCAGCTCACTTTGAAAAATCAGAACCACCCAAAAAAGCCATTCAAAAGGTTGAAGCAGTTCATCTGGCAACTGGAGACCCTGGATTCAACAGGAGATCTGGACAAGTAGCCCATGAATCAGGAAAACTCATATCATTCGATCCCGGTCAGGACCTTCACATGTACTCCAAAGAAGAGCTTGAAGAAGTTCTGAAAATCTGTGATATCCTGTTTGGAAACCATCATGAGATAGGAAGAATACTCAAAACTTTGAGTATGGATATAGACGAACTGAGGAAATTTGGGCCCAAAATAGTCGTTACAACCTACGGAAAGGACGGCAGCATGATATGCACCGATAAAAAGATAAAAGTGGATGCAATACTCCAAAATACACCAGACCCAACAGGTGCAGGAGATTCGTATCGTGCAGGATTTTTAAACGCTTATTTGAGAGGTGAAGACCTGGAGATGTGCGGAAAATTCGCATCATCCGTTGCCTCATTTATTGTTGAAGCTGAAGGATGCCAAACAAATGTTCCTGACTTTGAGATGGCCACAGAAAGGATGAATGAAATGTGGAAATAGGGGCATGAAATTTAAATGAAAATTTGTATTAAATGGGATTATCCAATCACTTTTTTACGTGATTTAAAAATTTTAGATAAACTTTTTATTGAATAATAAATATTAAAACAAAATACTCACTAGAATTTTAAATAGAAAATAAAGTATAACATAACAATATTAAACTAATAGTACCTCAGTACCATTAGAATTTAATGATACTTGATTTGTTAAATTTATGTTTCAGTGTAAACACCTATTTTTTACGTTGAACATACAACAATGATATCAAGATTTAATTAAGAAGTTTCAACATGCTTTTATAATATTCATAAATTTTATAATATTGATAAAGCTGGTGAACCGTCATTCAGATTAAGTTAAAAAAATGGATATGGTGATTCTATGACACAGATGGACGATGCAAAAAAGGGCATAATAACAGACCAGATGAAAGCAGTTGCAAAAATCGAAAATGTTGATGAAGAATTTATCAGGAAATCCGTTGCAAAGGGATTTATAGCAATTCCAAACAACGTTCAGAGAAATGCAAACCCCGTAGGTATAGGTGCAGGCCTCAGAACCAAGGTAAACGCAACAATCGGAACTTCCACAGATATAAACGATGTTGACATGGAAGTTAAAAAGGCTAAAATTGCAATGGAAAACAAAGCCGACACTTTAATGGAGCTCAGTATCGGAGGAGACCTGGACGCCATAAGAAGGAAAATTATAAGTATCACAGACCTTCCTATTGGAAGTGTACCAGTTTATCAGGCTGCAGTAGAGTCAATAAACAAACACGGCTCTGCAATTTACATGGAAGAAGACTCAATGTTCAACGCCATCGAGAAACAGGCAAAAGACGGCGTAGACTTCATGGCAATACACTGCAGTGTTAACAAAGAAACCCTCAAAAGGCTCAAAAGACAGGGACGTGAAGGCGGGCTCGTAAGCAGAGGAGGAGCATTCATATCCGCATGGATGGTTCACAACGAAATCGAAAACCCCCTCTATGAAAACTACGACCAGGTACTTGAAATTGCAAAGGAATACGACTTTGCAATAAGCCTTGCAAACGGTATGAGGGCCGGAGCAATAGCAGATTCAACTGACAGGGCCCAGGTTCAGGAATTAATCATCTTAGGTGAGCTTGTTGACAGGGCAAGGGAAGCAGGAGTCCAGACAATTGTTGAAGGACCGGGACATATCCCACTTAAAGAGATACCAACCAACGTAATGGTCCAGAAAAAATTATGTCGCGGAGCACCTTTCTACATGCTCGGACCAATAGTGACAGACATAGCCCCTGCATACGACCACATAGTCTCATCAATAGGTGCAGCACAATCAGCAGCAGCAGGAGCAGATTTCATCTGCTACGTGACACCAGCAGAACACCTCGCACTTCCAGGTCCAGAAGACGTTAAACAGGGAGTCATAGCAACCAGGATAGGAGCATACGTGGGAGACATGGCCAAAGGTATACACAACGGCGAACTCGACCTTAAAATGGCAAACGCACGTAAAAAACTCAACTGGGAAGACCAGTACAAAGCAGCAATATGCCCAGCAGATGCAAGGGCCATAAGGGACGCAAAACCACCAGAAGACCCTGACACCTGCACAATGTGCGGAAATTACTGTGCAATAAAAATAGTGAATGAATGGCTGGATGATGCAAGTCAGGATGTATTTGACTGATCATCACCTGAATTCTTTTTTTATTTTTTAAAATGTAGTAGTCTGTTTAATTTTATGTTTAATCTGAATCTATTTTTAATCTGAATCTGATTGTATTATGAAGATCAGAAATTTTATTTTTGAATCTTAATATTCTTGAATTAATCCCTGAATCTCATGTTTGGTAAAAACTTTTAAAAGATTTAAATCATATAATCTCTTAAATCATATAATCTGATTATAAATACAAACTGATTGTAAAATTTAGATGACTTATACTTAATTGAATCTGTATATAACATCTTAATTTTATTATTTTACTATTAAACAATTTTTAAGGAATTTTGAGGATTCCAAATCAGAATAAACTAAGGTGATACTATTGAAACACTGGATCGAAAGGATCGCAGAAGAATTAAATGAAAGAGATGTCAAAGAGCATGTTATTGCAAGCGGGACATCCATATCAGGATCTATACATATAGGAAATTCATGTGACGTTTTTATAGCAAATGCTGTGGGTAAAGCCCTCAGAAAACTAGGAGCATCTGCCAGAACCATCTGGATTGCAGACGACCACGACCCCCTAAGAAAGGTGCCGTACCCACTTCCAGAGTCCTATGAAAAGTATCTGGGTCTTCCTTACTCTAAAATACCATGTCCCGAGGGCTGCTGTGCCAACTTCGTGGAACACTTTGAAAAACCATTCCTTGACACAATGGACGACTTCAAAATAGAACTGGAAGTTGAATCCGGCGAGCAGATGTACAAGGATGGGGTTTACGATGATTACATACGAATATCACTTGAAAAGGCTCCTGAAATAAGGGAGATATTCAACAAGTTCAGGGAACACCCACTTGGAGAAGATTGGCTTCCATACAATCCTATCTGTGAAGAGTGCGGTCGTGTAAACACAACCTATGCCTATGACTACGATGGAGATATTGTCTCATACAGGTGCCAGTGCGGACACGACGGAACCATGGATATAAAAACAGGTGAAGGAAAGCTCACATGGCGTGTTGAATGGGCTGCAAGGTGGAAGATATTTGGTACAACTTGCGAACCATTTGGAAAGGACCACGCAGCAAGCGGAGGATCCTACGACGTGAGCAAAATCATATCCAAGGATATATTCAACTACGAAGCACCTTACCCTGTTCCTTACGAGTGGATAACCCTCAATGGAGAGTCAATGTCCAAATCACACGGAGTGTTCTTCACACCAGGCCAGTGGCTTGAAATAGCTGCTCCTGAAACCCTGAATTACTATCTGTTCAGAAGCAAACCCATGAAGGCAAAGGATTTCAACCCTGCAATGCCGTTTCTGGATTTCATAGAACAGTACGACCGTGTGGAACGTATCTATTATGGAAAAGAGGAACCAGCATCCGAGAAAGAGGGTGAAAAATCTAAAAAGATCTACGAAGCATCCCAAATCCAGGTTGCAGAAACCATGCCATTCCAACCATCCTACAGATTCATGACCGTTGCTTATCAGGTAGCAGGAAATAACACAGAAAAGATTTTCAACATATTGAAGAAAAATTCACAGCTTCCAGAAGATATGGAACGTAAAGAATTCTCTGAAATTGATAAAAATGATGTTGAAAGGCTTGAAGCAAGGATTACCCATGTTAAAAACTGGTTAAACACCTATGCACCGGAATTTGTGAAGTTCCAGGTTCAAAAGAAGATCCCAAGGTTGGAACTGCAAGACAACCAGAAAGAATTCCTTTTGAAGGTTGCAGATGCCCTGGAAGCCAGGGATTACACATCTCAAGAATTCCACGATGCACTGTACGTCATAATAGAGGAAATGGATATGAAACCTCAGAAAGCGTTCCAGGCAATTTATAAAGCCATTATCGGGAAAAAACAGGGCCCAAGAGCTGCATCTTTTGTAGTGTCCCTTGATAAGGATATGGTTATTAAAAGGTTTAGAATGGAAGATTAAATCTTTTTAATGCTTTTTTTGTCCTTTTTTTACCTTAATCCCATTAAATTTTTTTTAATTCTTGTGTGGCATGATTTATCACATCCATACCTCTTTTAAATCCTTGAACTCTTTTTAATCTTTTAATTTATTAAATTCTTTTTACCTTGTTCCTATTTCCTTATTCTTGTTCCCTATTTCCTTAATTTTAAAAAAATAAATAAGATGGAATGAACAGATAAATCCTTATGAATGTTAAAATCATTGAAAGGGAAGTATTAAATCCATTGGGCGAAACTGAAATGGAGAAGGTGGGAATAAATCCCATTCCCAAGGAGTTAAACAGGATATCTCTCTTTGACAACACCAAACCCGGTGCAGATATAATACTGGAAACAGTGCTGGAAAGTTTGGGAGAAATAGAATTCCTTGATGTTAAAAAGCCAGCTGGAGCTTCTGCAACCCCTCAACAGATTGAAAAAGCAGCAGATGCTGAACTTTCAATTCTTGCACTTGGTGACTGCGGTTCGTGCACAACCTGGGTTGTTTTAGATGCAATAAGACTTGAAAAAAGGGGAGTGCCCACAATATCCATCTGCTCCCACCATTTTGCACCATTTGCAAGGGAACTTGCAAGGTCTTACGGTGCAAAGAATTTGAGGATCGTTGAAATTGAACATCCTATTGCAGGACTCTCTGAACAAGATGTCAAGGCAAAAACTCTGAAAATAATTCCCAAAATCAAAGAGATATTGGGTATTTGACTTATAGATTATTGAGTACTTGATTTTATAAGGATCAGACCATAATTAGGGACAAATACTAGATCGGATGATATTAATATTAAGCTTGCTTTAAGATATCAAAAATCAGAGGACTTGATTTAAGTAATTTTTTTATTTTTATTTGATTTAATGATTTTTATATGACATAAACATTATTAACGATGGAAGGGGGAATTTTTATGGAGAAAAAGGAAAACAAGAATGTTAAAATCAGTGAAAATGCCTGTGGATGTTCTATTGACGATCTCATAGGGGAAGGTTGTGGAGAAAACAAAAAAAACCCCAAAATAAGTAATGAACGTTTATGCAGCGCCCATGAAAGCGACTTTGAAGTTTTTGTCGACCCCGATATTGAAAAAACCAACAACGACTTTTATATGAGAAAAATAACAGATGGGCTTCCAATCATTCCCCCAACAAAGGCAAGAGTGCAGAAATTCCTCGGTTATACTGACAGAAAATCAGATGATGTCATAGCAGTTCTGCCACCAAAGAGAGGTAAGGCAACGGTTGAAAAAATAGCGGTAAACTCTGTGATGGCAGGCTGCATCCCCTCATTTACGCCGATAGTTCAAAAAGCTGTGGAAGCAGTTTCACAGGAAAAATTCAACCTTCCCGGAGTTAACGCAACCACCCACCCAGTTGCAGTGTGCACCCTCCTCAACGGACCAGTATCCCGTGAATTGGCCGTAAACAGTGGGGCCGGATGTCTAGGCCCAGGTAACATTGCCAATGCAACCATTGGACGTGCTTTAAGGCTATGTCTCATGAACATCGGCGGTGCCGTGCCTGGCATAGGAGACCATGCAACCATGGGATCGCCTGCCAAGTACAGCTACGCATTTGCAGAGGCAGAATCTGAAAGTCCATGGAAACCTTTGCATGTGGAACGTGGTTTTGATGTTGAAACTAGCACGGTCACTGTTATGGCAGTTGAAGCACCCCAGAATGTGAACGACCATCGGAGCAGTACAGCTGAAGACCTTCTGGATACAATCGTGCATACAGCATCTACTGCCGGCTGCAACAACAGCCATGTGCCCGGTGAGATCCTGGTTGTGATGAGTCCAGAGCACGCAGAAACTGTTGCAGGCGACGGCTGGGACAGGACGGATGTTGAAAATTACATCCATGAAAATGCAGCTGTACCTGTTGAGCTTGCAGATCGTGGAGGCAGGAAGCTTGATAAAGATTGGATTGTTGGAGATGATGTGAGAATAACCCGTTCGCCAGGGGATGTTGTCCTGGTTGTGGCTGGTGGGGCTGGAAGGCACACAATGATTGCACATGGGTTTGGAACATCATCGGAATCTGTAACAATGCCATTAACCCTTAAAAATGGAGATCCTGTCCATTCAATCAGGGAGTTTCAGGGTTTATGAACCCCCACACTCAAGGTTCATCACTAAGTTACATGAAAAAAAGTTCGTTAGTTTGGATAGCTTATCTTTGAATCATAATGTTAAAAAAATAAAAAAAGACTAAATTTTAAGGTCTATACCAGATTTAGATGCTTTTGAAATCAGATAATTAGTAAACGCAGAACATGAAACCAACATAAATTTTGCATCTTCAAAATCTAAATTGGGTTCATCCATTAGAGCATGTCTTATTCCATTAGAATCAGACGTATATCCATACAAATTTTTAAATGCATCCCTTAAATCAGGATGCAATTCTACTTTATTCCCTATTCTGTTTAGGCATCTTCCTAAAGTTCCTTTAGGTTCCTCTGTTATCATTTTACAAATAGACTCAACAGCACTTATTGATTCTTTAATGGAATTTCTGTAATTCGGAGATCTTCTATCTGAAAGTAAATCTAATGCTTCTTTTAAATGGATACTAATTGGATTAGGAGCTTCTTCTAATGCCTCTTCTATTTCTCCTATTTCTTCTTCTGAAGTTATTTTAATGAGTTTTCCACCCACAAAACGATAAGCAGATAATTCTCTCTTTAAAACTTCATTACATTTATCCATGAATGCTTCATTGACCGCATCAACTGGGTAAACATGAACTATAAATTCCATTAAATCGCAAATTTCATAAAATTCATCATCTTCCAAGTCCAAAAAATGATTTCTTATCTGATCATAACATTCATCACTGTAATACTCCTCAGGATACCTTACAAATTCATCACGAGGGTACTTGAAGTATTCTACCCATATCTTTTCTTTTAGAAAATCATGGAATTCATCATTAAATTTCAAAACATAAACTTCATAAAAAGCATTCCAAAGACCCGTCTTCAAATCATTATCCATTGAATTTATTTGTAAACTATTTTTAATAGGTTTAAATCCATTTCTTTGAGAAAATGATTCCATAACATCACTCCAAATAATAATTATTTATCAATTAAAATTTTAGGTTAACGTAATAAATTAAAATGAAAAAAAATAATTAATAAAGAGATTTAGAACCGTTTCCTATCCCTTAACTCCTGCATCTTACCAGGATTCCATCCGCCTGAAGCTGATTTGGAATGACCAACCTGCTGTACGTAGCCTGTTATCCTGTCGTACCATTCAACTTCTGTTTCTTCTCCACAAGTTGCACATTTATCCTGTAAACCTTTCATAAGACTTTTACACTTCATGCAGAAGCTGAGTGCTGAGCTGTAGGCCCAAAATCCTATGTCTGAGTTTTTGGTTATTTTATTTGTAAGGCTCATGAGTGCGTCAGGGTCTGCATAGGATTCTCCCATGAATGCGTGGAATATATGACCTCCAAGTGTTAATGGGTGGAATTTCTCTTCTATCCTGATCTTCTCTGGAAGCAGTACATCTGCATTTACAGGGACGTGGGATGAGTTGGTGTAGTAGTATGCACTTTTATCTCCCTGGGTTATGGCTTTGTCCCCGAATCTTTCCTTATCAAGCATTGCAAACCTGTATGCTGTTGATTCTGCAGGTGTCTGAAGAACGCTCCATCTTAAACCAGTTTCTTTTTTAAGCTCGTCTGCCCTTTTATTGATATACTTTACAACGTCTAACCCGAATTTACGGGCGTTATCATCTTGAATTCCAGCTCCACAGTGGGAAAGCAGCATCTCGTTTAATCCCACAAATCCGAAGGATAGGGTTGAGTTGTCAACATTATAATATGGTTCTCCATCTATATCCTGGGTTAAGAATGGCAGAAGATTGTAATCATCAAGACAATGCATTCCCTGTTTCCTACGGAGCATTAAAACCTTTTCTGCCAGCCCCATATAAGAATCAAGGTATTCAAAGACATCATCATCGCTACTTGAGTTGTAGGCTATTCTTGGAAGGTTCAAGGTCACGTATGCCAGGTTTCCTGTCCTGAGGCAGTCTTTTGACCAGTCTCCAGTCCAGTTATCGTTCAGCTGGGTTCTGCATCCCATGTAGTTGGCCATGTTTCCCCTGTACTTTGGAAGCATGTTGACGAAGTAGGATGTTCCGTACTTGGCTGAAAGTTCGTGGACTAACCTTATATCGTCTTCAAATTCACTTTTAAGCACTTCCTTCCTTAACATGTAGATGGTGTTTGGGAATAGGTGGGGTTTTCCATCGGAATCACCTTTTAAAAGCTCTTCTGTAAATGCCCTTTGAAGTGCTCTTGTTTCTCTCTCAAAATCACCGTAAACCCCTACAACTTTACCTCCAGGTCCGTAGGCTGGTTCGTTTTTAAGGAAGTCTGGAACTGTGAATTCAAGGTTCATTGATGTGAATGGTACCTGTGATCCCCTTGCAGCGTATGCCATGTTCAGGTTGTATATAAGCATCTGAACTGCCTGTTTTATTTCATCGTAGGAAAGCCCTGCGGCAAATGGTGCTACAAAAACGTTCCAGAGGCTCATTGACTGGCCACCACTCATGTTCTGCTGTGCTGCCAGCATTATCTCCCCGGTGTGGTTCATAAGGGTTCCTATATGTTTTGGTGCTCCTGCAATGGATGTGTGATCCCCTGTACCGTCTACCTTAAGACCGTGTTTTATGAACGCCCTCAGATCATGCTGCAAACAGTTTAAAGGACGTCCTGAGAAGAATTCAAGGTCGTGTATGTGTATGTCCCCGCTCATATGTGCGTCTGCAAGCTCATCTGGGAGACTTAGTAGTGCGTATTGTTTAAGGGCCTCGTCTGCAACGTACTTGTGAACTGTTTCAGGGTTGTGTAACATGTTGGCGTTGTCCCTTGATCCATTTTTTATGAGGTTGGTTATGTTGTAGACAGGTATACCAAGCCTTGTGTATTTTCGTCTGAGAGTTTCAAAACCGTTTTCCACGAGCTTTGTGTTCACGATCTCCCTTATCATAGGAGCTGTTAAATACTCAACATCCAGTTTTTTAAGCTCTTTCCAGACCTGGGTTGCTATTTTCCGTGCCACTTCTCCTGAGGCTTCTGTTTCAACGATCAGGGTTTTTTCTATCTTCCTTTGATCAAAAGGTTCAATGGTGTCCCTTGATGTCCTGACCCGCATGGTGTTGGCTGCCTTATACTTATCAGCAATTTTCCTGTCGACCCTTTTGAGCTGATCGTACACCAGCATCTTGATCTCTGCTGTGGATATACCATCGTAAGCAGTGGTGGCCACTCTTGATGAAATCTTTTCAGAAGCCCAGAGCGGAGCCCCAACCATCAAACAGGATTTGACTATTTTTTCATGGCTGAATCTTTCAAATATTCCATTATTTTTAATGACACACGTCTGTGCCTTGGTAGGAAGTGCCGCCATGACTCGCACATCCTCCATTTCTAAATCTTGCCTCTTTAAGTCTTCCCTCATCATAACACCTATCGCTTAGTTACATTATATTCTAATTTTTAAGGAATTTAAATCATTCGAAAATCTATTCAAAAATCTATTCAAAAACAAAAATTCAAGGGATTTACACCTTGAATTAGCAACCTTTTAAAATTGATCTTCCAAAAAATTTTTATAAAAAAACATCCAGTGAACTTTGTTTGGACTTATCACTTTCAAACAACGAGTTTATACCTGACTCAATGAGCTCTATCCTCTGAACTAGATAAGGGTCAATTGGATATCGCTTAGCTAGTTCATTGGATATTCCAAGGTACTTAATAACAGAACCCTTTGATATACTCAATATAAGGTTTCCACCGCATGTACACTCACCTGAAAGAGGCATTCTTCTGTACTTTTTGTTGCATTTGGGACAGCGAACCTTCTGCCTTGAGAAGGCCCTCAAATTTCCTGCCATATCCGGGAGGAAATGGGACATTAAAACACCTTCTACAACACCTCTCTGGTCAACAGCCCTTATTTCCTCAGCAAGACTTATTTGACCTTCTACTTTCTCTTTCATGGTTGGAAGCATCTTGTAAAGACATTGTTTTGGTCCGCTGTGTATGCTGGAAGTGTTGTGTGAAAATATAAGTCCATGGTATTGTTCTGGAGTTCCAATTCGTTTCTTTACATTGTCCACAAGGTCAAGAACATCAGACGGCTTTTCAAAGTTCAGTGTTTTTTCGTAGAGTTCCATTGGAAGTCTCGACATTGCATCTATGTTGTGGGACTCATCATCTATTTCCTCCGGGTCTATCCGGGATGATAAAACCAGAGGAGCGTCCATCTTACCTCCACGTGTGCTTGGAAGGTAAACCTTGGAAAAGTTGAGAAGAGCATCCATTAAAAGCATTATGGAATCTTCGTCACTGTCACAGTTTCTCCTTTTAGCTGAATGGAAATAAGGATGGGCATAGCAACATAATGCCTTTGTAAATCCAACAATTCTTCCCAGGACTCCTGCTGAAGTATGGGGTGCAAGGCCAACAACCAGCTGCCCAACCAGGTCTTCCTTGGTCTTTACATTGTAAAACCTGTCAAGTTCGTAGAAATTCTCAAGAAGGTCATCTATAAATTTTGAAACATTTATAAGATATTCTGCACAGTTTTCTGAGATCACAACGTCCTGGACTTTGATTTCAACGATCTGATCGTCGTTTTCAATGGGCTGGCCATGGATGTCCTCTGTGTAACCAAGTTGCCTGAGTTTTTCAGGAGTTACGCCCACTTCTTTAGGTATAAAGTGAGTTAAAGGCAGATTAGTTGAATCATGCCTTATTGTAGCATCTTTAAATGTAAAAACACCATTTTTAGCCCTTAATATTCCTTTTTCAAGTGGTTCTGGGAATTTTTCTTCAGATATCATTCCCTGCACACCCTTTATCTCGTCGAGCCTGCGAACACCCACGTTTTCATAGGCCTTTTTCAGCATGCTTGCAAGGTTTATCCTTTTCTTACCGGAACTTGTTGGCACAGTCCTCGATCCGCAAACAGGACATTTAGCTTGCATTGAACCTACACCACATTTTGTACACTTGCAACGGGCAATGTCAACTACTATATTACCCTTTTTAGCGGCATCAATTATGTTACGTCTGCTGCCGCCGTTTATACCTATTGGGAAAAGTGAATGAGGAGCAGGCTTCATCTTTCTTTCTTTACTCTTTTCAGGCCTTCCAACCCTTCCACCAAGATATGTTGGGGCTTTAGCCATTATTTTAACGCGTGAAACCTTATTTATGGCTTCAACAGTATCTAAATCATCTTCGAGGTTTAAAGGTTCCCTTAAGGTGTTTAAGAGTGCGTATGCATCGTCAGTATCTATGATGATTTTATCCTCTTTTACACGATGAGGAACCCCTATAACCTCTAAAATTCTTTTTTCTGGAGATAGGTCCATTATTAAACCATTTTCCAAATTTAAATTGGTTATATCTTCCTCATCACCAATGTTCTGGTACAATTTGTCTTGAATCCTGTTTATATCTTCTCGAGTTACATCGTGGTAAAAATATGTGTAAGCTGGGTGCAGAGGTACCTTGTATTTCTCTGATAATTCAAAGGCCTCTTTTGGACTTATTGAATCTGTTTCTAGGGACTTAAGATCCAGTTCTCCTGAATATTCTGGTGAATTTTCAATGGTCTGAACCCACCATTCTTCACACCAGCCTGCAGGCAAAAGTACATGGTTGTTTCTGAGGAATTCCCCAAAAGCTACCAGCATATCTCCTAAAAATAGAATCTCCTCCACCTGATTTTTTAGCTCCTTTCCTTGTTCCGCTGATTTTACCTTAACAACATTCCCATCTCTTAGTTTCACTATAGGGCCTTCTATGGTGTCACATGGAACCACACAATTTCCTTTACCCGGCCTTTCTATTTTCATCTGGGTTCCAACCGCCAGGAAACCAACTATCTCCATGGTGGATGGGTGTACTCCCATTGCAGCAAGTCCTGTGTTCCTTGATCTGCCGTATCTTAATCTGAAACCTCCCTTGGCCTTGGGGTATGCTAAAACTGGTCTTCCGCCGATGATATCCCTCATGTACTTATCATCCACTTTACCAGAGTCTTCATCACTCTTTGAATCAGGGGCCTTCAAGAATTGTTCAAGCCAATTCCATCCATCGATTTTAAGTTTACTGGCGTATTTTATGACTTTAGGGGCCTTCTGTATAATTCCCTCTGCCATTGCAAGGAGTGCTCCTCCCCGTATGTTGTTGGTCTCAACCCTCTCAAGGTCACGGTTTGAAACCTCGATCTTGTCTGTTGCTTCTCCTGTTATCTCAACAGGAACATTTTTTATGGTTAACCTGACTTCATCCGGCTTTGGGGAGTACTGGAGGTTTGTAACCTCTGATTCATAGAGCTCAACCTCCTCAACGTACCTTTCGATCTCAACGTCTGTTGGTTTGTACCGGTCAAGCCCCAAAGAAATCCGTATATAATCACCTATAAGGACTGCAAGTGCAGCTGCAGTTCCTCCAGCACTTCTTATCGGTCCTGCAAAGTACACAGCTAAATAATGTCCCTGGTCAAAGTTCTGCTTTATTTCAATCTTTGCTATTCCCTCAAGAGGAGCTGCAACAACCCCCTCTGTTAAAATGGCCAGTGCAGTTCTTGTTGCCTGATCTGACTTCTGCTCCTTAACCTCCATACTGTCTTCTTTGCCTTCTTCATCAGGCGTGGTAACGATTTCCCTGGCTATCTGGAAGGCCACTTCCTCACGAGAGAGATCATCCTCTAACTCCTTTATCCTGGCTGCTACGCCCTTCGGCCCGACGAGCCCTTCAACCCTCTCTGCAAGGTCCTTTGCAAGGGGTATTTCAGGTTCTAACTCAATATCATACCCTTTAAGTCTTGCCTGCCTTGCTACATCATACAGCTTCTGTGTTTCTTCTTCTAAAGTCTCAAAATATCCCATAACAGTCCCTTGCTGATCTTTTAATCATTCAATTCTTTATCTTTTAGTATAATTGTTATATTCAACTAAAATCAATACGATTTTATAAAAGATGTGTAATAAATCGTTGCAATCTTTATTGGGGAAAACTAATTTTTTCCACTGTTGTCCTATGTTCAAAACCATTTATAAATTTGTCTATAAAACATGAAAATTAAGTTAAAGAGATTTTAGACAGTATGCATTCGTTTAAATATCTTTAAGGTAACATTAAACGTATATCTCTCTGAAAAGAGGCAATTACACCTTAGAAATTTATAAAATCATTTTAAAATAAAGTTATTTTATTATAATAATATTTTCGCCCTTTATTTTCAAATTTAAGATTTTAGATAATCTTATTATAAAAAATTTTTTTCTCATCCAATCTGAAAAACTTGAAAATTAAAAGACCACTATAATTATAAAGCTTGAAATAAATATTTAAACTCAGTAAAGTAAATGTAGATTAGTAGTTAATATTCAGTAAATAAGTAAATTTTATGGTGATTCTATGGCAAAAAAGGATAAAAAAGTTCTCCCACCAAGCGGTGCCGGACTTGTAAGGTACTTCGAAGAAGAAACAAAGGGACCCAAACTAACACCGGAACAGGTCGTAATTATGACCGTTGTTCTGGCAGCGTTATGCATTGCCCTGAGGTTTTCATACTCATAAAGAAAGTATTTTAAAGTAAAGGTTATTGCAATTCAAATTGAATGGTTCAATCAATGGATTAGGGGAAGCATCTTAAAAAGATATTCTTTTAAGAAGACTATCTGAGATACGGAACCTAAATACTGAATTTAATATTTTTTTTAGGAAAAAGATTTTATTTTATTTAAAATTTTACAAGGAGTTTAATCATGGCTATCCACCCTATTGAATACAGATACAATACAGAAGAGATGAGAAAAGTCTGGGAGGCAGATAACAAACTTCAAAAGATGCTTGAAGTTGAAGCTGCACTTGCAGATGCCGAAGCTCAACTTAATATCATTCCAAAAGAAGCTGCAGATGAAATAAAAAGTAAAGCAAGTACAAAATATGTTAAATCTGAGAGGGTATCCGAAATTGAGATGCAAACCCATCATGACATTGCTTCAATTGTGAAGGCCCTTGCAGAGGTATGTGAAGGAGATGCCGGAGAATACGTGCACTTCGGTGCAACATCAAACGACATTATAGACACTTCGCAGTCCCTACTTTTCAAGGAAACCATATCAATTATTAGGGAAAAAGTGGTTGAGCTCACAAAAACCCTTTTAAAACTTGCAGATGATAATAAAAAAACTGTTTGTATCGGTAGAACCCATGGACAGCACGCACTTCCAACCACTTACGGTATGAAGTTTGCAATATGGGCTGACGAACTCCACAGGCAGATCGAAAGGCTTGATGAGTGTAATAAAAGGATCTGTGTGGGCATGTTAACAGGGGCCGTGGGTACAACAGCAGCTCTGGGCACAGATGGACTTGCAGTACACAACAAGGTTTCTGAAATACTTGGCCTTAGACCAGTTTTAATCTCAAGCCAGATTGTTCAAAGGGATGTTCACGCTGAATTCATAATGTGCCTTGCAAACATTGCAAGCACCCTTGAAAAGATGGCACTCGAGATAAGAAACCTTCAAAGAACTGAGATAGATGAGATTGGCGAGAGTTTTGACCCTAAAAAACAGGTCGGATCAAGCACCATGCCCCACAAAAGAAACCCTATAACTGGAGAAAGAATATGTGGTATCTCAAGAGTTATAAGGGCTTATGTTGCTCCTGCACTTCAAAACAACCCATTATGGCATGAAAGAGACCTTACAAACTCCTCCTGTGAGAGGATAATCCTGCCAGAGTCCAGTATGCTCACAGACTACATACTCAAACTATCCATAAAACTCTTCAGTAACCTCGTTTTCCATCCTGAGAACATAGAACACAACCTGAACATGACCAACGGCCTCATAATGGCTGAAAGGTTTATGGCAGAGCTTACAAGAAAAGGAGCAGGAAAACAAACAGCTTACGCACTTGTAAGGAACTGTTCACTGGAGGCTTATGATAAAGATGTGGGATTGAAGGAGATAGTCTCGTCAAATAGTGAAATAAAGAAATATCTAACGGAAGATGATATCGAAAAGATAATGGACCCCCACACATACCTTGGATCCTCGATCCAGATCGTGGAAAATGTTTTAAAGGACTCAAATGAATGGTTTTAGGATTAAATCCCAATTTAAATTTTTTCTTACCTTTAATTTGATTGACTAAAATTATTTCATCTTTTAAAGAAATTAATTACTTTAATATCTTTTAAATATCCTTTAAAATTAAAAATTTTTTATTTTTTTAATATCTAAACTTAATTTTTAATATTTAGACTGTGGTGCCTAATCTTTTTTATTAATTCTATTTTAATTGATTACATACTCCAAAAAAACATTCCACCATTATTGTTTTTAATCTATAAATTGTTAAAAACTTTTTTTAAAAATAAAAATTTAAGGATTTATAAACTTTAAAATCAAAAGTACAATTCATAGGAAAAGCTTTTTTTAATTAATAAAACAGAAATCGATTTTATTTAATTTCACCTCAATATAACTCTTCCATTTTCCATTAATTAATAAAAGAATAATTTAATATAATAATTAAAATAAAAATAATACCACAATATACAAGGAGTTGAAAAGATGGTTGATGTAAAAGAAATAAAATCCATTAGACCAGTTTCCTTCACATTGATGTCCTCATCGATTCATGCAATACTGGCCTTTATATTTGCAATAATACTTGCCATTACATTTGGAGCAGTTGCAGCACTTGTACCTCAACTTGCAGAGTTAGGCAGAATAATTGCAGCCTTTGGTATCGCCATAATAATCATAAGCCCCATAAGTGCATTTCTTATCACTGTTACAATCTCTTTTATCAGCGTAATTTTGTACAACAGCCTAGTGCCCCGTATTGGTGGTGTAAAGTTAGGATTTGAAGGAAACGAGATAAGATCAATTCCAGTTATGTCATTTGCATTTATAATGGCTTGTATTGAAGCCATATGGGCATTCATCATCGGATTGCTACTGGCATCCGCTCTGGCCCCAATAACTGGAATTATAGGAACAGTAGCACCAATAATAGCCAACAACACAGCAGGATTCACAGGTTCGGTGGAAGGTTTAGGAACAGCAGGAGTCCTTGGAGCTCTATTTTTAATCATAGGACTACCAGTAATGGTCTTCATATTCGGGTTCATAGGCCACGCACTGTTTGCAATATTTTACAACTACTTAATACCCCGTGTTGGCGGGATTAAACTGGAACTTGCAGACATTGTGAGAAAAGGAAGAGAAATAACATCAATACCTGTTTTACCCGCAGCCCTGGCCGTAGCAGTGGTATTCACAATATTCGGATTCATAAGAGGCATTATAAATTTAGGGTTATACAGTATGGCAGGAAACGCAGCCAATGGTGTTGTATCACTTATAACAACTACAATAGGATTTTTCATAATGTACTTCATCATTGTCGCCTTGATAACGATATTCTACAACTTCCTGGCACCAAGAATCGGCGGAGTCAAATTAGAACTGGAATAAACAACGAGAAATAAGTAAATGAATAACAACTAAGATAAATACTGGAATAAAACTTCCTTAATCCTCTCTTTATTCTTTTTTTTGTCTTTGAACCATCTATTTTTTAACTAAATTTACTAATCATATTATCAAGTTCCATCATTTAGTTTTATTTCCGATTAGATTTTGAAGCTATTTTTTAGATTAAAAGAAAAAAATAGGAAAATTTAATTATAAAGTATCCTCAGAGAGATTATTTAGATAAATTTGGAGGTGAATGATTTGTCAGACATTAAAGAGATTAAATCCATTCGTATAGTGCCATACACCTTGATGAATTCATCAATATCAGCAGTGGTGGGATTAATATACGCAGTAATTCTAGTGATCATCTTAGGAGTTGTGGGAGTATTTTTACCAAGCAGTCTCGGTATCACAGCAGGAGCAATAGCAAGCCTCGCTGTAGCAGTTATCATTCTTTTGCCTGTGGGTAGCTTTATATTCAGCGTTACACAGTCATTTTTAACAGCACTGATCTACAACGTGTTCGTTCCAAGGTTGGGAGGAATCAAACTTGATCTTGTAGATTTGAAAGAGATCATAGGAGTTCCTGTTGTTCCATTCGCACTCATGCTTTCCGCAATCAGTGCCACCCTGGTTTTCCTAGCCATGCTGATAATTGGACCAATACTTCTAATAGGTTTACAGGGTGCAGCAATTGCATCTGTATATCAAGGAGCAACCATACCCGGACTTGGATCAATTGGCGCTTTAGGGATTGTAGGACTTTTAATCATGGTAATTGGAGTTCCAATCGTGATGTTCATAGTCAGTTTCATAATGACTGCACTGGCAGCGATATTCTACAACCTGCTTGCACCTAAAATTGGAGGTATAGAGTTTGAATTTGAAGCTTTAAAAGAAAAACTCTACGGTATAAACTCAATTCCACCGATAAAATTAGCATTAATAGCTTCAATCGTTATGGCTATCATTAATTTAATATTTGAACTCATAAGCACGGTCAGCAGTATTGCAATGGGTTCATCAGCCGCAGCAGGGGTTATAAGTCTTTTAATAAACGTTGTGTTCAACTTTGTCATTGTATTCATTTTATACGCCATCATGGCAGTGTTGTACAACTATCTGGCACCAAGAATCGGTGCAGTGAAACTTGAACTGGAATGAGAACTGTAATAAAACTTCCTTAATCAACTTTTTTTATTTTTTTTATTTTGCCTGGACTTTTATGCTCTGTTTTATGCTCTTTAGGTCCTATTTTTATTTTTGAAAATGAAGTTTTAAGTGAAATTTAAAAATAGTGAAAATTTTAAAAAACGCCTTTTTAAAGAAAATTTCCAAAAATCAGCTTTTTTTATGGTTTGGTCACTTTGTATTAATTTATCAGTTTCATTTAAGATTTTACTAAACTTCAAAAAATTTTTATACATACAAGAGAAATTGTAATCATGGAATCAAAAATCATTAAAAGCAGGAAAATCTCAAAGGGACATGCAAAAGGCGAAATCATCTTAACAAAAGAACCAATAAGCTTTCTGGGTGGTGTTGACCCTGAAACAGGTACTGTAATAGATTCAAATCACGAGCTCCACGGCAGGAAAATAAGCGGGAAGATACTGTTCATACCCTCAGGTAAGGGTTCAACAGTTGGATCCTACGTAATATATCAAATGGCCAAAAACGGTACAGCACCTTTGGCCATAATAGCACTTGAAGCAGAGCCAATAATTGCAACAGGCGCCATAATGGCAGAAATACCAATGGTTGACAGGCCAGAAGCTGATATTTTAGGTACCTTAAAAGAAGGAGATCTAGTTGAAGTTGATGCGGATTCCGGCATCATAAAGATTTTAAAGAGTAATTAAAAAGGTAAATTGTCAAAAATAATTAAATAATAAATTGGAAAAAGGATTGACATCAAAATTGGAAAAAATTAAGGTATTTCAAACGAATATGGTTCAAAAAATTAAGAAGTTAACTTAAACAAGTAACTTAATAAAATTTCAATTTATTTATCAATTATTTAATTTTATTCCATTATTTCATTCTGTTTGATATACTCACCTAAAACTCCACCAATGGCCCCGAATACTCCACCAATGATCACCGACATCAAAGTGACAAATAATCCCACTATAAAAGTGATTGTACCGGCCAAGATCCCTATTTTTGCAAATATAAGTCCTATAATCACAGTCAAAGCACCGAACCCTGCAATGAATAATACTCCTATTATTAGACCACCTATTATGCCTGAAAGAGCTCCATCAACCAACCCCTCTTTTTCATTCCCATTACTCAAGTAAGCAGTTAAAAATCCACCTATCAACGGTCCTAAAAAGAACAACGGAAATACAGCTATAGTTAAAACTATGGTTAAAACCGCGTTTAATATTGCACCTATCCCAACAGCCTTCCAATCAGTCATTTTATCATCCTCACATGTTTAAGCTCGCCTTAAAGCAGCTATAATTTATAAATGTCCTTATAGAGTTTATAAAGGTCATTATAAAGGTTCTAATTAATAAAGTATATCCAATTAATGTCCGGCAAAAATAGAAAAAAATAGAAATTTATTAAAATTAGTGTTCATCTTTTTGATTGATTAGAGAGCCTATAGCTCCTCCAACAGCACCTATAAGTATGTAAGAACCTATTAATCCTACCGCTACAACTATGAGAAGTCCTGCTATCTTTTCTGAAGATCCTGATCTCAACATAACGAGTAAAATCACTGCTACTGCCGTAAATATTCCCACAAGGATTCCATGGATAGCTCCGTCCTTAATATCCTCATTAACCAGATATCCTGTGAGTATACTTGCTATAAATACGGATATGTATCCTGCATAAGCCGGTATAACCATTCCTACAGCTAAACTCAGTGCTAATGCCACTATGAACCCTATAACAACTGATTTTTGATTTACCATGTTACTTAATTTTTTTTGTTATACTATTTTAAATTGATCCTCGATCAATCTTACTAAATTAACAAAAGAAAGAAGAAAAATCTATCTAAATCTTAAGCTTCCCCTTTTACAACCGATCCTATGGCCCCGCCAACTGCCATTATAATTATAACCCCTATAAGTCCCACAAATACTACAATAGAAGTGACTGCAGCCACTGTCAGCCCTATCAATCCTGCGATCAATGTACCAAATATTAGAAGTAATAAGGCCAGCATTATACCTCCAAAAGCACCGGAAACAGCCCCATTAATCATTCCATTGGCTGCGTCTCCTCCAACCATGTAACCAACCACCATTCCTGCCACTAAAAGCCCAAGCATTCCTCCCCATAACGGGATGATCACCGCAAATAAAGCCCCCAGTATTATTGACAAAACAAATCCAATAATTACAGCTCCCCATTCCACCATAAATTCCACCCCACAGTTTATTCAAAAATTTTGCTCTGAGAACTGATTTCAGAACAACTTGATTCCCATTACATATTTTGTTTAATTTCCCTAATGGAGTTTTCTTTTTATTCCCTAAATTGGATTAAATTTGATAAAAACAGATATTAATAAAAAATAGATATTTAAATGAATTTAAATTAAAAATAAACAGTTTTAAGATTTAATAAAACAAAAAAAATTGTAATTATCATTTATTTTATTAAAATAAATCATAAAAACGAATAAATCATAAAAATAGTTCATTTATAGTTTTATTCATTATCTTAACTCCAGTAATAAATAAAAGTTAAAACACCAATAGTTACTTGATGAAAACTTCAATGTAAATGATAAAAAGATAGGATGATAAAGATGCCATACTCCTTGATCCATAATGGAACTCTTATAGACGGTACAGGTAAGCCCCCAATTAGGAATGCCGCTGTATTAATCAGGAACAAACAAATAATATCTGCAGGCCCTAAAAACTCAATAAAACTCCCTGAAACCTCCAAAATGAAAATGATAGACGCCAACGATGGCTTCATTTTACCAGGATTTGTGGACGCCCACGTTCACATCATGGCCAATGGATTTCACAGGGAAGACATTATTTACAAGCCACTTTCACTCTACTTTTACAATGCAATTGAAAACATGCGCCTTACAATCAACGCCGGTGTTACAACAGTGCGAGACGCGGGTCTTGCAGATGCAGGCGTTAAAATGGCGATTGAACAGGGTTTGATTCTCGGGCCCAGGATACAAATATCTGTTACCCCACTTTCAATAACAGGAGGCCACTTCGATTTATGGCTGAATTCAGGATACGATATTAAAACTTCTTATCCAGGTTATCCAGATAGTATCTGTGACGGTCTTGAGGAGGTTAGAAAGAAGGTGCGCGAGGTTCTGCGTGCAGGTGCAGAGGTTATAAAGGTCATGGTGACAGGGGGTGTTATGAGCGTGAACGACGGACCTGAATCCACACAGTTCACAGTTGAAGAATTGAAGGTTATTGTAAAGGAAGCAGAGTACAAAGATGGCATCAAAGTAATGGCACATGCTCACGGAGTTCAGGGAATGAAAAATGCCCTTAAGGCAGGTGTGCATTCCATTGAACATGGCACCTACCTAGATGAGGAAGCAATCCATATGATGCTTGAAAACAAGACTTACCTGGTTCCAACCCTTCTTGTAAACAAAAACAACATGGAAAGGGCAAAAAGAGGAGAAGTGCGTGAGTGGGAAGTTGAATCCGCTTTAACGGTGTTTGATATCCAGAAAGAGAACATTAAAAAGGCTTACAGAGCGGGAGTTACCATAGCCCTGGGAACGGACTGCGGTGTGTTATCACACGGCCGTAATTTGGAAGAATTGAGTCTTCTTCAGGATATAGGGATGACCCCAGATGAAGCCATAGTTGCAGGAACAAAAACTGGGGCTGAATGTCTTGGATGGCAGGATAAGGTTGGTACGGTTGAAGAAGGAAAATTTGCAGACATTGTGATAAGTAAAACCAATCCTTTGGAGGATATAAAGTCACTTGGAAATCCAGACAACATAGTTATGGTTATAAAAGACGGTACAATCGTTAAAGATATGCGTGAAACTTGATTTTGATGATCTGTTAGACTTTATAAGTTAAGCCGTTTTAGAAAAATAGTAAGGTGTGAATAATAAAAAATTTAGATCATTAAGATCTAATAATAAACGAGGTGTTAAAAATGGCAGTGGATCCTATATGCAAAATGGATGTTGACGAGAAAACAGCAAAATGGGTGAGCGAGTACAAAGGTAAAAAATACTATTTCTGTGCACCTGGCTGCAAAAAAACCTTTGAAGAAAACCCTGAAAAGTACGCAGAAGAGTAAACCTGCTTAAACAGTTCTAAAAGATACTGATTCATTAACAACAGGATAAAGCTGGAACTTGGAATAAATTTAGTTTCATTTCCCTTTTTTAAACTTTTTTAAAAAACACCTTAAAATTTATTTTTTTGAATTTTGGTTCAATTTCGTCTTTTTATTGTGTTTTGAAGTTTTAAAATATATTCGCATATTCACGAACAAAACTTTATATATTAGTTCGTACACATGCATACTATCCATTTGATCTGAAATTATTTTTATGAGGTGAGATTATGAAAGCTGAAGATTACAGTCAAAAATGTCCAGAATGTGGTTGCATCGATAAAAACATCGACATAGTGAAAGTTCCTCAAAAAACCGAGGGAATTCCAGAAGATGTTCTGGAAAGTGCTTTAAAATCTGGAAAACTTACAATCATTCGCTGCAGCGGCTGTAAACACACATTTGAGTATTCCAAGGATAGAAAAATGGAAGTAGAATTTAAAAAGATAACCATTTAAATTTATCCTTAATTTCCTTTTTTTATACATTTAAACTATTAAACAACATAAAATCTAATTTTCCAGGTAAAAAAAGAAAGTAAAATTAGTGATTATTTAATAAACATCCTCCTTCATGATCTCCCTGATCACTGCGGTTGCATAGCACCCTTTTGGAATGGAAAATTCCACCATAACACCTTCATCGGTACATTCTGCTTTAACATCCCATATTTTAAATCTTATAGCTCTTCGAAGTCCGTGGCTTCCAAGTCTAGGGGTTTTAGGACATTCAAAGTCTTCAAGCTTAATGCCTTCCTCGTCAAGCACCTTCTGTTCCATCTTCCCAACTTCAGCACCTGCAAGGGGCACCTTTGTTCCGTAAAGTGGGGCTGTCTGATGGGCCTGGAAGTTCCTTATTTTCTCATTTATGTCCTCTTCTTCAAATTCATGTATCAAATGCTCTTCGTTGTCGATGACTATGTCACCTTCAACGTATCTGTCAATACCCATCTTCGTTCTTTCACTTACCGCCTTATTGAATAGGTATGATTGATACGCGTGGACAAACATTCGTTTTAAAGGTTTTGGAAGGCTTTCAAGTGAGATTTTATATGCTTCCTCATCCAGTTTGCCCCTTTTCCTCTGCTGTTTCATGAGCTCCCTAAGCATCATCTTCTCGTAGCGCATTCCCGATGGCATGCTCTGGTAGGCCTCTTCAAATTCTCCTATATCATAGAGTGCCCTTGCCTCTTTTATATGGTCCTTCTCTTTCTCGTAGGGGTTTCCAATATAAGAATCTACTGCTCCTTTTATATCGTTGTGCACCAGTGCTTCTCCAACTTTATGAGTATTTGGGCGGTTTTTTCCAAATCGTTGCCATCCATAATAATTTGGGACACCATTTTGTACCAACTGGTCCAGTATCCTCCCTGCAGTCTCTGCATCCTGCTTCGGATCCTCCGAGTCCCTGATCAAAATCCTGAACTTATTGCCTACAAGCTGTCCTATCCTCAGTTTCTTCTCATTTTTCATTATTTTAAGTACTTTGACGTTATAAAGCTTTTCTTCAAGGTCTGGAAGTTCCTCGGGTTCTATGTTACTTACACAGAGCCACTGCCTTGTTACAGCTGCCTTGTCCTTCATACCTGCAAAGCCCGTTCTCTTACGGTTGATGTGCATCTCCTTTGCAATGTCCAATACCACATCAAGGGTGTTTCTACCGATCTTTTCTATGAATATCCATGTGTTGGGGCCTGTACCACTAGGCAGGTTTTCAGGTATTTCTTCCACGTAGAAATCCTCGTATTTAGTCCTTATCTTCCCACTTAAACCTTTATCTTCCGTTACATATGTTTCAGCGTTCAGCATGAGTTTTCTCCAGTTATGAATTTTTAGGTTAATCTTATTTATCTTATAAAAATTAAAGAGTAATTTGATTATTTTTTAAATTTGAATAGAAGTTGGTTTATACTTCAATTTCTCAAAAAGTTTTTAGTTAGTTTTATTTAGTATTATCAAATTAAAAATCTTAGTTGATCAAACATAAGATCTGATCTTATAAAAAAAGATCTAATCAACGTTAATAGCTGATTTAACTTTTCTACTTGATCACTGCATCATTTAAATTCAACGACGATCCACCAAACGTTTAGGTCTTCCCTTGATCTTATAAAATTCAAGACCCTCTGGTTCAGTAAAATTAAAGATGATGTTGAAGGTACCATCGGCATGTGCCTGACGTATATTTGGCCTATACTTTAGGAAGGTTTTGAGGAAGTTGTCCTGGATCATGTCCCTATCACATGTGGCAGGGTCCCTGCATTCCATGCTGACCCTCATGGTGACCTCATCTTTATCTCCGTAAAGAAACGCCTCGTACTCTCCAGTTAAATAATCCATGTTTTCGCGCTGAAACACTCCCTGCTCAATATCAACCCGATTAAATGGTGAACCCGCCACCCATATAGTTTCTGCCTCACGTTGAGGGTTCATAACACGCATGTGGGTTCTTCCACAGTCACATTTCTCCCGGGTCACAACCACGGTTGTGTCGTCTGTGTCGTAGTTTAAAAGCAGTGTTCCAGTTTTTCCACCGGGAGGTAGAAGTGTTGTTAAAACTATTCTACCACACTCACCATCATCAACGAAGTTTTCAAGCTGAGGATTGTAGACGTCAAGGTGTACAAGGTCTTCAGGCACGTGGAGCCCTGCTTTCTGGTTGCATTCCCCGCACATGGTTCCTTCGGTGCTTCCGTAGGTGTTGTAAACTGGCACATCCCAAACCTCCTCAAGATATGAGCGTGATTCATCTGAAAAGCTTTCACCACCTGCTACAAGCTGTTTTATGCTTGATTTTTGTGGGTTCAGACCTTCAGATTCCATCCGTCGGGCAAGGCGTAGGAGCTTGAACACACTTGCAACGATACCCGTGGGCTGGTAATTTTTCATTATCCGGACTGGAAATGTGCATTTTCCCTCAGGAATTATGGTCATTCCGATTTTCTGAGCTGCGAGGGTCATGGTGTTGGCACCCACGTTCATGCCGTAGGATGCGCAGACAACCACCCTGTCACCATGTCCAAAGTTTTGAGATACGAATGCACGGGCGTACTTTTCAGCATAACGGTTCCAGTCATCCCAGGTCAGGAAGAATGATTTTGGAGTTCCACTGGTTCCACTGGTTTCATGGATAGTGAACACATCGTTCCAGTCTATACATTTGAATTCAAACTCATCTGTCTCAGGCGGCTGCCTCCCACGAACAGTTTCACCGGATATAATAGGCAGTTCCCTGAGATCTTCATGACTTCGAACATCAGAAGGTTTTATGCCCTTTTTATCGAACCATTTCCTGTAGAAAGGTGAATTTTCATAGGCATATTTAACTGTGTAACGTATACGCTCGTCCACAAGGGAGTCAAGCTGATCCCGCCCCATAGTTTCCATTTCTTTCCTAAAATACGATTCCATGGTATCATCACCTTGTATACAACCATTTAGCAAATTTTAATAAATTTTAATAAATTTTCTAAACAACCCTCACCATAATTTTTGTAATTCATTTAATAAAATTTATATGATTGTTATAATTTGCTTAAGAATAACAAGTAAAACCTGAAAAAATGAATAGAAAAAGTGTAAAAAGCTGAACAAAAAAAATAATAAAAAAAATAATAAATTTTTAATCCTGAACTGGATATGATCCTGGATTTACGTCTATTCCCATCTCTGATGCTATTTTCAAAATGATTTTCATGTCCTTAAGATTTTGGAGTACGAAGTCTGCACCAGTTGCCTCAAGTTCATCCACTGTGAAGTCTCCTGTTGCCACTCCAACAGTTCTAACACCATTTTTCTGGCCTGCAAGTATGTCACGTGGAGTGTCTCCAATCACAAACACATTTTCTTTGTTGAATGTTCCGTAGATATTTCCAGCTCTCTCAACTGCATGACGAACCAACAGACTTCTATCGGCTGATTCGTTACCAAATCCCCCAAATCCAAAATAATCCTTAACTCTTATTTTTTCCAGTTTGAGCCATGCTATTTGTTCGATATTTCCTGTTACAAGTCCTCTTGGTATTCCAAATTGTTTCAAGTTTTCGAGAACGTCTTTAACTCCATCCAAGCAGATTATATTTTCTTTTATGACATTTTTTCGAAAGTAGGTAACCATATCATTCATACATTCATCAATTCCTCCATCTATGGTTTCCTGTTTCAGGCCCTCCTGGGACAATGTGGCGTACAAGATTTGAAGGTCTGTCATGCCCTGCAGATTTGGTACATGTCCAGGGTTTTCTACCCCATAAACATTTTTAACTGCCTGCTTCATGGCCAGGTAGTGGAAATGGGATCCTACAAGCAGTGTTTTGTCAATGTCAAATAATGCTAGATGTTTCATTTCATCAACTCTTTTAATCTATTTTAACTTTTTGATAGAAGATCCTGGGATGCTTCCTCAGCCAGGGAAATAACACTGGCCTCATCAATGGTTTGAAGCTCCCTGTTTTTCATAAGCATCTCACCGTTACAGATAACCGTGTCAACATCGGCGCCGTTTGCAGAGTAAACCAAGTGGGAAACTGGATTTCTGAATGGGGTTAAACTTGGTGTTTTCATATCAACAAGGACAATATCTGCCTTTTTTCCAACCTCGATAGTTCCTATTCCATTTTCAAGGCCCAGTGCAGCTGCACCATTAATTGTTGCCATTTCAAAAACTTCATGAGCGTTTAAAACTGTTGGATCAAGTGTATGCACCTTCTGAAGTAGTGCAGCGGTCTTCATCTCCTCAAAAAGGTCAAGGCTATTGTTGGATGCTGCTCCATCCGTACCAAGAGACACACAGATACCTTTTTCAAGAAGTTTAGATACTGGAGAAATTCCCGATGCCAGTTTCATGTTGCTTGATGGGTTGTGGGACAGTTTAACCCCTCTCTCTTTGATTATTTCCATCTCATTATCTGAAAGCCAGACTGCGTGGGCTGCAAGTACATCCTCACCTAAAAGTCCGATTTCATCCAAGTATTCAAATGGCCTCTTTCTGTGGGCTTCCAAAACATCTTCAACCTCCTTTTGGGTTTCGCTAGCATGGATGTGTATTTTGAGGCCGTATTTATCTGCTTCCTTCCTCACTCCTTCAAGAAGTTCCTCTGAACATGTGTAAGGTGAGTGAGGTCCAAATGAAACCTTTATTCTACCATCTGCAGTGTCGTGACATTTTTCAATTATCCTTTTAGTTTCCTTAAACTCTGCCTTTCTTTTATCCTCATCTCCAAGGTCTATCATTCCATGTGATAACATTCCACGAATTCCTGCCTCATCTGCAGCCTTTGCAACGCTGTCCATGAAAAAGTACATGTCGTTGAAACATGTTGTACCAGACTTTATCATCTCTGCACAGGCCAGAAGTGCACCTGCATAACAGTGCTCGCCGTTAAGGTTGGCTTCTACAGGCCAAATATGGTCGTTGAGCCATGTGTCAAGGGGCAGATCATCTGCCAGTCCCCTCATAAGGGACATTGACAGATGCGTATGGGTGTTCACAAGTCCGGGGATTAAAACCTTTTTTTCAGCATTTATTACATCATCAACATTGTTTGCAACGATCTTATCGTTTATTTCAACGATCTTATCGTTTTCTATTAATAATGAACCTTTTTTAATTCTATCAGCAACAATTACAGCGTTTTCTATAAGAATGTTTTTTGTTTCCATTGAACCATCCCATAATATTATTAGAACTATTTAGATCATTAGACTTCTTTATATTTTTTTAGGAAATGAAAGAACATAAATATCTACCAGTCCAACCGTATTATGTTATTGAATTTTGAAGACATTATAATTGAATACACTACAAATTCGTGAATAAATTCATTAGTCCACTGAATAAATTCATGAATCCAATGGATAAAATAAGATATTCAGGCCATACAAAAATCATATCCAAAATTTAACATTTTTACGTTTCAGGAGGATTTAAATGCAGATAAGAATAGCCCTACCGTCCAAAGGAAGGATAAGCGACCCTGCAGTCCAGCTTCTGGGAAAAGCAGGAATTGGTGTAAAGGATACTGCCAACAGAAAGCTCTTTTCAGAGACCTACGATAATGAGATAAGCGTGATGTTTACAAGAGCTGCAGACATCCCAGAATTTGTTGCAGACGGCGCTGCAGACCTAGGAGTGACAGGCTTCGACTTAATAGAAGAAAACAACGCCGATGTGGAGATACTGGAAGACCTCAATTTCGGAAGGACCAAACTGGTTTTAGCAGTCCCTGAAACATCCCCCATAAACGGTATAAATGACATAACAGACGGTGCAGTGGTTGCAACTGAATTCCCTCATTTGACAGATAAATACCTTAAAAGTAAGGGCATAACTGCCAAAATAGTTGAGCTCAGTGGTTCAACAGAGATCGCACCGTTTATTGGTGTTGCAGATATCATATCCGACCTCACAAGCACAGGAACCACCCTTAAAATGAACCACCTCAAGATCATCGAAACCGTCCTTGAAAGTTCTATAAAACTCATCGCCAACAAAAAAAGCTTTAAAAAGAACAATGAAAAAATTGAAGCCATAAGAACTGGTATTAAAGGAGTTATTGACGCTGAAGGCAAGAAACTGGTTATGATGAACGTTGCAGAGGAATTCCTAGATGAGGTGCAGAAGGCCATGCCTGGACTCACCGGCCCAACAGTATCACAAGTGCTGTCTAAAAAAGGCATTATGGCTGTTCACGCTGTTGTGGATGAAAGAGATGTTTTCAACCTTGTAAACCAGCTGAAAAAGATAGGTGCAAGGGACATACTTGTAGTGCCAATAGAACGTATCATTTAAGAGTTTAAAGGCCCAAATATACGATAAAAGCCATCATATAATAAAAAAGTGCTAGTAGTGATTGAATGAAACTTCTACGGTTTAAAATTAACAGCAAAGAAAAAACAGGAATTTTAAATGGTAATGAAATAACAGAAATCAATCCTTCAATGATTGAAGCCATGAACACCCCAGACATCAATCGGCTTGAAGAAATTGGAAGCTTCAAGTTGGAAGACGTTGAAGTACTGCCCCCAGTATCACCATCCAAAGTGGTGTGCGTGGGATTGAACTACAGCGACCATGCAAAGGAACTGGATATGAATCTTCCAACCGAACCTACCCTATTTATAAAACCATCAACCGCTGTCATCGGACATGAAACTAACGTTATTTATCCTGCGGATTCAACACAGGTTGATTACGAAGGAGAACTAGGGATCGTTATTTCTAAAGAAGCCCATCATGTCAAAAAAGATGATGCAATATATTTTATCGGCGGATACACCATCCTGAACGATGTAACGGCACGGGATAAGCAGAGAAAAGATATTCAATGGACCAGAGCCAAAAGTTTCGACACATTTGCACCAATAGGGCCATGCATCGAGACAGAGCTTGATCCAACCAACCAGAACATATCTTTAAAACTCAACGGTGAAATAAGGCAGAATTCAAACACAAAACAGATGATATTCAATGCCTACGAACTTGTAGAGTTTATATCAAACGTTATGACCCTCAAACCAGGGGATGTTATTGCAACAGGCACACCTCCCGGTGTGGGTTCAATGCATGTTGGAGACGTGGTTGAAGTTTTAATTGAAGGTGTTGGAGTGCTCAGAAATACTGTTAAAGCTCAAAAATAGTTAAATCCATCAATAATTAACTCCATAATTCTCTAATTTTGAGTTAAACATATTCTTATTTTAAAATTTATTTGATTTACTTTAAATTATTTTAAATTAAATCCTATTCTTCTTAAAATCTTTTTTTAAAAATAAAAAGTTAAGCTCAAAGAGGATAAAAAATATCAAATTCATTTCAAATTCCTTAAAATTTTTCATTTCAAGAATAATCAAAACCTTTCTAAAAAACAATCAAAATAAAAAATATTAAAAAAAGATACTAAAGTGGATTAAAAGAATATTAAAGAATGAATGTATTAAAACATCACTCCTTAACATCATCCACTTATTATTCTATATATATAGCCGGCTTGTATGGCGATGCATTTCCTGATTTTCCTTCAGGGTCGTAGGTTGGTTCATCATAGACAATGACCTCTGCATCTACTTCCGCTGAAAGGTAGTCCAGTGAGTCTTTGATTATGGAATACTCATCGATCTGACCCACGTAGTTTATCCTGGTCATCTCACGGGCTATTTTCTTTGCAAAACCTGCAATCTCTTTCTTGTTGTCATAGACATTCTGTTTTACAGCTTGACCCATAATCCTGCCTATATCTGGCTTTCCAACTTCCTTGGCAATGTCGAAAACCCTCCATTTCCAGTCAGGTGCCACATAAATATGTACCTTGTTCGGTTTCACATCTATGATATTTTTGATCTCGTTTATGTCGCTTGCAAGTCCCTGAACTATTTCTTCAGCCTTTTGAACCTTATCATTTATCAAATCAGGGTTGTACTGCGGCCAAGAAGCTTCTGATGCAAATCCTTTGCCCCCATGGGTTTTCCAGAGTTCTTCTGCTGCGTGTGGAACGAAAGGTGCCATTAACCGTATCCATATTCCCAATAGGTGGACTAATACTTCCCCTATTTCCCTTCTGGATTCCTCATCATCCAATTCGTGTTCAATACGATGGAAGTAGTGGTCCATATCCTTTTTAAGCAGGAATAATGATTCCTGGAGTGCTTTTCTTGTTTGGAACCCTTCAAGGGCTGTGGTCGCATCCCGTATCCTCATGTTGAGCTGGCTTAGTATCCATGCGTTTATTGATTTTTTAACCTCCGGTGCGGATTCATGACCATCAAGCTCAATTTTAGAACCGCATATTTCTTCAACACGGTCCGCAAATTCCATAAACCAATTCAAACGTTTGCTGATTCCCCTTACCTCTTTCTCTCTCCAGTCAAAGTCCTGCCATGGCTCTGCAGATGACATTAAGAACAGGCGGACAACATCGGATCCGTAGGTTTCTATGGCATCTTCAAGCATCACAATGTTTCCCTTGGATGATGACATCTTATTTCCCTCAAGGAGACCCATTCCAAAGACAACAATTCCACGGGGCCATTTATCCTCTGGGAATATTGCTGCATGGTGGAACATGTGGAAAGACAGGTGGTTTCCAACGAGATCCTTTGCAGATAGGCGCCAGTTTAGTGGGTACCAGTAGTTGAACTCATCTTTTATATCTTTGAAGAGTTCAGCGTCAATTCCATCAAATGAACCTGATTTTCCTAAAAACACTTCATCAAAGAACTGATCGTTTAAAGCTTCGGGATCGATGTCTTTCATGTACTTGGCGATTGTGTAGTAGGCCATATAAATGGTTGAATCGCTTAATGGTTCTATTATCCATTTTTTGTTCCATGGAAGGTCTGTTCCCAGTCCAATTCTCCTGGAACAGGCCCAATCCTGAAGCCAGTCTATGTAGTACTGGAAGTTGGCTCTTACTTCCTCTGGAACTATGTTCATTCCCTCAAGACATTTGTAGGTTTTTTCTGTCCAGTCCTCATCTGAGTACTTTAAAAACCATTGATCATCAAGGATTTTAACGACACATTTAGTTCCGCATCTACATATAACGGGTCTTTCTGAAAATTCATGCATTACGTCCCCTTTTTTCTCTGTGCGAAGTAGGTCTATGATCTTATCACGGGCGTCAGATACTGATAATCCTTCGTACTCCCCTGTTTTCTGGGACATTATTCCCTTTGCATGTTCCAGTTTGTATATCTCGTTTGTTGCCTCTTTGAGGTTTGGATGGTTTTGGTTTTCAACATCGAACTTTTGGATCATCTCTTCAGCCGGGATCTCTCCAAATCCTTTGAGGTTTATCATGCCAACAGGCCGGATACTCTTAACTTCATCGGTTATACCGTACTTTTTAAGGGTTTCAGCATCCTTTTTAAGGTCCATGAGTGCTATATAATCTGCTGGTGCGTGTCCTGGTACAGAGTAAACAACTCCTGTTGCATATTCCGGGTCAACAAATGATGCAGGAAGTATTATGTGTTCATCACCGGTTAATGGGTTTTTCACATATTTTCCAATCATTGCAGGTGCATCAACATCAGATACTATTGATGTATCCTTTTTCTGGTTGAGAATGTTGTCGTAGGCATTTCTACTTATTATCCAGTTCTCATCGTCGACCTTTATTTTGATGTACTCTGATTCAGGGTTCAACCATAGATTTGTGGCACCGAAAAGAGTTTCAGGACGGAATGTGGCCGCTACAAGATAATCGCCGTCCATTTCAAATTTCACAAGGGTCAGTTCATTTATTCCAACACCTTCACCTTCAAGAAGGTCATGGTCTCCCACAGGGTTCCCGCATTCTGGACAGTACTTCACAGGATGTTCTCCTATCCTTACCAGCCCTTTATCTTTAAGTTTTCTAAACTGCCACTCTACAAACTTCTGGTAGTGAGGGTCTATGGTATTAAACTCACGTCTCCAGTCGATTGAGTAACCCATACGTGTCATCACGTCGTGATACTCTTCGCTGAAATACTTGACTATATATTCAGGCTCTACAAACTTTTGAAGCTCATCTTCAGGGACTTTGTGCACGTTTTTGTAGATGTCAAGTGTCCATGGGTCCTGTCTTTTGATCCTCTTCGCGATTCCTAAAACTGGTGCCCCTGTAACGTGCCATGCCATTGGGAACAACACGTTGTAGCCCTGCATTCTTTTAAATCTAGCATATACATCAGGTACCGTGTATGTTCTTCCGTGTCCCACGTGCATTGCACCGCTTGGGTATGGAAATGCCACAGTTATGAATATTTTCTCTTTATCGTTTGGATCTGATTCGAATAAATTTGCTTCCTGCCATTTCTTCTGCCATTTCTCTTCAACTTTAATATCTGTCAACTGATCACCGCCAGAATCAACTAAAACATGATTTGGTTAACTTGAATAATCTTAAATGTTTAATAATTCATTATAAAAACTGTATTAATAACTCGTTATAGCTCACTATAAAAGTTATAAATTAATTATAAAGTAGTTATTTTGTAAAACTTAAATATTTTTTAACTTATTTTTTAGGCTATTTCATTTTCCATCCACTCTAAATAATCTTCAGAACCCTTTTCTATTTTGATCTGGAGTATGCAAGGAGTTTCATAGCTGTGAATTTCTTCAACCATTTTCATAACCTTATCCACTTGGTATGACATGGTCTTTGCAATTAAAATGGACTCTGAGTCTTCTTCAATCTTACCATTCTGGAGGTACATGGAATCTATTTTGGGTACTATATTCACACATGCCACTAATTTTTCTTTTAAAAGGGTTTTAGCTATTCCCTTTGATTCTTCAATTCCAGACGTTGTTATGTAAATTAACGAATGCATTTTCATCCCCCGTCTTTAATTCCCAATCTTACCCATCTTTATTCCGAATCTTATCCCTCTCTAATTCCATATTTCATCTTATTTCCACAAGGGGTGCAGGTTTGAGTTTATGTTCGGCTGATTTTATCATCTTTTTTATCCTTAAAACTTCATCAAGTGGAATTTCCAGTTCTTCTGCAACAACATGGTCTTCCAATTTTTTGTCGACCATGAGATGGAGTAGTTTATCTAAAAGTTCGTACTTGATTCCAAGCTCATCTTCGTCTGTCTGTCCAGCCCATAAACCCGCTGTAGGGGCTTTTTCTATGATGCTCTTTGGAACGTTCAGGTAGGATGCCAGCTGCCTTACATCAGTTTTGTATAAAGCACCTATAGGCAGTATATCCACTCCACCATCCCCATATTTGGTGAAATAGCCTACAAGCAATTCTGTCCTATTTCCTGTTCCCACAACAAGTCTTTTCATTGCATTTGCGTGGTAGTACAGTATCATCATACGTATTCTTGCTTTTAAATTCGCATTTGCAAGTTTAGTATCATATTCTCCATTTGATTGAGCTAAAAGTTCTTTAAATGGTTCTATAAACTCGTCCACGTGCACTACTTTGTGTTTTATTCCAAGTTCCTCCGCAACGGTTAGAGCATCTTGAACATCCTCATCTGATGTTGTTTCACTGGGCAGTACGAGGCCCATGATTTTATCTTTTCCAATGGCTTTTGCACAAAGATATGCTGTTGTTGTGGAGTCCAATCCTCCGCTTAAACCTACAACCAATCCTTGTGTTCTGGATTCGTTCAATTTATCCTTTATGAAGTTAGATATTTTTTCTGCTGCTTTTTCTTCATTTATGTGGGGGATGGTTTTAGGTTCTTTGTGCATTTTGATCACGGATTTCAATTTTTAAGTTTTAAGTTCATTCTACAATCTTCAGCCCATATCCAAAATTATATCCAAAATTATGGGTTTTAAGATCTTATTTGGAGTTTATATAATTGGGATGTAAAAACAGTTTTAAATATATACCTTTTGGATAATATTGATTTGTACAAATTCATGGGATAAAAAGAAATAAAAAAATTATAGTTAAGGACTTAACTTATTAAACTTGTTGAACTAATAAGTTCAATTAACATGTTCTTTAGTCTGATTAACTTGTTTTTTTCAGTTTTATTCAAAGAGATAGTGTAAAACTTTTGGTACTTAACTATAATTAATTGCCGATCGTAACCGGTTGGAAGTAGCGTTTTTGAAACCAAATATTTTAAAACCTAATTTGGCCCAAATAGTAATAATATACACTGTATTTATATGTTAAAAATGAGGATAATGTATATTCACATATTACGTTTCACTTGTACGCCTCTTTGTTTTACTAAATCTTCTTATTTTTTTAGATTTTTCAGATTAATATGATTGATGCAGTTATAGTTTACCTTTAAAATCCCATTCAAGTTTACTTTGCAATTCATTCTCATTCAAATGATTCTCCAAACAAAAACTTAGGATCCCATTTATGAAGACAACCTAAAGCAAAAAGGAGTGTGTACATTAAGAAAATTCCGATTGAAAAATAGTATACAAAACCCGAAGCATACATTGGCAAGAGAAGATAAGTATACACTATCATCAGTCCTGAAAATATCATTACACTAATTGACGTCGTGAAAAATATTTTAACGGAATATTTGTTATTCGTTAAAAAAAATAAGATTAAAATAAAAATTCCTACAGAACCCCAGATCAAATAAGATGGATCTCCTGTGCTTGGAAAATAAAAAGATCGGGATATAAAAAATGTAGCTGACAAAATACCTACAATTTGCATTTTAGTATTGTTTCTATTCATAAATTAACCTCAGTTTATTTTATTTGACATATCCATTGGTTTATCATGATCAAATAGCACCATCAGTCAAATGATCAATTTGAGAATCATAATCCTCATCAATCCACGTTGGTTAGATATGGGCCTTCAAAGCCCACTGCACCCCATAGACCAAGATCACCGAGAATTGCTCCACAAATCCCGTCTGTATAATAAATCGCTAAAAAGTACCCGAAAACACCAGCGATTTGTAAAGTTACATCCGCAGCTTTATACAAGTTGAAGTATTCCTGATTAAATGTTATTATTTATTTTATTTATGTGGGTTGGTAGGATTGCTGAGTTTTGTGGTATTGCTATGAAAGAGCCTATGATCTGTACGGTTTGACACCTGAAGAAAGGGGAATTTTTGAGGAAAGTTTAAACAAAAGATAAAATAAAGGGAGGTCACCTAAATAAAAGATTTTAAGTTGTTTCAACTTTTTTACTAAAATATTTCCTTTGGAACAGTAACGCCACGTTCACCAGACTTATAAGCACAGGAACCTCTATAAGTGGCCCCACAACAGCTGCAAATGCAACTCCTGATCCTATTCCGAAAACTGCAACTGCAACTGCAATGGCAAGTTCGAAGTTGTTGCTTGCTGCTGTGAATGATATGGTTGTGGTTTTTGAATAATCTGCACCTATCTTGTACCCCAAGTAAAATGTTATGAAAAACATAATTACAAAGTAAAAGAGGAGAGGAATTGCAACACGCACTACATCGAGTGGAATTTCTATTATGAAGCTTCCCTTTAAGCTAAACATTACTACAATCGTAAATAGCAATGCTACTAAGGTAATTGGACTGATTTTAGGGATGAATTTATTCTGATACCATTCTTTGCCTTTCCTTTTAACCAGAACAAATCTTGTTAGCATGCCTGCTAAAAAGGGAATTCCCAGGTATATAAAGACGGTTTGTGCTATTTGTGTTATACTAACATTTATTGTACTTCCTTCCAAACCAAGCATGGGCGGTAGCACAGTTATGAAGATATAAGCATAAACACTATAAAAAAGCACTTGAAATACACTGTTAAATGCTACTAATCCTGCTGCATATTCGTTATCACCTTTTGCAAGCTGATTCCAAACCAGCACCATAGCAATACACGGAGCAATTCCAATTAAGATTAAACCAGTCATATATTCAGGATATCCTCTTAAAAAAATAATTGCCAGTGCGAACATGACTATGGGCGCTATTACCCAGTTTTGAAACATAGCAAGAGCCAATATATTCTTGTTTCTAAATACGTCGGGTAATTCTTCATATTTCACCTTAGCAAGGGGAGGATACATCATCAAAATTAAACCAATTGCTATGGGAATACTGGTTGTTCCAACCTGGAATTTACCGATAAACGATTCAACTCCCGGAACTAAATAAGCCAAAGACACCCCCAAAACCATTGCAAGAAATATCCACAATGTTAAAAATCTATCAAGAAAGCCCAGTCTTGTAACATCACAAGTCTGACTACTAACTTCATTATTGGCATTATCACTGTCTTTATCCATGTAAATCTCATCCCATCAATGATTTTTTAGTAGTTCATTTATGTTCTCATGAATTTTTGAGTTTGATAGCCTGTAATGTGTCCATACCCCTTCTTTACGCCATTTTAAAAACCCAGCATTTTTCAGGATGTTTAAATGATGAGACACCGTAGCTTGAGGTTTTTCAAGCGCTTCCATTATCTCACAGACACACAGTTCACCATATCTCAGCAGATAAACTATTTTTAGCCTTGTAGGGTCTGCAAGAGCCTTTATTGTTTCTGAATCTTTATATATCTCATCATCACCCGGCATTTCAGATGTTATTTTTTTCAATCTTTTAATCTGGTCACAGTTGGGATTTTTTCCACCAATTTCACATGATTTCATAGTAAGAGTATTTGAATAATGATATATTTAAATATATGGATGTGTTAAAATTATAGGATGGTAAATTATAAGATAATGATAATTACAAGGTTATTAAAAATTACAGGGTTATAAAAATGGAATCCCCAAAAACTAAAGAAAAAGTTTTATTCATCTGCAATCGCAACGCTGCAAGATCACAAATGGCAGAAGGCCTCCTCAGATCATTGTATGGGGAATATTATGATGTTTACAGTGCAGGGAATTATCCAAGCACCTTAAACCACTACGCTGTAGAAGTAATGGCTGAAATAGGTGTTGACATATCCAAACACAGATCCAAAAGCCTCAAGGAGTTTGAAGGAACTGAATTTGATCACGTGGTTACTGTATGCGATGGTGACGCATGTCCATACTTGACTGGAGGAAAAAATTATCTTCATAAATCATTTGAGGATCCCGCAAGAGTTAAAGGAACCAAAAGTGATAAAATAAAGGTTTTTAGAGGAATAAGGGATGAAATTAAAGGTTGGATAGAAGAAAGCTTCAGAAAGCCTTAAAAAAATCTACACCTTTGAATCCACAATTTTTATAAGATGCATTGACCTACATAGTATAACTTTAAAAACGAATACAAACTAATCATAAACAACAACGTTAGGGCTAATTTTAAGCTAATTTGTTTGATATAAATAATGGAGGCGTAAAATGGCATTTAAAGACCTTTTTAAGTTCAATAAAGGAAAAACAACATTTGTGTTCATTGGTGGTAAAGGAGGAGTGGGAAAAACAACCGTATCCGCTGCAACAGCTTTATGGTGTGCAAGACAGGGCAAAAAAACCCTTGTAATATCCACAGACCCCGCCCATTCCCTTTCAGATTCATACGAGAAAAATATAGGACACAACCCAACACCCATAGCAGAAAACCTTGAAGCACTGGAAATTGACCCAGAAATTGCTATGCAGGATTATCAGGCTAAAATGAAGGAACAACAGGCATTAAACCCCGGTATGGACATGGGAATGATGCAGGATCAGATGGATATGGCTTCAATGTCCCCAGGTATTGACGAAGCAGCCGCATTTGACAAGTTCCTCCAGTACATGACCACAGACGAGTACGACATAGTGATATTCGACACAGCACCAACCGGACATACATTAAGGCTCTTATCATTCCCTGAAATGATGGACTCATGGGTTGGAAAGATGATCAAGGTTCGAAGACAGATAGGAAGCATGGCAAAAGCCTTCAAAAACATAATGCCATTTATGGGTGACGAGGATGATGAAGACAGAGCTATGGAAGACCTTGAAGCTAGCAAAAAACAGATAAGAGAAGCTAGAGGCATTATGGCTGATTCTGAAAGGACCTCATTCAAGACCGTTGTTATACCTGAAGAGATGTCCATTTACGAGTCAGAACGTGCGATGGAGTCCCTCCACAAGTTCAATATGACAACAGATGGAGTTATAGTGAACCAGATCCAGCCTGAAGAAGCTGACTGTGAGTTCTGCCGTGCCCGAAGGAAAATCCAGGAAAAACGTCTTGAAAGCATCAAGCAGAAGTTCGGAGACCAGGTCATAGCCGAGATACCACTCCAAAATCATGAAGTTAAGGGAATGGAACAGCTCAAACAGATTGCAGATATTCTCTACGGTGATTCTGAAGAAGGGAAAAAACCTCCAATTGCACTGAACTAAGGTCTAAAAACCGTTAAAAGTTTTTAAAACCTTTTATTTTACTTTTTTTATATATTTTAAAATATGGCTTTTTATATATGTCTGTAGATGGTTTACATGCTCATAAAAGACGTCAGGAAATGTGAATATTTTAAAGCAATGGATGAAACCATTCTGTGCGAACTCCTGCACCCTGAAAATGAAAACATTGAAATGGGTTGTAGCATTGCCCATGCAGTTTAGAACCTGGAAAATCTTCTCTACCCCACAAACTCAAAAAATCCGTTGAAATCTATTACATTCTTGAGGGTGAAGGTGTGATGCACATCGAGGAAGAATCCTCACGGGTTCATGCAGGACAGGCCGTTTACATTCCACCTCATGCAAAGCAGTGGATTGAAAACATCGGTAATGCTGATTTGAAGTTTCTTTGCATTGTTTCACCTCCATGGCATGAGGATGATGAAGAGTTATGCGGATGAACTCCTAAAGATACTAATAAATTGATGAATAAATTTGAATTTTCTAATTTTAATTATTAAATGAAACTATTCTATCAAGTGAAATGTTTCGATGAAAAAAAATTTCAATGAAAAAAGTTCAACCTTCTTAAAGATATTAAAAATAATTAACCCCAAATTAGATCAATTAAAGGGATCACTTCAGTAAACAACCACAACACACATGTAACTGAATTTCATGCCCAAAACTTCATTTAAACTGGTTTTAACAATTTTTTCATCAGGGTAGCTCAGCTTCTCGCAGACTGCAATTTCTCTTGCGGGATCAACACCGTTATCAATCAAAAACTCAGCAAGTTCCTCCACACTTCGGTTTGGAAGGATTATTGTAGGTTTCCCATTATCAACAAGCTTTAAAACATCTTTGGAGTTTCCCTTTCCATGCATGGTTACTATGTCAGCATCATCCCAGGGTATCTGAAGTTTTGCAGCACACATCTGAATTGAACTTACGCCTGGAACCACTTCAACATCTATTTCACCATTTAAATCATCCATTAATTTTAAAATAAGTTTTAAAACCCCTGAAAATCCAGGATCGCCGGTTGAAAGCAGTGCTACAGACTTTCCTTTCCCCACGTGTGAAACTGCAAGCTTCATCATTTCCTCCATTTCACGGGCTTCAATTTCAATCTTCTCCTCATCAACATCCTTGAAAAGTTCAAGGGACCTTCTGCTTCCCATTAAAATATCCGCAGATTCAACGATTTTTTGAGCTTTAACCGTTAAATATTCGCTTGATCCAGGCCCTATACCCACCACGTAAATCTTTGACATTCCATTTTCTCCAGTTCTTGATCCATTTTTACTCAATTCATTTATTACAAAGTTCTAACACTTCTATTGCTAATTATATTACCACTTATTTCTTTATAAATTTTTACCAATGCATTTTACCAATTTATCTTTTATAAGTTCCAATTTTTATTTATATTATTAAAAACTTGATTTCATTTACTTGGATTTAATCATCGAAATCGTTATTTATCATGGTCTTTTAAATAGAAATAGATAGCTTTGAGAATAAATGATTAGAAAATTAAGAAGGGATATTTAATGCTTCAAATTGCTGTAACAGGAAAACCAAACGTTGGAAAATCATCATTTTTTAATTCTGCAACTCTATCAGAAGTGGAAGTTGCAAGTTACCCATTTACAACCATAGACGCCAATAAGGCAGTTGCACACGTGATCACCACCTGCCCATGTACAGAGATGGAGGTTACCTGCAACCCCAGAAACTCGAAATGTGTCGAAGGCAAAAGATTGATACCAGTTGAACTTGTGGACGTTGCAGGGCTTGTTCCAGGCGCACACGAGGGCAGAGGGTTGGGAAACAAGTTTTTAGATGACCTTAGACAGGCTAGAGCCTTCATACATATAATAGATGCCTCAGGCTCCACAGATGAAGAGGGAAGACCATGTGAGGCCGGATCCCACGATCCACTTGATGATGTGGAGTTTTTAGAGCACGAGATAACCATGTGGCTTTTCGGTATCTTGAAGAAGAACTGGAACAGGATGATAAGGAAGGTAATGTCTGAAAGGCTGAAATTTGCAGTTGTCATAGCAGAACAGCTAAGTGGAACTGGAATAATGCTTGAGGATGTTATAGAATCAACAAAACTCATTAGCAAAGATTATGATAAATGGGAAGACTCTGACATCATAACCGTTCTGGACGACCTTCTAAAAAGGGCAAAACCCATGTTGATCGTTGCAAACAAGGCAGATCTGCCAACTGCAGAGAAGAACATCAAACGTCTGAAAGAGAAGTATGTAAACGTTATTCCAGCATCTGCAGAATCAGAATTAGCACTTATAAGAGCAGCAGAAGCTGGTTTAATAGATTACTTCCCTGGAAGTTCAGATTTTGAGATACTTAAACCTGAAAAACTGACAGACAATCAGATAAAAGCCCTTAACTACATAAAAGAACACGTGCTTCAAAAGTATGGAGGTACGGGGGTTCAAAAAGCATTGAACACCATAGTTTTCGACACTTTGAACATGATAACTGTTTACCCTGTGGAGGATGAGCACAAACTCTGCGATAAAAAGGGCAACATTCTACCAGATGCCATACTAATCCGTAAGGGCTCTAAACCTAAGGATCTTGCATACGTGATACACACAGATATCGGCGATAGTTTCATGCATGCAATGGATGCAAGGAAGTGCATGAGGGTTTCAAGCGACCATGAACTGGTTGATGGGGATATTATCAGTATTGTGTGCCGTAACTAAATTTTAATAGTCTTTAATTAGTTTTAAGGAAAAAAGTAAATTTTTTCTATTTTTACCTATTTCTTTGTTTTTTAAAGTTTTAAATAAAAATTGACCAAATTAAACTGTTATTCAATGTTTAATTATCTTAATTAAAGTAAAAATAAAGAAATTACTGAAGTTTTTGAATATTTAACTTTTCATGTTTTCCATCGAGCCTAATAACCCCATTTTAAACATTCTGAGGACTTAATGCTTCACTATAAATGCCCATGCACAGTATACTATTAATTTCATATTCGTTTTTCTTGTCTATGTTCATCTTAACAATACATTTATCTCCATGTTTACGGGCAGGAGATTTGCACTTTTCATCCATATATTCAAATTTCAGGCAGGGTTTATTGGAAAACAGGGTTTTACATGAAGATACTCTGAGATTTCTTATCTTATTTAACTTAAAAGTTTCAGGTGCTAATTTAACCATGTCATCTGCACTTTCACTAGCATATTTCCTGTATATATTTATATAATTCCTATTCATTTCAATATCATGATTAGTTGTTATAAAATAGCCTAAAATGTCTTCTAGATTATATCCACATTTTATACAAAATTTTTCATTAAAATTAGAGTGTTCACAGTTGGGACAATATCTACTATGTTGACCATAGGAGGGGGATCGAGTTTCGAGAAACAAAATACTGAAGCCTGCAATAAAAAGTATTGTATATCCAAGATATTGAAAGTACTCATATCCATATTTAGTTGTTGCAATGAATATTATTAAAAGAACTACTGGAAGAGTCATAGCGATAACTTGCTTATATCGTGCTATTTTAAGGTGATCTCTTCCTCCTTTTAAATCCTTTCCACAGGATTTGCAAATCTTAGAATTAAATGAATTCTTCAACCCACATATAGGACAGTACATCTAATCACCATTATTTAAGAATCAACAATCCTTTAAACAAGTTAAATAAAAAAAACAAGAGAAATAATTCTCACAGGATTATTGGGCTTATCTTCAGGCTAAAATGAAATGATTTCTTAAACTGTTGTTTCCTGTTCATCGAGGTAAGTTATATTTATTATTTGGGCACCTGCGTTTTGTAGATATTTTCGTAGATTATCTGATTCCATATACTTCCGTGCGTTTTCAATATTGTCCCATTCAAATAAAATCATAACTTCATTCTGGTCATCCAAGTTACGGAAGAGATGAGCTTCTTTAGAGCCACTTTCTTTGCGTGTAGCTGATCTTTCATCAAAAAAAGTTTTCCACTTCGTATAACTCTCAAGTTTTAGTTGTCCAAGCACATGCACCATGATTCAACCCCCTTATAACATTTAAATATGTAATTCGTATGATATTAAATTTTCGTAATGTGGTAGTAATAGTATTTTATGAAGTGGATATCAATTTTAGAAACCCAAATGCTGCTTAAACCTGCTTTCGTTATATAAATTCTACAGTTTTTAATCAACATGTTTAATGCGATTTAAATTCCTTCCTCCCCAAAATATCCCTTGCAGCAATTATTCCAGTTGCAGCAGCCCCAACAATTCCCCTTGAAACCCCCGCACCATCACCTGCAACGTAAAGTCCATCAACCCGGGTTTTCATTCCAGAGTCAACGTCAACACGCATTGCGTACAGCTTTATCTCAGGAGCATAGATCAAGGTGGAATCGGATGCAACACCTGGAATTACCTTATCAAGTGCTTCAAGTCCCTCTATTATGTCCACCACGAGCCTGTGTGGTAGTGCCATTGCAATGTCCCCTGGTGTTACGCTTTTGAGTGTGGGTACAACGTTACTTCTCTCAAGACGTTTCCAGGTGGATCTTCTTCCCCTTTTAAGGTCTCCAAGTCTTTGAAGTAGGGGTTTTCTCCCACCCAGGGTTGTTGATATGCTTGCAATTGAAAATGCATAAGCTGTAGTGTTTTCAACAGGTTCTGTAAGTTCTACATGGACCAAAAATGCGAAGTTAGTATTTTCAGATTTTTTATCGTGCATTGAATGTCCATTTATCCCTACAAAGTCGTTGTAAACCTCCTCAACAACGAATCCTTTTTTACATGTACAAAACGTCCTTACAAAGTCATCATAGGTCTTAGTGGTTATGTGGAACTTAGGATCCCAGTTTATGTCTGTTATGTTCTCCATTACTATCTGTGGAACCTCAACTCTAACTCCAACATCCACTGGATTGTGTTTTATCGGAATTTTAAGTCTCTGCATCTGGCCGGCTAACCAGCGCGACCCAATCCTTCCAGGTGCCGCCATCACATAACTGCACTCTATCTCAAACTTACCATCTTTTTCATTTCGAACAACTGCCCCTTTAACCTGGGTATCTGCAATTATTTCAAGAACTTCTGTTTCAAGTAAAAAAACAACACCATTTCCTTCAAGCTCATTTTTTATGGAGTTTATTATCTCAGGTGTTTTATCGGAGCCCATGTGCCTCTGGACTATGGGTATGAATTTTATTCCGGTTGCAGCTGATTTCCTTAAAACATCTGTTATATCCTCCTCCTTGGGGGAGTAGAGTTTTTGGGTGGCACCGTGCCTTAAGAAGAATTCATCAACCTGGTGCACGATCTTCCATGCCTCTTCTTTACTTACAAAATCCTCAAGGTTTCCACCTATATCCGGCCTCAAATTAAGTTTACCGTCTGAAAGCCCTCCTGCACCTCCAAGACCCGTGTTTATATTACATGGGGAACAAATTCCACATTTTCCAGTTTTAAGAGCCATACAGCTTCTTCCCGCCATACCCCTCCCCATATCAACCACAACCACCTTGAAAGCAGAAGATAGTTCGCTGGCTGCAAAGAGTCCTGCAGGCCCTGCACCAATTATTAAGACGTCACATTTCATTAAAACACCACAGATCAGTTTATAAATGTTAAAATCGCTTCTAGAATTTTATTAAGTAATGGGTTTAATTTTATCATTTCATTATTTATGTTCTTAAATTTATAAAAATAAGTAAGAATTTGATTTTGAAGATTGAATGTTAAAGCTGTTCAGTGAAAGAGAGAGAGGTACATTTCAAGTGTATCAAGTGTAAACATGAAGATCTATAAACTCCCTCCTGAGGATGTTTACAGGGAACTTGAAACCTCATATGAAGGTTTGGACCGTGAAGAGGCCAAAAAAAGGTTAAATAGATACGGACCTAATCAGATAGAGGAGATCAAAGGTACTCCCCTTATCTATAAATTTCTTGCTAATTTTTACCATCTTCTGGCTTTGCTTCTTTGGGGCACCAGTGCACTGGCATTCATAGCCGGGATCCCTCAACTGGGATTTGCAATCATCGCTGTTATTATAATAAATGGTTTTTTCAGTTTCTGGCAGGAATATGAAGCAGAAAAGGCAATAGATGCCCTTAAGAAAATTTTGCCAGCAAAGGCGAGGGTTGTCCGAAGTGGTGCGGAAGGGGAGGTAGTTGCAGCAGAGCTTGTTCCAGGAGATGTCCTTGTTTTAGGTGAAGGGGACAAGATATCGGCAGACGCAAGACTTGTGGAAGCATTTCAGATGAAAATTGACTCATCCACACTCACAGGCGAATCTAAACCCGTGCGTAAGGTTTCTTATCCCATTACAGATGATGACCAGACCATCATCGAAATGCCAAATATCGTTTTTGCAGGCACCAGCGTTGCATCTGGCTTCGGTAGGGCTGTAGTTTTTTCAACAGGTGAAAATACCGAGTTCAATAAAATAGCATCGCTTACACAGGCCGTAAAAGAGGAGCCAAGTCCTCTACAAAAACAGATGAATAGGTTAACCCAGATAATTGCGGTTATAGGAATTTCAATGGGATTCATTTTGTTTGTGGTTAACGTCTGGGTCATACAGTTCACACTGACCATTGCCTTTATTTTTGCGATAGGACTAACTGTTGCATGTGTTCCTGAGGGGCTTCTTCCCACAGTTACCCTCGCACTGGCTGCTGCTGCCAAAAAGATGGTAAGTGAAAATGCATTGATAAAACGTCTTTCAAGTGTTGAAACCCTTGGTTCAACCAACATAATATGCACTGACAAAACTGGCACTTTAACCAAAAATGAGATGACTGTCCGAAAGATCTGGATACCCTGCGAAATAATTGATGTAACAGGAGCAGGTTACAATCCAGAGGGTGAGTTTCTCCATGAAGGTGAAGAAATCTCCCACCAGGAGGTAAGAGAGTTAAAACTATTGATGAGGTCTGCAACCTTTTGTAACGATGCTAAACTAATTGAACCCTCTAAAAAACACTTAACTGAATTATTTGATGAATCTAAATCATCTGAGGGATTTGATGAATCTGAATCATCTGATGAGTATTCCTCAGGATTAACTTCTAAAACCACTCCCCCAAAACCATCAGAAAACATAAAGCAAAAGGGTTCAGATGAACCAGAAGGAACCCTGAAAACCGGTGGAAAATGGAGAATTCTAGGAGATCCAACAGAAGCTTCTCTGCTGGTTGCTGCACGTAAAAATGGTTTTAACTGGGAAGAGGAGATAAAAAAAAGTCCAAGAATTGTTGAACTTCCATTTGACTCAAAAAGAAAATCAATGAGTTCAATCCACAAGAAAAAGGATAAAAATGTTGCATACGTAAAAGGAGCCCCTAAAAAGATCATAAATCTCTGCAATGAAATATCCATTGATGGAACCCCTGTGCCATTTCCAGAGGATGAAAAAAAGAAAGTAATAGAAAAACACGACGAACTTGCAGCTTCAGGACTCAGAATACTTGCAATGGCCTACAGAGATCTTCCAAAAGATTTTAAAGATTATTCTCCTGAAGAAGTTGAAAAGGACATGGTTTTTCTGGGAATGATGGCAATGCAGGATCCTCCGCGTCCTGAAGTTTACCCTGCAGTCCAAAAATGCCACCACGCCGGCATCAGGATAATCATGATAACAGGGGACTATGGACTCACCGCCAGATCCATAGCAGAGGAAATCGGCATCATAAAGGGCGAATGCAGGATATTGAAGGGGAAAGAACTGGACAAAATGTCGGATGATGAAGTTATGGAAGTTCTCAGATCTGGAGGTAACGTGATATTCGCCAGGGCCGTGCCAGAGCATAAGATGCGAATCGCCTCGATACTTGAAAGTGAAGATGAGATCGTTGCAATGACAGGTGACGGTGTAAACGATGCCCCGGCCCTTAGAAAGGCAGATATCGGTGTTTCTATGGGAATAACAGGTACTGATGTTGCTAAAGAAGCTTCAGACATGATTTTAACCGATGATAACTTTGCAACCATCGTTTCTGCCATTAAAGAGGGTAGAACCATCTATGAGAACATAAGAAAGTTTATAACCTACATATTTACCCACGAAACCGCCGAAATCATTCCATTTGTTGCAATGATTCTCTTTCAAATTCCACTTCCCATTGGGGTCATGCAGATACTTGCAATTGACCTTGGAACGGACACTCTTCCTGCGCTGGCCCTGGGTATGGGTCCCTCAGAGGCGGATGTAATGGACGTGCCTCCCCGATCCAAAAAAGAAAGGCTGTTAAACCTTCCAGTTATCTTCCGAGGTTACGTGTTTTTGGGTTCAATTGAAGCTGTGCTGGTGATTTCAGGGTATTTCTGGGTTCTTTACAGTGGAGGGTGGCAGTGGGGCCAGACACTTGCATTTATAGACCCCCTTTATCTGAAGGCCACCACCATGACATTTGCAGGGATTGTAACAGCCCAGATAGGAAACCTGGTTGGCTGCCAGACCACAAGGACCTCCACATTCAGTGTGGGCATATTCAAAAATAAGTGGGTGATAAGGGGGATCCTGTTTGAAGTTGCGGTGGTGTTATCCATAGTTTACGTGCCGTACCTTCAGGGTTTATTCAGTACCACAGCCCTTGGAATTACAGAATGGATTTATCTGGCAACATTCATCCCGATTATGTTTTTTGCAGAGGAGTTAAGGAAGTACTTTGTTAGGAAGCACAGCTCCAAATCGTCTTAAATCAATTTATCCTTAAAAGGTCCTATTTTTAAATATAAAAATCTCTGATAATCCAGTTTAATTCTTTAAAAGGATATACTTCCAATATAAAAAAATCCGTTATAACTCCAATTTAATCCTTTAAAATGCCCTACTTCCAATATAAAAAAAATCCATTATAACTCCAATTTAATCCTTTAAAATGCCCTACTTCCAATATAAAAAAAATCCATTATAACTCCAATTTAATCCTTTTAAATGGCTTTATTTCCAATTTATCTCCAGTGTAAATATTTTTAAATGAATATGGTACCACTGAAACTCCTCTTTCATGTGCAATCTCCAGTGCCTGTGAAAATTCCGGGTCTGTGACCCTGTTTGGAGTGAATCTGCAGGCATCTTCTGAAAGCACAAGAAATAAAACCGCGCTTTTCAAACCCTCACCCACCGCCCGTGTCAACTCCTCAACGTGCTTTTTTCCCCTTGTTGTTGGAGCGTCTGGAAACCTTGCAAGTCTATCTTCAACAAGGGTACAGCCCTTAACCTCAACAAGCATTCTTCCATTGTTATCGTCTGATAGCAGAAAGTCTATACGACTTTTACCGTAGGTGTATTCACGTCTTTCAACAGAGTAATTTGAAAACTCTCCAATTCTGCCTGATTCAATCAGATCCTGAGCTATGTCACTGTGAAATCCTGAATTTATAAGGACCCAGAAATCATCTTTCTTGACTGCAACAACATCGTACTTGGTTTTTCTGTGGTCTGGATTGAGTGCCGGCCTTAAAAGCAGTGCCACATCTGGAAGCAGGAGTTCTTTAAGCCTTCCTGGATCCCTGAGATGCGCCTTTTCCAACATCTGGCCATTATTCAATCCTTCGTTTGTTTTAAACACAACTGTGAATCTGTTGGGCCTTTCAACGAAGTTTCCTTCAATTATATTGGATACTATCATTTTTTTTAATCCTTGATCCATTTACTTATATAAATTGGATATTATCATTTTAAATGTTTGATTTTATGTTTGAATGTATAAATTAGATCTATATTAAGTTATTAAACTGAAGCGATGCCCTAAGATTCATTACTCAAATAAGATTCATTCCTCACTTAGATGCCTAAATAATTAATAAATGAATTAAAATCTTTAAAATAACCTAAATAACCTCATCTTATGCTTATTTTATCCAGATTTTGAACAAAATCAACCGCATGCTCCAGAGTTGTGCTGTAGGGCTCGTACATGTAGGTTTCATACACAAATGTAGGTATTCCTGAATTTATAAGGGGAAGGGTTACGTATGACCCGCTTGTTGGGCCCTTCTCTGGTGGAGGGACATAAAATGTGAGCCATGATATTTTTTCGGCAATTTCAAATGCGTATTCCCTTGAGATCTTGTCGTTTGCAGGCACGTCTACAAATATTTTATCTTTGTAAACACCCCTGTTTGAGTGTACATCCACGGCTAAATCAAATTTATGAGATTTTATATCCGGCACAACATAGTCATAGGCCAATTTCTGGCCATTGATCCGTCCTTTGTTGTAGTCCGCTGCATCCTGTGTAACATGGACCCTGTAAATGTAGTAACAATATTTTAAGGAATTATCGTTGGTTATAACTGCTTCTAAAATTGCATCGTGAGCATCGAATTCCAGAGGATGGACTCCTGTTATGTAAGCTACTTTTATAGGTGAACTAATGTTTCCGTAGGGCCCTCCTCTTTCAACGTAACCATAGTCTGTTTTTCCAAGAATCATAGGGGATTCAAACGTTTTAAAATTTGTAATCTGTGAGATATCAACACCACCAACGTTCTGGTTAATAAGAAGAGACGTTCCCATTATTCCAAAGATAAGAAGGAGCAGAAATAAGTTTTTCATTTGCATCATATCACATTTTCATAGATGTTCTTACATATTTCATCAAATCTTTTTATACTAATTCAAATGTATATCAATCATCAACTTATATTATTCCCAAATTCCCACATTATCATAACTGACCATACCTGAATTTAGAACTTTAGATATCCATTAGATGATTTATCAAGAAGTCCTTAATTGATCTATCACAGATTTAAACGATATAAAACGGGAAAAGAAGTATTTTTGAGAATATTTTTTTTGAAATAAAAATATTTTGATTTTAAAAATGAGGTGAAAAATTGCATCCAAGACCAAGCCCAATAGCAGCTTCACTTTACACGTTAAGAGATTTAAATGCAGATGTTATCATACTACACGGCCCCCATGGCTGCTGTTTCAGGACTGGAAGACTACTTGAAAATGACGGTGTGCGCGTTGTAACCACTGCCATGTCTGAAAACGACTTTGTATTCGGGGCAGCTGAAAAACTCGAGGAAACCCTCCGCAAAGTTGAGTCCATGTTCTCCCCAAAACTTGTAGGGGTTGTTGGAACATGTGCAAGTATGATAATTGGGGAAAACCTTAAAGAAGCCGCTCAAAATGCCAATATAAACGCCAAGGTCATTACAGTTGAATCCCACGGAGGATTTGGAAATGGGGACAACACTGAAGGGGCCATAGCTGTTTTAAATGCCGCAGCAAAGGGTGGTGTCATACCCTACGCGGAAGCAGAGCGCCAGAACAGAATGCTTAAACTTGCAACCAGAATAGAGAAGACTAGGGGCATGGCCAAGAGGGAGTACATTCCACCATCCTACGGTGACAACAAGGTGGAAGTTGCAAAAATCCTTCTTGAAAGGTTCCAAAATGGAGATAAAATAGCAATTGTCCTCAATGCAAAAAAAGAAACCTCATACCTATTTTCAGACCTTTTAAAGGTTCAATTTAGTAACATAGCACCAGGTAATAAACCAACAATAATTGCAAACCTGGATGATGAAGTTGGGCTTCCGAGAATAAGACAGCATGCAGCTAACATTAAAAAGGAGCTTTTAGATGCTGGAATTAGCGTTGATGTAATAACTGGGGGGCTGGACGAATACCCTGTAACTGGAGAAGAAGCCGTGAAATTTTTAAGTGATAAACACTTTGATCTGGTGGTTGTTGCTGGTGTACCCCACGCTTTACCAATAGAAAAACTAAACACCGATACGATAGCTGTGACGGATGGCCCAAGGATTGTGGAACCCTTGAAGGAAATGGGATATACATACGTTGTCACGGAACTGGATGCCCATGCAAAGACCCTTGGAACAAATAAAATTGTAAGATCAGATTTTGGAGATGTTTTAAGGGGCATCATGGATTTATAGAAATTCTTTATTTTTTTATTCGAGATTTTAGCATGAAAAATTTAGCATGAAAAAATTTTGGGCTTGATAATTTCAGTATCTTATAGATCTAAACTTCAATAAAATAATAATTCCTAAAGGTAGGATATATCTATATAAAATAAAATCATAATGTTACTAAAATCAATAAGTTAGTTCATGATTATAAAAATAGTTCATTAGTACTCCCATGTTTAAACATGGAATGCAAAGAGAACATTACAACAAAGAAATATTAACCATAACACTAACTATATACAACAAATCATTTAAAAAAAATATCACGGTGATATGATGACAGAAACAGTTGGAATGATACTCTGCGGAGGCTTTGGAAAGAGGTTAAGACCCCTAACAGAAACAGTTCCCAAACCCCTCGTTGAAATTAGGGACGATTACACCATCCTGGACAAACAGCTCTTTGACTTTAAAAATGCAGGAGTGGACAAAGTACTCCTTTTAACAGGTTTTCTAAGTGATAAAATAAGGGAAAGATATGATGAAGAATACAAAGGAGTTAAAATAGAGTACATCCAGGAAGAAAAGCCCCTTGGAACTCTAAACGCCATAAAACTTGGTATAGAACATCTTAAAGATGGCGAACAATGCATCATAAGAAACGGTGACGTTGTTGCCGATCTAAACATTAAAAAGATGATAGAACAGGGCGAAAAATCTGACTATCCCCTACAACTTTTTGTGACCAAGATGGTTTCACCCTATGGAATAGTTGAAATAAACGGAGACAGATTAGTATCCTTCAAAGAAAAACCAATTCTCGATTACTACATAAACGGTGGAGTTTACTTCTCCAACGGTAAAATAGACTTTGGGGACTTTGAAGTTGGGGACATAGAAAAAACAGTGTTTCCAATGCTTGCCAAAGAGAACCAACTGGGTTACTACAAGGAAAATGGGCTTTTCTGGATGGCAATAGACACATCCAAGGAGCTTGAACAGATAAGGAAAGAGTACCAGAACCGTGAAGACAAACCATGGGGCTACGAGAAGATCCTTATAAACACAGAGAAGTACCTCACCAAGGAGCTCTTCATACGTGAAGGGTACCAGACCTCGTTCCACTATCACTCCCAAAAGGACGAAACAATGTACATAGTAAGTGGAACCGGCTACATTGAATTTGAGGATCGTAAAGACTACTTTGGAAAGAACGACACAATAAGGATAGAGCCTGGAGAAACCCATTCCATAGTTGCAATGGAGAACACAGTGCTCCACGAGATCTCAACACCACATCTCAACGACACAATAAGGGTTAAAGATTACTACAGTGCAAGGTAAAACACAGACAATCGCACAGTAGGCAGATTTAAAGTAATAATTACCTAGTATAAAATAGATCCAAACTATAAACACGGACCCAACCTTATTTTTATTTTTTTTAGAGAAGTATCCGACAAAATAAGAAAAACACATGATGTAACTAAAAAAATAGAAAAATGAAAAACAAACAAAAATAAGAAAAAATTAGGGTTAAAGGATTAAATAGAGATCAAATAGGGAATTAACTGAAAACTAGATATTAATAATTAAATAAGGAACAACATGATAACCATAATTGATTACGGCTCAGGAAACCTGAAGAGTATTAAAAACGGGTTTTCAAAGATAGGTGTGGAAACTGTAGTATCTCACGACCTCTATGAAATGAAAAATGCTGATGCTTTAGTCTTACCTGGAGTTGGAGCGTTTGGAAATGCCATGGAAAAACTCAAAGATTATGAAGAAGTTATAAAAACCCATATAAATTGTGGAAAGCCGTTTCTTGGAGTTTGTCTTGGGTTGCAGGTTCTTTTCACAGAGAGTGAAGAGAGTCCGGGCTTAAAAGGCCTTGAGATATTTGAGGGAGAAGTTCTGCACTTTCCAGAGTCAGTTACAGCCCAAGGAATGAAAATACCCCACATGGGGTGGAATAAACTTAAAATTCAGAACGAATGTCCTATAATTGAAGGTGTAGGCCCGGAATACATGTACTTCGTGCACTCATACTATGTGAAGCCCACAGACGAGAGCATAATAGCTGCAACTGTTGATTATGGAGTTGATGTTCCTGCAGTTGTTTGCCGGGAAAACGTGTTTGCAACCCAATTCCACCCTGAAAAGAGTGGTGAAATAGGTCTCAAGATTCTCAAAAATTTCGTTGATATGGTTCCATAAAACAAGAAATCTTATTACTTTTTATATAATGAATATTAATTATTAGTTATCCCGATCAAAAAGTTGTAGATGAGTAAAAATATTATAAAATTAAAAAACTAGCAGAATTAATTTTGTAAAAATTTTGGATAACAATAAACAACCTCAAATACTTCAGTTAATAAAGCAAAAAAAGGTGTATCAAGTGGACATAGAAGGCTTCGTAAGGCGCGCAATCATAGAACAAGATGAAAAATCCGTTCAAGATAACCTAAAATACAAAATACTTGAATACAAGGACATAACCCCTCAAAAAGCTGGTGAAATGGCCGCCGCAGTAATTGAAGAGGTTAAAAACACCCTTAAAATCGAAGAACATGACGATGAATTCCTCAAAGAACTCATAAAATATCCAAAATCCGAAGTTGGAATGGGTGAAATAGGTGTGGGATCCCGTGGCGAGGGAGATTTCTTCGTACACAGAAAGATTGCAGAAATAGTATCCAGCGTCAAAACCAGCGCACTGATAAATCCATCAGCCCAGGACGATGGAGGAGTTGTTAAGGCAGAATTAGGATCTAAAGAGGCTTACATTACAACTGCAGTTGACGGTATTCATTCCAGATTGAGCGAATACCCCTTCCTTGGAGGTTTTCACGTTGCAAGAGCCACCTTAAGAGATGTTTGTGTAATGGGGGCAGACCCAGTTGCAATGCTGAGCGACCTGCACCTTGCAGACGACGGAGACGTGGGTAAACTCTTCGACTTTACAGCAGGAGTCTGCGCAGTATCAGAACTTGTGGATGTACCTCTTGTAGCCGGAAGCACACTACGAGTTGGAGGGGACATGGTTTTAGGCGACAGACTCGTAAGTGCAGTGGGTGCAGTTGGAGTATCTGAGTATCCGCCAACCGCAAGGAAACGTGCAGAAGCCGGAGATGTCATACTCCTCACAGAAGGCTCTGGAGGAGGTACAATAACCACAACAGCCCTCTATCATGGGATGTTCGATGTTATACGGGAAACAATGAACGTAAGTTTCATCAAAGCTTCTGAAGCCATATTCAATGCAGGGTTGCTGCCTAAAGTTCATGCAATGACAGATGTTACAAATGGAGGTCTCAGGGGAGATGCCCATGAAATAGCAAGCACAACAGGGCTTGGATTAACCTTCTTCGAGGATAAGATCAGGGACATGGTGAATCCAAAGGTGCTTGAAATGCTTGAAAAGCTGGACATAGACCCACTCGGTGTTTCTGTGGATTCACTGATGATAATAGCACCGAAAGATGTTGCAACAGAGGTTAAAAAAGTTATATCCTCGGTTGGTGTCCGTATAGATGAGATAGGTTATGTTGATGAAAGCGGTAAATCCAAGCTCATGAAAGATGGTGTTGAAGAGGAATTGAAACCACTTTTCAGGGAAGCAGCTTACACCAAGATAAAAAAAATCGTTGGGGATATTGAACCTGAAGATTTCAACGCTATGAAAGATAAAGTTCAAAAAGCAGCTCTTGATGCCATAGATAAGAAGGATAAAGTTGTGGATATGATAAAAGGGAATGAATAGAAAGGAGACTGAGTAAAAAGGCTTCTCTTTTTATAATTTTTAAATTAAAGTTTTTCAGGCGGTTAAATGGATGAAAGAGGGTTTGCAGTCAGTTTAGATGCAGTGCTTGCATTGATACCTGTTCTGATTGTAGTTGCAGCTGTGACAAGCATTAACTACTACGACCCTCTAACTACAGAATCCCATGTTCGATTATCTCACAGCGCCCAGGATTCCATTGAAGCAATGGCCCATTACAAAGAAAATGATGGTTCAAACACTCTTCAAGACATTTCAAACATCTTAAAAGAAAATCAAAACGACGAAACAGGCATCAAAAATGCAGGGCAGATAGCGGGTTCTTTTCTAAATAAAACATTGAACGGGACTAAGTACAGTTTAACAGAGGAAACCCAGCTTAAAGGGAAAGTTATAGCATCGAACGCAGATCTAAAATCTGCAGACAACGTTGCAGTTGGTGTTAAAAACTGTGAAGACTACACATTCAAGTTGTACGTGTGGAGTTGAAGATTTAGAAGATAGAAATAAGCGTATAGATTAGAATATTGACCGACAGTGAATTTTAGAAAAATTTAGGTATAATTTTAGATAGAAAATCAATTAAGATAAGAGAATAAAAGTAATTATGACACAGAATAATTTATACAAACTAAACCCGGATTAAATTAAGGATTAACTATTTATCCATCGGTGTATCAACCTAAAATTGGATTGTTTAATAAAATTGGATGAAAACATTTTCAATAGGGCGTGAACATGGATACCTCTGTTTTAGATTTAAAATCAAAAAGAAAATTTGCAGGATTCATATCAGCTGTCACACATCCTCCTCTGGTTGCAATACCTGTATTTATCCTTATAAACTACTTCATTCTGGGCGGGAACAACTTTCTATTTATTACGCTGATCTGTTTAATTTTTGGTACTATTTTACCTGTTATTGCGGCGCTATTTTGGATAAAAAAGAGAAATATAGATATTGACATAACAGATAGGGTTGAAAGAACTTTTCCACTAATTTTTGCCATTATCTTCTATCTCATAGGGGCCATTGCACTCTACGCTGTCGGTGCCCCCCTCGTAACAACCGTGCTCATGTTCTGCTACTTCTCAAACACGTTGATCGTACTTTTTATAAACCATTTCTGGAAGATAAGCATCCATGCAATGGGTGTCGCGGGTCCGGCAGCGGCGTTGATCTATGTTTTCGGCTATTACGGAATTTTATTCAGTCTTACAATCCCATTTGTAATGTGGAGCAGAGTTTACCTAAAAAAACACAGCATTTGGCAGGTTCTGGCAGGTGCTGCATACGGCCTGATAGTAACAGGTATGCAGTTGTACCTCCTAATTCCATGAGCCTTAACCAATTTTTTGGCAAAATCTTGCTCTTTAAAAACCATTTTTTGCCAGTACCATGCTAAATGCAAAATTCACACAAAGACCACTTGATCCATTGTTACATTACAAATAAGATAAAAACTATTACAAATATCATGTTTCAGGTTTATATTTTTAAAAGTTTAAATATGGATGAATCCAATTACTATTAAAGAAAGTAAACTAAATGAATTAAATATAAAAATGAGTACTGATTAAATATAAATGAATTCCATTGTTAGAATCAATAAAATTTTTACTATTTTCTAAATTTAAAAATAGAATAAAAAATAATAAAATCTCATATGCCTTGATAGTGTAGTTGGATAACACGTAGGATTGCGGATCCTATTCCCCGGGTTCAAGTCCCGGTCAGGGCATTTTAATTTTTTATATTAAAACTTTTTAGGGTTTAAAAAGTCCCTGCCCAATAGAAAACTATTCTAATTGCTCAGCAGGTAACTTTTTTAATTAATTCTGATTTTTTTTATCTAACGTTTTATGTACCTAAAGTCCCTGTTCTTGTTTAAAACTATGCTGCGTTTCCATCTCTCGTCCCTATCAGGATAATCCTCCCTGTAATGAGATCCACGACTTTCACGGCGCATCAATGCCGATTCTGTGGTAAGAGCTGCAACAATGAGCATGTTTTCAATCTCAAGGGCATCTTGAAGATTTTTATTGAAACCTGTACCCTCAGGCACCTTCATATTTGCGATCTTCTCTTTAATCTCCATTAATTTACCCATTGCCACTTTCAAATCAGTTTCATTTCTTATTATGGCCACGTTGTTCCACATGGTTTCTCTAAGCTCTTTTTTAATTTCATGAGGGTAATAATCACCATCTTTAAAGAGTGAATGAATTCTTTCCTCTTCTGCATTTACAAACCCATTGTTAGAGCTGAACTCTGTTTTTAAGGCGTTTTTAGCGGCTGATTCTCCGGCTATTTTCCCAAATACCTGGGTTTCTGCAAGGGCATTTCCACCTAATCTGTTTGCACCGTGAACACCTCCTGCAGCCTCACCTGCAGCGTAGAGATTTTTGACCTTTGTCTCACAAAGTGGATTTATTCTTGAACCGCCCATGAAGTGGTGTGCTGTGGGTGCAACCTCCATTGGTTCCTTTCGGATGTCAACTCCCACGTCCTGGAACTGCAGTAACATGGTTTCAAGCTTCTCTTCAATGAGCTCTGCAGGCAGATGGGTTACATCAAGGTAAACTCCCCCATTTTCCGTTCCCCTACCTTCTCTTATTTCATTGTAGATTGCTCTGGCCACAATATCACGTGTTGCAAGTTCTCCTCGAGGGTCGTAGTTTTTCATGAACCTTTCACCTTCTGAGTTGATGAGTCTTCCTCCTTCACCACGTACCGCCTCGGTTACAAGAACTCCTTTTCTTGATTCAGGATAAAGCATTCCTGTTGGGTGGAACTGTACCTGTTCCATGTCAATAAGGTCTGCACCTGCATTGTAGGCCAGTGCGTACCCGTCCCCAGTTTTTTGTACAGCGTTGGATGTTACAGGATAGAGCCAGCCAGCTCCTCCAGTTGTAATGACGGTTGATTTTGCCCTGAAAACCATGAAATCCGAGTTTCTAAGGGATACTCCGCATGCCCCTATAACTGCATCCCCTACTTCGTTCATGATGAGGGATGTTACCATTACCTCATCAACTGTTTCGATTTTCTGCCTTATGACCTCTTCTTTAAGGGCCATCATCATCTCATGACCTGTCCTGTCACCCTGGAAGCATGTTCTTCTATAGGTTTGGCCTCCAAATGGGCGCTGGTTGAGTTTTCCAGATTCCTGTCTGTCGAACAATGCCCCATAGCTTTCAAGTTCCATGAGCCGTTCTGGTGCCTGCTCAACCAGGATCTTAACCAGTTTAGAATCGTTGAGGTACGCCCCTCCCTTCAACGTGTCGTGGATGTGGGCTTCAAAACTGTCCTCAGTATCAACGTATCCAAATGCCGCGTTGTATCCTCCTTCTGCCAGAATTGTACATCCAGATCTGAATGATAAACCCTTTGAAACTATTATAACATCTAAGTCATGTTTATGGGCTTCTATGGCGGCCCTGCAACCTGCACCGCCAGACCCTATAACCAGTACATCGCATTCAATTATCTCGCTTGCCATGGTATCAAATTAACTATCAGGGTTATTTAATTTTATGATCGATTCATTTAAATTGAAAATATAAAATAAATATAAAAAGGATCATAACCAACTTTTATTCAATCACGTTAATCTATATCACGATTTTTGGGGGCATTATTTGAAGAGAAAGGAAATAGTAAGGCTTGCAAAGAAAGATTTTGAAAAGGCATGGGTTGAAACGGCCAAAACCCTGAAAAAGCCCCATCATGACGATGAATATCCAAGGATCCATCTAAAAACTGGTAAAAGTCACATGCTCTACGACGCCATCGAAGAGCTCAGACAGGCGTATTTAAAACTGGGATTTGATGAAACTGTAAACCCTCTCTTCATAGACGATAACCATGTTTACAGACAGTTCGGCCCAGAGGCTCCAGCAGTTCTTGACAGGTGTTTTTATCTTGCAGGACTTCCAAGGCCAGATATTGGAATTGGAATGGACAAGATTGAGAAAATTGAAAGTCTCGGCGTTGAACTTGACGAGGCCAAGATTCAGAGCATCCAGGATGTTTTCAGGCATTACAAGAAGGGAGATACAAGTGGGGATGACCTGGTACAGGATGTTTCATGTGCCATTGATGTATCAAATGATCTGGGACTTCGAATACTCGAAAAAGTGTTCCCAGAGCTCAGGGAACTTACCCCTGTGGCCAGCGGCACAACCCTCAGATCCCACATGACATCAGGATGGTTCATAACACTCGAATCCCTCCATAATAAGAGTAAACTACCTATAAAACTTTTCTCAATAGACAGATGCTTTAGAAGAGAACAGAGAGAGGATGCAAGCCATCTTATGACCTATCATTCGGCTTCATGTGTTTGGGCGGATGATGAACTGTCCCTTGACGTGGGAATGGCAGTATCTGAGAGTCTTCTGGAACACTTTGGCTTTGAGAAGTTTAAATTCCTGCCCGACGAGAAGAGATCCAAGTATTACATCCCTGAAACTCAAACAGAGGTTTACGGATACCATCCAAAACTTAGAGAGTGGGTGGAGGTTGCAACCTTCGGAATGTACTCCCCAATTGCCCTTGCAAGGTACGGTATAGACAAGGACGTTATGAACCTTGGAGTTGGGGCAGAGAGGATCGCAATGATACTGCACAACCAGGAAGATGTTCGTGCAATGGTTTATTCTCAAACCTACGGAAAATGGAATATAACCGACAGGGAACTTGCAACCATGCTTCGAATAAACTACTATCCTGTAAGTCCTGATGGCAGGGCTTTGATGGATCATCTACTAAGAACATGGAGGCAACATGGGGATGCAGTTTCTCCCTGTGAATTCACAGCCTTTAAAGGGGAATTCATGGGTAAAAACATTGAAGTTAAAGTTGTAGAACCTGAAAAGGGTACAAAACTCCTTGGACCTGCCTCATGGAATGCTATTTACATCTACGACGGCAACATAATCGGTGTACCCCTTAAATCAAATACGGAAGATAAACTTGCTTTAAGTGCTGTAGAAAAGGGAATTCCAACTAACATAAGTTACATGGACGGTTTTGCAGCCCAGGCAGCATACAAGATAGAGGAGATGGTTGTTAGTGGAACTGATAGTACTAAACTCAGAACAACAATATCCAGATCCATCTCTGACATAAATTTAAGGCTTGATGATGTAGCATTGAATTATATAACGAGTAAAAACAAGGTTATAGATGTTAGGGGCCCTATTTTCTCCACAATAACCTGTGAAATTGTGGAGTAATCAGTAAACCTATATATTTCAATAGTTAATTAGTTCAATTTAAATTAAAAAATTCTTTTTTTTACTATTTTTTAAATTGATTACTTTTAGATAAAAAAATGTAAAATTATTTTTAAATCAAGTCTTAAGAACTTCATGTAGGTATATGACCCTCATATCATCCCTTATGAAAAAGATCATAAGAATAATTGATTTGAGTCTATCGTATTTCAGCATAATCTCCATTACGGTAGGTTTCTATAGATGTATCTTTTGTTAAATAGGTAGATCCAGGGAGACTTTTTATTTATTATTCACACTACTCTTTTATTTGCTAGTCACCCATGACTCTGGATCATTATGTACTTTCCAGTTGTAGGATCCTTATAGACCTTACCAACCTCCGAAAGACCACTTGTTGAACTGGAAGCATTTTGAAGTGTTGAGGTAAGGTTCTGGGCTGTGTTAAGATCAACTGCTTCTTTAATTATTGTGTTGTCTGATGTAGTTGTATCTCCAGATGTGTGGGCGCTGGACATTATTGTAAATATCAAAAACCCCACTGCAAGAACTAGCATGCAGTCTATCATGTTCACTGCATAAACCATTGGATCTATTTCCTCGTCACTTGAGAGTAATTTCTTACCCTTTTTCATTCTTCTCTGTTTCAACATTTGTATATCTCCAGAATAGTATCCATCAGGGTTTCCAGGTCGGATATTTCCTCCTCGTACCACCTTCTTCTTATCTTAGATGTTAAAAAAGCAATTGCTGCTGCTGCCATACCAAGAACAGCTGCATCAAATGCCATTGTAAGGTGCTGTGCAAGATCTTGAATATTCCCTGCTCCCAGTGCTGTGAGTCCGGGGCCAAGAGGTATTAAAGTTCCCATAAGTCCCACTGCAGGTGAGATCTTGGCTATGATATCAGTTTTTTCAAGTTTTTTAGAGGCCAGCAAACTTTCGTCTTCAACCATTTTAAGTGCAAGAGATTCCCTGAACTCATCACTCACATTAGAACTGTTTATCAAAGTTTTAAGTGCTTCTTTATGAGTTTTGGGTATGTTGCCTGCTTCAATTATCCCAATTATCTCATTTGAATCCTTTTTGTTTTTAAGGGATAACAGTTGGTTAACAAATTTGTTAAGGTTAAAATTTACTTTTCTTCGTTTGTAGTACTCAGCCATAAGTATGCCAAGGTTAAGCAGAGCGTAAAGGAAAAATATTGTGAGGACTACCATCACAGGTACTAAAAGGCTCTGTGAAATTGCATGCATGCCACTGCTGAATGTACTGCTTACTGAAGCTGTCATTGAATCACCCTTACATTAATATTAATCTTTTTTTTCTATTTTGTGATTTAAACCATTATTATCTTGTATTACAATTTTAAATGTTTAAATTCAATTATGAATCGATTTAAAGTGTTGATTTAAAAAAATTAAATCTTCAAATCAATACTGCTTGATCTTATCTTTCCTTCCTGATTCCGTAGAAGTAACCCGCAACAATCATGGCAACTATCAACAGTAATGCCAGTAAATACATGGATGAGGCGTTTTGAGCTTTTGAAGCTTTTGTTACTTCATAAGCTTTTCCATTTCCACCCCCACCTCCTCCGGTCTGAAGTTGGCTCTTACCCAATGCTGTCATAATGTTGTTTTTAAGATTGCCATTTCCACTACCAAGTCCATCCCCAGGTCCGTGCCCAGGTCCAGGATTAGGGTCAGGTACGGGGTCAGGTACGGGGTCAGGTACGGGGTCAGGTACGGGGTCAGGAAGAACTTTTATATTAATAGTGTTTCCTGGTGGAGCCCATCCATTAGCAACCATGTCTGTTCGGGCATGATTCCAAGATTCATCGACAAATATGAGTGATGTGAATCTTGATGAGAAGCTTAGGGTTTTTCCTTCTGCTTCTGGCAGTGCTTTAACCGTTAAGATCATATACTTGTGATGACCTCTTCCAGTCCATTTCATTTGTTGTATGTTCCATATTCCAGTTGAAGAATCATAATCTTGGCTGGTTATATCTGGCATGACATGTGAGACGTACTGCAGTCCATCAGGTATTGGTGCATATAACAATAGGTTTTCCCAGTCTCCTGCTCCACCATTATCTACAGAAACAGTTATAGTAAAGGTATCTCCCACGTGTACAACGTAACTATCGGCATAATCACTTATAGTTCCAAAAAAGTTAGCAGGTTTATTAGAACTGGTAAGGGGAGAGCCAGATATTGTGACCCCAGATATGGTGTCATTAGCAAAAACCCCAGATATGGTGTCATTAGCAAAAACCATATCTGAGGCAGATAAACTTAAAATTGACATTATTAATGCTAAAATAAGAAATTTTGTGGTTTTCATAGTTTCCCAGTGGTTTTTATTGATTAAAATGTGTCTTGACAATTATTGATTACCTTTCAAATTTGTTCTCAATTGATTGATTATTAACTACAAAAAAAGGCATTTACCGTGATTATAAGTTATTTAACTATTTCTTACTATACGTATTTATATACATGTCGATTGTATTCATAACCATTTAAAAGCTCATATTTACGTTTTAAAAGCTTCAATATAATCTAAAAATTTAAAATGTGGCGTTAAATTGTAGATTTAAACCTCACATACGGAATTATATGTTATGATTCATTTCCGTTTACTTTCTCCCTCCAAAGACATTTAAATATTTATTTATACATTCTCCCCCATTATTAGTCTAAAAAAAATATAAAGGGGCTTTTTAAGCTCTTAAGATATTGTGTTGAAGCGAGACACATAACCAGCAACATTGTTACCTGCCAGATCCGTTACACTGCCTGTGTGAATAAGCAGAGTGTACTTAACACCCTTACTCAAGGCACTGGTAGGTGTTATGGTTAACACATTACCACTGATGGATGAGTTGACAGTTACAGATGTGCCATTACTAGCTACAAGCTCTATCCACTTAGTACCAGCTGCGATTGCTTCGTTGAAGGTGACTTTAATCACCTTACTTGTAGCAACGTTCACAGCATTATTTGCAGGATCCACAACTTTCACAGTAGGAACAACAGTGTCCACAGTGAAACGGGACACATAACCAGCTACATTGTTACCAGCTAGATCAGTCACACTTCCTGTGTGGATAAGCACCATATACTTAACACCATGAGTTAAACTGCTGTTAGCTTTTATGGTTAACACATTACCACTAATAGACCATGTGCTCGGCACAACCGTACCATTACTAGTCGTAAGCTCTATCGAACCATTACCAGCCTTAATAGCTTCACTAAAGGTAACCTTAATCACCTTATCAGCAGCCACATTCACAGCATTATTTGCAGGATCCACAACTTTCACAGTAGGAACAACAGTGTCCACAGTGAAACGGAACACATAGCCTTTCACATTGTTACCAGCTAAGTCTGTTACACTTCCTGTGTGGATAAGCACCATATACTTAACACCATGAGTTAAACTGCTGTTAGCTTTTATGGTTAACACATTACCACTAATAGACCATGTACTCGGTACAACCGTACCATTACTAGTAGTAAGCTCTATCGAACCATTACCAGCTTGAATAGCTTCACTAAAGGTAACCTTAATCACCTTATCAGCAGCAACATTCACAGCATTATTTGCAGGATCCACAACTTTCACAGTAGGAGCAACACTGTCCGTACTGGTTGTGAAACGTGACACGTAACCCGTCACATTATCACCGGCCATATTAGTCACACTACCGGTATGAATAAGCAGAGTGTACTTAACTCCACGATTTAAAGTGCTGTTAGCTGTTACAGTTAACACACTACCATTAATAGACCATGTGATAGGCATATCCACGCCATTACTGTTGGTAAGTTCTATCCAACCAGTACCTTTTTTGATAACTTCGTTGAAGGTGACTTTAATCACTTTATTAATGGCCACATTAACCGCATTGTTAACTGGATCCACCGATTTCACAGTAGGGTTTATGATGTAAGTTTGGGTGTAAATAGAACCCCAGTTATTTGCAGGGTCTACAGCTGCAAATTTGATTGTGGTTGTATTGTTTACTGTTATTGAACTCGAATAAGCAGTTTTTGTGCTGCTTGTTCGTGGATCACTGCCATCTGTAGTGTAATATATAGATGTTCCAGGGGTTGATGTTAGAGTCACTGTCTGGGTTTTATTAAAGGTACCTCCAGTTGGATTTGCACTTGCATTGAATGGTATAAGATATGCGTACTTCAAATAGGAATTTTTAGATTCGTAACTTACGTAAGGAACTCCTTGTGAATTCAAGGCAAGGGAATCCCAAAGAGACGCACCGTCACCCGTGTCTATATTATGAGTAATCCATTTAGAACCTTCTTTGTATGCATATTTCAGGTTACTGCTTGTTGAATCTCTATAAATTATTATAGGACTATTTGAAGGATTTAATATCAGTTTACATGAAGAGGAAGCAAGTGCGTCAACTATTTCACTGTTCCATTGCGTACCATTCCAGTAAGCATATCTCAAACTTCCATCATTGTATATATAACTGATACTGGGGTTACCAGATGAATCCAGTGCAATAGAATTCCATGCCCCAACATTTTCTGCAGAATTATCTACAATTGTGACTTGCCATGCACCTGTTGCTGTCCTTTTGGCATACCTTAAACTAGCCATCCCAGAACTTGGAGATATACTATAGTAACTGATTTTAGGGTTGCCAGAGGAATCTACTGCAATAGAATTCCATGGCCCACCGGTTGAGGCAATAGATTCAGTGATCCATTTTGTGCCATCATTGTACATATACTCGATTTTTCCTCCAGTGTAATTATAAAAACTGATCCGGGGTTGGTTTTGATACAAAACTAAGTTACAATATATGATATCATCACCTATTGGATTGCCAGCATAGCCTGTGGTTAAAATAGAGATATGCCATCCTGTTGCATCTCTATAAGCGTATTTTAACATATTTAAGTATCCATCACCAAATTGTTGTTTATAAACTATGTGAGGGTTGCCAGATGAATCCAGTGCAAGTGAAACATAGTAACCCGAGCCAGGAGGTACTGACTCCACAGTTTCTATATGCCATCCCTTTACATCCTCATAAGCATATTTAAGATCCGGATAGTCAGTTCCTGAATTTGCATTTTGGTAATAAGCTATGTGTGGATAACCTGCTGCATCCATAACAATTGAATTGTACATCACGTTACTGCCTATTATGGTACTGTTCCATGTACCGCTTGATGCTGGTTTGTCAAGGGAATAAATTCGTGTGAGAACATCTGAGATATGACCTGCAGCATCAACTGTTATGACCTTCAAAACTGTTGTTCCCACAATGTTTATGCTTACGGGCCATGTGTAAAGTGTACTATTTGTAGTGGGATTGGTACCATCTAGAGTGTAATAAATCTGTGGATTAGCATCCAATTCATCCACTGCACTTAATTTAGCAACCTGATCAGTGCTGTAATGTCCACTTGGTAAATCCACTGAAGGTACAGGAGGTGCAATATCCATCATGGTGTAATTTTGAGCGTAAAGAGGACTCCAGTTGCCTGCAGCATCAATAGCAGCGAATTGGAGTAATGTACTGGTATGTAGTGCAATTGGGCTTGAGTAAACAGTTCTAGTTTTGCTGGATCTCGGATCAGTATTATCTGTGGTGTAATATGTTGTTGTGCTGCTTGCATCTGTTGAAGTTAATGTAACATTCTGGGTGGTGTGATAGGTACCTCCAGAAGGCGATGCAGTTACTGTTGGCGCCGTTGTATCAAGGGTATAGACCATTGTAACAACATCCGAACTGTAACCATAAATATCAAATGCTCTGAACTTGAGAGTATTAATTCCTTCATTAGTGATGTTTATAGGTCCTGAATAAAGTGTGCTGTTTGTTGTAGGGTCACTGCCGTTTAGAGTATAATAAATCTGAGGATTAGGATCCTCCTGATCAGATGTAGTTAAATTAACTGTTTGTGAGTTGTTGTACAGTCCAGTTGGTATGTTTGCTAAAGCTTCTAACACACTTACTATTATTGTGCTGGTTTTTTCATCACTACCATAAGAATTGTTTACTGTTAATTTAACTGTATAATTGCCTGCGTTGTTGTAGGTGTGTACTGGATTCTGTTGGGTTGATGTAGTCCCATCCCCAAAATCCCATGAATAAGTTAAAGGTTTAGCTCCTGTTGATTCATCTGTGAATTGAACTGTTAATGGGGCTATACCACTGGTTACATTTGTACTGAAATCAGCAATTGAATTTGAAGATCCCATTACCGTGTAACCACTTGGGCCACCCGTGTTACCTGGAAGTATGCTGTTTGTCCATAACATTCCCTGTCCCTGAGTGGTGTTATAGTTCCATGCGTAGATATTGAAAGCAGCTAAAGACTGTAAATTTGTGAAAGTGTAGTTTATCTGCACCGCTCCATTGTTAATGAACTGTGAGTTTGACCCAGATTTGTAGTTAGATCCAAGCAGTCCTGCATGAAGGTCAATGAACATTATGTAAAACGCGTTTGAAGTATCATTCATGTCTTCCCCAATGTAGATTGGGTAGTTAACATTTCCACCTGTGGGTTTCCAGCTTTGAGGCCCGTAAATGAAATCACTCTTGTAGAATGTTTCATTCAGTGTTACCCCATAATCATTGATAGAACCATGTGATGGGGCGGAGTTCAGGGTACCGCTAGGTGTCCAGTTGTATCCACTTGCAGTTATTGTTACGGCAAAATCATCTGGAATTGTTTTATTAACGGCAAGCATCAGCACAACATCATCCTGATACCCTCTACCTCCAGTGTCCGTGGCATAAAAGGTTCCTGATTGATTTGTGGTGCTGGTGGATCCACCATAATTGGTGGTTGCCGTAGAATCGTTGGCAATATGTACTGCATTAAATCCACCATTAGGCGAGCTCAGCGACTGAATATAGTATGTACCGTTTCCGGTGGTGTTAAACGAAACACCCCCATCGTTCGCCACCTGAACGTAAATGTTGCTGTAGTTAGAAAGCGGGGTTGTGTTGGTGGTATTCACATCAACGGCAGATACAGTTCCGCTGAGCGCAATTACCATGATACAAATAACCGCTAAAAACGTTAGATCTTTATGCATTTTTACCTCCCTTTTTTAGATTTAGATTTGATCAATTCGTTAAATGGATACGTAGAAGTTTGCGTATCTTAGTATATAACCTTTCAGAGCTATTAACCTATAAAATAACAGAAATTAAGATATCTCTCTTACTAAAATAGATCGATAAGATAAGTTTCATGTTTCAAGAACAGGGCACTCTAAAAAAATGAAAAAATCTCATTTTCCATGAATAACTCATGATACTGTTAGGATTCAGAGATTTAAAACAAGTATATTATTATTTTAGCCACGATCCACAACTTTCAGCTCACCATTCTCTTCTTCAACAAAGAGGATGATCTTGTCACCTAAGGGGCATGTTTTGAGCAGTCTGCCTTGAGGATTGTGGATCAAGCCCTCTGTAACATTACAGCCGTCAACCGTCACTATTTGGTCAACCCCGGCCTCAAAGAGTTCTTCAGCAGTTTTTGTATATCCTTTTACATCTTCAGTCCCAATCCTCAGGAATCTACCATCATATCTGCTTGATGCCAGCCCCACACCAGCCATTGCCCCTATAACTCCGTCTTCTGTGCCTCCAAGGCCTTCCAGCCTTATGTCCAGGTTATCTGCCAATTTTCTTGCTCTTTGCTGGTTCAGCACGATACACTTGGCATCAATCCCAAATGCAACCATAGCAGGTGTAATCTGGTTATCATGGGCCACAACAAGTCCGGGATCGCTTCCTTCCATAAAATCATCCAGTATTTCACGTTTTACCCTTTCAAATATCTCATCCACAAACTCAACACCTTTGTTTTCAATTTGGATAACAGCACAGGTGTTATGGGATGTGTACGGGATATCTGGATGGTCGTAAAGCTGGTGGCGAGTGACGCCGTAAATTTGATAGTCTTTTGAGAGTTCCCCTGCTATTGTACGGGCTAAACTTCCCGTCCCTCTAGATTCAAGGTTGTCTGTATCGTCCATACTCACGTAAATCATGTTAAACTCCTTTAATTGGTTTTTTTACCTTAATCTTTATTTATATGAACTATGCGATATGATAATATATACGTATCTATTTTGATGGCGCTCTCGAAAATAAGTCTTTAAATCACTTGATTCGTATTTATTTAAGTTTTAAGTTCCTTTTCAACTATCTAAAATAAAAATATAATATACTCTTTTGTAGAAATCTCAGTTTACTTGCCTTAAACAGACTGTCACATACTTTTGTTTAAGTTTATCAAAAATAAAAGTCTAATTGTTCTCTGTAACTTAAGTTACTTACTCTAACTTGACGGACTGTCACATATATTAGACAATGTCCCTTATACATGCTCAAATATTCTATAAATACCTCGTGATAAGAAGCTCTTCAAGCTGGCCAAAAGAAAAATAAATGATATTGGTTTAAAAAAGAAGGATAAAAAAAGATTGATACTCTCATTGAATAACTATTTCAACATTCAAATAAGGGTTCATTTTCAATCAATCAAACTGCCAAGGGCTTTCTTCCATGATTTGGAGCGAACATTCTCCAGGTTCATTTTCTCCCGCTTCAAGCTGATGCAGCTTTGTGGGCAGACCTGGGTGCATGCACCGCATAACACACAAAACTCAGGGTTTATCTGAGATTTGCCGTCAACAATGCTCGCTGCATTGCAGGGACAGACATCCACACATGCATGGCATGATTCACCCTTGCATTCTTCCTTGTTTGTGGATATTTCGCCTTCAAATGGTTTTGAAATGGTTGGAGCGTTAACGGGACATATATCCTGACACCATCCGCAGTTGATGCACTTTTCTTCGTTCAAAAAGATGTTGCCTTTGATTTCAGTGTCTTCAGGGTTAATGTTATACTCCGAATACGCACATGATGCACATACAGCTTTTATAGCATCTGTTGGACAGGTACGTCTGCATACAAGGCAGTAAACACATTTATCCTCATCTATCTTGACTTCGTATGATGTTGGACTGTCCTGTTTGATTTCTATGGCCCCTGCAGGGCACATTTCCTCGCATACCTTGCAGTTAATACATTTTTCCGGGTCAACACTAATCTCACCTGTTACAAGCTTTGACCTTTCTGGCAGCTCTCTTGCAACTGTTATGGCATCTTTTGGACAGGCTCTTTCGCAGGCTTTGCAGTATATGCAGGTATCTTCATCAATTTCGCATTCTTGATTCCATTTGGGGTACTGTTCTAATTCCTTTATGTTTTCCCCATCTATGGTAAATTCCAGGGCTTCAAATGGGCATACAGCAGCACAAAGACCGCAGAGCGCACATGTGTTCTTGTTTATGTTAAGGTAATCCATCTTCACAAGCCCTCGGGCTATTGGAAGCACAGGTCCTGTTTTCAGGGATCCTGTTGGACATATCTCTGTGCAAATGCCGCAGCCCGTGCACTTTTCGTTTAAATGGGTCAGAGAACGTTTCTGTCCCCCATTTCTTTCTATAGAAACCATTTTTATCACTCTTGATATATTATGCCTTTGATATGGCCTGGTTCGGACAGTTCTGGATGCATAGATCACAATCATCGCATTTTTCAGGATTTATAACCACGTTTCCATCTACTTCTTCAAGAGCCCCTTTTTCACAGATTTTGACACATAATCCTTCTCCAGGGCAGTTCGTTATTTTTCCACATTTTTCATCGTCTATGATCACTGGCATTTTATCACCTTGTTTAAGAATTGTTTGAATTACATATATAATATATAGATAATCGAAATGTATATATAAACATATCGTTATTTATTAGGTATGAAATAATATGACTTGGATATGACTGTGAAATAATGACTTTGATCTAAATTACATTTAAAATATTGGATTATAACACGCATATACTGTTAAAATCTTCTAAAATAAGTTTTTATTTTAGTTACTCATATTATTTCTAAGGTTTTTTAATTTTAAGCTCAAAAATAAAATCTAATATCTTCTTTTGTTGAACTTTCAAAGATATTTCAATTTATACCTTAATGATGGTACTTAAATCATCAAATACCCTTTACAACTGCTTAAAAAGAGACAAAGTGGTTATTTCAAAAATTGGGTTGTATGTTACTCAAAAAAAATAAAAAAATAAAAAAAGGGAAATAGGATTTATTTTTTCCTGCTCAATGCTAATCCACTGCCAATAAGTAACAGAGCTGAAACAAGGCCTGTTAAAGGCGCACCAGTACTCTGCATAGGCACAGTGTTCATAGTCTTGGTAACAGTTGCTGCATTCACAGTAGCTGTACCATTGCCTGAACCATTGCCTGAACCACTAACTACATTTGAATCGGCTGAAACTGCATTCACAATCAAAGAACCAACATTACCATCCAATTCAGGATTGTAACCAGATACACGGATTGTAGGCTGTAAATTGTAGGTTCCTGCACTCAAAACATGTAAATTGAGCCATAAGTATGGGTCGCCCACAGCAACATTACCAAGATTCCAGGTCAAAGTCCTCGTAGTTGCATTATACAATACAGTACCCTGATCAACAGTTGCACCAAGGTATTCCAAACCCTCAGGAATCACGTAAGTGTAAACAACATCCTTAGCAACTCCAGGTCCATTGTTACTCACCTTAAACGTGTAAGTAACATTATCACCAACTTGAGGATTTGATTTAGATGCGGTAACAGCTACAGACACATCAGACTTAATGTTGTACGTTTCAGACTGGATAGGTGACTGGTTACCAGCAGCATCAACAGCAATAAACTTCAAAGTAGTTGTTGAAGTGATGTTGATTGGTCCAGTATAAACCGGACTACTGATGGTAGGATCAGTACCATCTGTGGTGTAGTAAATAGTTGCATTTCCACCATCATCTGTAGCATTCAGTGCCACATTCTGAGCAACATCATAATTACCGCTAGTAACATTAGCAACAATAGTAGGAGCTACAGTATCCAAAACAGTGATGTAACCTGTTTTTATCTCTGTGTTACCCACGTTTGCGTTAGATGTTGTCAATTTAACTGTGTAGTTTCCAGCTTTGGTGTAGGTGTGGGTTGGATTCTGTTCAGTGGAAGTGATTCCATCACCGAAATCCCAGCTCCAGCTTGTAGGATTGTTGGTACTGTTATCAGTGAACTTAACATCCAGTGAATTGTTACCACTTGTAGCGTTGGCTGTGAAATCAGATCCCGGCCTAGGAGTTCCTATAACGTTGTAACCACATAATCCGTTGTAACTTGCTTGAGGTATTCCTGTTCCCCAGTTACATGAGGAGAACCATCCATAAGTTGCAAATGCTGCAAAATTTTCCAGATTGTGGAAAGCATAGGTGACAGTTATAGCCCCATAATTTAGTGCGCTGGTTCCGTTGATAATCGTGCCTCTAAAAAATGCCCCGACATCAAGGTCTATGAACATGAGGTGGAAATCATTGTTTGGATCAGAGACATTTTCTCCATTGTAGATCGGATAATTGACTTGATTGTATGGTCTCCAGTTCTGCTCGTAGATGAAATCACTTTTGTAAAATGTTTCATTGAGTGCATTAGTTACATAAGTGATGTTTTGAAGATTTGCAGTTGTTCGATCCGATGATAAACCTGGTGCTGGTGGGGTGTACGTATAACCAGTTGAAGTAATGGTAACACTAAAATCATCAGCTATGGTACCGTTTACTGCAAGCATTAAAATAGCATCATCTAGATGCACAACACCTCCTCGGAATACTATATAAAAAGTACCAGTCTGGTTATCATTGTTGGTATAACTACCTGGTCCAGAGTCCAAACCGGGCACATAATTAGGATCTGTTGATAACTGAATCGGAGCTGTACCACCACCACCTTTACATATGTAATAGGTCTGAGGAATGTAAGGGTAGACTCCACCGTTATCATTTGTAACCCCATTAGGCATATCATACTTCACACCTGCATCATTGGCCACGAAAAAAGTGACACCGTTGCTGCTGGTGAATACATTAGAATTGTTCAAAACGTTGATACACTTTGATATCGACTTAGTACTACTTCCAACGGAGTTTATTGCTGTTAAACTAACATTGTAACTACCTAATGCTGAGTAGGTGTGGGTTGGGTTCTGTTCTGTACTTGTAATTCCATCACCAAAATTCCAGTTCCAGTTTGTAGGGTTGCCAGTGGATGTGTCGGTGAAATGGGTAGTTACATTGTTTACTCCCCAGTACTTATCCGCAGTGAAATTGGCAGAAGGCACATCAGCCGCTGAAACAGCTCCGCTGAACATGACCACTGTAGCACAGATAAGCACTAAAAATATTACATTTTTATGCATTTTAACCTCCTTTTTGATTAACTATTTTATGAAATCGATTAACAATGTTAACATCATAAAATCGACATGATATAATCTACTTATCATTCTATATAACCTTTAAGAGGTATTACAGAATATTCTAAAATCCTTACAACAATCAAGAGATTTAAAACAATTATAAATCACTTAAAAAAGAGTGTAATGTTTTAAAATAGTTATAAATGTTTTAATGAGATTTATACAAACCAATAATCTTAAAAATAGAATATTATTCTAAAATAAATTAAATAAGCCTTTTTATGTATAAAACATTTTAAACCAAGTTCAAATAGAAAAAAACAAACCATTTACGATATACGATGCACGTTTTTTATACGTATCAATCAGAGGATCGTAATCCAATTTTAAAGATTAAAAGAGCTGTTAATTAATTGAAAATTCGTACCTTAAAAAATTAAGGATTTAATGTTTAAGATCATTCTTGGTACGTGTTTGTTTAATAATCCCTGAAAATTCCTCAAGTCTGGACGCCATTCCCTTGTAATGAGGTAGATACGCCTCGTAAAACATCAATTGCTTTGGGTCGATTCCCTCAGAAGTTAATCCTTCTTTGAGCTCTTCAACCTTCAGTCTTATTTTTTCCCCAGCCTGACTTCCAGACGAGTTACCAGTACCGTCTGCGAGAAATATTCCTGATGCACCCCTCTTGAAGGCATGGAGTAAATGTTTCAACTCAAGCCTCGCAACAGACGGAACCCTTATTATACGTACTTCAGATGGATAACTCAATCTATTCAACCCAACATTGTCTGCAGCAACGTAAGCTATTTTTTCATCCAAAAAGGCCAAGATCTTTGGACCTTCACCATCGAGGCATCCATCGATACGTGCAAATATCTCATGGTCACTGCTTCCTGGCAGTTCAATTGCATTTTGAAGGCACTTCGATATGCAGTTACCACATCCTGAACAGGTAAAAGGGTCGATGCAAACATCCCCATCCACATATATTGCACCTTTAAAACAGTGATCAACGCATTTTCCACATGTTTCACATATTTCTGGATCTATCACTGCAAATTTGGGTTCAATTTGGATTGTACCGGGGCCCATGAGCTCTGCAACCTGTGAAGCTGCAGATCTGGACATGTTTATGGCCCCTGTAATGTCCATTGCCCCCTTTGCCGTGCCGCATACGAAGATTCCCGGAACAGTTGTCTCTGTCGGGTTGAGCTTTGGATGTTTTTCCATTACAAAGAGTTCGGGAGTTAAAGTCACCCCAAAGAGGTTCTCCAGGGCTTCTGCACCTTCAGAAGGTTTGAGTGCACATGAAAGCACGACCATGTCCGTTTCTATCTCCAAGAAACCACCGCCAAGGGTGTCTTCAACCCTGGCAATGAGGATTCCATCCCCGTCCCTGATGACTTCAGCCACCCTGCCCCTTAGGAATCTTATACTTTTTTCACCCTTTTTCTGGGTTTCGAAGTAGTAGTTCTCGTAGGTCCCAGGGGTTCTCATGTCAGTGTAACAGATATAAACTTCTGTGCCTTTAAAATGGTTTGCAATATAATTGGAATGTTTCAAAGCCACCATACAGCATATGGTTGAGCAGTGGGGTATGGATCCTGCTTTTCTGTCCCTTGAACCCACACACTGAACCATCACGATCCTTCTGGGTTTTTCTCCAGTTGAGGGTGTGAGGATCTTTCCAGATGTGGGTCCGTTAACAGCCAGCATCCTTGCAAGCTCCATCTGGGTGATCACATCCTCGTCTACACCGTAGCCAAACTCCTCCTTACCGGTAGGATCCAGCTCCTGGTAGCCTGTGGCAATTATCACAGATCCAACGTTTATCGTTGCGTTATCTGCTTTATTATCAAGGTTTATGGCACCTGCAGAGCACAATTCCATGCATGCTCCACATTTAACACATGAATTACCGTCAATTGTGTAGGATCCGGGCACTGCCTGGGGAAATGGTCTGTAAACTGCTTTGCGGGTTGAAAGGTTTGCATTCCATTCGTCAGGTACCTCCACATTGCAGGCTTTTGAACATTCACCGCAGGATGTGCATTTATCCGGGTCAACCATAAATGGGCCTGTGCTGAGTTTAACCTTGAAGTCTCCAGCGTGTCCTGTGACTTCTGTGACCTGGGAAAGGGTGAGGACCTCGATGTTGGGATGTTCTGCCACTTCGCTCATGATCGGGCCGAGGGAGCACATTGCACATTCTTCACTCAGTGTGTCTGCCGAGAAAACCTTGCCTATCCTAACCATGTTCCCACCGATGGTTGGGCTTTTCTCCAGCAGGTACACTTTGATGTTCTGTCGGGCAAGTGATAGTGCAGTTGTTATGCCGGATATGCCTCCCCCAATTACCAAAGCACTTTTAACAACATTTAAATCGATGTTGTACCTTGGTTTGCCGTGTTTCATGGCCCTTATGGATGATTTGACCGTGTCGATGGCTCGAAGCGTTGGGTCTGGATCCTTGGTTATCCAGGCACATTGTTCCCGGATGTTGGCAACATCAACCATGTACCTGTTGATCCCGGCAGTTTCAGCACATTTTCGAAACTTCTGCTCGTGGACTTCTGGAGAACACGCTGCCACAACCGCTCCATCCAGATCCAAGGATTTTATCCTGTCCTGCATCAGTTTCTCTCCGTTGACAGAGCACAGGTAAGAATTTTCATCCACCCCCACCACATCTTCATCGATTATGGCATCTTTTAACCTTTTCATGTCAATGCTTCTTGAGATGTTGTCGCCGCAGTGGCATATGAAAACTCCTATCCTTTTCTGGTTCTCCATCCCTTTCATTTTCCCACTCCTATTCCAAATTTTTCAAGGAATGGTTCCACAGGAACTGCGTGCATGTCAATTCCAATATCCTGGGGGTTTGCTCCAAGTAAAAGCGCCAGTAGCTCAGATATGTAAAGTACAGGTATTTCTTCAGGGATTCCAAGTTCATCAAACAGGGATTTCTGGTAGTACTCAAGGTTGAAGGTGCATTCAGGGCACTGTGTTACAATAAGGTCTGGTTCAACCTCTGCTATGCTTGCAAACTTCCTCCTCAGAATTTCGCGTGGATAATCTCTTTCGATGATGGAACGTCTTAAACCGCTTCCACAGCATAAAAACTGTTCAGAGTAATCTAAAACCTCACAACCAAACCGTTTAATGGTTTCATCCAGTACTGTTGGTTTTTCAAAGGTTCCAGATCTAACGTCCTTGAAAAAGAATTTTGAGTAGTGGCAGGCATGGTGTGTGACTGCCCTTACACCTGAAAGGGAGTAAATTGCTTTTTTCAGAATATCCTCCACCTTTACTAAGAAAACATCTGAAACATGATTTATCTCAGGATTTATATCGTAGGAGATGCCTACTTTTTCCATTACATCTTTAACCTGTTTTTCCAGTTTTTCTTCCTTTGATAGTAACTTTTTACAGTCTTTAAGGTTGCTGTAGGAGGTTGGGCAGGTGCATAGGATGTTGGAGTTGTCAGATTCCGCTGCAAGTGAAAGGTTGCGGGCGTTAAGGGCCATGTTTGTTTCAGGGGGCACAACTCCCTCATGAACTGCAAATCCTGTGCATGATGACTGGCGTGGGTCATCCGTGTAATCTGCCCTTATGCTGTCGAGTATATATCTAATGGAAATTTCTATGCCGGGATACACCGATCCTGCAATGCAGCTTTTGAACAGGTAGTAATGGTCCGTTGGTACGGGTGGAAGTTCTTCTTGACTCATTTTACATCCTCCATGAATCCTGTGAGCTTCATTATTTCACGTATTTCTTCGAGGGATTCTTTGGGAATTGGTATTCTCCTTGCGTCGTCTTTTTTGTATCCCAGATATTCCCTTTTTGAGCTGTTGTTTCTGCAGCGTTTGTAGGTTTTTTCCCCAAACTCTTTAAGAATCTCAGGGTCCATCAGGGATGGTAAAAATGTTTCACCCCTCAAGTGAAGGTTGTTTTTAAGTTTTTTGGAGAGGTCCATGATTTCAGATGGTGCATCTCCTTCTAAAACTGATCTTGTTTGGAGTGCCTGTACACCAAGAACTGCCTTGCAGTTTCTGGGACATCTTGCCCTGCAGGAGTAGCACTGCCCGCACTTCCAGATCAATGCTTTCACCTCAGGAGAGTGGATGTCATCGAACATGAATCGTCTCATCATGTCTCTGGGCTTGTAGTCTGGGTACAGGTATGCTGCAGGGCAGCTTGCTGTGCAGCGGCCGCACTGTATACATTTTTTAAATCCACTCTTTTTAAACCTGATGTCCTTTATACCATTTTTATCTCTTTTAATTATGCGGTGGATGCTCCCACTTAAAGGAGGTTTATGTGTGTTATCATCTTTTAGCATTATTTTTTCACTCTTTATTTTTTTTGAGTTCCTGTTGGATTGGCGGATCTTAATGGATTTTGCAGACCTTTGACTATACGAAACTATGCGAAATGGAAATATATACGTATCGGTTGTGGCAGAACCGTGACAAAAACCATTATTATAAGGTTTTATTAAAAATCAGAAGTTTAGAGAAGTTTAATTGAATATAGAATGAATTAATCTAAAAATTTATTTATACTGATCAGGAGTTGTTAAAAAAATAAAAAAAATAAAAAAGAGATTTGAAGACTTTTTTATGCTGTTGTTGTGAAACGAGTTACATAACCTGCTACGTTGTTACCAGCCAGATCAGTCACACTACCCGTATGAATAAGTACCATGTACTTAACTCCCTTACTCAGGGCACTGCTAGGTGTTATGGTTAACACACTACCACTAACAGAGCATTTAACCGGCACCACCGTACCATTACTGCTAACAAGTTCAATTGAACCGTTACCTGCTTTGATAGCTTCACTGAAGGTGACCTTAATCACCTTACTCGTGGCAACTTTCAAAGCATTGCTTACTGGGTCAACTGTTTTCACAGTCGGTGCAACAGTGTCCACAGTGAATCGGGACACGTATCCTTTCACACTGTTACCAGCTAAATCTGTTACACTACCCGTGTGAATAAGTACCATGTACTTAACACCATGCGTTAACGTGCTGTTAGCTTTTATGGTTAAAACATTACCACTAATAGACCATGTGCTCGGCACAACCGTACCATTATTATTTACAAGTTCAATCCAGCTGTTACCGGCTTTGATGGCTTCACTGAAGGTAACCTTGATCACCTTATTTGCAGCCACATTCACAGCGTTGTTTGTAGGGTCCACAGTTTTCACAGCAGGCACCGTAACATCCGTACTGGTAGTGAAACGAGACACATAACCAGCCACATTGTTACCAGCCAAATCAGTCACACTACCCGTATGAATGAGCAACGTGTACTTAACACCATGAGCTAACGTGCTGTCAGCTGTTACAGTCAACACACTACCATTGATAGACCAGCTGATAGGTATAGAAGTTCCATTACTGCTAACAAGCTCGATCCAACTATTACCAAGTTTGATAGCCTCACTGAAGGTGACCTTAATCACCTTGTTCACAGCCACATTAACTGCACTGCTTGCAGGATCCACAACCTTCACAGTAGGCACCGCAGTGTCAATAGCGTAGTTTTGAGTGTAAATCGGACTCACATTACCCGCAGCATCCACAGCAGCATACCTCAACGTTGTATTGCCCACAGTGATAGGAACTGTGTAAACCGTACCATCAACTGTTGGATCACTTCCATCTGTGGTGTAATAAATCGTGGTGTTTGTATCATCCGTCGCCGTCAAAGTGACACTTTGATTAGTATTATACATTCCCGTGGTCTCATTCACTGTTACCGTCGGGGGGATAGTATCAATCGTGTATATCTGCGTTTGTGGCGTTGCCCAATTACCCGCAGCATCCACTGCACTGTATTTAAGCGTGGTTGTGTTGCTTATGGTGATTGTACCAGTATAAAAGATTCTAGTACTGCTTGTCTGAGGATCACTATCATCAGTTGTATAATAAATTGTAGTACTTGTATCATCTGTTGCAGTCAAATTCACGTTTTGAGTGGTATTAAAAATACATGTAGTCGTATTAGCAGTTACTGTAGGTGCTTTAGCGTCTATAGTGTAGGTCTGTGTGTATATAGGGCTATATAAACTATTGATTGAATCCATTGCAATGTAAGATAATGTGTTAGTGGAGTCTATACTAATTGGACTAGTATATTTGGTAAGAGCACTACCATTAACAGAATAATAAATGGTCGCATTATCATCATTCGCTGTTAAAACAACACTTTGACCAGTATTATAGAAACCACTTGCTATATTAGCAGATACACTCAACGGAACAGTGAGACCTATTGAAATTGTTTGATTGTTAGTTGTTGCATTAATAACACAATTACCAGCAGTTGCTGATGTAAAGGTTGTAGTTGCCGTACCATTTGTGGTGAATGTTATTACAGGATCAAGGGATCCAGTTGTGCTGTTGAAACTTACAACAGTACCATCTGGAATATGGCCATTGACAGGGTCAAAACTGGTTATATTAGTTCCATTGCAAACATTATTAAAACTAACCATCACAGCATCAATATTACCATCGGCAGCAGGATTAACTGTTATAGTCATGTACAACCAGTTACTGTAATAAGTGTTCGCAGTACCATAAACCTGGTTTGAAGGACTGTTATTGGATCCCCACCAGTTATTCGTGGCATTTACAGTGCCAACAGAACGGTAAACAGCACTACCAGTGAGTGCAGTGTTATTTACAAAAGAACTGAAATGCACAGTAAGACTACTGGTCCCTCCATTATTGTAAATAGCACCACCCATGTTAGTTGCATTGTTGCCTGTGAAAGTACAGCCACCCACATTCATGTTACCCATATTGTAGATAGCACCACCATAAGTTGCTGTGTTACCTGTTAAAGTGCAGCCACTCCACGTAATATTATTCCCCTTATTATTGTAGATAGCACCACCTTGAGTCGCATTGTTGCCTGTGAAAGTACAAGCAATTAAAGATGTGATAGTACCGGCATTGTAGATAGCACCACTAGAAGCCTTTGCAGTGTTATTAGCGAACGTACAACCACTTAAAGAACTAATAGTACCACCATTATTGTAAATAGCACCACCACTAACATTGGGTGCAGCGTTGTTTGTGAAAGCACAGCCGCTCAAAGAACTAATAGTACCTGTAGTGAAGATGGCACCACCGTTGCCCCCATTACTAGACGCTGTTGCAGTGTTACCTGTGAAAGTACAACCACTTAAAGAAGTGATAGTACCTGCATTGTAGATAGCACCACCATTACCGTTAGTTACTGTGTTGTTTGTGAAAGTACAATTACTCACATTTAAAGCACCGTTATTGTAGATAGCACCACCATAAGTTGTGTTTCCGTTTGCAAATGTTAAGTTAGCTATTGTAACTTTTACTCCCGAATTAACAGTGAATATGTTATTTAAACCTTGTGCATTTATTATGGTGCTTGTCTGACCTGCACCGATAATGTTAACATTTTTAGTGATTGTTAAACATTTATTACCAGTTCCAGTATAGGTTCCAGGTAGTAAATGTATTGTGCCATTTGGAATAACATCGTTCAAGGCTTTTTGTATTGTAGCATATGAATTACTTTCTGTACCATCACCTGTCGTGTCACTTCCAATTGGTGAAACATAAACATCCTTCAATAAAACAACGAGATAGTTCATTCCATTACAATCCCCATAGGGCGTACTACCAGCGAAACTAGCTGTTATATTGTATGTTCCTAGAGATTCTGTGATGGTGTAACGTAACGTAGCTACTCCATTATCATCAGTTGTAGCATTATAACTGGTTCCATTCACAGTAAATGTTACATTCTGACCAGATAACCTTGTACCACTGGTGGAAGCCAATGTAGCAGTTAAATTCACAATTTCACCATTAAAACCAGTTACATTACCAACTGAAATCATAGTACTTATCCCGTTTATGTATGTTGAAACTGTTTGACTGTCCGCCGTTGCATGAATAGGCATACTAGTATCACTTGCTGTAAATGCAGTTGTTGCAGTACCATTATGGGTAACTGCTGTTACCGGATTAAAAGCTACTGATGAGCCGCTGAAATTAACAACACCACCATCTGGGATATGGCCATTTGCAGGGTCAATATTTGTCAAAGTAGCTCCATCATACACATTGTTGAAACTAACTGTCACATTACCAGCACTACCATCAACAGCAGTAGGATTAACTGTTATAGTCATGTACAACCAGTTGCTGTAATCCACAGCACCATTAACCTGGCTTGATGGAATGTTATTGGATCCCCACCAATTATTCTGGGCATTCACTGTACCTAAAGAACTGTAAATAGTACTACCATCGGTTGCAGTGTTATTTACAAAGGAGCTGAAATGCACAGTAGTAGTAGCAGTACTAACACTACTTCCAATATTGTAGATAGCACTGCCTTGAGTTGCTGTGTTATTGGTAAAAGTACAACCACTCAAAGTAAGATTACTTATATAATTGTAGATAGCACCACCATTAGTTGCAGTGTTATTGTTGAACGTACAACCACCCAAAGTACCAATAGCGCTCTTATTAAAGATAGCACCGCCATAACCTGCTGTGTTTCCTGTGAAAGTACAAGCACTCAAAGAATTAATAGTACCATACATATTGCAGATAGCACCACCATTATTAGTTGCTTTGTTGCCTGTGAAAGTACAACCGCTCACAGAATTGATAGTAGCTTTATACTCATTATCAATAACACCACCATCTAAAGATACTGTGTTATTTGTGAAAGTACAGCCACTCAAAGCACCAATAGTGCCACTATTATCGATAACACCACCAGAAACATTTGCAGTGTTATTTGCAAAAGTACAACCACTTAAAGAAGTGATAGAGCCACTATTGTAGATAGCACCACCATACCTAATTCCAGTGTTGTTTGTGAAAGTACAGCCGCTTAAAGAGATAATAGTACCTGAATTGTAAATAGCGCTACCATAAACCTCCGCTGTGTTTCCTGTGAAAGTACAGCCGCTTAGAGAACTGATAGTACCAATATTAGAGATAGCACCGCCATAACCTATACCGCCATAACCTGCAGTGTTGTTTGTGAAAGTACAGTCACTTGCATTCAAAGTACCGTTATTGTAGATAGCACCACCATAAGTTGTGTTTCCGTTTGCTAGTGTTAAGTTTGTTATTGTAACGTTTACTCCGGATTTAACGACGAATATGTTATTTGAGTTCTTTGCGTCTATTATAGTGCTCATCTGACTTGCACCGACAATTTTAACATTCTTGGCAATGGTTAAACCTACATTACCTGTTCCTTCGTATGTTCCACTTGCCAGATGTATTGTTCCACCATCAACAGCATTATTTAAACCGTTTTGTATTGTTGAATATGGATTAGTTGCTGTTCCGTCTCCTGTTGTGTCGTTTCCGGTTGGTGAGACATAAACCTCATTTAACAGAACAGTGATGTAATTTGTCCGTGTTGTTGTGTTGCTTCCAGCATCATTACCTGCAGTTAAGCTAACGTTGTATTTACCGGCTTTTGTGTAGTTATGCACGGGATTTTGTTCAGTGCTGATATTCCCATCACCGAAATCCCAACTCCAACCGGTCGGATTGTTGTTTGATGTGTCGTTAAACTGCACGCTTAGCGGTGCACCGCCGTTGGTCACATTACTTGTGAAATTAACAGACGGTACATCCGCCGCGCTCACAGCCCCCGCAGTAGAAATACAAAAAAATAATGCGAAAACCATGAGCATAACAGTCAACTTATTCAATTTTACCATTTCTTACCTCCCTTTTCAATTTACTAAAACTTTTATGCTTCAATGTGATTCAAAAAAGAATCAATATACTAAATCAACGAAGTGAATATTTAAACTTATCGGAGGTTAAATTGCACTATTTTAAACATTGAATTAAAACAACAAGGAAAAAAACTCAATTCCAAACCTAAAATTCATTCAATAGTATTTTAAAAAAGATTTTAAAGAGTTTAGTATGCTATTTCCACCTGAGATATTTTTTTTCTAAAAAAATAAAAAAAATTTTTCACTAAAAGTTTCTAACGTTGTAACCTGAAGTTGCAGATTTATTGCCCGCTGTGTTCACACAGTTAGTCCACCGAATTCCTGACCTGCATTTGAATCATTACAGAAAGCAGATATCAAAGGCCATAATGTTCACATACAATATGTTTATTAATCCATATCGCCCAAAGTGAAATATCCTTAAATGAGACTGGAGACTTGGGTGTAATTCATGGATAAGCAAAAAATCGTTCTAATACTTGTGATCATGGGCATAGTTGCCTTAATTGGGGTTGTATACAGTTATCATAGTGCCGTTCCTGCTGGAAAATCACAGCTTACTGATATGGCCGGAAGAAGTGTGATCGTGCCATCTGAAATTAACAAAACCTTTTCTCTTGCAGGGTCAAGTACCGTGATACTTTACATGCTTGCTCCAGATAAGATGCTTGGCTGGGACTCCAGAAATGAATCAGAAAACCAGTACGTACCAACCAAATATCAGAACCTCCCTGTTCTAGGTGGAGGCAAAAATGCAAATTACGAGTCCATACTGTCGCAAAATCCTGACGTGATTTTCATGGGGCACGGCGGAGACAACGATACCATAAACAATATACAGGATAAATTCGGAGGAATCCCTGTGGTGGACGTTGAAGGCGACAACAACCTCACCAACATAGTGTCGGCCATCCAGTTTATGGGAAAGACACTCGGGGATGAGGAACAATCCACAAAACTGGTTAACTTCTACAACAAAGTCCTAAACCAGGTTAACAGCACTGTTGCAACCATACCTGACTCTGAGAAGAAAACAGTTTACTATGCAAAGGGTGATGATGGTTTAACAACCTTTGCACCGGGTTCTCCGCAGACAGAGCTCATCAATATCTGCGGCGGTAAGAATGTTGTCCAGTCCCCTGTGCAAAGCGGAGGTATGGGTGTTTCAATTGAGCTGGTTTTACAGTGGAATCCTGACGTTATAATCACAGGAGATTCTGTTTTCTATAACAGCGTGTACTCAAATTCATTATGGCAGAATGTGAACGCTGTTAAAAACAAGCAGGTTTACCTGGTTCCCCAATCTCCATTCAGCTGGTTTGAAAATCCTCCAGGAGCCAACACCATCATTGGGATAGCATGGACAGCCAAGGTACTTTATCCGGACAAATTTAAGAATATGGACCTGAAAAACCTTACAGAAGAGTTCTACTCGGACTTCTACCACTACAACCTTACAGATACAGAAACATCCAACATACTGAACTATTCAAGATTGACAGATTAAAAAAAGGGTGTGTATCTTGTTTGGGGGGAGAATCAAGAATCTGTACGAAGGTAAAATTCGGAATCTGTTCAAAGGAAGAATTAACTTATTTGAAGTGAAAATCAGGAGTAAGATAACTGAGCATGAAGTATATGTAACCTTACTGCTCGTCATTCCACTGATCTTCCTCTTTTTCATCTCTTTCCTCATGGGCAAATATCCCATATCCCCACAGGATGTTTTAACTGCCTTCGCCTCGAAAATATTCCACGTTAACTCAACCTTATCACCCACCGCAACTGCGGTTCTCTTCCAGGTACGGTTACCCAGAATACTGGCCGCTATGATGGTTGGGGCTGCTTTATCCATTGCAGGGGCATCTTTTCAGGGATTATTTAGAAATCCCCTGGTCTCCTCCGATAAGTTAGGTGTTTCAGCGGGTGCAGGGTTTGGTGCAGCCCTGGCCATCTTTTTTTCAGCCAGCGCCATGATGATACAGTTTTCTGCATTTGTATGGGGTTTGGTGGCAGTTGCATTAACCTACTCCCTGGGCAGATCATTCAAGGGGGTATCTATCTTGAACCTGTTACTGTGCGGAATAGCAGTTGAAACATTCTTTGCAGCCCTTTTATCCATGACCAAATACATGGCAGACCCAGGACAGCTGCAGAGCATAGTTTTCTGGATTCTAGGAAGCCTTGCAAAGGTTACAAATCAGGATGTACTCCTAACCAGCCTACCAATACTGGTAGGAACTGCAATTCTTCTGATAATACGGTGGAGGCTGAATATTCTTTCCATGGGGAAAGAAGAAGCCCAAACACTGGGCGTGAACATTAAAAGGTTAAGGGCAATCATAATAGTCTGCTGTACCGTGATAACTGCATCTGCTGTGAGCATTTGCGGCATTATTGCCTGGGTTGGTCTTGTAATACCCCATGTTGCCAGAATGATTGTTGGACCGGATAATAAGGTACTTTTACCTGCAAGCGTTATTTTAGGGGCTTTCTTCCTGCTTTTAATAGATGATGTGGCCAGAACAGTCACAACAATGGAAATCCCTCTAGGAGTATTAACCGCCCTTATAGGTGCTCCTTTCTTTTTGTATCTCCTGAAAAAGACCAAATATGGATGGTCCCGTTAAAATGGTTTTTACACTGGAAAAATAATGATGTATCCATGGTTTTGGATCAGATTGCTTTTTTTTGGTTCTATGTTCCGTGCAAAAAGATTAATTGTTGGAAGATATATATCCCCAGTTACAGATTTACCACACCTATAGATTTTATGAAAAAAATATTTTATGAAAAAATGATAGGTGCATTATAATAGGAAATTAAGTGAGTTTTATCCATAAAATCTCCTTAAAAACAGTAGTAAACCCTGTATATTTACGGGCATGTTTTAAAAGCACCCGAACACAAAACTGGCAGTATCATGGCAATAAACATAACAAAAAAGTGATTTAAATGGAGATTAAAGGAATTATAGTTTCAGGAATGGGAAAAGGTACATATTTCATGTCACAGGCAATTTATAGGGACGAGTTCGAGAAAAAACTCAATTTCAAACCCTTTGTAGGAACCCTCAACGTTGGAGTAGATTCCAACGGCATCAGGACAATAAACCAGATTCCACAGGAAAAATTCAGTATCATCAATGGACAGGGCAAATTTGGAGATGTTAAATTTGTAAAAGCCAATTTAAACAATAAAATTGAAGGCGCCCTGGTTTTTCCTATGAAAACCAAACATCCTAACGATGTTCTTGAATTTATAGCGGAAAAGAATCTTAGAAACACTTTAAAACTTGAAGACGGCGATTTTGTAACCATAAAAGTTGAGGGCCTTGAATAGATCTATAAAGACGTGGTAGTAAAAAATTAATCATAGGTAAAAATCAAACAACGCACAATCAGAATTTAAATTACTCAAATTAAGACTTAAAATTAGAACTAACTGAAATTTGATTAAAATTTAGATTGTATAAGCGTTTAAACTTAAAGTTGTGATCAAATGATAGACGAAGCACTGAAGGCATTAAAAAACGGAGAAATCGTTTTAGTATTCGACGACGATAACAGAGAAAGGGAAACTGATATGATCGTTGCTGCAGAGTTCATGACACCAGAGCACATGTCAACCATTAGAAACGATGCAGGAGGACTTGTTTGTACCCCTTTATCTGCTCAAAATTCTGATGCTCTTGGAATTCCCTTTATGACAGATATAATGGATATTGCAAGCAAGAAGTATCCTGCTCTGGGAGAATTAACCCCCAACGACATACCCTACGATGAAAAATCAGCATTTTCAATAACAGTTAACCACAGAAGCAGTTTCACGGGAATAACAGACAACGACAGGGCCATGACCATAAAAGAGCTTGCATTACTCTGTAAAAATGGCAAACAAGCCGAATTTGGCAAATATTTCCGTGCCCCAGGACATGTAACACTCTTAAGAGCTGCTGAAGGTCATGTTCTAAACAGGAGAGGCCATACAGAGATGTGTATCGCCTTGACAGAGATGTGCGGCCTTACAGAAGTTGCTGTGTGCTGTGAAATGATGGACGATGTTACAGGTAACTCAATGCAGACCAAGGACACCAAAAAATATGCTGAAGAACATGGTCTCGCTTTCTTAAGCGGTGCAGAAGTTGTAGAAGCTTACCATGAGTTTCTAGATTCTAAGTAAATTCTAGATTCAGTAAATAGCTTTTAGATGGATTTCAGGTAAATTTTTCTAAATTCTTTTTCTCTTTTAAAATTCTTTTTCTCTTTAATTTTTCTACTTTTTGAAGTTTCTTCACTTTAATCCAATTTAAACAGGAAATATAAAAAAATTGTTATCTGTAAAAAACCGTTACCAACCTGTGCATTTCAATCGATGCTATAAAATTTCAATCGATGCTATAAAATTTCAATTGATGATATAATTTCAATTGATGATATAATTTCAATTGATGATATAATTTCAATTGATGATATAATTTCAATTGATGATATAATTTCAATTGATGATATAATTTCAATTGATGATATGACTTTAATCGAGAATATGATTTTAATGATTATTTAATCAAATAAATAGCGTGTTAATCAGTTTTTAATAAAAATAAAGGTTAAATAACAAGAATTAAAGTTAAATAAGAAGGTAAACTACTTAAATTTTTTATGAAAGTCCCCACACAGAAAAATCATGAAAAGGTATCCAGAATAGTTTTATAACTTGAATAGCCCCCAAATTCAGGTTTTTCGGCCATTGAAACTATCTCATCCACATCAAGATATTTTTCAACGGTTTTTATGGCGTTGAAACAGAATTCCTCAAGTTTTATCTCAACCTCAGGTACGTTGCCCCTCTCTGTGAGCTTGACCTTCGGCACCGCCCCAACAAAATCCAGTCCAGTCCTTTTTCTTATAAAAGAAGCTGCAGATTCTGCTATTTTTTCATCATAGACCTTGTTCAAAATGACGCCCCTAATTTTTAACCCTATTTTATCCATCATTTCAACGTGACCAACGATATCTACAGCTGCAGTTTCAATCCCGCCCTTGTTACACGCAGATACAAGCATAACTGGCATGTTTGAGGCCTTTGCAATTTCTGCAGATGAAAAGGGTGTTTTCTCGTTTAACAATCCAGTGAATACACTCATAACCCCTTCAACAATAATAAGGTCGTATCCCTGGGATTTGATATCTTTTAGGATGTCTTCGATGTTCTTCCAGCCCAGCCCCCCGATTTTTATGGATGAGAATGTCTCCATTTTTTCCTTGCTGAGGTAAAGCGACGGCACTATATCCCTTATATCAGGCCCAACCTTCAAAACACAGATCCTGTAACCTCTTTTCCTTAAAACTCCCACAATTCCCGTTGTGAGGAATGTTTTACCAGAATCTGATCCTGTAGCTACCATCATTATGGCCTTGGGAGTTTCAGGATTTGGATCTACAGTACTGGTTCGATCTAAAGTACTGATTCCATTCAAAGTACTGATTCGATCTACATTCATGATATTTCCCGTACTTTCTGCAGCCTTTACACTCTTTAAAGGGCCCTGAAAATTACAATCCGGACTGATACCAGTACCTATACCAATTTCACCTTTTATTTCGTTTAAAAGATTTTTATTTGCACTTTGAATATCTGAAACATCCTTCTCATCCGCATCAATGAAATTTAAGATGTTTTGAACCAATGCAGGATTATAATCTAGTGCCCCATGAACCATGACCCCTACAACGTTACCTTCATCGTTTCGAACACCTGAAAGTATCTTTCGCTGGTTATCTGTGTAATCTGTTCTTTTAACCATGGATCGAAGAATGGGTTTGGCATCTCCAGTGATCTTGCCGTAGGTGTGGCAGTGAAAACCTGTTACCTTCTGGCCAATCATTCCATCTGTTAAAAAGGAACCGTCAACCACTCCAGCTTCAACCCTGTCTGTACCTATCATTGGGCTGAAAGAAACGTCAAGAAGTTTTAAACCTTCTTTTTCAATGGGACATGGAGATTTTCTGCCGATATCTGTCTTGTTTGCAAGTAACTGGAACCCTGAGCACATTCCAAAGATGAATTTGCCTTCTGATTCCATCTTCAGTATCTCACGCTTTAAATCCTCACCAACACTTTGGGATTCTATTATGCTGCCGCCTGGAATTATCAGACCGTCCAATTCCTTATGGGCTTTGTTACCATTTACAAGGCCATTGTTTTTAACGAGATGTGTTGGCAGCTTCCCAAAATCTTCAAATCCAGGTAAAGCTCCTTTTACGTAAAGAAATCCTATTTTTTTCATTTTAATCTTTAATCTTTGCGTGTTAATTGATAAATGTTTTTACACACTGAATTTTTGTTTATTCTAGTGAAACTTGGCAATCCAATTTAACCTTTTCGGACAATTCAAAGAGACTCTTCTACAGATTTACAGAAAATAGTCAGATAACTGGACGGTTAATCCAGTTGCTTTCTATTTTTTCATTTATTCAAATTTTAATCTATTAGTGATTAACGAAAAAATAAATTAAAAATCAGCCATGTTTATAAAAAAAAGGATGGAAGTTTTATAACTCCCCTTGTTCAAAAGCCGCCATTATCTCAAGGATCTTAACATCATCGAGTGGTTTGGCCTGTATTTGAAGTCCGACAGGCACTCCCCCAACATTTCCAGCAGGAGTGCTGGCTGCTGGGATTCCTGCAAGGTTTGCTATGACGGTTAGAACATCATAGGCGTACATTTCCATTGGTTCCAGTGATGTTCCAATTTTGTGGGGTAGTTTTGGAACTGTTGGCCCAACTATGGCATCCACACCATCAAGGAGCTTGTTCATCTCCTTTCTAATTAAAGACCTTGCTTGGAGAGCTTTTTTGTAATACTTTCCACTTAACTCCTTCTGACTTATGTAAGAACCCATGTGGATCCTTCGAAGTACCTCTTCACCGCAGGATTCCTCGATCCTGTAGCCATACTTTCTGCCGTCGTACTTACGGGTCGCTGAGAAAAACTCAACGTAGTTTATCAGGTAGTAGGTAGGTAAGCATAAATCAATTTGATCGAAGCTTAATTCAACTATTTCTGCACCCATGTCCCTCATTTTATCGAGCGATCCTTCAATTATATTGACGATCTTGTCATCGGATACCTCAAGGAACTGTTTTACTATCCCCAACTTCATTCCTTTTAGTGGAGTTTGGGATTTCTGGGTTTCACCAACAGCATCCACGAAACTTGGGACCTTCCAGTCAATTGTTGTGCACTCTGTTGGGTCGTATCCTGCAATAACATCAAGCATGGTGGCAATTCCGCTTGCATCCTGTGAGAATGGTCCTATCTGATCAAAACTCATTGAAAGGTCCAAAAGACCCTGCCTTGAAACTGCACCGTAGGTAGGTTTAAATCCCATAACCCCGCAGTGTGATGCTGGGTTTCTTATGGAACCTCCTGTGTCAGAACCTATGCTCAAGTCACACATGCCTGCAGCCACTGCAGCTGCGCTACCTCCGCTTGAACCTCCAGGGATTCTGCCTGGTGCTGCAGGGTTCTCGGTGTGTCCGAAGTAAGAGGTTTCTGTGGAGCTTCCTGCTGCAAATTCATCCATGTTGGTCATGCCAACGATTATTCCATCTTCTTCCTTTATTCTCTTTACGACTGTGGCGTCGTAGCTTCCAAGGTAATTTTCAAGGGTGTGAGAGGCTGCATTTATATGGAAGTCCTCCACATTTATGTTGCTTTTCACTCCTATGACCAAGCCTGCAAGTTTTCCAACCTTTTCACCATTTTTTATTCTGGAGTCTATTTTCTCGGCAAGTTCAATGGCTTCCCCTTCTTTTACCTCTAAAAAGGCGTTTATACTGGAATTATCCTTCTCTATTTTATAAAGAGAATTTTGAATATTCTCTAATGCCGTGATTTCATGATTTTTAATTGATTCTGACTTATCTGAAACTTTCATGGTCGCACCTTAATTGGACACCAACAAGATGTTAGTGGTCTTTGCTAAATTTTTCCCATTAAAAAATGATCTTGATGTTTAAATTTTATCTAAGTTCAATTTGTTTTATTGCACTTTTATATTTAATTTCATCCATGTTAGAATTTGTCATGATCTTGATCTGGGGTCACTAATGATCCCCCCGAAAATCCAATATCTTCCAATACCTTTTCATACTCCCTTAGCCAGATTAAATCCTTTAAAATAAAATCCACCGGCCCCTTAGGATCTTTTTGAATCTGGAACCGTTTGTCTTCAGGTATGAAATTTAAAAGAACTTCCCAATCACCCATATTCCCGTAAATATCTTTTTTAACCCTGTAAACCTGGTACTCGAATGATACCATGATGCGGTCCAGATCCTCATCCTCCTCCAGCATGATGATGTGCCGGTCCAGAACTTGGGGAATGGCCCTTGCAATCTTTATCCGGGATATAATGTAAACTTCACCTGCATCATCATGATTTAAAGGTTTTAAATGGTTTTTATCTTCCTCAAATTCTTTAAAACTTTTTTCACCAGTATTTATGTCCTTTTGGAAGTTTTGGAGTTTTTCAAGGAGCTCAGCTTCGCTATTTTTAAGGGATTTTCTGTAAACCTTAAATTTTTTCAAAACCTGTATTCTCTCCTTTTCATCTTCCATTTTTGTTGAACTTCCTATTATTAAAGAATGTTCTATCCCATGTTTCATGAATATCTATTTCAGTAGTTATTTTAGATTAGGGTTGGTCACAGCTCTTAAGGCTTAAAGACTGGAATTTATTGAAATTTTTATACAGAAATGATATTTAATTTTTTTTGGTTCATCAATTTTTAGGAATATACATTACTAAAGCCTACAAAAAAAGGTTTAACCCATTTCTAATACTTAAAATAGGTAGCCCAACTTCAAAACTCCCAAAAAATAAAGAATAATTATCAAAATTGGTTGATGCACCAGATAAATTAAAAGGGAATTTCGGCCCAGAAAACAGAACAAACGCGTTGGGTAAAATCGGGATAGATTTGGAATTTTAAACCTTCTTTTGTAGTTTTTATACAGAATTCCTCCAGAAAAAAGCCCCAGAGAAACCACACCCAGCCATGGAAGGAGAGGGAAATAGTCAACTGTTTGAAGGTTTTGAGGTATAAATCCAAGCCACAAAAGCCAGTTGAAATCGAATGTGAAATTTTGAAGGTACAATCCTGCAGCCACCAACACCACCCCCACCAAAAGGTTGGTGTAACCCCTTTTTATAAGGAGAGCTTCCAGGATTATGGCTATTCCAATGAAGTGCAGAACCCCAAATATTATAAAGTCTCCCCTTATGAATATCCAGGTCACCATGGTTATTCCAAGGCCCAGAACAAATATTTTAAGACCCCGCTTCAGGTATTTCACAAATAAATCCCTGTCTCTGGTGTAAAGATGCAACTCTTCTGACCTTGAATAGCTAAGTTTCAGGGAAACCCCCACAAGAAATATGAAGATAAATGCTGTAATACGTGCAAAATACCATAAAAATCCAGAATATATGTTAAAATCATATGCACCAAAGTAGGTCAGATCATAGATCATGTGGTATGTGATCATCATTACGATGGCGAATCCGCGCAGTAAATCTACTTCCCAAAATCTTTCTTCCAGATTCATTTAAATAGCCTGTAATAGGTTTACTACCTTATGGTTTTTGGAATTTTCTTAATCATATCTTCTCAAAATATTCTATTTGTTTTCTATTTGTTCTGTAATTTAACTAAATTTTTATTAATTTGACACGTTCTGATTTAATTTTATTCCTAAAATGTGATATTATATACGTAAAAAGCAAAATTTAATATGTGAATGAAACGAATGGGAAGTATAGATAAACAAATAAGAAAAAATTAATTAATACATGGGGTGTATTGATGTCTAAAACCATTCTACTGAAACAAAATGAAGTAAAAGAACTCATAACTATGAAAGAAGTCATTGAAGATGTGGAACTGTCTTACATTGAACATGCCAAAAGCAGAGTTCAGATGCCAGCTAAAAAATATTTATTTTTCAATAAATACAACGGGGACCTCAGGATAATGCCCTGTTTTATGGAAAACCTTGAAGAGGCAGGAGTAAAGTGCGTAAATGTCCATCCTGACAATCCCATAAAACACGGCTTACCAACTGTTATGGGCATTATTGAACTTGTAGATCCACAAACAGGATATCCAATCTCCCTGATGGATGGAACGTTGATAACAAACATGAGAACCGGTGCTGCAGCAGGTGTTGCAACCAAATATCTGGCCAGATCCGATTCAAAAACCCTTGGAATTTTAGGAGCAGGAAATCAGGCCAGTACACAGCTCATGGCCCTCAACGAAGTTATAGACATCGATGAAGTGAGGGTTTTCTGCAGAAAATGCACCTCCAGGGAAGACTTTGCACAAAGAGCTTCCAAAAAGTACGGCGTGGATGTTAAAGCTGTTGATTCTGCTCAAAAAGCCGTTGATAATGTTGATGTTGTTGTTACCACAACTCCTTCAAACAAGCCCATCATAAAAGCAGAGTGGATATCCAACGGGACACATATAAATGCTATGGGTGCTGATGCCCCGGGTAAACAGGAATTAGAAGCAGAATTACTTAAAAAGGCCAATATCTTTATCGATTGCTGGGAACAGGCCAGCCACAGTGGAGAGATCAACGTTCCAGTTTCCCAAGGAATTATAAAAGAATATGACATAAAAGCCAAACTTGGAAGCGTCATAATCAATGAAAAACCGGGTAGAGAATTGGATGATGATATAACAATCTTCGATTCAACTGGACTTGCAGTTCAGGACATTGTCACTGCATGGAATGTGTACCGAAAGGCTGTGAAAAATAACATCGGCCAAAAGATCAATTTCCTTGACTGATCCATGTATCATTAACTTTATACAATTAAAAATCCAACAATAGTTAGGTGTTTGAATGTATCAAGAGAAAATATACAGAACAGACGTTCTTAACAAAATGGGGCATGTATTCGAACGTTTTAGATTTGTAATAAGATCCAGATCCCTAAGCAAGGAACAGATGAAAACAATTGATTATCATCTTTCAGAGATAATGAAAGTTCTAAACGAATGTTAATCACCAGATAAATTAATAATATTATTTTTCGTTTGGTGTTTCGTTTAGTAGATTTAATAAACTTATTTAGGATATAAACTCATTTTATAGAGATTAGTAAAGAATCCAGATATAATCCTATTTTGGATAACAAGCCCTATTTATTTTAGAATTGATAGTTAAATAAAGGTTTGATATTTAAAGGTTTGATAGTTAGAAGTCTTTTGTTGGATTGAATGATAGTTACCAAACACCTTCAACTGGAAATATGATACTAAATAAATAACCAAGATAATTAATCGTGATACAATTGATTGAGATAATTTTATTTGCATTGACATCCTTTGTAGTGGGCTTATCAGGATCCCTGGTTCCAGGACCCATGCTAACTGTTACCATAACAGATTCGCTGAAAAAAGGGTTTAAAGCTGGACCTTTAATTGTTTTAGGGCATATTATAGCCGAATTAATCTTGGTCATACTGATTATTGGGGGTCTTAACTGGTTAATCGGTTCAAAAACTGCAACCATGTTTATAGGAATCTTTGGAGGCATTACCCTAATGGTTATAGGTTACCAGACTGCGAGATCCACCGAAGAAATTTCAGAAATTTCCATACTTTCAGAGGGTGACAGCCAAACTTCGGGAGATGATAAACAATCCACGGGTTATGGATCTGTTTTTAGAGGATTTATTGCCAGTGTATCAAATCCCTACTTCTTCATTTGGTGGGCAACCATCGGCTGTACATTTATATTCAAAGGCTTGGAGCTTGCGGGTGTTTTTGGAGTTTTGGCATTCTTTATTGGGCATTGGGCATCTGATCTTGGATGGTACAGCCTTGTATCATTCTTCACAAACAAGGGATCTGGGGTGATGACGAACAGACACTACAAAATAATCATGACAGTCTGTGGTGTTTTTTTGATCATTTTAGGAATTTACTTCGTTTTAAGTTCACAAAAGATAATTTAAAGATAATTAAGCAAACATCCAACAAATTACACATATTTGATTTTATAATTAAAGCCCCTCAAATCGTTTAAAGGCCCCATTAACTTCCTTTGTTTGTTGGAACGTTGAAACTCATGAGTACAGGATCAACAATTCTTTAAGGCAATAAATTAAATACCATTTAACGGTAGTTGATAATATGAAAGCGATTGTCTTCGATAACTCAGGTACACTTATAGAAAGATACAGAGCTCTTAAATACATTAAAACAGGCGCTATTTGTGATGATGTAAGCTCAATTGATATAGTGGACTACGACAACAAAAGGGCCCTTGTTGTACTGCAGACAGACCCATCAAAATGTATAAGAAAGGCAAGACCAGACCAGACCATCCATCATTTCCTTAAAAAAAATCTGGTAAAGTTTGATATAAGTTACTCAGCCGCAGATGTGGATAAAACTGGTCTTTTAGATATCCTTAAAGATGATAAAGCTTTAATAAAAGATCTTCAGGATACTTTGAATGCTGTGATCGAGAAAAAATACAACGTTCAAATATGCAGTGGATCCGGTTTCATAGCCAATACTGAAGAGGGTAAAATTGAGTTCACAATAACCTCAGGGGGAAGAGTATTCAAAGAAGTCCCAGAAGTTATTAATGAGCTAAAAGATAGGGGTATTGAGATTTTTGTAGCATCAGGAGACAGGCAGGGTTCGCTTCAAAAACTTGCAGAATATGTGGGCATTCCCGAAAAAAATGTCTTTGGAACAGCAGATACCCGAAGGAAAATGGAAATTGTAAAGAATCTTAAGAAAAACTACAAAGTTATGATGGTTGGAAACGATTTAAACGACATACTTGCACTTAAAGAAGCAGATATTGGGGTTTTAACACTTCAACAGGATAAGAATGTGAGTAAAAGGGTTTATGATGCTGCAGACTTTGTGGTTGAAAATATAAAAGAGATCCTTAAAATTGATTTTTAGATTAAATTTTTTGAATTGTTTAATATTTAGCTTATTTAATTTTGTTTGGTTTTTTTCATTGGATATGTATTTTAATTTGTTATTGATGATTTAAATTGTTATTTGATGATCTAAATTGATATTTAATGATTTAAACTGTTGTTTAAGAATTATTGGACTATTTTATGGATTTATAAACCTTAATATAAATCAAACGTTTTTGTTCATAGGTTATATATAAATTTAAAACTTAAGAATCTGTTATTATTCTACCGTAGAAAATTATAGACCGTATCATAGTTTGTCGAATTCTACCGTAGAACAATCAGTTGGACATATCTTCTTAGATACGGTTATTATTAATTTTAAAACAAATTTTTATGAGTTTCAAACTTTTAAACCGTTTAAATGTTTCTCAAGTTTTAATCCTCATTTTATTTCAAAAATACTTGAATTAAAGCAAAAATAATGAAATTAAAGCGAAGTACTAGCCATCTATGTCCACTAATTGGTAGTCTGCAGATCCAAGACCGATCTTTTCGCCGTATTTAATTTGCACGTGTCCATCAACACCACTCCAGACGCCGGTGAATTTATCCTCACCTTCACCGTGGTGCATGTGAAGTAAAGAGTTTTTAAATCCTTCATGTTGGTTTATGAGGTCGTAACTTGCAGCATCGAGTGCAACAGGGTCTGAAGAAGCTAAAATTCCTATATCTGGGACTATGGGCCTGTCGCTCCACGGGAGACAGTCACAGTCAGGTGTTATGTTCATGAGGAAGTTGATGTATCCAACCTTACCTTTCTTGTTTTTAACGGCCCCATAGGCGTATTCAACCATGTTTTCCATGAAAGTTTCCATCTTATCCCAGTCAAGATCTATTGCAGACTCTGGGCAGTTATCCACACAGTTGTTGCATCCTATGCATTCATCGTAATCAATAACGGATTTCTGGTTTTCAAGCTTCATTGCAGATACTGGACATACCTCAATACAGTTTCCGCACCCTGTGCAAAGCTCATTAATTAATGGTTTGGCGCATTCATGCTGTTCAACCTTCCCCTTAGAAGAAGCACATCCCATTGCAAGGTTCTTCAATGCACCTCCAAATCCGCTCATCCCATGACCTTTGAAGTGGGACATCACAATCATGCTATCGGATTTCTCAATATCCCCTGCAATTTTAACCTTTTTAAAGTGTTTAAGGTTGATTTCAACGTTCTGCAAGTTATCACCCATGAGACCATCTGCAATGATAAGTGGAGCACCTACAACAGCGTAGTCAAATCCATGGAGCACCGCAGTTTTCATATGGTCCACAGAGTTGTGTCTGCTTCCGTAGTAAAGTGTGTTGGTATCGGTTAAGAATGGTTTAGCACCATTTTCACTTATTTTTTCGACTACTTGCCTCACAAAAACAGGATTTATATATGAATCGTTGCCTACCTCACCGAAATGGAGTTTAACAGCAGTAAGATCGTTTTCTCCCATAAAGTTTCCAAAGCCTGCAGCTTCAAAAAGTCGTTTGACCTTGTTTATCTTGTTATCTTCACTACTTCTTGACTTGAAATCTGTAAAATAAACATTATTTGCCATTAAATATCCCTCTCAACGATTAGTTTTTCGACTAAATCTATTTTTGCTATCTCTTATTTATTTTTCCCCATCTAAAACGATCCACTATTTAAAGCCGTTGAGAAGAATTTCTCTGCTTTTCAAGACGCTTTCATAGTTGTTTAACTCTATTATAACGTTATCTATCCCATTGATAATGTCCAGATCCAGGTTTCCCTCACCCAGGGAAAGGTGCTGGTCCTTTTCCCCATTATTATCACTCAAATGGTAGTAATATATCCCATTAATCTGCAAAAATGATTCCGGGTCTCCTGTGGTGTTTGCATGACCTATATCAACAGTTGCATGGCACCCACATTCATCAACAAAATATTGATGTTCTGCTGCGCTGTTACAAAAATATGCATATTTATTGGGCATATTTTCAACTGAAAGGATTATTCCACGGTCTTCTGCATATTCATTGGCCTTTTTTAGGGTTTCAACTGCAAAATGCATCCCCATATTCCGAACACGATCCTCAAGGCGGTGAATCAATCCAGGATGTGTTGTTATGGCCACAGCACCGATTTCTACAGCCATATCTACAGTTTCCATAAGTTGACGCAGTGTTTCTTCCCTTATTCCCGTGTTAAGGCTTGCAGGGTTCAGATCGATGGTTGGTGCGTGCAGGAAAAGGTCTATATCAGAGGATTTGAAAACTTCAAAGGAATCTTTGCAGAGTTTCATTGCATTTCTGGGCCATGTCCATGGGCCTTCACAAAGGATCTCCATGATCTGAAAGTTGTCATCTGTTGCTGTTTGAATCCATTCGTCAAAGGAATTTGCAAATAATGCTAGTGTAGAAAATCCAATTTTTATACTATCAACCCCTACTCTACTAAAGAATAGCCCTCTCCAGCTATTTACATTTTCACTCCTTGAAAATATTGATATGATAATGTCTATATACCATTATTCATAATGTTGAAATATTATTTCATTCCTAACTTTGAAATATAAATTGAAATATTATTCGTAGTTGAATAGATCCTTTGGAATTCATTCAAGATCATTAATAATATGCAAATGTTAGAAGATAGTTTTCATATAACTATAAAATAACGGGAATTATGATAAAATGGACAGAAAAATCATTGCAGGAATCATACTGGGAGCGGTTACATTCATTGTGGTAACGTTTCTAGCCCTCCAAGCGCTCGCATGGATGGGATACGCAGCAAACACCAAAATGCCAGGGCATAACTTTGTAAACGCCATTGCAATTTTTATTGGAGTTATAGGAGCGTCTTTCGCTTACACACTAATAAACGGCCATAAAAATCCGCCAAAAGAAGAGGATAAGATGGATGTAATGGATATGATGAAAAAAATGGGTAAGAAACTGTAAAATATGTGAAAGCCATATTTAGAGGTTTCAGTTTTTCATTCAATTATTATCATTTCAATTATTAAATTTGAATAACTGAAACTACAACTCCATGTAAAATTATTGTTGTGCATTATTTTAAATTAAATCCAAAATGAATTAAATAAAGTTAATAGTAGTTTTTTCTTATTTTTTATTTTTTTTTGGAAATTTAATTCTTTTTTAAGGTTTAAAACCGTTAAGAGGTCTTTTTAAATCTTAAGTGTCATGAAAACTTTTTTTGAATCCTGAAATTCATCTAAAAAATATCCAAGGCTTTAATTACTGCAAACATTTATATAGGATGAAAATTTTAGGTTTACCTAACTTAATTAGGTATGCCTAACATTTTCAAAGATCACACAATGAGTTAGATTTGATAACTCTTTAATGACACTTAGGAGTCAAAAAATGAAAATAGTTGGCAATAATAACCATATAACACCTCTAAAATTGCTTAAAACATCAAAAAATATTAGTTATCAGCTTAATCTAAGTAATCCCCCACCACCGCATTGATCACTTTTTTAAATTTAACCAAGCATTTATATACTGATTTATACAGTATTTATATTCCTGAAACTATATCAAAATTTGATATATCATAAAGTATAATATATGATGTGGAGTGAAATTTTATGAAAAATGGACGTGCACCTCCTAAGGACGAAGCACAACCAGAATATGAAGAAGAAACTGATGAATTGAGCTGCGAGGATCTGAAATGTGAAGATCTGAAAAATCTGCCCAAATATGATAAAGCAATTATAAAAGGGTTTATGAGAGGATTCGGCAAAGCCATGATACTCTGGCTCATAAACAGGGAACGTATGCATGGATACGAAGTAATGACCAAACTCAACGAATTTTTCCCTTCAGAAAACCAGAAAAAAGTTCCGGGCCCAAGTATGGTATACCCCGTACTCCACGGTCTGGAGAGAAGAGGATTAATAAAAGGTACATGGGAATCTCAAGGCAAAAGAAAAGTAAAATATTACGAAATAACCGAAGAGGGTGCAGGTACAATTATGAGAATCAAACTGATTTTTAAATGTCATATAATGCCCCACTGCGAAGAATTCTGGAATGATATGTTCCTCAAAAATAAAGAATGAAAGGAGTTGTAATTGTGAAATACGCCATAGAAACCCTTGATCTAACCAAAAGATACAAAAACTTTCTGGCGGTAGATGGTTTAAATCTTAAAGTTGATAACAAAAGCATATTCGGATTTTTAGGTCCAAATGGGGCTGGAAAAACAACCACCATCAAAATGCTCACATGTTTGATCCAGCCAACATCTGGAACTGCCAAAGTAGCAGGTTACGACATAAAAAAATCCCCAAATGAAGTAAGACAAAAAATTGGGATGGTTCCCCAGTTGGTAAGTCTTTACGGTGATTTAACAGCCCAGGAAAATGTTGAACTCTGTGCCGATTACTATGGAATGCCCAGAGACCTTAAAGAAAAACGGATCGATGAACTCATGGAACTGGTGGACATTAAGTATGCTAAAAACAAGCAAGTTCATCAAATGTCAGGAGGACAAAAACAAAAGGTGTCAGTGGTAGCAAGTTTAATACATCAACCTGACATTCTTTTCCTGGACGAACCAACCATTGGTCTTGACCCAACAACCAAAAGGGTTCTCTGGGATCTTATAGAAGAGCTGAACAACAAGGGCCACACCATAATTTTGTGCTCCCACGACATGTACGAAGTGGAGATGCTCTGCGACAACGTAGGAATTATAAACGGAGGAAAGCTTGCAGCATATAACACTCCACAGGGACTTAAGGACAGTGTAATGGCCGAAAATAAGGCGAAGGAAGAGTCCAATATAAGCGCCATCATGAAGGACCTTGAAAATGAGAGTTCTATAAACGAAGCTTCATCATTTAACAAACTTAAAGAAGCTGTTGTAGAGCAGGAAAAGGACAAAACACGAGAAATAAGTGTTATGATAAGCAACTTGAACGAGGAGATCATCCAGAAAACAGGAAATCTCCCCTACGTCTTTGAAATCAGGAAAGACCACTCTGAAAGAATAACTATGGATATAAGTAAGGCAGAAGATGCTGTAACCGGAGTAATTTCAACCATAATAGAAAATGGGGGAAATATAACATCAATACATACAAAAGACCCATCTTTGGAGGATGTTTTCATGACGGTTACTGCTAAAAAGAAAGTGGATGGTGAATGAGGTGGAAACAAAGAAAATAATGTGGATGATCAAAAAGGATATGCTAGTCCTCTGGAGACATAAACCTCGTTTAATATCACTTTTTGTATTTCCGATACTGATGATAGCCCTTTTCGGCTATGGTATGGGTGGAGAAATTCAGAACATCCCTGTTGTGGTTGTAGAACAGAGCAACGGCCCTGTTACAGATGCAAGTCTCAACGCAATTAAAGGTTTGGATCTGTACGATGTAAAGAGTATAATAGCAGATCCAGATAAAGGAAAAGAGATGGTTGTGGATGGGCAAGTCAAAGCCGCAATAATCCTTCCAAGTGATTATGAAAATATTACGGGCAACCAATCCAAGACTGTGACTGTTTACGTTGACTCATCGGATCAAATGGCAACACAGGCACTTGTACCAGAAACACAGGCACTTTTCAGTCAAATATCCCAACAGATAGGAATTGAAAAGATTCAAGCCCAAACTGCCCAGGTTACCACATCTCAATCAGCATTTGCAGGTTTAAATGTCCAGAACATGATGAACTCTGTGAACTTCCAGATAAACAAGCTCTACGGAGATATTAAGTATATAGACTTCCTTGTACCTGCTATTCTAGCAATGACCGTGATGTTCTCGGCAATGTTTGGAATGGGAGAATCTATAGCAGGCGAACGTGAGCGAGGGGAACTTGCAAGGCTTTTCATGACCCCTACAAGTGTTGCCACCGTTATCTTCGGTAAAATCATATCCAAACTTACAATAGAAACTTTTAGGGCAATAATATTAATTATAGCAGCCATAGTACTCTTCAGCGTTACTATAAACGGAAGCATGGTATTGACACTGCTACTTCTTGTGCTCTCGGTGCTGTGCTTTGTGGGCTTTGGAATAATGATATCCGCAAGGGTAAACTCCCAGGAGGATTACACTCAGATAGTCATGCCATTTACCATGCCTATGATGTTTGTATCAGGAGTTTTCTATCCAATAGAGACCATGCCATGGATATTCCAGAAAATAGCTTATCTATTCCCTTTAACGTATGCTAACGACGCTCTTAGGGCTGTGATGTTGAAAGGTGCAGGATTAGGGGATATATGGATAGATGTTGCAGTACTTCTTGGATTCACCCTGTTATTCTTTGCATTGGGTGTTACAAAATTCAACAGAGACGTTTAATGATATAAATTAATAAAAAAAAGTTTAAGATGGAAATAAGGAGAAATTAGAATAAAAAATAAAAATATTCAAAATAATCCATTTGATGAATCTAAAGACAAATAAAGATGAAATACAATATAGGTGATAGTAATGCTCGCAAAAAAGAATATACTAATAGGATTTCTTTTAATGTGCTTTATTGCAGGCCCCCTTTCAGTTGCACCTGCTGCAGCCAGCGATTGGACTATGTTCCATGAGGATGTGCAACACACAGGGTACCTGGATCAAGCTGCTGATTTTGCCACAAGTTTATGGACCTACAACGCTGGAAGTGCAATAGAATCATCTCCCGCAATAATTAACAAAATAATATACTTTGGAACCAAAGATGGAGACGTTAACGCAGTTAACTTGGAAGACGGGACGAATCTCTGGGACTACAAAACAGGTGGAGCAATAATATCATCTCCCGCAATAGTTAACGATACTCTTTACATTGGCTCAACGGACGGGTATTTATATGCTCAGGACACTACAAATGGTGATGTTAAATGGAAATACAAAACAGGAAACTCCATTGAGTCATCTCCTGCAGTTGACGGGGGCAATGTGTATATTGGTTCAGATGATGGACGTATCTACGCCATCAATGCTTCAAACGGCACCATGGACTGGGAATATGAAACAGGAAATGCTGTTAAATCCGCTCCAACAGTTGTAGATGGAGTTCTGTACGTAGGTTCAGATGACGACAAAGTTTACGCAATAAGCACCAAAAATGGCACCAAACTCTGGGAGTACACAACAGGGGATAAGATAAAATCTTCTCCAGCTGTTTCAAATGGAATCGTTTACGTTGGATCAGGAGACGGTAAAGTCTACGCTTTAAACGCCACAGATGGTTCAATTGTATGGACTTATGCCATGGGAAAATCTGTTGAATCATCCCCAACCATCGATGCAAATGACAACAGTCTCTTTGTGGGAGCTGACAATGGAAAGGTTGCATGCCTCGATACAAGAGATGGAACAGAGAAATGGACTTACACTGCAAGTGGAGCGGTTGAAACAACACCTGCCCTCTATTCAAACAGAATAATAGTTGGATCAGACGATGGAACCGTTTATGTGTTAAACAAGTACAGTGGTAAAGAGGCATGGGAATATGAACCAGGATACTATCTCTTTGATTCAGCTTTCAAATCTTCACCAATCGCATATGGAAACATGGTATACATAGGCGGTAACGACGGATACCTCTACTCAATGAACATTGACAAAAAGAGCGGACCCATTTCAGACTTTGCATACTACCTGGTTGGAGTTTTCATAGTACTGGTAGCTGCACTCATAGTCGTGAGGAAATTGATGGGTAGGAGAAAGAAATAGGAAAGTTATAAAAGAGCTTTAAAACCAATCAAGAGGTTTAAGTTCTATTTTTTTATTTTCTTTTTTTTAATTTAATTCTTTTATTCTATTTTTTTAGCTTATTTTTATTTTATGACCTTAAATCAATTAATATCTCAAATTAAACATATATTTGAGTTATATATCTACTCAAATCCATAAAATGCCATTTAAATTAAAAGACTCAAATTTAACTTACAAAACGGGAGTTAACTCACAATTGGAAAGTAGGTTTGTTCCTTGAGATATTTGGGGAGGGTTGAAAGGCCTGAAAAGTAACTAATTTGAGGTTTTAAGGGAATAATAGAAAATTCTTTGGTCTCAGGAGTAGTATTAAACTACGAATTAGCAATAGTAATTCAAAAAATATTCTTAAAATAAAAAAAATGAAACCATCAGGTTTCAATTTGGGGGCTTTAAAACTGTTAATTTTTGCAAAGCTGTATTTCAATAGCTGAAACGTTTGTAGACGATCCTTCGTTATTGAGAATTTCTTCGGTACATATGTCTATGGTTCCAAGTTCTACATCGGTTATGAACCTGTTCCGCACGATTTCCGCAACGTCAACAGCTCTACTTATGGCTCGTCCTCTTGCTTTTAACATGACCTCTGAAGTTCCACCATTCATTTGGGTTACGACAGCCAAAACATAGTTCATTACCGGTTTGTTTCCAATGTATACAACATTTTCCTCTGACATCACTTTAACCTCCAAAGAATACCTTACTTTTATTTTAAGCTTTTAAGTATTTATATCTTAGATTTTACATACTAATACGTTTTACGATCTTCTTATGATCTAAATGGTGGTCCAGAAAAATCTTGACCATCTGAAAAATTAGGTCAATTTAAATTGAAGTTGGATGAAATTTACAAATCTGAATGAAATTTAACAATTTAAAGCTTCTTTAATGACTTCTGCAAGTTTTAAAGCCCCTTCAAATCCCATAGTAATTTCCTGAGAATGCATAACGTCAACTAATGGTATATCAAACTTTTTGGAGATGCCTATCTCGCCAAGTCCCCCTAAGATAATATCTGGATTTAATTTTTCGGTGTAATCCAAAATTTCATAATATTCCGGCTCTTTCAATATAACTGGGTTGATATTTTTCTTGGAAGTAATTTCTGCCAATTTTTTCAGGGTATCTCTGCCCTCAAAGTCAAGACAGATCAGCACAGGTTCAACACTGAGTTCCTGAAGAAATTCTGTAAAGGCAATGGCTCGAGTTGACCCTGAAATGATAACAGCCTTCTTACCATCAGTATATCTTAAATATTTTTTTATACTAAGTTTTGCATTCTCCTCATCTTCCTGAAGTGTGTATTCCATGTCTAAAAACTCGCATATAGTCTGGAAATAATTTGAAGTCGCTGAAACACCTATAGGAACTGTTTCTGATAGGAAGGGGATTCCAAATTTTTTCTGCATGATTTCACAGGGAACTATTCCAGAAGCCTCGCACATTGAAACGTTTAAATCGGCAGCCCCTGCATTTTTAACTTCCTGAAGCGTTGCTCCCGATGTAAGAACGCAATTTATATTAATTTTAAGCTTTTTAAAATATTTTTTAAGGTTTTTAAGGTCAGGCCCTCCTCTGAACTGTGCCACAAGGTTTATAGAGTTTTTTACGTGGTCTTTCTTGATCCGGGGCTCGTGCATCAAATTTATAAGGGCGGATAAACTTTCTTCGTAGCCGTCTGTCTGGTTTCCTTCAAATCCACCAGCGCTTATCCACATTATTTCAGCGTTAATATGATTTTTTACCCGTTTAATTACACCCTCCATGTCCTCTCCTATTATGCTGCTTGCACATGATGTTAAAACTGCTATTAGCTCTGGAGAATATTTTTCATCTACAGCCAGGATCTTACTTTCAAGTTTTTCCTCTGCCCCAAAAACAACGTCGTTTTGATCCATTTCAGTGCTCAGGACCCTCACTTGCCTGGCACTTCTGGCGCTTAAAATGTATCTTATATGGTATGCACAACCTATCGGGCCGTGGATCAAAGGTAATGCACCTTTAATTCCTAAAATTGCCCTAATCGCCCCAAAGAGTTTGCATGTTTTCTGGGATTCCATGTATTTATATTGGGTCTGGGAATATTTTAATCTGTTTTTTTATGTTGAACAGTTATGAAACTGAATAGAAGAAGAAATATGGAACTATGATTTTAAGTTTAAAAAAAAATCATAAAAAGATATAGATCACCTGAAATCATTTAAAAGTTTATATTATAATGTTATAAAAAAACAAAGCATTAAAATGAGTTACTGGCAGAAATAAACACCAAAAAATTGATTACATAATCAGTTAAATCATATTATAATCAAATCTAATTTTAGATCGTTTTTAACTTCAGACCAATTTTTAAGACCTGGTTAATTTTTGTTAGGATTTAACTGATTTAAAGACAACCCTGTGAAAAGCTACAATAAAAGATTCTATTTCCTGATTTTCATCTTTTATTGGAGTTATGGTGCCATTAACAGGTATCTGGGAGCCATCTCTGGATGTTAACATCAGATCATCTCCACCCACAGCATCACTCAATGAAACTTCATCAACCAATCCAGGAATTTCATCAAAACCCAAAACATCTCCTAAACTCATACCCACAGCATCCAGCTCCAACCAACCAGTCAAACCCTCAGCAACCGAATTCATGAACTTAACTTTACAATGGGAATCCACAGTAACGACACCCTCATTGACACTCCTGAGCAGGGTAGAGCACAACTTATCATGATCCCTCTCCATTTTGTGCCTGTGAAGGGTTATTTCAATAGCTGCATGAAGCTCACTCTCCTCAAAAGGCTTTTTAATCAGTCCAGTTTGTTCTTTAAGAACATAGCCTGAGGGTTCTGTCATCTTAGCACGCTGAACGGTGTTACTATCAGAGTAAGCCGTGAGGTATACTACCGGAATATCATAAAGCCGCCTTATATGCCCTGCAGCTTCTATTCCGTCCATTTCGCCCTTCAATTTAATGTCCATGAGCACCAAATCTGGGCCAAACTCCTCAGTCTTCTTTATAGCATCTTCCCCAGAGTCAACAATTGCAGGAACTATGTACCCTGCATTTTGAAGGCCACTTTTTATATCTTCAGCCGTAATGCGCTCGTCTTCAACCACTAAAATCTTTGCAGCCACCATGATTATCCCCCGATAGGTTACCTAGATGTTTCATTTTTTTTATGTCCCACTGGTTAGAGTACATTTTATAATCCAATGCTGCCCAATCTACCTTTCAATGAGTATCTTGTTTATGGCATCTAAAACTGCATCTACACTGGCCATCACCACATCATCAACTGTGGACCTGCCTGTTGCCCTGTTTCCGTTTTCATCACTCATTATAACAAAAACTTCTGCAAGTGCATTTGTACCTCCAGTTATGGCTTCTATGTGATATTCATCGAGTTCTATATCTACAGTTTCACCCATTAAACTTTGAATTGCATTTATAGCCGCATCGACAGGCCCTACTCCTGTTTTTGCTGCTGTTTTTATTTCGCCGTCTATGTTGAGCTTCACCGTGGCTGTGGGCATGACATTGTCCCCTGTCATAACAGAGAATCCTTCAAGTTTTACGATCTCTTTTTGAGCTTTTCCAAGCACGTTTTCAGCCATAGACTTTAAATCCGCGTCGGTAATACATTTACCCCTATCACCAAGTCCTTTTATCTGATTGAACACCTTTTCAAACTGCTGATCGTTTAATTCTATCCCATACTTATCTAACTTAGCCTTGATGGCATTTGCACCTGTGAGTTTTCCTAAAACTATTCTACGGGTGTGTCCAACCATTTCTGGAGTTATTGGTTCGTATGTTTCAGCCTTTTGAAGAACACCATGAACATGTATACCTGCTTCATGTGCAAATGCGTTATCTCCAACTATGGCCTTGTTTGGAGGCATTTTAACCCCCGTAATTCTGGATACGAACTCTGATATGCTTACAAGCAGTTCCGTTTTGATGTTCATCTTGATGCCGTACCTGGTTATTAGCGCCATTACAACTTCTTCAAGGGATGCATTTCCTGCACGTTCCCCTAAACCATTTATTGTTGCATGAACTTGCTCTGCCCCTGCTTCAACTGCGCTGAGTGAATTTGCAACTGCAAGTCCAAAGTCATCGTGACAGTGAACACCTATAGGGACTTTTATATCCTTTTTAAGTTCAGATATGAGGTAGTTCATTGATGACGGTATCATAACCCCTACGGTGTCTGGAACATCTATGTAATCCACACCAGCATCTTCAACAGCCCCATAAACTTTTTTAAGGTAATCAAATTCTGTTCTTGTGGCGTCTTCTGCTGAAAACTCTGCTGTTATACCGTGATCCTTTATGTATTCAACTGTATCCACAGCCTTACTTAGTATCTCTTCTTTGCCCATTTTGAGTTTGTACTTCCTGTGAAGCGGAGACGTTCCTATGAAGGTGTGGATGTAATCAACATCACAATCTATGGCTGCATCTACATCCTTTTTCAGTGCTCTTGCCAAACCGCACACGTTGGAGTTGAGGTTGAGTTTGTGGATCTCACGTGCCACTTCCCTTTCACCAGGGGATGAAACTGGAAATGCAACTTCAATAGTATCAACGCCCAACTTATCCAGCCTCTGTGCAATCCTTATTTTTTCATCGACTGTCATTGCAACGCCGGGAGTTTGTTCACCATCCCTTAACGTGGTATCTAATATTCTCACTGTTTTTGGTAGTTTCATATTCTTTTTTACCGTTTCTATATACATTAAAAGACCTCATTTGGTTTGACAATTGTATAAAAATATTGTAAGTACCTTAATAAAATAAATTGTGTTGATTCAACTTCTCTCTAGAACGTTCCCATAATTATACTCAGGAAATTTCTAAGTCCTGGTGCAAGACCCAAAATAAATATTGCAAGTTTTAACATGTTTCTTATGGTCTTATCTTCAACGTAACTATCTATAACATATAAAGCAGATAATATAACCACTATTTTAAGTGGATACATCACAAAAGCCGTACCAGTCAAATTTGTAAGGAATGTTGGAAGCACATGCTGTTCTCCGTAGCCGTAAAAATCAACAGCAACAAAAGTTGATGTTGCATCGAACAGATGGGCCATTAAAACACTTAAATTAAATTTATCCTTTAATAACCACCATTTATTTCTTAAAAGAACAAATATTGAGGAAATAATTGCCCATATTCCAATAACTTCAAAGAATGCCACCCAATTTATAGGACCTAAGTATATTATGTTGGGTATGCACATTACGGCCCCAACAGCAAATATTGTGTACCTGTAATCAAAATTGGTTTTTCTCTCTATGAGAACTGCCGATAAAACTGAGGCTATTGCTATAAAACCTGTTAAAAGGTATATTCCTGGTGTGACCAATATGTAGGTTAACGGATAGATACCGTTGTCCACAAGGGCCCTCGCACTCGAACCAAAGAATATAAAGGGAATTAATGGAATTACAAGGTCTTTTGGATCTTTTTTAAGAAATTTAAACATTTTTATTAGTAAAATGATTGAAATACCCAGTATAATCCCAAAAACCACCGTGTTAAGAAGTGTGTATCCTGGGTGGAGGTAAATGAAGTTCTGCCTCACAAACTGGCTAATTTGATCGAACATAAATCTATTTTGATTTTCATAGTTTAAGCTTTATCTTGTTCTGATCTTTCCTTTTCATTTTTTTTGCGAATTCTACTGATTCAGATATTTTATTAAAATTATCTAACTACAACTTATTGTATTATTAAAATTCTCTAACCAATAATTTCGTAAATCAAAACAATTAGGAAAAACAAAAGTATCAAGGGTTAAATTGTAGAAATTTAGTACAAACAAGATAGTTTTAGAATTATAGATATTATATTAGGCATTATTAGAAAAGGGAGAGAAATGAAGATTAATAGAAGATTAATAGGAGTTATGAAAAAATAAATTTAAATAAATCTTTTAGAAGCTAAAAAAAAGAAATGAGAAAAAAACAATAAGATATAATTAATTAAGTATTGAGTCACTAATAATTCTAGAACAGTCCATAATAACCCTAAAATACTCCTAAATCTGTTCAATCAATAAATCCTTTTAAAAATTAAATCCTTTTAATCTTCTTGTTAATGACTTCCTTGAGTATCAAAGGTAGAGGAGTCCTATCCCCAAAAACATTGGTTTTACCAGATAATATAGCTTTTATTATACTTTCAACAGAAAAATCTGCCTCAAGTTCAGTGACGCAACTTCCAATAGCTCCTAAAAAGTGAGCATCACTTGAACCTATCTCTGGAAGGTTCCTTTTGGCTGCGAGATTTTTGGCCTTCCAGTTTGAGTATCCAAAGATGTATCGTGAGTTCAAAGTCTCTATTGCATCAATATCCAGTTTTTTAACGTAGTCGCAGAGCCCTTCCCTGTACCTAACAAAGGGATGGGCTGCAACAGCTATCCCCCCAGCTTCCCTTATTTTTTCAACGGTTTCTTCTGGAGTTAAACCCTGTTTTACTTCTTCTTTTATTCCCAATGCAACTATGTGGCCTTTGCTTGATGTTATCTCCATGGCAGGCAATACAATGAAGTCATCAAAATCCTTTGCTTCTTCTATAGTCACCAGAGAACCCTTGATGGTGTTGTGGTCTGCAATTGCAATTGCATCAAGGCCTATGGCCTTTGCTCTTTTGATTATGTCCCTGGGCTTTGCTGTTGAATCACTTGAGTATGTGCTGTGTATATGGGGGTCCAATATCATGTTATCATCCAATTAATCCATTATTAGTTAATCTATACTCTTTAGTCATTAAGAGTTCACTAAGAGATTTAATGCTTATATTCTGACATTATGGCTTTGATAAGTCCAGCTGGACCCGTCATCATTACGTCCCCTGCTGGAGCTGCGTAATGCACCTTAAAATCTGTTTTCTGCAGGATACCGCGCCTTGGTCCGGTTGCAACAACACATTCAAAATTACCTATAGGCCGTGCAACCCATGCACCATGACCTCCATCATCATGAACCTCTTTGTGGCTTATAGTTCCATCTGCAAGTTTTTTTACAAAATATTCCATCCTGAATGGGTCCAAAGTGCGAGTATGATGCTCAAAAACTCCCATTATTTTACCATTTTCAAATGATGCTGCCAGTGTGTGACCGTTTCCAATATCCATGGCAACAAATTTATCAAGACCATTAACAATGTCGTCACAGGTTGCACCGCAGATTGATGCAAACTTGGAATCCATTAACGTGGGTTCGTATCCTTTAAGTGTCTTTAAAACTCCGTTCATCCTTGTGAAATATTCAGGGACCTCGTTGAAGTAGGCGAATTCTTCTGGGCTTTTTGGAACCTCCAATTTTTCTCTTATCTTCATGAACCGGAAATTTCTATCTCCAACACCTTCCATGAACCCATGGTCCTGAACAGCAATTCCTATATGGTCAAAATCAAGTTCAACATCGAATTTAGATAAGGCTTCCCATATAGCCTCAAGATCCACATCCTTAAGTTCGATTTTACCTATATCAGGATGTTTTTCTCCATCAGGGACAATTTCGATTCCAAGGGATCTCACACGATCCAGATCGTCCCTTACTGTTTTAGCAGCACTTTGTGTCATCACCACCCTGTAACCCTTCTCCAGGTGGTTTTTTATGGCATTATTTATAGGCCCTCCGCCCATTGTCTGGCCATTTATGAATAGATCGTTTCTGTATCTTCTTATCCTTTTTTCAAATATGCTTGTTGGTGACGGCAGCACCATTTTAACCGAATTTTCGATTTCATCGTTTGTATCATAGAGCATTATATCCTGGGTGCCCACACCAACATCAACCGCCAAGATCTTCATGTTTGTATATCTGTTCTTAATTTATATTAAGTTTGAGAAGATCGTGCATCAAGGAAAATGTAAAAACGTAAATTTATGTAAATCTATAAATATAAACAAGAAATTTAAATATTTACTTAAACAATTTATTACTGTATAAATCGTGCTGTGAATAGCCTCATAATGGTTTTGAACACCCCCCCACAAGTTTTTTTGTTAAAATTTGGATTAAAAAAATCTATTGTACAGATCTATACAAAGAAGTTTTAAATAACGCACAGATTATACAAATTATAAATTTGACTTTAAAGGAATTTGGATACATTAAAAAAAGGTGATTTTATGTACAGAGTTATGTTAGATGAGAAGGATGTTCCAAAAAAATGGTACAACATAGCAGCAGACCTACCTGTGGAGCTTCCAGCACCTACACAGACAGAAGAAGGACATCAACTTGAAAATTTGCCAAAAATATTTTCAAAGGGCGTTTTAGAACAGGAAATGTCCCAAGAAAGATGGATAGAGATTCCAAAAGAGGTACGTGAAGTTTACAAAAAAGTAGGAAGACCAAATCCACTTTACAGGGCCACCGGTCTTGAAGACTACCTGGACACTCCTGCAAAGATCTACTACAAACGTGAAGATCTCTCCCCAACCGGAAGTCACAAGCTTAACAGTGCCATAGCACAGGCTTACTACGCTAAAAAAGATGGTGCAGAGAGGCTTACAACAGAAACTGGTGCAGGACAATGGGGTACAGCATTATCCCTTGCATGTTCTCTTATGGGACTTGACTGCACTGTTTATATGGTTAAATCTTCATTCCAGCAGAAACCTTACAGGAAAACTATCATGCAGATCTATGATGGAGAAGTTTTGGCTTCACCAAGTGATAAAACATCTTATGGAAGAAAAAAGCTGGCTGAAGATCCAAACCATCCAGGTTCCCTTGGAATAGCCATATCTGAAGCTGTTGAAGACGCTTTAAGCGATGATAAGACTTATTATTCTCTTGGAAGTGTTCTAAATCATGTGATGCTCCATCAGACAGTTATCGGACTTGAAACCAAGAAACAGTTCGAGTCAATCGATGAAACACCTGATGTAATGGTTGGATGTGTTGGTGGAGGAAGTAACTTCAGTGGTGCAGCTTTCCCATTCATGAAGGACAAAATATCCGGAGACCTGGACTGCCAGTTCATAGCCGTAGAACCTGAATCCTGCCCAACACTCACACAGGGAGAATACAGATACGACTACGGTGACACAGAAGGCCTTACACCCCTCTTGAAGATGTACACATTGGGTCATGAATTCATACCACCATCAAATCATGCAGGAGGATTAAGGTACCACGGAATGTCCCCTATAATTGCATTACTCGTGCACGAAGGACTGATGGATGCACGTACAGTCAAACAGACCGAAATCTTCAAAACAGGCCAGACCTTCGCAAAATGTGAAGGGGTTGTACCTGCACCTGAAACCTGTCACGCCATTAAAATAGGAATGGATGAAGCAGTTAAATGTAGGAAAACTGGGGAAGAGAAAAACATCGTCATCAACTTCTCAGGCCACGGCCTGCTGGACCTTCAAGGTTACAGTGACTTCTTTGAAGGTAAATTAGAGGATTAAATCTTCTTTTTTATTTATTTTTTGATCTAATTATACGAACTATCTATTTAATTGAGAACTCTTTGAACAAAGTTTTAATTATAAAAAAAATTAGATTAAATCTATAGAGTTAATTTTCTTTGAACTGAATTTCTATTTCATTAACTTATTCAGTACTTATTCAAATAATCTTGATTCCACTAAACTTTTGAAATATTTATTTATACTCATTCAACCCATAAAATATTCAGATTAAAGGAGGATAATAATTATGTATCAGATAGGTGAAGCCTTAATAGGAAATGGCGATGAAGTAGCTCACGTTGATTTAGTAATCGGAGATAAAAAAGGTCCTGTAGGAGATGCATTCGTAAATAACATGACGAATCTTTCAATAGGTCACACTCCACTTTTATCAGTTATAAGACCCAACCTCATGACCAAACCTGCAACTTTGATCATTCCGAAGGTCACAGTAAGGGATCTTGAGGATGCAGATAAAATATTCGGCCCAGCACAAACAGCTGTGGGTCGAGCTGTGGCAGATGCTGTGGCAGAGGGAATTATACCCCAAGAAGAAGCAGAAGACATTGTAATAATGGTAAGTGTGTTCATAAGCCCTAGTGCTAAGGACTTCCGTAAGATCTACCAGTACAACTACGGAGCGACCAAATTGGCAATAAAAAGAGCAATGGAAGGTTATCCATCAGTTAAAAAAGTTTTAGCAGAAAAAGACAGAGGTACCCATCCAATAATGGGATTCAAAGTAACCAAATTATGGAACTCCCCATACCTACAGGTTGCACTCGACCTCGACAACCTCACTGAAATGGAGAGAATAATAAAAACACTCCCGGACAGGGAACGTGTTTTAATAGAAGCAGGAACACCACTCGTTAAAAAATTCGGTGTTGGAGTTGTTGGCAAAATAAGGGAACTTAGAAGGGACGCATTCATAATAGCAGACCTCAAAACCCTTGATGTTGGTCGTGTTGAAGTTAAAATGGCAGCAGATGAAACAGCAGATGCCATTGCAATATCCGGACTTGGAACTGTGGAATCCATTGAAAAGGCCATACATGAATCGTCCAAACAGGGAATTTATTCCATACTCGATATGATGAACGTTGAAAACTTCGTTGAAAAACTCAGGGGACTTAAACTCAAACCAGATATCGTTCTGTTACACAGGAACGTCGATATGGAAACCTCCAAAGCTGAAAGGGGAGAAAAACAGGGTGAAAGAACCGAATGGGGTAACATCAACGAGATCAAAAGTATCTTGGGTGAAGGAAAACTTGTTGCAGTTGCAGGCGGTATAACACCGGATAAAGTCAACACTGCCCTCGATAGCGGTGCAGACATCATTGTTGTGGGAAGGTATATCATAGGTTCAAGAGATGTAAGGCGCTCCGCTCAGGACTTCCTGGACCACATGCCACAAGACCCTGACACAATGAGGCTCGCCCTTGATGAGGATGAATCCGTCTAAAGGTGAATATAAAAATTTTTAGGATTTTTCCTAACTATTTTTAAATCATTTTTTTAAGTTTTTACTTCTTTTAAAATAAATTCTCTTTAAGTTAGCTCATTTTTAAACTAAATTTCCAATCTTTTTTAAATCCCTTTATCTAAATTTTCAAACAGCAAGTTTTATTATTTTAATAATCATATCTTCTATTAAATTACCCACTTAATTATTCTAAACGGATCAACTGAATTAGTAGGGGAGAGTAATATGATACTGGGAATATGTGGAAGTCCAAGAAAACAGGCCACAGATTATGTCTTACATGAAGCCCTGAAGATGCTGGAGGATAAAGGTTTTGAAACCGAATTTTTCGGTGTTAGGGGCAAAAATATTAGTCCTTGCAGGCACTGTGATTACTGCCTCCGTGAGAAGGAGTGCATAATGAAAGACGACATGTACGAACTTTACCCACTTATAAAAGAAGCCAGGGGCATTATAATGGCCACCCCTGTTTACAACGGTGGTTTGAGCGCCCAGCTTAAGGCAGTGATGGACAGGTGCAGGGCACTGGGAGCTGCTGAATATGATTTTCTGAGGTACAAGGTAGGAATGGCAGTAGCCGTTGGTGGAGACCGTATAGGTGGTCAGGAACTTGCAGTACAGCAGATAATTACCTTTTACATACTTGAAGGAGCAGTACCAATAAGCGGCGGTGCCTTTGGGGCAAATCTCGGCGCAAATTTCTGGTCTCAAGACACCCTCAAAGGGGTTAAAGAAGACAAAGAGGGATTCAGAAGTTTAAGAAAAACCGTTAAAAAATTTGCAGCATTTCTTGAGAAATTCGAAGTTAAAGAATAGGTACAAATAGTATATTCCAACCCTAACAACTTCAACTAAGCTAAAAATAACCTAAGCTAAATTAAATATCAACCCGCTACCCATAACCTTATAAAATCATGACAACTTAACTTTTTTAAAGATATGGATTTTATACATTCGAATTAAGGGCATTTTAGAGAGAAGATATTATTACTCAAGAGAATTTCATGTAATCAGGGGGCCCATGGATCTTGAAAGATTAAATTATAGAAAGATTTACAACCTAATTTAAACAAGTGTTTAATGGAGATGTCTTATGATTGACTCAATCGGAAGCCCAGAGTACAGATTGGAAATAGGAAATAAATCCATAATATTGGATTATAAGAAATTCATGCTTTTAAAAGGTATAAAGGAACACAGTTCCATTACAAAGGCATCAAAAGAAATAGGTATCCCATACAGAACTGCCCTTAAATATATTGAAACACTCGAAGCGGAGTTAGACTCCACAGTTGTTGCAACAAAAAGAGGAGGAAAGGGCGGAGGGGGTAGCAGTCAGCTTACAAGTATTGGTAAAATGGTTATAAAGGAGTATGCAAAACTTAACAGCATTTTAAAAAAGCACTCCGAGGTTAATGAGATAGAAGGTAAAGTTGTTGAGATCGACACTGACAACAGAATTACGAAAGTTGCTTTGAACACTAAAAAGGTTATTATTCCAATAATTGAAGATTTAAAGGTTGGAGATACTGTTTTACTCTTAGTAAGCCCCGAAGACATATTTATCATGCTTGAACCACAGGAATCAAGTGTTAGAAATATGTTTGAATGTGAGATAATAGAAATGGGATTCCAAAAGGGGATGGTGCGACTTAAATTAACTTTAGATAAGGATGTTAGTATTTTTGCAGATATTACAGAATATTCAAGGGAAAAACTGAATTTAAATCTTGGTAAAACCGTTTACATAGGATTTAAAGCCGCCTCAGTGCCGGTGATTAAGCTTTAAATCGTATAAGTTATAACTTATAAGGTATAACTTAAAAGTTAGAAGTTATAAGTATTCAAATGATATGATGCATTATAAAACCAAAAGAAGCCCCTATTAATAAATAAAAAAAACTGAGGTTATAACTTAAAAGTTATAACTTATAATTATAGAGGTGGTTGGAATGAGGATTGAAGTTGATAAGGACAAATGCACTGGCTGTGGGATCTGTAAAGAAGCATGCCCCAAGGGGGCCAAGATCTGGGATATAAACAATAAAGCCATGGCAACAAACCTGAACTTCTGTCATTTATGCACCATATGCGCTTCAAAATGTCCTGAAGGTGCCATAAGAGTTATAAGAGATGATCCTGATGAGAAAGAAAAAAATGAGTAGAAAAACCTCTGAAACTAACATAGAAATTTCTTTAAACTTAGATGGTAAAGGTCAGTTCCATGTGGATACAGGGATTGAATTTTTCGACCACATGTTGAACTCATTTGCAAAACACGGATTTTTCGACCTGGAAGTAAAAGCTGATGGAGACGTTGGTGTCGACGACCACCATACTGTTGAAGATGTCGGAATACTCCTGGGAGAAGTTTTTAAAGAAGCAATAGGAAATAAAAGAGGTATTAAACGGATGGCCCATGCCATAGTTCCTATGGATGACTCCCTTGCAACCGTGGCAGTTGACATAGGTGGAAGAAGTTACACTGTGTTTGATATCGAGTTTACAAATCAGAAAGTCGGGACCCTGAGCACTGAAAATGTTGAACACTTCTTTGAATCCTTTGCAAACTCTGCAATGATAAATATAAACACCAAAGTCGAAGGAGAAAATGACCACCATAAAATAGAAGCTTTATTCAAAGCATTTGCCCGGGCTCTTAACGATGCATCCCGTGTTGAACACGATAAGATACCAAGCACCAAAGGTGTGCTTTAATACTTAAGTAAGATCTGATTAATCTATTTCATGGATTCTATCTAAAAAAAACTTACAAGGTTGTTTCAATGAATGATAGTCTAAAAAAAAGCCTTGGAGAGCTAATTCAAGTTGCAGTGACCTTGCTTATAATCCTAATGATAGCGGACATTATTCTGCTTCTTGCCATCACATTTTTCAGCCTTAAACCAAACACAATATATCTTATCTTCCAATTCGATGTTATTGTTTCTATTTTCACATTTTTTATTTTCTTAATAAGTTTAAATAGATTTAAAGATAAAAGAAAGTTTTTAAGAACCAACTGGGTTATGTTGGTGGCATCGTTCCCTATTGTCTTCATTTTTTGGAGTGTTACGGGTCTGGGAGGTTCCCTGATAATCTTTGGAGCCTTCAACATCGTGAAGATCTACGCCATGATAAGAACTGTAATTAAGGTAGGCCCTAGATTTTTAAAGCTCTCCAAAGAAACGGGTCTGGGTTACGGTATAATAATCGTTACATCCGTGTTTTTCCTTGGATCTGTGTTCTTCTTCTTCGTAGAACACGGAGTGAATCCCCATGTACAAACTTTTGAAGACTCTCTATGGTACATGATAACAACCATGACAACCACAGGCTACGGTGACATTGTACCGGTAACAGGAACAGGCAGGATAATAGGAACCATTACAATGCTCACAGGTGTTGGATTTGCAAGCTATGCCACAGCATCCATTGCAAGTTTGATATTCCAAAAACTCAGAGAAGAAAGGGAAGAAGACGTTGAAAAACTCAGAAAACTGAGTAAAGACTTCCACAGCGAAAGAAAATCCGATGACGAAGAAATAAAAGGGCTTTTAAATGAGATACTCCAGAAAATGGATGAAAAAGAATGAATGAACTTTTAAAAGTGAATTAAATTTAGTTAAAACGGATTAAACTAGTTAAATAGATTAAATGCCCAAAATAGAAAAAATAAAGAAGTTCAAAGTTTATTAGATCATCAAGCGAATTTTTAAGTAAGATCTCTGTACCTTCCAAGGGCTCCCATTTCTGCTGCTTTTTTAACTTCATCGTGCATGATTTGAATATCTGAAGCCATCCAGCTCATGTACTGTTCAAGTTCCCTGTGTCCTGCCAGAGCTTCATCGAGTATTTTACTGTAAATGGACAGATCGGGCCAGTCCTGTGGTTTTTTATCCTCTTCAACTGCAGATGAAATTATTTCAAGAAGTTTTGAGCCTAAATCATTAAGCGGTGTGAGATCTCTTTCCCAAGCACCATATTCAATGAGTCCTGCAACTGCAGATGTATCTGCAGTGAGGCTGTAACTTGCAGCAGATATCTCCTCGTAAACTGTCAGATCTTCTGAAACATCCTTAAAAGAGTCCTGAACTTTTTTAAGTGCCACTTCAAGGTTGCTGTGTTCTAAAAATGCTTTTTCAAGTTTTGAGGTTGCCTTTTTATGGTCATACTCTTCCCCAGATACAAGAACAACTTCCATGTATTCCTGGTTGGCTTTGATGACCCTTGAAAGCTGTTCTGGCAGATTCATTGTTAAACGTTTTGGTAAAATCGCATAAACAACAAATAATGAGGATAAAGCACCTATTGATATATCTACAAGCCTTGCAACTGCATTTTCAAATACAGTTCCTGTGGGCCATATGAAAACCACAAATAGGGTCAGGGCCATTACAGAAAGCCCCATGTAGGTTGGGAAGAATGCCCTGAAGAAGAATAGTGCCAAAAGGGCAAATATCAAAAGAACATCATGTGGGAAGAAAAATGCCAGTATTATGGCCAAAATAATTGCAAAGAGGTTGAATGAAACCCTCAGTATCATGTTGTCTATAGTGCTTGTAACATCCGGCTTGATAATTATGAGAACACCCATTGCAATCCAAAGAGCATCCCTTGTATGGTCCAAGTAAATAAAAAGAAGAGCTATTGTCATTGCAATTGTAAAGCGCAGAGCATGGCGTATGTAGAGAGAATCCAGATTGAACTTTGAACGAAGGGTTTCTGTCACTGGAACGTGCGTTGAAGTGATTTTAACATGTTCTTCATTAGTTGGAACCACTGAGATCATGGCATTAGCCCCCTCAATCAGGCTCATGAAAGTTTTAGAAACTTTTTTTGCAGCATCCAAACCATCAACATCGCCCTTGTAGAAGTTTAACTCTTTAAACTTTGATTTAAGATTTTGAAGGTCAACTCCACCTCGTTTATTCACTATGTGGTCTGCGATCTGGGCGCTTACAGCATCAGATTCTTCCATGAAACCCCTGAAAACTTCTGCAGTTTTCCCTGAAAGCCTTGACTGTACCATTTTACCGTAGCCTCTAAGGCCCGTTAAGTAGACACCATCCTTCAAAAGGTCGTTAAATGATTTTTTAATGGATAATCCAGCCATATTTTTCCTGATTGACACCATTTTATTTGTGTGAGTCTGTGGAAGGAAACCTACAGCTACCATTTTACGTGTGTAACTGTCCCTGCCAAAAAACTTCAAAACCAGAAGAATGGAAGCTATAAGATAGGCAAAAAGAACACATTCAACCCATCCAAGTGTTGTTAAGCTACTTTTCACAAGTGTAGTCGCTATGAAGTAAGATGAGAATATCATGAACCCAAAAAGACCCTCCGCATCTCCAAATATGTAGAGGGATAATGGGAAAAATGCCCAGATGGCTGTTAAAACTATGAAAACTGGTAGACTTAAGAGGGCAATTGAGGCACTTGCAAAGGCCATGGACATTAAAAATGCCCCTACAGCAGCAAGAGGCAGCACCTTCCGAAAGGGCAGTGGCTGGTCTATTATGATGCATGCAAAGAGAGTTATGGAAACAACTGCCCCCACCCCCTCACCAAAACCAAGGTAACTGGCTAAAATTCCGGCTAAAATTATTATAAGCATTGTTCGAACTGCAGCACCCCACAGGGGTTTTCCAGTCGGTTTTGAAAGCGTTTTAAGTCTGCCTATAACTCCCTTTCTTTCCAAATAATCCACCTCACCCATCATATAGCTAAACTGATATTATGGATTCTAAATATTGCATTAAACATCCATGTCACTTTCAATGTAAACCTGTGAATAGGAAAATAGGTATTCGCAAACTCTGATCTTTAACATAATAAAAATTGGGGTTAAAGTATATAATATAACTAACTACATAAAATGGGTTGTAATTTGTTTATTTTGGAATATCTTTATGTTTAAAAAAAAAGGAAGGTGTAAAGTAATGAAAAGGGACATATTAACATTTCTTTCTGCTTTCAACAAACCTTCAACTAAGATCCTTCCCCAACTAAAAAATGATACAGGAAAAACTCTGATCCAGACCGTGAGTAAATCAGGATCAACCCCTACAACTCATTTATTATCATATCCTCAAAGGGTACAACCATCGTTGCAGATCCAACTTCAATGCCCAGTCCAGAAGAACTGAATCTCCAACCCGATGTTGTTATAAATACCCATAACCATACAGATCATGTAGATTCTAAATTTACAGATAGATTAAACTGTAAAAAGTCTGCTGCCACTCTTGAAGATTTCAAGATCAACGACGTGCACATCTACAGCGTGGCATCAACCCACATGGGTGACATGATCAACCACGACAACCCCAACAATTTTATCTACGTTTTTGAGGTTGATGGGCTTCGAATAGCCCATATGAGTGATATAGGCCAGGAACACCTCACAATAAAACAATTAGAATCCCTGAATAAAATAGACATTGCATTCATGCAGTTTTCAAACCCATTTTCAGGGATGTTATCTCCAGATAAAGGCATAACTCTCATCGAAGAACTTAAACCCCAGATAATTATTCCTACACATTCCAATCCACGCTCCAACCGGAAGATCGGCAAGGTTGTAGGAAACTTGAAGGTTGTGGAAAATGGACTGGCTGTGAGCCAGGAAGATCTCGAAGATGGAAAGAGAAAGGTTGTTTGGTTAAAAAACGCTTTACACTATTAAAATTTCCATTTTTTAACAATAAAAAAAATTAACAATAAAGAAAGAAATTGATAATAAAAAAATCTCTTTTTAGTCTAACCTTCCATTAAAATAGCCAAATATTTGATCAAAATCAATTCCAGCAATATTTCTATTTTTATAATCTTCAAAAATCTTTTTCTTACCTTCTAACAGTGATTCAGATTTTATTCCATGTTTTATTGATAATATGACTTCCAAATATGCTGAAATCTTATCACAAACATCCAGAATTTCACCGTCGAGGGGAGAGTACTCATCTTTATTGTACTGGCTTTCAATGGTTCTAACCATTCTAACTTCACCATTTTCTGTTATTCTGTTTTTAAACTCGGTTAACTCAAGTTTAGCCTCAGATTTATTCTCAAACTCAATGCCTGTGAAGTATCTCATTTCCCTGCGCCATGGTTTTGGAAGTAGGGGCAGTAACTTTTCTTCCATCTTTTCATGTTCGTATTCTTTTATCTTCGTGTCTATCTCTTTATCTACCCTTTTTACCGGAGAAATTATGTCCTTGGTCAACACTTCTGGCAGATCATGGAACAAACCACCGAAGTAGTTGTTATAGAATCTCTTTTCACAGGCATCAACGTTCATTTCCAGGGTACATAGATAGGAAGTGATTGCAACGATGAGCATATGGCCTAGAACAGATGTTTCAGGCACTCTGGGAGAATGGGCCCATCTTTTCTGGAATCTGAGCTGACCACAAAGATCCACAAAGCCAAAGGACCTTTTACCCAGCAAAAGTTTTTGAACACCAATCAGATCGTAGTGATCTTCGATCTGGTTTTCTATGTTCTGTTTAGTCTCCTCTATGCCGTAGATAAAGGGTGCAGTATGATATATTATCCTAAATTCCCAGTTGGTTGCAAGGTAATGTGCAGCTCGAAGTATTCTTCGCTCAATATTGTCGGTTTTCGGATTTTCAAAGTAATTAGTGAATCTTTTATAAAATTTTTTATTTAAACCCACCATATCTCCTTTGAGTTCGTTGAAAACATGAGAATTTAATAATTCTTCTGTTTCTTTATTTTCTATCATTTTGTGGAACACTGGAGGTTTTATATCCGTCAAAATCAGTCTGTGGAGAAATTCAAATATTCCTCCCTCTATCAAGTATTTCCAGTTTAGTGGTTTGGCTTTGAAGTCCCCATCTGAACTGGCCAAATACTCTTTTCTCCGCTCTTCCTCGGATTTGGCCAATACATATGCTATTACCATTTTATGGGCCTGTTTATCCAGTTCTGTGAACTTTACCGGCCGGATATGGTCGTTCCATCTTTGCATGCTGGCTGCTTTGGTGAATCTTTCCATTAGCTTTGCTATGCTGGTTTCTTTTTTCATGGCTTGACCTTTTGGTTAAATTAACGTAAGATATCAATGATTAACATCATACTTGTAATTAAATATTACCCCAGGATCGTCACGCCTAGTCCTTTGGTAAATCCATAAAAATAAATTATAAAATACTTTATTTTGTTAATTATTTAATTAAATTTCTTTAAACTTTAATTGACCAATAAATTGTAGCATAATTAATTTAAATAGACCGTTAGATTATCCAAAGCAATAAAAGTTTCTTATTTTCAGAAAAAAATTCTAAAACTAAATTCATTTAAAAAAAATCCAAAATAAATCATTAAAAACAAGTAAAAAACAAAAAAAGCAGCCCATTAGGGACTGCAGGAGGACAAACTTATTCTGGTTTGCTCATTAAAGTTGTTTTTGAAACCAATTGACCTTTTCCACTGTGTGGTGTCCTTAGGACTGTGTCGTTTGCTTTCTCGATTTCCCTTGCTTCAGCGGCGAGTTTAGCTGCTACTGCTATCATTTCGTGGGAAGATGCGACTATTGGGATGTATTTTTCAGCATCTTTAGTCATGAAGCATCCTTCTACGTCTATGTCAGCTACTTTTTCAGCAATTGTGTATGCTGCCATTGCTTTAGCTTTTGCGTATGGGTTCTTGAATTCTGCTGCTGCTATAGCTTTGTCCCTGGTTAAGACCAGTTTTGGAACTTCTATTGCTTCTCCAGCTTCTGCTGCTGCTATTAGTGCGTCAAGAGTTTTCTGAACGCATCTGTATGCACCGGTTGCTGCAAGCACTTTTATAACGTCAGCATTGAATGATGCCATTTCAGTTGGGTCTAGGAACTCTCTTCTTGCACCGATCATTGGGTCGCCCTTAACGAGTATGTATCCTAATCCCTGTTCGTTCATTTCATCTTTTACCCTTGCACCTGGACCGTCTCCAACTATTATTGCTGGTACGTCCATTGCTGATAATAATTCCCTTGCCTTAGCAGGGCCCGGAGCAGCTGGGTTAGGACTGATGAAAATTACAAAAGCAGCGTCCAAATCTGCTACTTTTGGTACGACTTCTTCAATCTCTTCTGGACCCATTTTTGCGCCTGAACCAAAGCTTTTTACACTTATATTAGGCCTGTCTGCCCTCTCATCAAGCATTAAATCAATTACAGGAGAGGTACCTAAATTACCGCATTTAATAACTCCTATTTTTACAACCATTGTATCACCATCATTGTATTCAAAATAATCAAATAAGTATTTTTTGATTTAATTTTTTACTGCTAAGTTTTTATAGGGGTTAAGATTTACCCGTTTGTATGCCTTAAATTTTAAAAATAAAGATTTAAAGTGTTATGAATTACAATTAAATAAATATTAAATGACATAATCACTAAAAAAAATAAGATAAACTGTTTATTGGAATAATGCCATTTTAGTTTGTAAGAATATATGCCTTTCCAACTATCGAAACTCTTTTCTGGCATTCCAGATCTTCTTGAAACTTCCAAAACCACTTGAAGGTACTTTCTCATTTTCAAAGTTGTTCACAAGGGATACAACATTGGAAACGGCCTTTTCACCACCTTCAGCCAGCCATTTACCCCTTGGAGCCTTCATGTCACTAACTGCACGGGATATCTCACCAATTTCAGCCACTTCTATGCCCAGTTCCCCTGCCAAGTCAACACTTGCATGCTGCCTGTGAAATCCTGCTACCTTGACTGCAGGAACCCCAAGAACTCCTGCCTCTATTGTTAACCCCATACCAGCAGCGTAGATAACTCCAGATGAAGCTTTCATGAGGCCCGGCAAATCCACATAACCGTCCAAAACCCTTAATTTTGGAGAATTAACACATTTTTGCACGTAATCTGTATCAAACCTAAAGGGCACAACCAGAACATCCCTTTCAAGTGTTTCAACATCTTTTATGATATTGGGAATGTCTGCACCCTTTATATCCCCACCAAAGACCAGCACCAGAAAGTCATCCACACCGTAACGGGCTTTAACATCATCAACATTTGCTAACGGGACCTCACTAACATAAGATGCCATTGGATATCCTCCAATCACCTTAACGTTCTTGAAGCCGTATTTTTTTGTTACAAAATCTTTGTAACGATCTGAAGGCACGGTTATGATGTTTGAGAACGCTATCATTTCTATGGGGTTGTATATGTCTTGTTCTATGTGTAAAGTTGGAGTTTGAAGGATTTTAGATGCTGCTAATCCTTTTCTCACGTCCCCTGCATTTCCACAGGTGAGTAAAAGATCTACGTTCTTTCCCCGCAGTGATTTCACAACGCTCCAGATATCCTCAAAGACAAGGGACGCTATTTTGGCGTTGGATCTTTTCTGGGCGCCCTGCCCTCTACTTTTACCTATGCTATGTATTTCTGTACAGTACTGGCCCATGAGCTCTTCAACTCCGTGGCCATGGGTCAGGCCGATGATTTCAGCATCTAATTTCTTTATTATTGGTATGAAAGCCTTTGCAGGTGCCATTTCTGCTATAACTGCTATTTTCATTTTTAAGTCCTCTTTTTAACCATTTATGGAACTTGATAACTTAATTAATAGAATTGAATTTTGAATAAATAAATGTTGAATAATGATCGAATAAAAATATATAATTCTCATTCTGTTTAACCCATATCTGCTGCACTTGATGTGAAATTAGATGCAAATCCTGGGCATGCTGCAACGTGTGCATGCACGTAACTTGCAACCGTATTTTTACTCATTAAACCGTCTTTTGAATCTGTAATTCCCTTTCCCCTGAGGATTTTAAAGGCAAATTCTGGTTTTAAATCCTTTAGTTTTCCAGCATCCATATCTACCTTTGAGTAATGGAACTCGTGTCCTCTGAAGGTTTCACCCGATTTCAGTACTATGTTGTCTTTTACAGCCTCTGCAATCACATAACTTAATGCCTGGGGCTTTTTCGTCATAAGTGAGTTATATCCAAATACGTTGCACATATCTCTGCCGTTTATGGATTTTGTAAGGTACATCAAGCCTCCGCACTCGGCATAGATTGGCCTTTCCTCATCGTGGACCATTTTAACGGAGCTTCGCATTGACTGGTTGGATTCGAGTTCTTTTTCGAATATTTCAGGGTATCCTCCCCCTATGTAAAGGGCGTCAACATCGGGTACCTCTTCATCGTGGAGAGGGCTGAAGTAGACCAGTTCTGCATTGTTGGCCTCCATTGCCTCCAAATTCTCTTGGTAGTAAAATGTAAACACCTCATCCATTGCAACGCCAATTTTAACCTTTTTATGGTTTTCCACCTTCCAGAGTTTCTCCCTTCCTTCAGGAAGTTTTCCATCACCTTTCATTATGGAAAGTAACGCATCGAGGTCTATGTTCTCTTCCATTACCTGGCCCCAATTTTCTATAGATCGGAGGATGCTCTCACGTTCCACTGCAGGTACCAGTCCAAGGTGTCTATCTTCAACTTTCAGGGCATCGTCTCGTGGAATGCCACCTATAACCGGAGTTTTCACAAGGGTTTCAACTGCTTCTTTGGTTTTAAGGTAGTGGTTCCTGTTTTTAACCTGGTTCAAGATGACCCCCTCTATCCTGACAGCTGGATCAAGGTTTTTAAATCCGAGTACAATTGCTGCAGCACTTCGCACAAGACTTCGTGAGTTTAAAATAAGCACAACTGGAGCATTAAGGGCTTTTGCCATGGCCGCTGTGCTTCCAACATCTTCCACCGCACTCATGCCTTCGTAAAGTCCTCTGACACCTTCAATTATCCCCAGTTGAGATTTTGAAATATTCATGGCTCTCTGGAAAGTTTCCCTGATCTGGCCTTTGGACATGAAAAATGAGTCCAGATTTCGGGACCTGTTTCCTGTGGCCATGGTGTGATATGTGGGATCTATGTAGTCCGGACCTACCTTAAATGGTTGGACTTTGTAATTATTTGATAGGGCCTTCATTATTCCCGTTGAAATGGTTGTTTTACCTACCGCACTTCCTGTTCCTGCAAGGACTACTCTCATGTTAATGGGTAGTACTGGCTAGTTTAAAAATTTGTTGGGAAGATTTTTTGTTAAATTTTTGTTTTGTTAATAACTGATTGGCTGAGGGGTTGATTTGTGTAAAAATTGAAAAAAATGATTATAAAAAAAATGAATATGAAAAATTGAATTATAAAAAAAAAGAAGTGGATGAATTTAGATTTAGAAGGCGCCTCCACCCCCACCTCCAAATCCTCCACCTATGTCTCCAAATCCTCCGATGGCATCGGCGGCATCTGAATTCAATCCGGAAGTCATTCCGGCATTCAAAGCCAAGTTCAAAAGCAGGTAGCCTCCGTAATAATGGAAGAGGTAGATGTTGTTCATTTCAAGTTCCTCTTCTGGAAGGTTTATTTCCATGGCCTTTCTAACGTTTTCAGCCACCCCTAGTGCCGTTGCATAAACAAGGTACTTGTTCCATATTACAATTGATTCGGGTGGATACTCCTTTATCAAACTGAAGTCCTTGAGGTACTTCTTGAAGTTCCTCCATTTGGCATCGTATTCTTCACCATGGGTAGTCCAGCGTCCTGCTATACCTTCAGGCAGTTTCAATGAGATAAGTGATATAACTCCAAGTGCTACGGCCGCATAAAGTGGATACCTCGAAGAGGGAAGGGATTGGCCGAAAGTCATGAATCCGACAATGAATGCCAGTACAAGAGCGCCGACTGCATATATCTTGAGATAACTGTCACCCTTTCTTTCGAATATTTTTTCCATCTCTCCATCGCTTAAAAATCTCTTCTTGAGGTCGTACTCCCATGTTCCATAGGCATCTCTAAAAGCCTCAGCGTTACCCCTATCCTTGAGATCCTGGTTCATATCTTCGAGGTTTATGGTTCCGTCCCTCTCAAATTTCCGCAGTATATCCAAAACATCCATCTCAAAGTTTTCAAGTTTTGAAAGGTCTTTTTCTGTGTTTATCTGGAGATAAACTGATTTTTTAGGAGCTTGGTTCTTGATCTTACCCATTAAAGAGTCTTTGAAGGATTTATTTTCCTTTGAGACAGTTCCCATAGTCAGGTACTTCCTGTTTATGAGGTCCATTATCGTGGCCCTGAACCCATTCATATCAGGTTCTCCTATACCCTTTGAAACCCCATGAACACATATTGCATTTACAAGAGCTGGGGGATCATCTGTTGGAACATCCCTCTCGTATTCTGCCCTGTAATCAATTTTAGGTTCCCTTCCCAGCAGGAAGTATATAATAAATGGAACGAACATCAGGAGTATCAATAATGCTGTAAAAACATGGTTCCAGAAGTTTTGGGAATTCAGAGAGTTCTGGTAGTCGTTTTGAATTTTTTCTATGGCTTGAAGGCCGTTTTGATTTATCAAAACACCATTTTGGGGGTTGGCTGCGAACTGACTTCTCGGTATGGCCATTCTCACCTCAAAATATTCTCCTTTCCCAAGTTCGTTGGTGCTTACTTGAAAAACGTTTCCTTGCCAACCGGATTGGTTAGCAAAGTACGGGGGGTTTAGCCAGTACTCCACACCTTGACTTGAGTTAAGGTGCACGTTGGCAGTTAGCTGATTTACAGGCACCTGCCATCCAGTACCCCACAGTTTGTACTGAAGGTCTGCAACATCGTTGTAGATCTTTATCCCGTGGAGAAAATCGTATTCAATTGTAACATCCACATCCTTATCAGTTACAGGAATCGTTTTTTGAGAATCCGAATAAAGATACACTGTAATACGGTCCCCAGTGCCATTATTTGTAACATTATAGGTAGAATAAGCTCCCTGACTTGAAACTTTTATATTTTCCAGGGACTGGCCACTGGTTAAGGGTATATCCCTGTAAACTCCGTGGAAGGTTCCAGAAAAAGAGTAGTGTATCAGTTCTTTCACATGTAGGGTGCCGTCATTTTGAACAAATAGATCCGTGTGGATGCTTGGTATGGAGTAGGATGAAGAACTGCTGCTACCAGCAGCGTAGACTGCACCAGATAATGTTAAAAGTGAAATTAAAAGGAGAAAAATGAATGAAATACGCTTTTTATCCATTTTTTACTACCTCTAAAATTCTACTTTCGGTGTTTTAGTTTCACTTTCAGCTATTTCAAAGAATTCTGCTTCTTTAAACTTGAATAGTGATGCTATGATGTTGCTTGGGAACATCTGACACTTGTTGTTGTACATTAAAACTGTGTCGTTGTAGAACTGTCTGGAGTAAGCTATCTTATCCTCTGTCTGGGAAAGCTGTGCCTGAAGATCCCTGAAGTTTTCATTGGCCTTGAGGTTTGGATAATTTTCAGCCACCGCAAACAGTGTTTTTAGGGCACCTGTTAACTGGTTATTAGCCTTTTCATTTTCGGCCACGGTTTTTGCATTCATAAGACTTGATCTTGCATTTGTAACATCTTCAAAGACTGTTTTTTCGTGTTTAGCGTATCCCTTTACTGTTTCCACCAGGTTTGGAATCAGATCTGTTCTCCTTTTAAGTTGAACATCTATTTGAGACCATGCATTCTTAACACGGTTTCTAAGCTGTACCAGGCTGTTGTAAAAAACTATGATGGCAAGTAAAATCAGTACAATGACTATTCCAATTATAATCTCGGTTATCATCTTTTGTTCTCCTTTGATTCCGGGTTTAAATTCTAGGTTTTTTATGATTTTATAATTATTCTGGTTTTTTTTTAAAGTTTAAATTAGGTGACTATTATTATGTTTAGATTATGTTGAACATTGTTATCTTTAAGTGTTATCTTTAAGCATTGTCACATAACGTTAACATTAATTTGATTAACAACTTTTCACATAGGAGATACAATGAACAATGCAAAGAAGCTGAAGGTTCTGGGAGAATCTGCAAAGTACGACAGGTGCAACTATGCAAACTTCAACGTAGATAACTTTCTATCGGGTAAGATCCCGGGAATCTACAATGCAAGCACCAGAGACGGGTGCACAGTTCCACTTTTCAAAGTGCTTATGACCAACAAATGTTCAAACGACTGTCGCTACTGTGTCAACTACAACAAACACAAGTTCAACAGGGCAGAGTTCTCTCCTGAAGAATTAACATCTATCTTTCTCGATTACTACAACAATCGGTACGTTGAAGGGTTATTTTTAAGTTCAGGCATTCATCATGACGCTGAAACTTCCATGGAAAACATGGTGGAGGTTGCAAGGAAGCTTCGGATGGAACACGAGTACAAGGGTTACATACACCTTAAAATACTTCCAGGCGGTTCATACGATCTTATCAAGAGGGCAATGACTCTGGCTGACCGTGTTAGCATTAACATGGAGGCTGCAACCCCAGAAGGCTTTGATGAACTTACAACCACCAAAAATTATGAAACCGACATCATAAGGCGTATGAAATGGATCAAACGACTTGGAAAAAAGGATAAAAACCTTGCACCATCCGGCCAGACAACCCAGTTCATAGTGGGTGCTTCAGATGAAACAGATAAGGAGATCATGGATAGGGTGAAGTGGCTCTACGACAAACTCCAGATAAAACGGAGCTACTTCAGTAAGTTCACCCCTATAAAGGACACCCCACTTGAAAATCATGAGGAACCAAACCCCAAAAGGAGTTCAAGACTTTATCAGGCGGATTATCTGATTAATTCCTACAAGTTTGACCTTGATGAACTCGTGTTCGATGATGATGGTAACATGCAGCTTGATGAGGATCCAAAGTACTATGCTGCACTTTCCAACATGGACAGATTCCCTGTTGAGGTCAATGCTGCATCCTACAGGGAACTTCTCAGGGTTCCAGGTATAGGAAAAATATCTGCAAACAGGATAGTTAGTTTAAGAAAAAGGGGAAGATCTTTCAATAAAATGGAAGAGCTTAAAGATATCGGTGTTGTTGTATCAAGGGCTGAACCCTTTATAAAACTGAACAGAACCTACCAGGCCACTCTAGGATTTTAGGTCTTCATTAATTTTTAATTTGAAAAAAAATATGTTTATAAGAATTATTTTTCGATCTAATCTATTTTTTAAAGTTTTTTAAGTAAAAACCGGGAATTTTTAATTATAAATTGAATTATAACTTGTAACTTATAAGTTATAACTGACTCAATTATAAGTTATAAGTGATCCGGTTATAAGTTTTAACTGACCCACTTTTAAGATCTAAGTTATAACTTATAATATAATCACAGACCCTCTTTCTCAAATAACTCCCAGAGATCAGGGTATTTATCCTTCACCGCAGCCTCAATCAGGGCTGAAGCTTCCTTACTTATACTGAATGCAGGTTTGGTGTTTTTTAAATACCTTAAAACTGCCGCAGACTTGGCGGACCACAGGGATATCCTAGGGTTTTTACCAACCTCGAGCATCACCCTCTCCATCAGATCCTCATCAACGTCCAGATCTTGAGTCGAAGTTTTGACATCATTTTTAGTGTCTTTAGTATCTTTTTGAGTATTGTCCTCGGTGTCCCTCTGAGTTTTTTGACGATTTTTGGGTTTTTTCAGTTTTGTTTGAGATTTATTTGTTTGAGAGTCAGTTTCTTCCGCTTCTTTAATATCCTCAATTTCTTCATTTTTTGCTGCCCTTTCTGATTGTTCCTCAATATCAGGCCTTATAAGGGCATCAAGCCCCCTTCCAAGTGCACTACCCTGTTTCTTTCTGGAGGTCATTTATTGTCCTCCCCGCCCTCCAGATTGATGATCTCCTTTGCAAGTTCCATGTAAGCTAAAGAGCCGCGGCTCTCCTCGTCATAGGTTATGCATGGTTTTCCATGACTTGGAGCCTCTGCAAGTCTTACATTGCGCGGGATGGTTGTTTTAAAGATGTTTTCTGTTTGTCCAAAGTACTCCTTGACGTTTTCATAAACATCCCTTCCAAGTCGTGTCCTTGAGTCGTAAAGTGTGAGGAGAATTCCTTTTATTGGTGCTGGACTTTTCAACCTGGTTTCAACCAGTTGGATTGCCTCTAAAAGATCCGCCATTCCCTCAAGCGCATAGAACTCCGCTTGAATCGGAATTATAACACTGTCAGCAGCCACAAGACAGTTTATAGTCAGTATACCAAGTGATGGAGGCACATCTATGAAGATGTAATCGTAATTGTAGGAAACACCGTCCATTGCCATGTCCAGTATGGCATGGTATCCCACTTCCTTACTGAGCTCGATCTCTGCACCGCTCAGGGATATGTTGCTGGGTATCATGTCAAGTCCTGGAATTTCAGTGCCCAGTATCGCATCTTTTAGGTGATCCTGACCCGTTAAAACCGAGTATATTGTGCTATCATGGGCGTTCTTCTCTATTCCCAGCCCCGTTGTTGCATTGCCCTGCGGGTCCATATCTATTACCAAAACTCTTCTACCCATGGTGGCCAGTGCTGCTGAAAGATTCACAGCAGTTGTAGTTTTACCGCATCCACCCTTCTGGTTCAATATCGCAATTATTTCAGCCATATAATCCTCCCCCATATTGGTTATAAGTTCTAAAGTATAACTTCTAAATTATAAGTTATAACTTATAATATAAATATTTTATTGTGTATTGTGCCTTTAAATTCGGTTTT